>NZ_MUFB01000018.1 GCF_001996005.1 Salinivibrio siamensis | reverse complement strand
GTTATAATAGACTGAAAGCACATTGATTATTTGATAGTGAAAAAAACCATAAAAAGTCGATTTTTCTCTCGATGCCTTTGCACTCCAACCGCGGGTATTGTAAGTTTCGTTGGCGATTTTTTCTGGTGGAGGTGAGCAAATGGAAAAACACGAAGAAGTACTGGTTGCGCTGCGGCAAATCATCCGCGCAATAGACCTGCATTCACGAARACTTAACAAAGTATCCGGGATCACTGGCCCCCAACTTGTCCTAATGCGTGCGATTAAAGAGCTGGGCCAAGTGACCATTCGTAAGCTCTCGACCCATACCAACATGAGTCAGGCAACGGCAACGACCATTCTTGATCGTCTTGAAAAGCGCGGATTAATTTTGCGTGTTCGCAGCGAGCTTGATAAACGTAAAGTGCATGCCCACTTGACCGAGCAAGGGGAAGCGGCGTTAGAACAAGCCCCCAAACCCCTACAAGAAAACTTTATTTCACGCTTCCAAAGTTTAGATGAGTGGGAGCAATCGTTATTGCTGTCATCGGTACAACGTATCTCTTCGATGATGAACGCCGATGATATTGATGCAGCACCGATGTTAGAAGTGTCTGCCCTCACCTCACACAATTCGCAATTCCAAGCAAAAAAATAAGGGTCTCCGGCGGGTAAACAGGATGTCTCCACCGGTCCACCTGCCAACTATGGCGCAGTAAAATCAAGTGGCGTATTAAAAGCAAAGGACGTTCGCTTTTTGTCGCCATCAGTCATTCATTGGCTCTGCACGCGACACCCAGTCGCACCATTTATCGTGTATATCGTATAACGCTTTCCACTCATCCCTTATCAATGCGCCATATTGCCCCGACTCCGTCACCAGACAATCAACAAAAAAAGACGGCTAATAGCCGCCTTATGGATTGAGAGTCAGTCGGTTACACGCTGTTATTTAAGGTACATTGTGTCCTTTTGACGCCACCCATATCCGATACCATTGCTCACGCGTGAGTTCAAGGTCGTAAGCTGCTTTGGCGGCTTTGACACGTTCAATATTCCCCGAGCCAATAATCGGCAAAGGTTGAGACGGATGACGCATCACCCAGGCATAAATCACCTGATCGATCGTCGCGCCACCGAGCTCTTCGCCAATAGCATGCAAGGTATCACGTACCCGCACAGCCTGCTCAGACTCGCCGTTAAACATCTCACCGCCTGCAAGACAAGACCACGCCATCGGTTTAATACGCAACCGTTGCAACTGATCCAGGGTCCCATCATGGACCACATCAAACCGTAGCGGGTTGATTTCAACTTGGTTGGTGACCAAGGATTCGTCCCAACGAGACTGAAGCAGGTCGAACTGTGCAGGCGTAAAGTTAGACACGCCAAAGTGAGCCACCTTGCCATGATGACGCAACGTGGTGAATGCTTCAGCCACTTCATCCGCATCCATCAACGCGTCAGGACGGTGGATCAGTAACACATCCAGTTTTTCCACGCCCAAACGAGACAATGAGTTATCTACCGACTCCAAAATATGCCGGTAACTGGTATCGTAATGGTTGATTTTGCGGTTTGGAGCCGCTTCACTGACCAACTTGATATCGCACTTCGACACCACTTGGATATCGTCCCTCACGCTGGGATCAAGCTTCAGCGCTTGGCCAAACAGTGTTTCACAGCGGTAGTCACCATAAATATCCGCATGGTCGACCGTCGTCACCCCCAAATCGATATGCGCCTTAAGAAAGCTTAAACGCTGCTGCGGTGTCATTTGCCAATCATCCAGTCGCCAGTAACCTTGCACCATGGGCGAGAAAAACGGACCGACCGGAGAAATAGATGTCGCTTTAAACTCTGACAAAACGGATCCTTTATGCCGAGAAGTGGAGCTATCATGCTAATCCTATCTCCCGCCACCCTCAATGCCTTATCGAGCATTTTGTTAGCCTAACAGTGCGTTCGTTTGTTTTCGCGCAAAGGACAGCACTGTTTGGGTGTTAAATGCACGACAAGTGTTTAATTTATCACCAACACTTGGCGAATGCGGTGAACTTCGTTATCTTATGTCGCGCAAAAAAAGCGAAAAGGAAGCGAAAATGCTTATTCGACGCATGGAATTGCGTGATTGTGACGCGATCAATACGATTTATAATTATTACATTACACACACTGCTATTACGTTTGACTTGTGCCCATGGCAATTAGCTGAACGTGAACAATGGTTCGCTCAGTTTGATCCGTCCTCCTGCTATCAAGCCTGGGTGGCAGAGCAAGACCAACAAATCCTTGGCTTTGCTTACAATACGCCTTTCAATCCCAAGCAGGCTTTCCACATCGCCTCAGAAATCACCATTTATGCGGCCCCCGATGCCGGTGGCCGTGGGGTTGGCTCGGCATTAATGCAAACCTTGCTTGACGGAATGCGCGATAAGGCCCTGCGCCGCGCCTATTCTCTCGTCACGCTACCCAACCCAGCGTCATTGGCATTGCATCGTCGCTTTGGCTTCCAACAAGTTGGACAGCTAAATGATGTCGGTGAAAAATTTGGCCAATACCACAGTGTGGCAATGCTAGAGTGCGACCTAACGGTTTGAGCATGTTATTTCCCTATCGAATAAGCCCCCACCTCCACTTTACGCCAGTAAGGTGCCTTGATTTGATGCCGTCATAACGACGTTTCAGGAGTTTAGTAGTATGAAAGTTCGCACCAAGGTTTCTGCGGCGATCATCTCCGCCTGTGTTATTTGTATTGTCGCCACCGCCGCGGTGTTGGCAAACCGAACCACCACACTGTTTGGCGATGAARTGCGAGAGCAGGCGATTAGCCAGCTTAAAGCCGTACGCGAAGCCAAGCACTCTGAATTAACCAGTTATTTTTCATTTATCGGCCAGCAATTAACCTCAATGGCCGACTCCACCATGACCGAAAACGCGGTGACGTCTTTTAGCCAAGCTTATCGACGCTACAGTCGGGAAGTCCGCACCGATAGAGCGGCCCGGCGCGCGCTGCAAGACTACTACACCGACACCTTCGGCGATGTTTACAAAGCGCGCAATGATACCAACGCCAATGCACGCTCCAACCTCGCAGCGCTTGCCCCTGCCACGCGGACACTGCAGCAATTTTATATCAGCGGCAGCCCCCATCCTTTGGGCGAGAAAGACAAGTTGGTGACCACCAATGATGGCTCCACGTATGACAAGGTGCACACTCAATATCACCCCAACTACCATCGCTTTGCCGAAACGTTTGGCTACCAAGACATCGTGTTAGCCGATGCCAATGGCCGTATCGTCTATTCAGTGGCCAAAGAGATTGACTTTGGAACCAGCTTATTTGCTGGCCCCTACGCTACCAGCGGCATGGGTGACGCCTTCTTAGAGGCGATTGATGCAAAAGCCGGCACCATCAGTTTTGTGGATTATCGCCCTTACTTTCCCAGCTACGATGAACCGGCCTCATTTATCGCCACCCCTATCGTCGAAAACGGCGAAACGCAGGGTGTACTTATCTTTAAATTGCCGATTCAGCGTTTAAGTGGCGTGATCAGCGGTCAAGGCCAATGGCAATCCGCAGGCTTTGGACAAAGCGGCGAAATGTTTATGGTGGGGCCTGATAAAGTCCTCCGCACCGAAGCGCGCGCTTTACAAGAGGACAAATCTGAGTATTTACACTTGTTGCGCACCAATGGCGTCAAACCCGACTTGATTCGCCGCATTGAGTTCACCGATACCGCAGCGGGCCAAATGCCGATGGCATCCCAAAGCATTGCGCAAGCACTGGCCGGCGAAACGGGCACTGGCAAAGAACAGAGTTATCGCAACCAAACCGTCTATACCGCTTACTCACCGATTGATGTCTTCGGCAAGCGCTGGGCGCTGGTCAATCAAATCAGTCAGCAAGAGGCGCTATCACAAGTCGCTGCCATGCAAGACACTATTTTAAAAGCGACGGTTATTACCTCGTTGGTACTTGTTGGCGTGGCGATCGTAATTGCCTATATTCTCGGTGGCAATATTGCCAAACCAATGATTGCGGTCACTACACGGATCAAAACCATTGCAGAAAATAAAGATTTAACCCAACGCTTACCTGATAGCGGTAAAGATGAAATGGCACTGCTCGGCCGCTCGCTCAATGACATGTTCGCCAGTTTCCAACAGGTGATTCAAGAGGCGCACCAAGCTTCTGGGTTACTCGGCCAAGCCTCTAACGACATTAATCAAGACGTGGTCACTATGCGCGATAGGGTCGCCGACCAAGTCAAGCATACCCATCAAGTTGCCTCGGCAGCGACAGAAATGGCCACTTCCGTCACTGATGTTGCCCAATATGCAGACCAAGCCTCCAACGCATCTGATGACATCACCCAAGCCGTCAACACTGGCTCACAAATCGGGGACGATCTGGTTGCGCAAATCCGCACATTGTCATCGAGCATGGACGCTGCGACGGCGACCATGGGGCGTTTATCACAACAGAGCGAAGAAATCGGTACCGTACTGGATGTGATTCAAGCCATTGCCGAGCAAACCAACTTGTTGGCACTGAATGCGGCGATTGAAGCGGCGCGCGCGGGCGAGCAAGGCCGAGGGTTCAGCGTCGTCGCCGAAGAAGTGCGTACCCTGGCTTCTCGTACCCAGGACTCTACGGAGAGTATTCGCGACAAAATTGCCGCATTGCGCCAAGAAACGCAGTCAGCGGTGGCAGATATGGATACTACCAGCCAAACTGTCGAGGCCTGTGTGGATTATTGCCAACAAAATAACGCTGCACTGGTTGATATTGCCAACATGGTTACCGAAATTAATCAGATGACCTCACACATCGCCAATGCCACACAGCAGCAAACGCAGGTGACAACAGAAATCAGCGAAAGCATCACAGACATTGCGCAATCAGCTGAGACCGTTTCACAGCGTACGCATGACACTGCAGAAACCGTCATAGGCTTAAGCCAGCGATCATCGCGCCTCGCTGACACTATCGGCCATTTTAAAACCGAGTAAATACTCACCCCAATCAGGGAGGTCATCAGACCTCCCTGCTTTTCTCTTTTGTCTAGAAAGCGCCCATTACGACTGGTTAGCTAGACACGCGTACACTATTTGTTCAAATTTTACGTCTTTTTCTACGCACTTTTTACCTGCCATGACTAGATTCAAAAACGTGAGGTAGGAAGGAGTGTCACGATGAGAATCAGCAATAAGATCACGCTCGCAATCGTTGCGGCATCATTAACCTGTGTTTTAACTATTGCGGCTATCTTAGCGTTTAGAACCATCGGCTTATCATCACAAGCACTTGATAAGAAAGTAAAATCGCAACTAACGGCGGTGAAAGCGTCGAAAAAGTCGGAAATAAGTAATTACTTCAAGTTCATTGGTGATCAAATTAATACGCTGTCAGACTCCACCATGACAGAAGATGCACTGGCACAATTGGCACAAGCGTTTAAAACCATCGCCGCAGACACTGCCAACTCCCCTAGCCAAGAGAGCCAACTGGCCAGTTATTATCGCAATCAGTTTGCCGCGACCTACCAAGAGATAAACGATAAACGTACCGACGTAATGGGTAGGTATAATCAGTTACCTGATGTCGCGAAACGGTTGCAACACGCGTATATCAGCGACAACCCCCATCCATTAGGAAGTAAAGATGCCATGGCAAAAGCCAACGACGGCAGTGTCTACAGTGAGATCCACAGCGTCTTTCATCCCAACTTTCAGCATTACTTAAAAACCTTCGGCTACTACGACATTTTCCTGGTCGATAATCAGGGCAATATTGTCTACAGCGTTTACAAAGAGCTGGATTACGCGACCAACCTATTAACCGGCCCGTATTCAACCAGTGGCTTGGCTGATGCCTATAAAGCAGTGCGCAAAGCGCCTCAGGGTGAGCTGGGCTTTATAGACTTTCGCCCTTACTATCCCTCCTACGACAGTCCAGCTTCATTTATCTCGAGTCCAGTTTATAAAAATGGTCAGCAGATCGGGGCGTTGATATTTCAAATGCCGATCGATCGTATCAGTGAGCTCATTAGTAATAATGGTCAATGGGCAGAGTCAGGGATGGGCACCAGCGGTGAAATATTATTAGTTGGTCCCGATAACCTATTACGCACGCAGCCACGTCTGTTGAGTGACGATAAAGACGCCTACCTCAGTGCACTAGAAAGCCAAGGGCTCAATGCCGATACCATTCACCGTATTGATTATCAAAACTCCGCCGCTGGTAACCAACCCCTCGATAACCCTGCGGTAAAAAGAGCGCTACGGGGAGAGCAAGGGTTTGTCACGCAAACGAGCTATCGTAATACTGAGGTACTGGCTTCTTATTCGCCCATTGACGTCTACGGGGTGACATGGGCGGTGATCAGTCAGCAAGACACCGATGAAGTCTTTACAGCCATTACCAAATTACGCACAGACATCGGCGTTGTGACCGCGTTTACGGCAGTGCTGCTAGGCAGTCTCGCCGCACTAGTAGCGTATTGGTTGGGTAAAAGCATTGGCGCGCCTATCTTAAAACTCGCCACCAGTATCAAACAGGTGGCAGACAGTAAAGATTTGACGATCACGTTGCACCATACCAGTAAAGATGAGCTCTCTACGTTGGCTGACAGCCTCAATGAAATGTTCCAAAGCTTCCGAGACGTGATTCAAAAAACACACGACGCGTCAAAAACCTTGTTGTCATCAGCCAACGATATCAGTGATGACGTAGTGGCTGTGCGTGGGCAAGTGGATGAGCAAGCCAAAAGCTCGAACCAAGTCGCTACCGCTGCCACACAGATGGCCGCCTCCATCAGCGAAGTATCAGAGCATGCGAGCAATGCCTCTGAAGCGTCTGATACGATTACCCAAACCGCCAATGAAGGCAGCCAAAAAGGCGAAGCCTTGGTCAGCCAAATGCAAACACTCAAAGATCATATGGACAAAGCCACCCGCTCGATGGAGAAGCTATCACACGAGAGTGAGTCCATTGGGTCGGTGTTGGATGTGATTCAAGAAATTGCCGAGCAAACCAATTTGTTAGCCCTCAATGCGGCGATTGAGGCGGCCCGTGCTGGTGAACAAGGACGCGGGTTTGCTGTGGTCGCTGACGAAGTGCGTTCTTTGGCAACACGAACCCAATCCTCTACGGAGGAAATTCGTGCCAAAGTCGATGCCTTGCAACAGGAGACGCGCGGTGCCGCCGATGGGATGAGCCAAGCCAATGACGCGGTGACCCAAAGCGTTGAGCATTGTCACGAAAACAACGACAAGCTGGGGCAAATCAAAACCATGATTGAGCAAATCAACGAGATGAACATGCAAATTGCCACCGCAGCCAACCAGCAAACGCAGGTGACCGATGAAATCAGCCAAAATGTCAACACGATGGCACAATCGGCCGACCATGTTTCAGAGCGTACGCGCAACACTGAACAAACCGTCAATCACTTACGTGAACATGCCCGTACCCTGGAAGCGCGGATCAGTCACTTTAAAACCGACTAAAACCCAAAGGGGTCGGCCTCAAGGTCGACCCCTTCGTTTTCGCCTTGTCTGACGATTATTCCATCACCGGCTCACGCTCTAGCTCCCGACGCTTCTCTTCACCAAACCCGCGCAAGCCCACAACATGAACGTGCTCGCGGTCATTGAAGATTTTACGGACCAGTTTATACGTCGTGCCTTGCTCTGGGCTGATGTTTTCTGGTGCCGCAATCAACAGCTGCATATCTAAACGATGACACAACTCAAACAAGGTCGAGATCGATTTGGCATCCAGACGGGCCGCCTCATCAAGGAAAAGTAAGCGACATGGGATCACATCTTTGCCACGCAGTCGGCGTGACTCCTCTTCCCAGCTTTGGATCACCATCAGCAAGATTGCTTGGCCGGTACCAATCGCTTCACCGGTCGACAACGCGCCGGATTCCGCTTTCAGCCAACCATCCGTTCCACGGTTGACTTCAATGCCCAAGTCCAGATAGTTACGGTAGTCCAATAGCTCTTCGCCCAGTGTCTGCGGGGCACGTTGTCCCATTTCAATATGCGGGTTCAAACGTTGGAACAACTTGGCCATCGCTTCTGAAAACGTGAGATTTGGATTGCCGAATAAATCTTGGTGCTGGTCAGCATGTTCAGCCAAGCCCATCAGCAACTGTGCATGGGTTTCACGGATAGACACATTGAGGCGCACACCTTGCACTTGACCAAAGCCCACGCTCTGTAGCCCTTGGTTGAGCATACGGATCCGGTTTTGCTCGCGCTGAATGGTCTTGCGAATAATGTTGGCTACTGACTCGGAGCTGATCGCCAGACGTTGTTCACGCTGCGTGAGCTCTTCAGTGAGCCTTGCCAGCTCGACTTCCATTTCCTCAATCGCTTCGACCGGATCATCGGTGCGAATAATGTCGTGACGGATACGCTCGCGCAAATGCTGATACACAGCCACATAGAATAAGACTTTACGCTCAGGCCGTCCGACATCCTCCGACGCACGCAAGGCATCACGCAAGGTTTCATTGTCAGCGACCGCAAGGCGCAATGCCCCCAAGGATTTATCCGACAAAGAGCGAAGCTCGTCAGCTGACATGTATGCCATTTCTCGACGATGCAGTTGTTTTTCCACCCCGTTGTCGCGCGCAATACGCAGGACACTGCACCAACCCGCTTTGGCGTTGACCACAAACTGACGAAGCGCTTGGTACTGCTTGAGCAGTTTACGCAATTCCTTGGTGAGCGACTTGGTTTCCATGTCCAGTGACGTAATCCCACGCGAGAGTTCACTGTGACGCTGCCGGGCCTGATGCATTTGCTCGTACAAGGCATCACGGCGGCTTTGTGCGCGCATTAAAGCGTCTTCGTCCGCTTGCACACCTAACTCACCGAGCTCTCGCTTAAACTCGTTCAGCGTCTCTTGCTTAGACTGATGGGCACTTTTGAGTGAGGCAAGCACCTGGTGATATTGACTCGTCTGCGACTGAATTTGCTTGAGCGATTCGCGTTCACGTTGGCGCACCTGCTCGGCATCTTTCAGTTTGGCTTTAAGCTGTTCATTAAGCTCACTGCTTTGCGTCAGCATGTCTGACGCATCTTGATAGGCAAAATGCGGACGACGCTCCGCTAAATCGGCAACAGCAAACACTTGCTGCTTAGTCGCCTGCAAGGTGTTATCCGCCTCTTGGTAGGCTTGCTCCAGCTTATCAAATTGCTCAGGATCACTGTCGAGTGTTGCCAGGCTGGTTTCCAATGCCGCTAAGGTTTCTCCATGTTGCTGGATAAAGCCTTGTGCCTCTTTCGCCGTCTCTACGCGCGCCATAGCCGCTTGCAAGCGTGCCTCAAGATTATCCTCTGTGAGCGCCTCGGCACAGTAGCGAAGCTTATCGAGGATTTGTAGCGCTTGCTGACAACGCGCCACCTCCGCCTCGTGTTGTGCCAACACTTGCTTGGCATCGGTTATCGCCCGCTGAGTCTGTGCGCGTTTTTCGCGGCAAGCGGCGATCGCCTGCTCAGGATCGGGCTCAAACGCCACCGTGAGATGCTCGGCAATAAATTGGCTAAATGCGTGTGACAAGCGTTGCCACTTTTGTACATCAAAGGACGCTTTGGCGTGCTCTTCAACCAAGGCCTCCCGTTGTTCACGTAGCTGCTCAAGGCGGTGCTCACGCGCAGCACGACCAAACAGTGGCGTGGCTGGGAAGCGAGAATAACGCATTTGCCGATCGTTTAGATGTACACACACGGCACCCGACAGCTCTTGTGCATCAAACACGCTATCATCAAACGCGTCGGCATCCCCCTCAATGATGTATAAGTCATCAGGGCAAGCGTCCAAATCCGTGAGCTTATCCTTTACGCCTTTGAGATCGGGCACGACGATGGCATGCCGCGCCGGGCCATAGAGTGCGCTGAAGTAAGGGGCGTCATCTAGAGTGATATCATCATAAATTTCAGAGAGTAAGGTGCCACCAAGGGTATCGGCGAGACCTTGCAATTGTGCATCGTCGCTGCCACCAGTCTGCGCCAATTGCTCAATCGCTTGTTCAATGTCTGCTTTTTGTTTGCCCAGCTGATCTTGGTGCTGCGTGCGCGTGCGTACCGCCTCATGCGTCGCATGCATCGCCTCCATGACCGCTTGACTGTCCACCAAGTTTTTTTCAGTTTGGCTTTCCAGTTTGGTCAAGGCGTCATTGGCCGCAAACCAAGTCGGTGCTTTGAGCTCAAGATCTTGGATTTGTGCGTCCACCGCGTCCTGTGTCCGCGCGAGCTCACGCAGTTGCTCGGCTTGGGTGTCTTTTTCCTCTTGCAGCGCCTCACGTCGCGCTTGCTGCAGCGCCACGGCTTGCTCGACCGCTTCACTGTTAGCCAGCGTTTCGCCCGTTAACGTCTGATACTCCGACACTAACTGGCTCGCGTGCTGATACTGCTCAGCCCGTTGGCTTAATTCGCGCTGTTCATACTGGCGCTGCGTCAGGCTATCGGCCAGATAACGACGCTCTCTACCCTGTTCAACCCAACGCTTGGCGGCCTTGCCAGCCTCAGCACGGTGCACGGATGGATCAAGACGGTGCAAAAGACGTAAGCCCTGTTCAAACTGATTGGCCGTGGCCGAAGCAAGATCGCGTTTGTGTTTGAGGGACAAAACCCGATCCGTTTGTTCTGACTCTTGCGTTTTCAACGCGTGTAAGCGTGTCGTGGCCTCGTCTGCACTGAGGGTCTCATCGTCAGTGAGGCGACGGGCCGTCTCCAAGGCATTAAGGGCTTGTTGGTACTGCAGGGAGCGCGTTTGTTGCGTATTGAGCGCTTGTTGGTAGTCGGCAAGCTGAGTCTTCAGACTATCCACTTCCTCTTCACTCTGCGCCGCGCGCAATTCGGCGTCAGCAAGCTGCTCTGTGGCCTCTTCCACCACCATGATTTGCTCTTCGAGTCGCTCCGACAACTCGAGCAAATCTTCCTCATAACGCTCAATTTTTTCTTGTTGACGCATCGCCGATTGCACCAACTGCAGATGATCGGCCGCCGCTTGGTGATCTTGCTCGAGATGATCTTGCCCGGCTTCCAGCTCGGCTAATTCTGCGCGCATGGTTTCCGCATGCTGCTGCTTTTGCTGCAATGTCTGTTGTGCGGCGTTCAGCTCCGCCCGCAACGACAGCGCTTGTTCCAGCTTGCTTCGGCGCTCATTGGCATGACGCATGTAGTCCGAGGCCACATAATGGGTCGCTTCCGTGATCAAATGCTTAAACAAGTCACGATCGCGCTGCGTCAGCTTAATTGCCTCAAGCGTCATACGGTTTTCTTTCAGCGCCACTTCCATATCTTGGAAGGCTTTTTTCACACCACCATTTTGTGGCAACAAATACTCGCGCAACGACTTGGTGATTGCGCTAGAAATGCCGCCGTAGAGTGACGCTTCAATTAATCGATAAAACTTGCCTCTATCTTGCTGGGTGCGCAGCTTTTTCGGTAGCACGCCAAATTCAAACATTTGCGCGTGATAGTCGGTGACCGAGTTAAAGGCTTTAAAGTGCGCGGTTTCATAGGCGCTCGCCGCCTCTTTTACTTCGTTCAGCTGGCGTACACGCGCTTGACCGTTATTTAAGGTCTCGACCAACACATCGGTTGGGGCCACAGAAGAAGGCAAGCCTTGTAAAACGAACGGCTTGATATCCACCTTCTTATCACGCCCTGCCACTTGTTGAAGACGCACACCAAACAGCACCCGCTGTTGGCGTGAATTCACGACATCCAAGGCGGCATAGCAGGCACCTGGCTGCAATTTACCGTGCAACCCCTTATCACGAGAAGCACTTGAGCTGCCTGCCTCTGTGGTGTTACGGAAATGCAACAGGGTTTGGTCAGGGATCAACGAGGTGATAAACGCCGCCATGGTGGTCGACTTACCCGCGCCGTTCCCGCCTGATAAGGTGGTGACGAGGGAATCAATATCAAAGGTTCGTGCAAAAAAGCCGTTCCAGTTCACCATGGTGAGTGAGTGATACTTACCGCGCTGGCTCATACTGTCGGCTCCTCTGTTGTCTCTGTATCGGCATTGTCTGCGTCTTCATCCGAGTGCTCATCGAGCAAGCTTGATTGAATGTGCGCTTGGCTATGCACCACGGCTTCCCCGTCACGAATCAGACGCAATTGGGCTTCTTGTGGATCGTCACCGCTTCGTACATCAGCACCAAAGCGGAACGTTGCTTCACTGACACGGAATTTACTTCCCTCACCGATGGGTAAGATCATCCCGAGACGACGCAAACGTCGCAGCGAGGTTTTCACTTTGTCGAAAAGCTTCTCACGGTCAAGATCTGAGCCTGTTGCGCGATGCGTGACCAACTTCATCAGTTTCTTCTCGTCAGCCAACGCTAATAGCTCATCAAAAAGCTCTTGGGTGGTAAAGATCCCCTCTTGGGCCAAGCGCTCTGGGCTTAAGTACAGAAAACAAAGGACTTTGCCAACCAGCATATCCAGTTCAGATAGCACGCTACGCCTAATTAAACTGGTTGAGCGAGGACGAAGATAGAAAAAGCCCTCTGGCGCGCGGACCAATTCAGCGTTATAACGCTGGTAAAAAATATTCAGCTCTTGCTCAAATTCCATCAGCAAGGCGTGGTTATCCAGATCGTCGCTGGCAATATGGCGGCCAGCACGCAGTGCACTGTCCAACGCCGGGAACAAAGGGTTAGCAATGGCTTTGGCCAGCCCTTCTGGCATTGGCTGTTCAGTATTTATCGATGACATTCGCTTGTACCTTAGCTCCGAAGTCGTTAATCGCCTGCCAATCAGGCTGAATCGCGTTAAGATCAGATTGGGAGTAGCCCATGCGGACCGCTTGGTTAATCACTAAGCGCGCGAGATCAAAATGGCGAGCTTGTGGGTGCTCGGCTAAGTAATCTTTCAGGACACGACCTAAGTCGATCGCTTGTCCGGTTTCTCGATGGCGGTTGAGCATCTGTGACACTTTCTGTGAAAGGCCATCGTCAACCACACTTAATTGTTCGAACGCCACCTCTTCTGGCATCTCTCCGGTGACTTCATCGTCACGTAACACCAAGGCTTCATCTCGCGTATCACGCAGTCGCTCAGCATCGGCATACGTTAAAAACCATGGCGCGTCAAAGTAGTCCGATACCGACTGACGCAAACGCTGGCTGAATGCACGGTTTTTATCCATATCAATCGCGGTGCGAATAAATTTATGCACATGGCGGTCGTAACCTATCCATAGGTCGATCGCTTGCTGTCCCCAGTTCACGATACGATCCAGCTTCATTTGCAAGCTGTATACCATGCGATCGACGAACTCAAGATCATCACGCCCCCGCACCACTTCTTGAATCTCAAGCAGCTGACTCTGAAGCTCATCCCCCGCGGCCTGCAGCGTTTCTTGTAACTCTTGCAAAGTACTCGAGGTTTCGTTGAGCAAGTATTCACAGTTAGCGATTGCGGCTTGCCAGTCCTGGGTGAGGAGCGCAGCAATATCKTCTTTWACCTGYTGTTGCTGCTCATCCATCACSCGCTGRTTRAGATCGATRCGGTCAAAAATCTCAGCGACCGAGTACTTCAACACACCATAGACGTTATGACGCCAAAAGGTCGCATCCCCATCTTCTTCCGCCGCACGGCGCGCCTTAGCGATTTCGTCAGCCACCATAGACAGTTGTACCGACAGCTTTAGCGTTGAGTATTCACGATGACGGGCGTAATAGTCCGCAATACCTAGCGCCAATGGCGTGAGGCGGTAAATGCTATCACCATCGGTCAYTTCACTGGTAAACCGGCTTAGCAACCGTGCTTGCACCATTTCGTTGATCGCATTGTTGGCGCGAAAAGCGACATTGCCAAGCGTGGCACCTTCACCGCTAACAAACTGCTCACTGACCAGTCGAAAGACATCCACGAGCTCATGCTCGCTCAGTTCGTCCTCCAACCGCTCTTGACTCATCACCGCCATTGCCAGCAAGAATGCCAAGCGCTCTGGCGGCAGGTTTAACCCTAAGTCACTTTGTTTTACCCAACTGACCAACTCAGGTACTGTCTGAGCGTCGTCTGTCCACGACTGGGAAGACTGAGCCTGATCACTCATCCGTTGTCCTTGTTTTTATCTTGATTGCTTGGGGCACTGTGCTGTCCCCATACATGGATATATCGCCCCAGAGACACAAATGGCTCTTGGCGGCAAAGCTGTTGCTCCAACGCCATGACCTGCTCAAAGGTAAAATCACCAATATTGGTATCACGCATATAATCGTGAAAGGTGCGTACGCCTGTTTTACCTTTGAGGATAATGTCACTGTCTTGCATCCATCGATACACGCTCTCTGGTTGCAAGCCTTTAGGTGGCTGAAGCTTAAACCGCTTACGATGCGGCATACCTTCCTCAACATGCGTGAGGTTACCGCACACGAGGTTCTTAAAGAGCAACCCGGTTTGGTTATAGAACATCACCGATGCGATCCCCCCCGGGCGCAGTTGCTTAAGCAAGTCTTTCAACACCTGCTCCGGCTCCGCGGTCCACTCCAGTACCGCATGAAATAAAATCACATCCGGCGGATCACTCAAATGGTCGCCAATCGTCTGCACCGACGAATGAACCAGCTGATACTGCGCAAGTAAGCCCTGTTGTTCAATCTCCTGACGGGCTAAGTCGAGCATTTGCGAAGAAAGATCACATAAAGTGACCCTGTGACCGCGCGCCGCCAAGTGCCGAGACATAGGGGCAACCCCACCGCCGGCATCTAAAATATGCAGGGTCTGCTCAGGCGGAAAACAGTGCTGGATCTGCTCGATGTCCTGCCAAACGACCGCTTGGCGGATTTCGCCTTTGCCCGATCCATAAATGTTTTTAACAAATTTGTGGGCAATGTCGTCGAAATTTTTATCCTCAGTCACAATGGCATTCGTTATCATTGAGTGGTAGAAAGGCATATTCTGTCACAAGCCTTACGTTAATAAAGGTTTATGGCATTATTTGTGCCTCGTTTGACTATATTTCGGGCGACATTGCATGTTTGAATTAAAAAAACTTATCTCAACCTTGATAATGCCCTTGCCCGCGCTGTTATTGTTGGGTCTTTTCGGGCTATGCCTGCTTTGGTTCTCTCAGCGTAAAAGGCTGGCATCTTTTGTTATCTTCGTTGCGTTTGCTGGGATTTTTCTCACTTCGTTTCAACCGGTCGCCTCTGGGCTCCTTCGTCCACTTGAGCGTCAATACACCGCGTTTCTCCCCACGGAAAAGCCGGTAGACTTTGTAATGGTACTGGGCAACAGTCATGTCGTAGATGACGCCATACCCCCAACCTCAGAGCTTTCTCGTGCGGCGTTAATGCGCCTCGCAGAAGGCATCCGTATTCACCGAATGTACCCCACCTCCAAGCTAATTTTGTCGGGCTATGACCATGGTTATGAAGTCAGCCATGCGCGTATGTTGGCACGCGTCGCAATGGCGTTGGGTGTCAATAAAAACAGTATCCTGTTGCTTGAAACCGCCAAGGATACATGGGAGGAAGCCTACCAAGCCGCATCGGTGGTTGGGAGTAGTAACCTAGTGCTCGTGACATCCGCGGCACATATGGATCGTGCCGTCTACGAGTTTCAAAGCGCTGGACTCGATCCCATCCCGGCTCCCACTAACTTCATGGCGCAAAAGCAAATTAAGCAACCATGGATAAAATACGGCCCACGTGCGCAATACCTCGAGCAGTTCGAACGCTATTGGCACGAGCGATTGGGACAAGCGTGGCAACGTCTCCGTGATTTTATCGCTCAGCCGGCCAATTAAGGTCCCACAGCACATCACCCACCAAAAAAGCCGCGATTGATTCGCGGCTTTGTTATTACCATTCGCAGTAGACGTAAAACCGCGCCTATGCGTTGCTATCTGCGGCTAAATAAGCACGCACTGCCTCTAAGTCTGCTTGGGTATCGACGCCATGTGGGGGCGTCTGTGTGGCAACCGCCACATGGATTTTCTCGCCATGCCACAATACGCGCAGCTGCTCTAACGATTCAATCTTCTCCAACGGGCTCGGTGTCCAGTGAATGTAACGGCTAATAAATCCCGCACGATAGCCATAAATACCAATGTGCCGCAACAATGCTTGTGGGATGTCGGGAGAGTCAGCCTCGAAATGGGTGCGATCCCAAGGGATGGTGGCGCGGCTGAAGTACAAGGCAAACCCTTTATGATCCGTCACTACCTTGACCACGTTGGGATTAAATACTTGCTCTTTGTCATCAATTGCAACTGCCAAGGTGGCCATCGGTGCCTGGTCATTCTGACTGAGGTTCTCCGCCACTTGACCAATCACCGCAGAGGGGATCAACGGCTCATCGCCTTGTACATTAACGATAATGTCATCTTCAGCAAAGCCATAGCGTTCAACCACTTCGGCTAAGCGCTCAGTGCCAGACTCATGGTCGGCACGTGTTAAACACACCTCACCGCCAAACGCCCGTACCGCCGCTTCAATACGTTGATCGTCCGTTGCGACAATCACCTGACTGGCACCGGCCGCTTGGGCGCGCTCATAAACGTGTTGGATCATCGGCTTGCCAGCAATATCAGCCAACGGTTTACCCGGCAAGCGGCTCGAGCCAAACCGCGCCGGGATCACCACATAAAACGGGCTCATCCCTGGACCTCTTCCAATGACATATCGCGAGCTTCTGATTCAAGCAGCACGGGAATACCATCAATGATCGGATAGGCAACACGATCAAACTTACAAACTAACTCATTGTTATCGCGTTGATAATAGAGTTTGCCCTGGCATGATGGGCAGGCCACAATTTCAAGCAGGCGGTGATCCATAGCGTTCCTTTATTTTTTATTCGCGTTTGTTTGCAAATGTTCTATCTTGGTGAATACGGCCTGAGCTACCTCGTCAGGCAGCCGTGCCTCTACCGGTAAATACCACCAGTTATCTTGTGCGATCCCTTGGTATTTTACCGCATCTTTTTCTGTCATCAGCAAATGTTGCCCCTTCTTGCTCAACCTGTCCAGCTCGTCGGCGTTGAGGGTTTGATGATCATTAATTCCTTGGCTGTGAACGGGTGTTACGCCCATTTGCTGCAAGGTATTAAAAAAGCGTGGTGGATGGCCAATCCCGGCGACTGCCACCACTTGCGGTAGCATTGAGGCTTGACAGCGTTGTCCCGTACGTAGATTAACGGCCAAGCCAGGCACCAGGTGCATCCCCCACTCTTGGCCTTGTGGTGTCCCACCGTTAGTGACCAACATATCGACGCTCTCAAGCCTATCGAGTGATTCGCGCAACGGCCCCAAAGGCAGATAATGACCGTTACCAAACCGGCGCTGGCCATCAATGATCACGATCTCTATGTCTCTTTCAAGCTGGTAGTGCTGGAGACCATCATCTGTGATCACGATATCGACACCTTCTTGCAGGATACGTTTAACCGCCTCGCTGCGGTTGGGATCGACACAAACAGGAACTTGGGTGCGACGTGCTATCAAAACCGGCTCATCCCCCGCCGTGCGCGGTGGCGTGGTTTGGCTGAGTAAGAGTGGATAGTGCTCAGATTTACCGCCATACCCGCGTGACACCACCCCTGGACGGTAACCATGCGCTTTTAGTTGTTCCACCAACCAAATCACAAACGGGGTTTTGCCATTGCCGCCAATCATGATGTTCCCCACCACGATAACCGGCACTGGCGCCGAATAGCGCTGCGTTTTGCCGCGCAGATACTGACGCCGACGATGGCGCGCTATCATGCCAAACAACGCACTAAACGGTCTTAATAATACCGACCATAGCGGGCGTTGATGACCAAACCACAGTTGCTCTAGCATGCTCAGTCACCAAACTGAATACGGTGAAGCTGCGCATAGGCCCCCTCACGTTCAAGAAGCGCTTGATGACTGCCTCGTTCGACAATCTCACCTTCATCCACAACCAAAATTTGATCAGCATCTTCAATGGTCGACAGGCGATGGGCGATCACCAACACGGTACGGTTTTTTTGCAATTCATCCAGCGCCGCCTGAATAGCGCGCTCCGATTCTGTATCCAGTGCCGACGTTGCCTCATCCAGGATCAAGACGGGCGCATTACGTAACAAGGCACGTGCGATGGCTAAACGTTGGCGTTGTCCGCCAGACAGGCTGACGCCGTTTTCACCAATCATGGTGTCATAGCCATGGTCGAGTCCGCGGATAAAATCATCGGCATAAGCAAGTTTCGCGGCGTGCTCGACTTGCTCACGGCTATATTTGTCTTCTGCGGCATACGCGATGTTATTCGCGACCGTGTCATTAAACAGATGAACGTTTTGCGACACCACCGCGACATGCTGACGCAAATTACCTAGGGTATAGTCCTCAATTGGTACGCCATCGAGCGTAATCACACCACTGTCTAGTTCATAAAAACGGGTTAACAGGTTAGCAATGGTGCTTTTTCCTGACCCTGAACGCCCAACCAAGGCTAGCGTCTGCCCTGCTGGCAATTCAAAGCTCACATGGTTGAGGGCCGGCGCATCTCGAGTGGGATAGGTGAAAACCACATCCTCAACCTTAATGTCGCCACTCACTTGCTCCACCGCGTGTGTCCCGGTGTCTTTTTCGGTCTCCAGCTCCATCAGATTAAATAAACTGTGGCAAGCCGCCATCCCGCGTTGGAACTGAGAGGTCACGTTGGTCAAGGATTTAAGTGGGCGCATCAGACCAAACATGGCACCAAACACCACCGCAAAGGTACCTGCAGTTAGCTCAGAGCGAATCGCCTCTGTGTTGGCCAAAATCAACACCACCACCAATGCCATTGATGCAATCAACTGGATCACTGGGTTGGCAATCGCTTGTGCGGACACCAGCTTCATGGTCTGCTGACGCATACGGTTACTGACTTTCTCAAAACGTGTCTTTTCAACGTCTTGTCCACCGTAACTAAGCACCACTTTGTGCCCTTTGAGCATTTGCTCGGCGGAGCTAGTCACCGACCCCATTGCATCTTGCATATTGGAAGAAATGCGACGGAAGCGCTTAGAGACGATGCGGATAGAAATCGCGACCACCGGCGCAATCACCAGAAGAATAGCGGAGAGCTGCCAGCTTGACCAAAACATCAACGCCATCAAACCAATGATGGATGCCCCTTCGCGCACCAAACTGACCAACGCGCTACTGGTCGCTGACGCCACTTGTTCTGAGTCATACGTAATCCGAGAAAGCAGTGCCCCGGACGACTCTTGGTCAAAAAAGCTGACGGGCATTTTCATAAAGTGATTGAACATCCGGCGGCGCATGGTCATCACCACATGACCCGACACCCAAGATAAGCAATAAGCGGACACAAAGCTCGACAAGCCACGTATCACCATGAGTGCGACCAAATAGACAGGCATCCATTTGAGGAAATCGCCTTTGACATCATCATAGGTAAAGCCTTGATCAAGCAACGGCTTCAGCATTGAGAGCATCAGGGTGTCACTGGCGGCATTAATCACCAAGGCGATAATGGCAACAATGAGCCCTACTTTATAGTTGGCAATGTAGGGCCACAGCTGCTTAAACGTCTGCCAGGTCGTTTTATCTTGATATTCGCTCATTAAAATCGTTTAGATGTGTTAAACAGACGGGCATTCTACTCTTTTACAAGTCCGCGTCCAAATATACTGGCCGACGTTTAAACATCTGACGATACCAATAATCGCTGCGATCCTGCCGCCAACGTGTTAACTGCCAACCAGAGCCGACACTCTGCCAACGCACTTGGCCATTCGCCGCCGTATCAAGCCAGGTGATACCGGCGTTTTGATAGGCCAATTTCACCTCTGGTGACGGAAGCTGCCATGGATTAAGGAGCCCGGTTGACGCCACTCCCCAAACGGGATCAACGGCGCGAATAAACGCGGAGGAAGACGAAGACGCACTACCATGGTGGGGCACCAAAATGATGTCACTATCAAGTGCCTTTTTGTCGGTCAGAGACGCCAACAAATCAGCCTCCCCACTGGCTTCTATATCGCCAGTGAGCAACACGCTACGCCCATCGCCAGACACTCGGATCACACAGGAATCATCATTATCAGCACGCCGCTTTTGTGCCGGAGGCCAGAGTACCGAAAAGGTGAGTCCTTGCCAGCGCCAACGCTCGCCGGCCACACAGGCTTGATACCCAACGCGCCGCTCACTGGCGCGGCGCCACTGTGGTGAATAGGTATCAGACATAAACGTCGCGCCACCATCATGATCACTGTCGCCATGACTGAGAATGAGGCCATCTAACTGTCTAATTTGCCGATGTGTCAGAATCGGCGCGATAACCGCCTGAGCAATGCCACCCACCTGCCAGCGGTTGCCAGTGTCATAGAGCACCGCGCGGTTATTCTTACTGATCAATACCGCCAACCCATGCCCGACGTCCAACACATCAATTTGCCAGTTGACTGGTTTAGGGTCTCGCCAAGCTACCACGGCTGCGACAAGGACCAGCATCACCGCCTTTAAACGATGCCAATGCCACCCGTAGAGTCCCCAAGCGAGCACCATCGCCGATATTGCCCAGCCTGCCGAAGCGACTGGGGCGGGTAACCAGGTGTCCGCCGCCTGATCGGCCAGTACCATCACCGGTTGAAGGCTGGCATTTGCCCCGTCCCACACCCAATCTGCGACACGGGAAAGCGATAAACTCTCACTCAGCAGGCCGACAAAGACCAGCGGTACGGTCACCATACCCACCCAAGGCACCGCCACGAGGTTAATGGGCGTGGCAGCGGCGCTGATCCCTGCAAATAACCCTAGCTGCAAAGGAAGCATTCCTACCAATAGAATCAACTGTATACCGATAAGCTGCTTGATAGGGCGAAGCCAAGACCGTGTTTGTTTTCGACCCTCGGTGGTGTGAGCAAGCGTGTAATGCGCCATGCATAAGGCCCCCACGGCGGCAAATGAGAGCCAAAAACTCATTGAGAAACCGGCGAAAGGGTCGCGGAGCAATACCAATAATAAGGTTAACTGCAACAGATTCAGCGGAGAAATCCGCGCTCCCAAGCGTTTACTGATCGACACCAGCATCAAGGCAATGAGCGCGCGTTGAGTGGGCAGTGCAAACCCGGCTAATGCCGCATAGAGCGACGCCACCCCAACTGCAACGTACAAAGGCAACCATAAAAACAGGCGTCGTTCTGGGAGAAAGACGCGCGCCCAACGGCCGATTTGCCACCCTATTCCGTAGGCCAAACCAATATGCAACCCTGAAATAGCCATCAAATGCGCCAAACCACTGTGCGTCAGCGTGTCCCAGTGCGCTGGGGTTAACCACCCTCGCTCGCCAAGGCTCAATGCCAATAAATGCGGCCCATAGGACAGTGTTGATAAAGCGGGACTAAGCGTATCGAGTAGTTGTTGACGCCAACTCACTTGCTCAGTCAATTGCGTTGCTTCTTTTAGCCGAGCTTTGGCATGTACTCGCCGTGCAACATAATATTTTTCAGCATCAAAACCTGCCTCGTTTAATCGCCCATAAGGCGGCTTAAACGTTACCACCAATTGCCAGCGCTCGCCTTGCTTGGGATACGGGGGAGATTGCCAATAAACACGCACTCGGGCTGAGCGAAAAGGCGGCAATCTTGTGTGATTAATTTTATCGGCGTCAAAAATAATCGCTTGCGCCCCCTTTTTTGCGCTGAAAAGGGTGCCCACTGTCCCACTGATTGTAGTATCCTCTTGGTGTGAAATGACGTGGATCACGTCGGCTTGATACAAGTTTGCGGACAATACAGTCCAAGTGAGTCCTAACGCGCTTCCAGCAAGCCACCACCAACGTCTTTTCCACCCAACAAAGAAGATGATCACTGTCATGATGCAGACCCAAATTGGCGGTAATATTGGCCACCAAGGTAGCGACAGCACGGCCAGTGCGGCAGTCAATGTAAAGGTCAGCGTCATTGCGTAATTTCCAGGTAATGTAAACAGGTATGCCTAAGAAGTTTTTCCAACGCTATATGCCCAAGCGTGAAACATTGCGCGACAATAAGGCACTCAGGGTGTTTGGTAGCCTGTTGCATGATCCCAACTTATGGTGCCTTAACCGCCGGTCGGCTTCCGGTGCCTTTGCCGTCGGCCTGTTTATGGCATTTGTCCCCCTACCAAGCCAAATGATCATGGCTGCCGGCCTAGCGATTCTGTTTGGGGTCAACCTGCCGCTTGCCGTCGCGTTAGTATGGGTAAGCAACCCCATCACCATGCCGGTGCTTTTTTATCTTGCTTATAAGCTCGGCACCTGGATGATGAACAGTCCACCATACCCGTTCCACTTTGAACTATCGTGGCATTACTTGGCGGAGCAAATGAGCCACATCGGCCCACCGTTTTTATTAGGCTGCGCCACCAGCGGACTGGTGATGGCTGTCATCGGCTATTTCACCGTACGTGGCATCTGGCGCTATTCTGTGGTCAGAAGCTGGGAAAAACGTAAGTTACGCTTGCCTAAGAAAATTAAAGAAGTGTTGCCTAACCCAAACAAGCCCTCTTAAATCGTCCTGATTTAATCTACGTGAGGCATCAAACGCGTCCAAACGCCGTCAGGCAGAAGTGCGATTCAGGCGTCAGCGCCGCGTATACACATGATATTCCCTGCAGGGTTCAACGAGGCAGATCAAAAAGAGCCCATTGTCGGGCTCTTGGTTTTTATAAAATAAAGCGTATCAGTGACCAAAGCATACCAAGCGATATGGCCACTATTTGGCACTCAACACCGCGGCTGGCTCGAGCTGACAGGCTCTTCGGGCTGGATACCAAGCGGCAAGCAAACTAAGCAGTATGGCCGTGGTACTCACCAGTATGACATCGGCGGCATGCAGCTCACTGGGTAAGAAATTAATAAAGTACACATCCCCCGATAAAAAGCGATGCCCGAGCCACTGTTCGACCTGAGACAATATCGCCGTGAGGTGAGTGGCGAGGGTGACCCCCAATAGACTGCCCAACACACTGCCTAAGGCACCAGAAAAGAGCCCATACCAAATAAAGATGCGGCGGATCAGTCGATCGTCCGCCCCCATGGTGCGCAAAATAGCAATGTCAGCAGCTCGGTCTTTTACCGACATCATCAAGGTTGAAACCACATTAAAACAGGCCACGCCGATCACTAACACCATCACCAAATACATGATGGTTCGCACCAACTGAATATCCCGATATAAATAACCGAACTCACTCGTCCAGTCTTTCAGATACACATAGGTGGTTAGCGTTTGGCCGACTTCATGCACAATCTGACGGGCCTGCAACACCGGAGACACCTTTAGAGACACACCGGTCACTGACTGTCCTATTTGCATAATAGTTTGCGCGTCCTGAAGTCGCATCAGGGCCAATGAATGGTCGATTTGTCCACCGAGACGCAACAGTCCAGCCACTTGCATTCTCACTCGCTTCGGGGCGCGCAATGCAAGTTGGCTATCCGTCGCGGGAACCATGACCGTTAACCAATCGCCTTGACTGACGCCCAACTTCGCCGCCACGCCTTGTCCCAACACAATCTGCGACTGCCCAGCTGGCAAGCTCTCCCAGCCACCTTCAATATAATCACCAATGCGACTCACGGTTTGCTCATCATCCGGATCGACAGCGCGAATTTGCGCAGGTTGCAGTGCAGAGCCATGCTCCATCAACACCGTCATCTCAACATAGGGAGCCGCAGCCTCGACATTGGGATGCTGCTCAGTCTGACGTTTGACCTGTTGCCAGTTATCGATAGGGCCATTGACACCAAACACTTGTGCATGCGGTACCACAGACAGCACACGTTGATTCAGTTCACGCTCAAAGCCGTTCATCGCAGACAGACCCACAATGATCACCATCACCCCCACCGCAATCCCGATCACTGACGATAAGGAAATAAAAGAGACCAAGCGATTGCGTTGTCTGGCGCGACTAAAACGACGACCGATGGCCAACGATAAAGGCTTCATGCTCCCTCCTGCCCCAGCAACTGGCCGTCTTGCATGGTCAGTTGACGATCCAATTTTGCTGCCAGCTCACCGTCATGGGTTACCACTAAAAAGGCCGTGCCATGTTGGGCATTTAACTGGCGCATCAAATCGTAGATTTCGAGCGCAGTGGTATGATCCAAGTTGCCGGTTGGCTCATCGGCCAGTACCAACTTGGGTTCATTGACTAATGCACGTGCAATGGCCACACGCTGCCGTTCGCCACCTGATAGCTCTGCCGGGCGATGGCTGAGCCGGTGTCCGACCCCTACCGCGTTGAGCATGGCCGTCGCACGTTCAGACGCGGCGCTGTGGCTCATTTTGTTGATCAAAAGCGGCATCATCACATTTTCCAGCGCGGTGAAATCGGCGAGCAAATGGTGGAATTGATAAACAAACCCAAGCGTTTGATTGCGCAGCTTTGCTTGCTGCTTGGCCGTCATCGCATTGACCGCCTCACCCTCAATCCACACATCACCTTCCGAGGGCAAATCGAGTGTCCCTAAGGTGTGTAATAATGTACTTTTCCCCGAGCCAGAGGAGCCCACTATCGCCACCAGCTCTCCCGGGGCAATGGTCAAGGAAACATCGTTTAACACGCAGGTCGGCTGTCCGCCCTCTTGATACGTTTTACTGACGCGGTGACAGGACAACAAAGATTTACTCATAACGCAGTGCCTCAGCRGGGTGAACAGATGCCGCTTTAAACGCAGGAAATAGCGTGGCTAGCACACTTAGCACGACCGCTAAGCCTAATACCATCGCCACATGAAAAGGATTAATAACCACAGGTAACGCTAGGCCGTTACCCAGCAGACTCACACCAAAAATAGACATGATTTCATTGATGTATGCCGATAGGAGCACACCGA
Organism: Salinivibrio siamensis; assembly: GCF_001996005.1. Lineage (GTDB taxonomy): Bacteria > Pseudomonadota > Gammaproteobacteria > Enterobacterales > Vibrionaceae > Salinivibrio > Salinivibrio siamensis. The sequence goes on along the minus strand of NZ_MUFB01000018.1, from coordinate 89,827 downwards.
GCACGCCACCTACTGCAGCGCCCAGCACACCACTCAAACTGCCTTGGGCAATAAAGACAGCAACAATGTCTTTATCTTGCATCCCAAGAGTTTTTAAAATTGCAACCTCAGATTGTTTCTCCATGACCACCATGATCAGCGCGGAAATAATGTTAAACGCGGCGACAATCACAATCAGGCTGAGCATCAAGCTCATCATGTTCTTTTCCATTTTTACCGCTTGAAACAGCTCGCCGCGCCAAACACGCCAATCCGTCCATGTATCGGGATCAGCGTTTGCCTTTAATTGGGTAATGGCAAATGGATCATCTAAAAACAGGCGTAAATCGTTGGCTTGAGACGGTGACACCCCACTGAGTCTCGCCACATCGTCGATGTTAGCCAGCATTAATTGCCCGTCGACATCCGTCCCTGTGTGAAAGATACCCGCCACCGTAAATAAGCGCTGTGCGGGGATCCGACCTATCGGTGTAAAACGACTGGCACTGGTTACCATCACGCGGACAGCATCCCCGACGCGCAGTTGTAACTCAGCGGCCATGCTACGCCCAATGATCACTTGATAGCGCCCGGCTGCCAGTGCCGACAGTTCACCTTGCAATAGGTGGGAAGCCAAGGGCTCATGCGCACTGGGGTCGATGCCCTCTAACAAGCCGGCGCTTAAGCCTTTGCGGCTTTGAATCACGGCATCCGTGGTTTGTATCGGTGCCGTATCAATCACGTGAGGCCAACGCTCAATCGCGGTTTGATCTGGGTTTGCTTGCCCGTTGGCAATAATCGCGTGAGGCAACACGCCGAGAATTCGGCCTTTCAGCTGAGCTTCAAAGCCATTCATCACCGACGAGACGGTGATCAACGCCATCACGCCAATGGCAATGCCTGCCGTCGACATCGAGGAGACGAAGCGTCCAAAACGGTCGGCTGAGCGGCCGCGTAAGTATCGCAAGCCAATAAACACCGACAAGGGTTGAAACATAGCGCACCTAGCTTATTGTTTTGATTCGCTGCAAGCATACCTGTCCAATGGGGGGACGCCAAGCCGACCTTGTACGAAAGGCACCATTGTCACCCCAATTAACGCCTCACCGCCCCCAGAAACTGCGACTGATCTTTACCTCTTGCCAAGGGTGCGTGATAATCATTAATACAACTGCAATCTAAGGCACAGTGATGAGCCAAGACGAATATTTTTCTGTGCGAGCGGCGATTCGCATTAATGTTGAGCCTCTTGCTGACAATCAAGCCCAGCCAGATGCGCAGGCTTTTACCGCCGAAATCCCGGCACCTTTTCGCCTGGCGAGTCAATGCGGCCAGCTCGATAGCGACGTAGAAAAAGATCTTAAAGCGATCGATCCGGAGGATGCCTCTGCGTTATTCCGGGTGCTGCAGGCTCAAAACGAAAAAATGACACTGATGATGGGCTATATGCTCAGCCACGAAGATCAGCCCGACCATCGCTTTGTGACACACGCCTTTGGGGCGAGCAGTTTTTCTTATCATAGTCATTCGCCGCTTAAAAAAGGCGTGCACGCGCGCGTGAAGTTGTTTCTCGATTATCCGCCGACGGCCATCTATTGCTACGGCGTCGTGACGAGATGCGAGCCTCACACCGACAGTGATCAAGAAAACCCTGACCATGTGATCCAAATTCAGTACACGCGTTTATTGGAAGAAGACCGCGACACGCTCATTCGTGCGGCGCTGCATCATCAGCAAAAACTACTAAAAAAGCGTGCACGAAACCGAAAACAATCAAGCAGTTAAACTCATGACCCAACAACCGCTCTATGCTTTTACCCTGCCCTCAGGGCCAGGCGACGTCAAACATCTTGGCAATTTATCAGGGGCTGCGTTACCGCTAGCCATTGCGACGCTCACCCAGCAACACGCCGGTCCGGTGTTCCTTTTGGTGCCCGACAACCAGACTGCGGTGCGTTTGCAGCCCGCCATTCGTCAATTTACCCAGGGTAACTGCGACCTCCTGCCTGATTGGGAAACCCTGCCTTACGACAGTTTTTCTCCCCATCAGGATATTATCTCCGCGCGTTTGTCTTGCCTGTATCAGCTTCCTCATCAACAAGACGGGGTACTCATTGCGCCCGCGAGCACCGCATTACAGCGCGTGACGCCGCGACATTTTCTCCATCAACATGCCTTAATGGTGAAAAAAGGCGATATCTTATCGCTTGAGAAGTTGCGTGATCAGCTGACAGACGCCGGCTACCGCCACGTTGACCAAGTGATGGAGCATGGCGAGTTTGCGAGCAGAGGCTCGATTCTCGACTTGTTCCCAATGGGCAGTGACGAACCTTACCGGATCGATTTTTTCGATGATGAAGTCGATACCATTCGCCAATTTGATCCAGAAAACCAACGTTCCACGGGTGAGCTAGAACAGATCCAGCTATTACCCGCGCATGAGTTCCCCACCGATGACGCGGCGGTGGAATATTTCCGAGGCCGTTTTCGCGAGCATTTTGAGGCGCGCCGAGAGCCAGAATCTATTTACCAACAAGTGAGTAAAAAAACCTGGCCGGCTGGGATTGAATACTGGCTGCCACTGTTTTTTGAACACACCGAAACCTTGTTCGATTACTTACCGAATAACACCTTGGTTTTATCGGTCGGGGATATTGACAGTGCGATTGACCATTTCCAAGCCGACGTGGCAACCCGCTATGATCAACGACGCGTCGACCCGCTTCGCCCACTGTTACCCCCCGAGGCGTTGTGGCTCAGTAAAGAGCGCTTACACACCACCTTAARGCAGTACCCTCGCTTAAAGCTAGAAAGTGACAGCGTCACAGAAAAAGTGGGGCGAGAAAACCTCGACATTGCGCCGCTGCCAACGTTGACGGTCAATCACCAAGCCAAGGAGCCCCTCGCGGCGCTACGCCAATTTAGTGAGCAATTTAGCGGCACCTTGGTTTTCTCGGTCGAATCGGAAGGACGACGCGAGGCTCTGCTGGATCTTCTCGCCCAAGCCAAAATTCGTCCCATGGTGGCCGACGGCTTGCAAGAAGCTTTGTCGCAACCCGGTCGATTTGGCTTAATCATCGGCCCGGTAGACCAAGGCTTTATTGATAACACCCGACAATTTGCCCTGATTTGTGAAAGCGACATGTTTGGTGAGCGCGCGGTGCAGCAGCGCCGGCGCGATAAACGCAAGCAAAGTGTCAGCAGCGATGCGGTGATCAGAAGCTTGGCGGAGCTAAAACCCGGCCAGCCTGTTGTCCATCTCGAGCATGGTATTGGTCGCTACCAAGGCTTACAAACTCTGGAAGCGGGCGGGCTCAAAACAGAGTACATGACGCTCGAATACCAGCAAGGCGCCAAGTTATATGTTCCGGTTGGCGCCTTACACCTGATTAGTCGCTATTCTGGCGGCGCAGAAGATGCCGCTCCCATACATAAGCTTGGCGGAGAAGCCTGGGAGAAAGCACGCCGCCGCGCCGCAGAGAAAGTGCGTGATGTCGCCGCTGAACTACTCGATGTGTATGCCAAACGAGAGACCAAGCCTGGCTTTGCGTTTAGCCATGACAAAGACGCCTATCGCGCCTTCCGGGCGACTTTCCCGTTTGAAGAAACCAGTGATCAATCACAAGCGATCAACGCGGTGCTTTCCGATATGTGTCGTCCCATTGCCATGGATCGCTTGGTATGTGGCGATGTCGGCTTTGGTAAAACCGAAGTGGCTATGCGTGCCGCCTTCTTAGCGGTCAATAACAGCAAGCAAGTTGCCGTGTTAGTCCCCACCACCTTGCTGGCGCAACAGCATTTCGAGAATTTCCGCGACCGCTTTGCTAACCTTCCCGTCCGGGTGGAGGTGTTGTCACGCTTTAAGTCTGCAAAAGAGCAAAAAGCAATTTTGGCCGATTGTGAAGCGGGTAAGGTCGATATTCTGATTGGCACCCATAAGTTACTGCAATCGGATGTGAAGCTACGCGACCTCGGTTTATTGATTGTTGATGAGGAGCACCGGTTTGGGGTTCGCCAGAAAGAGAAAATTAAGGCGATGCGAGCCAACGTAGATATTCTCACATTAACCGCCACGCCGATCCCCAGAACACTGAATATGGCGATGAGTGGCATGCGCGATCTCTCGATTATCGCCACCCCACCGTCACGCCGCCTCGCGGTGAAAACCTTTGTCCGTGAACGCGAAGATACCCTAATTAAAGAGTCATTGCTGCGTGAGATTATGCGCGGTGGCCAGGTATACTTTTTACACAATGATATCGAGACCATAGAAAAAACGGCGAATGAAATCAGTGAAATGATCCCAGAAGCGCGCGTGACTGTGGCCCATGGCCAAATGCGCGAACGTGAGCTAGAAAAGATCATGAGCGATTTCTACCATCAACGATACAACGTGCTGGTATGTACCACCATTATCGAAACCGGTATCGATATTCCCTCAGCCAACACCATTATTATTGATCGCGCCGATCACTTTGGCCTCGCACAACTCCACCAACTGCGTGGCCGTGTCGGTCGCTCGCACCACCAAGCCTATGCGTATCTGCTGACCCCCCATCCAAAACGGATGACCAAAGATGCGGTGAAACGACTGGACGCCATTGCCTCGCTCGAAGACCTTGGCGCTGGCTTTACCCTCGCGACCCAAGATCTAGAAATACGGGGCGCCGGTGAGCTACTCGGTGACGAGCAAAGTGGTCAAATCCAATCGATCGGTTTCACCCTGTACATGGATATGCTTGAGCAGGCCGTCGAGGCACTAAAAGAAGGCAAAGAGCCGAGCTTAGATGTATTGCTGAATGAACAAACCGACATTGAGCTGCGTTTGCCTGCGCTGTTACCGGATGATTATATTCCCGATATCAATATGCGTTTATCGATGTATAAACGCATTGCCAGCGCTAAGTCCAACGATGATATTAATGAGCTGCAAGTTGAGCTGATAGACCGCTTTGGCCTGCTGCCTGACGCCACCAAAAACCTCCTTCACATCCAGCAGCTCAAGATACGCGCCGCGGCATTAGGAGTGAAAAAGATCGAAGCCAGTGATCGTGGCGGCATGGTCGAGTTTCATGAGGACGCGCAAATTGATCCCGGATTCTTGGTCGGGCTGTTACAATCGCGGCCAGACAAGTATAAATTTGACGGGCCAACCAAAATTAAGTTTATCGAAAGTCTCACCGATCGACGGGAGCGGATGAACTTTATTGATGAGCTGTTGACTCAATTTGCAAGTCACCAACTGGTCGCATAATGGCTTGCCAAAGAAAACGGAGTAACCTGTGAAAAATCATTCATGTCACCCACCAGGCTGGCTAGCACGCTATACCAAGCAGAGCCTTTGGGCGTTGCTACTGATCTCACTTAGCCAACCGGTTTTAGCTAAGCGACTTTATGATGTCGAATTGATTGTGTTTAAGCGCAACCAAGACCCTGCTAGCGTGGAGGAAAGCTGGCCAGCACAAACCGATATGGGATCGGTACGTCGTGCAACGCCAGTGACGAACAACAGCGCACTACAAAATGCAGGACTGACCCCACTACCTCGTAGCCAATGGCAGCTGACAAATGCCTACAACAAACTGTCTAACCATGCGGGCTTTACGCCCATGGTGCATGTTGCATGGCGTCAAGATGACAGTGGCCGCGCTGCCCTGCCTTTGCTGCGTGTCAGTGCCGGAAAAGACTATCGCGACCGTTTTAATCCAGACGGTACGCCGGTGACAGCGCAAGCCACCCCGTCAAGCAATACAGCGTCAGATAGCGAACAAGCGTGGGATGAGCAGGCGCTTGAAACCGCGCCCCCTCGCCAGCCCCTCTATGAGCTAGATGGCACACTGCGCGTCTACGTCCAGCATTACTTGTTCGTCGAGGCCGACATGGTGCTACGAGAGCCAAGCGAGCGGCGCGCACTGGTGGAAGACGTGGTCAATATGCCACTGCAAACCACAGATGCGCAGCAAGGGGCCTCATCAAACACGAATAACGTGCAAGTCGCGGGCCTAGAAAAGGTGAAGAAGCAGTACCACATCGAGCGCTTTTTGCAGCCTTACGCGTTCACGCACAAACGACGGATGCGCAGTGGCGAAATTCACTATTTGGATAACCCCATGATGGGAATGATTATTCAAGTACGCAAAGCGAACTAGCCTGCTCACCAGATATCCGCTCACGCCTTGTCATCACTCACGATGACAAGGCGCTTTTCTATTCGTCACTTTCATGTAAAAGATAAAGATATCAATTTCATCAATTGTGGCTATTGATGCCACATTCAATTAAAAAGCCTTTATTGCTATTTATAATCGCCGCCCGGCAGCCACACTCATTGATTAAGTCTCATTTATCGGTGAATTGGCCTATGAATATGTGTTTCCCGCCTGCTCTCGTTCAATACCGCAATACAGTCACTTTGGTTGCGCTTCTTATCTTAGCTGGCTGCACGTCCCAACCCTCTCAGCAACTGGTCAAAGACTATGCGCAACAGTCCATCAAGGTGCATCACACCGTTGAATCTGTCTACGTTAGCGCGAAACAGGCGCGTGTTGACGCGATTCTATCGCGTGCAGTGCGCGATGGGCTTCCGGCTTCCAAACTCAAGATCACACCAATTGCCGATACCGGACAACAACAAGCCCTCGCCGATCTCGTCCGCTACAGCCAGCTTCTCTCCGCACTCGCCACCGAGGATCACAATGCGCGAATCGACCAGGCATCTGAGCAACTACATGACACCCTGAGCTCTCTTCGCGACAACCCTTTTGTTCACGACATTAAGTCGGTGGAAGACGATGATATCGCGATTGTCTCGACCGGTATCAATGCACTCGGCCGCGCAATGAGCGATACAGCGCGTCATCGACAATTGCTGGCCGTAATGGACGCAGGACAACCCGTGATACAGCAAACTATCGCGCGTCTTCGTCAAGATCTCCCCCATTGGCAAATGGCAACCCGGGTCGCTTTAAATCAAGCCCTATCGATTCGTATGCAACTGCTAAACAACCCGAATCGCTGCCAGCAACGTCGCGAGACTCGCTGCATCACCTTCCATACGTCTTATGATCAGCGGCTTAAAGCCTACCGCCATGCTTATCACACCAAACAAAAGCTACTGGGACTGAATGCCTACTTTGCACGCTTAGATCGTACCTTATCGGACTATGTGGCCATGCATAACGCAATCATTGATTCACTCCGTCTAGATAATACCGCCTCTGTGCAAGGCGCCCGCCGTGCGATTGAGACCACCAAGCACCACCTTGATGCGCTTAACGACTTTCAACAGCAGCTAGAGGAGTGACCATGAGCCCCAACGAAACAAGCTATCACCTACTGAAATCGAATTACGACAGCCTCGACCGTTTTTTGAGTCAAACATTGATTGAGCCACAACTGGAACCATTGCAACGAAAAAGAGAACAGCTAGGCGAGCAACTTTATCACTATCATACCAGCATGATTGCCTTGCATAGCGACCAGTTTGAGCAGGATGCGCACGCACTGGACCGCCTTATCACCCATGCACGCCAAGCACAAAAGGTGATTGATGAGGCAGAAGAGACCATAGAGCACGTGGCAAAAATCGGTAACGCCATTGATAAGGTATTGGCGCAGTTGGCTAAGGTAATCTAAAACAAAAAACCGGCCAACAGCCGGTTTTCTCATTAATCTTCCGCAAACAGGTACCGCATTATGCGCTGTTTTTCGTCCCCGTTGGTCGCGCACGACGGGGTTTGTTAGCCGAATTGGCCTCACCGCGCGCTCGCGACGTATTATCCGCCCCTGGCTTACCGCCGCTTGGTTTGTCGGTATGGCGACGATTTTTCCCTACCGGCTTGTGGCCACGTGCATTGTCACCAGAGCGTTGACCATCCTGACGCGGTTTATTCTTTTTCGGTTTCTTGGGCTTGATCGGACGCGTGTCGAGTTTAGACTCTGGCACTGGATTCGCCACCGGAAAGTCCGCCAAGCTATGGCGCGGGAGAACCTGTTTAATCAAACGTTCAATGGCAAACAAATCTTTGGCTTCATCAGCGCACACCAAAGACACGGCATTGCCTACCGCCCCCGCGCGACCGGTGCGACCAATACGGTGAACATAGTCTTCCGCCACATGAGGTAAATCGAAGTTCACCACTTGTGGCAATTGGGCAATATCAATACCACGCGCTGCGATATCCGTTGCCACCAACACTCGCACGTCACCGGTTTTGAATTGTTCAAGGGCTTTGGTGCGCGCGCCTTGGCTCTTGTTACCATGAATGGCGGCGGCACTTACGCCGTACTCATCCAGATAACGCGACAAGCGGTTGGCGCCGTGTTTGGTTTTGCTAAACACCAGCACCTGTTGCCAGTTATTGTCAGCAATCAAAGAAAGCAGCATCGCGGGCTTTTTCTTTTTATCAACCGGATAAATGCACTGCTCCACCCCTGTCGCGGTTTGGTTCGCAGGGCTCACCGAGATCTCAACCGGATTATTCACCAGCTCTTTCGCTAGCTGGCGGATGTCAACCGAGAAAGTGGCAGAGAACAGCAAGTTTTGACGCTTGGCTGGCAACAGTCCCAAGATCTTACGAATATCACGAATAAACCCCATGTCTAGCATGCGATCAGCTTCATCCAGCACCAGCACTTCCAGCTGAGAAAAACGCACCGCATTTTGCTGATACAGATCCAATAAACGCCCTGGCGTCGCCACCAGCACATCAGCGCCTTTGCGAAGCTTCATCATCTGCGGGTTTATCTTCACCCCGCCAAATACCACCATAGAGCTCAGCGATGTATGCTGGCTGTACTGCTCAACATTTTTATGCACTTGGGCGGCAAGCTCACGCGTTGGGGTCAGAATCAGGGTGCGCACGTGGTTAGGGCGCGCGCGTTTACCTGCTTGTAAACGCTCTAAAATAGGCAAAGTAAAGCCTGCGGTTTTGCCCGTCCCGGTTTGCGCGGCCGCCATCACGTCTTGCCCTTCAATCACCGCTGGAATCGCTTTTTCCTGAATCGGTGAGGGTGTAGTATAGCCTTGCTCTTCTACGGCTTTTAATAGTGGTGCAGATAGTCCTAAAGAGGAGAAACTCATCAATTGATCTCAATAAATTAAAAATGTCGTCACAGGCCGCATGGCCCATCACTTAGGGTCATGAATATCAATATCGTGGTATGAGAAAAACTCGGCGTCAGGAGGGTTGCTCTAGAAGTGATATCAATAATCTTGATTGCGGGGCTATTGTGACGCCTTTCATGTCAGGCGGCAACCACTATCATGCAAAATGCCAGCTCATTCCAGTGCTAACCGGCACGAGCTGGCAACATCACTTAATCGTCAAACGGCTGAGGCACTGGGGTATCAGCGTTGGAAGGCGGAAGTGTCGGCAAGTCAAAGCTCGGCTGATCGCCAGTCAATGTGAGCAAGAATGCCACAATCTTCGCATTTTCATCATCGGTAAACTTACGACCTAATTGCAGACGTCCCATAATGTCGACCGCCTCTGTTAACGTTTGCGCTTCACCGTCATGGAAATACGGATAGGTTAATTCCACATTACGTAGCGTCGGCACCTTGAACATAAAGCGATCCGCGTCTTTACCCGTCACCGCAATACGCCCTTCGACGGGATTCTCAGTTTGATAAGGTTCAAGCAAGCCCATTTTCTGGAACGAGGTACCACCTAACGCACTGCCGTTATGGCATGCCACGCACCCTGACTCGACAAACAGACGATAACCCGCCAACTCATAATCACTAATCGCAGAATCATCCCCCATTAACCACTGATCGAAAGGAGAGTTGGGCGTGACCAAGGTACGCTCAAACTCGGCAATAGCATCCGTCACGTGCTCAATCGTGATCTCCGTGACACCAAACACTTGATTGAATTCACGCACATATTGCGGAATGGACTGCAGAACATCGATGGCGAGCACATGGTTCGACGCCATCTCTCCTGGATTCGCGATCGGCCCGCCGGCCTGCTCTTGCAAATCAGACGCGCGACCGTCCCAAAATTGAGCAATAGACAAGCTAGAGTTCAAAACGGTAGGCGAATTAATCGGGCCTTGTTGCCAATTATGACCAATCGACGTTTTTAGGTTATCACTGCCACCCATGCTGAGGTTATGGCAGGAATTACACGAAATGAAGCCAGACTTAGATAGCCGTGGATCAAAAAACAGTTTCTTACCAAGCTCGGCTTTTCCGATATGGATCTCTTCTGGCGGGGTAATCGGCGAGACGGGTTCGTTGCGGGGTAATGCTGATGCAACCTGACTCGCTATAAGTCCGGTAGCGACAATAACCGTCTTAATGATTGAACGCATTGCTCCTCCTGATGATATTTTTTTATTTAGTCACCACTAATGTAAAATAGTCACCCATCAAGACTTGTGCGAGTATAATGTCTACCTTTATTGACTACGATCAAAAAGACCGAGGCATGCCCCGGTCTTATCGTTTGATTTCGCGGTGCCTGATTCAGGCGCAACGTTTAGTGCAACTTTAGACTCGGACGCAACACGCGGTTAATCCGCCCAACCAGCATCATCAAACCGGTTTTGACATAACCGTGCAACGCAATTTGGTGCATCCGGTATAGGGAAATATAAACCATGCGAGCAATCCGGCCCTCAATCATCATCGAGCCTTTGGTCAGGTTACCCATCAAGCTACCCACGGTAGAAAAGCGGCTGAGTGAGACTAACGAACCGTGATCTTTAAACACATACGGCTTCAGTTCACGCCCATTCAACTTCGCCACAATGTTACTAAAACAGCGACTGGCCATCTGATGCGCAGATTGTGCTCGCGGCGGTACTTTGCTGCCGTCTTCTTGCGTGCACGCCGCACAGTCACCGATCACAAAGATATCGTCATCACGGGTAGTCTGCAGGGTATTTTTCACTTCTAACTGATTGATACGGTTTGTTTCTAAACCGGCGATCTCTTTCAAAAAGTCAGGCGCTTTAATGCCAGCGGCCCACACCATAATATCAGCATGAATGCGCTCGCCTTCTTTGGTTTCTAGCCCTTCTTCATCGGCCTTGGTGACAAAGGTATTGGTTTTCACCTTCACACCTAACTTCAATAATTCTTGATGTGCGGCACTAGAAATGCGTGGCGGCAATGCGGGTAATATCCGCTCACCGGCTTCAACCAAGGTCACGTTCAGTTTCGAGTTATCTAAATCACGGAAGCCATAGTTCCGCAGTTCTTTAATCGCGTTGTGTAGTTCGGCAGACAGCTCCACCCCGGTGGCACCGGCCCCGACAATGGCGATATCGACACTGCCTTGGCCGTGTTTGGCGTGCAATCGCATGAATTCGTTGTTCATCTCACGACGGAAACGATGCGCCTGCTTAGGGTTGTCGAGGAAAATGCAATTGTCCCGTACCCCTGGCGTATTGAAATCATTCGACGTTGAGCCAATCGCCATCACCAAGATGTCGTAATCCAACTCACGCTCAGGCATCAACAGTTCGTTGTTTTCATCATACATGGGCGCTAGCGTGATCACTTTCTGGTCACGATCAATGTCCCACAGCGTGCCCATTTGAAAGTCAAAACCATGGTTTTTAGCATGCGCACGGTAACTAAGCGCATCGACGCCTTCGTCCATCGACCCTGTCGCGACTTCGTGTAACAACGGCTTCCAAAGGTGGCTGCTATTTTTGTCCACCAAGGTAATCTCTGCTCGGCGCTTGCGGCCTAACGTGCGGCCCAGCTTGGTTGCAAGCTCAAGCCCGCCTGCACCGCCACCGACAACGATAATTTTGGTCACTTCTACATCCTTACCTAACTAAAAAAATACACGCTAGCCGCCCATCGGCGACTAGCTAAAACTGGCACTCATTGGCATTTTGTCAGTAACTAACAACATCTGTTGCGTATTCTGCGTTCTTTTTTTATTGGGTTGTTCGTCAACGCAAGGCTCTATTTTGCCGTAAAACGACAATTACTTCGAGCCTTGTCTGCGCTTAATTAATGGATTACATGTAGGAAAATTACACCAAATGCTCGCAACACTGTGGTTACGAGCATGGCATTAGGCCGATTGTTTAAACTCGGCAATGGCTTGTAGGTGGGCGGAGAGATTTTTAAATTTGTGGCTTTGTTTTTCATCCCAACGTACGGGATAAAACGGAGACAGCAGATGGTAGCTACGTTGACTGTCTAACACATCATCTTCTCGCGACAAAATGACCAACGCGCGCTGCTGATTACGTTGGCGAAAATCGGTAACGCATTTCGTGGCGATATCTTCATACTCTTCCGGACGGTCGATTTTGCCCTGCATGTTTTCATAAGGATGCAGATTGGGGTTAATGATCACCTGCTTAATGCCACACAGAAAGCCAATGCGCTCAGACCAATAAGCACCAAGCCCCACGCCGCAAATCAAAGGGGCTGGATCACTGCTTGCTTCAATTTGCGTCTGAACTTGTTTCAGCAGGTGTTGCATATCGTGCTTGGGGTGCATGGTGCTGTAGTTGATGGTGCGCACATCGTCATCAACAAATTGAAGCTGCAGCACCTTTTCATGGTTGCCTGGGCTCGTGGCATCGAAACCGTGAAGATATATGATCATGTAAAGCCATCCTTGGTTGTCGCAAAGCTGWGACCCTTATCAATAGCATAGCCCTCCGGACAGAAAAATGAGCAAGATCACCCTAGAAATAATCAGGGTATTTGACCCGCCACGATGTCACACCTCGTCCCGATAATAAGATAACGCGACCCGCTCCAGCAGACATTGCGCTAGGCAAGGCTCAACGGCTCATGTCACTAAGGCGCGTTTGCCACTCATTAAGACTTTCCACTAAGCGGTTGCGTTGTTCGTCATCCAGGCTGCGATCCAGGCGCAGCAGCCAATCCAGCCGCCGCGAACGATAGATTGCCATTTCGGTTTCCGTCTCTGGCCCGGCTCGCCACGCCACCACATCATTCACCCATTGCGACAACGCCGCTTCGGTATCAATCGATTGTCTGTTATTGATAATGTTGAACAGGCGGCTGACTAACCGCTCACGTACTTGACGGAATGTCGGCATCGCCGCTTGTTGGTATTGCGCCATTTCGGCGAAGAGCGGCTGCTGATGGCGGCCGGTATCACCCACCCACTCTTCGGTATCTTCTTCTAAGTCATCCCGCTGATAGGCAAATTGCTCGTCCTCAGAACGCTTGGCGCGGCGCTGAGTGGCTTGTTCAATTTCCTCTTCCATCCACTGCGTCAGTGCTTGCGCTTGCTCATCGTCAAAACTATCAAGTAAACGTGCGGTGGCGGGCACAAAAGCCTGTAATGTCGCGCGAATTCTCTCTTTCACCGCGTCTTGATGCGCGCGTAATTGCGCCATGGTTTGCCGTTCGGTACTTTGTGTGGCGATCAGTCCTAAGCGCTCAGCAATCGCCGGTAATTCGTGTGTGCGGTGCCATTGTTGAATCTTGTCGAGGTCGGCTTTGACTTGGCGGGACTGTTCGGGGCGCAAATTGACAATATCGTCAATGTAGTAATGAATCCAAAACGGCAAGGTGTTATAGGCCAGCTCTGTGGTACAGCCTACCAGCAAAAGCAAACAGCCAACTAACCACCCTGTTCGACAACCTTGTTTGACCATCCCTTCCTCCGTGTTCAATTAGCCTCGCCTTTGTGCCGCCAGCTGTTCAAAAAGCTGATTAGCCGCCTCTTTATAGGCCGGTAGCCGATACAAGTTCGCACCTACCTCATACCAGCATAGCGCCAAATAGTCGGCAAACGGCAACCACGCCAAGACGCGCCTGCGCACCGCCTCCGTCGCTTTTATCTGTTGCTGCGCACAATAGGTTTCAATCACCGCATCAGGCTGTAGGGCATTGGCACGACAAAACAGCGCAATATCAAGGTGCGCATCGGCCGTACGTGCATATTCCCAATCAAGCACGACAGCGCCACGATGGGGCGTCATCACAACGTTGTAAGCGCCCAGATCCATGTGACACAGCACCGGAATATCGCCCTCTTCGGCAGGTCGCTGCGCGATTGCCCAGGCTTTAATATCCGCTAGACGATGCACGTTGGCGGCTGATAGCTGCCGCTCGTAATGCTGGCATTGTGCATCAACCGAGGCGGTTTCAATTTCAACCGGTAACTGGTGTATACGAACCAACAGGTCGATTAAGATCGCTGCGTGATCATCGTTACATTGATCAAGCGGCTGACCTGGCACCCAGGGCACCAGTAAGCCTTCGGCCAACAGCGCAATCGGCTGAGGTGCCAACCCATGATTGGCGGCCAAGGATTGTGCGTTTGCTTCGCGCGCCCGATCGATGTCAAACGCCCTGACGGCTTGGCTATTAGGGCGCCATACACTCTGTCCACCTTGTGAATCGGTAACGCGCCAACAACGATTGGTCAAACCGGCGGCCAGTGGCTCAGTGTGGATTATCTCTGTCGGCTTGGCGTAAAAGCGGCTCAGTGCCGTGTTAATTGGCGCGTCGAGTGCCGGAGACCAATCATTCACTGACAAACGTCTCAACCCCTTGCCACGCAATCACACCAGAGTGTAAGTCCATCAGTTGCAGGCGCAGATGATAGGGGCTCCCCGCTGTTATTTTGCCACTCAGCTGGTACTCAGCCCCCAGCATTCGACCATATTGAACAATGGTAGACGGGTCGACCAATGCTTGATTTTGCGCAAGCCCAAGTGACTGACGCACCGCTTGCACTCTCGCCTCAGGCACTGGCGTAATGCGGCCAGCAGTGACTAACCCCGCTTTAAGCTGCTCGGAATAAGTTTGTGTCGGAAAGTAGTGGTTACTCAGGTTTTGAATGGGCTGCACCAGGGTGACGGGTGACGATTGCAACGGCTGGCTGTCAAGTAGTCCACTTACTGCCGCGTGCATTGCCTGATCCAAGCTCGGATGAGGCCGACGAGAGGGAGTCGTTGTCGATGGGCTCTGCGCACCCGGTTGATAAACCGGTTGTGTGCGTGGCGCACAGCCAACCACGGTCAGTAAGAAAAACGCCATGAGCAGAGTGGTAAGCAGTGAAGGCTGTCGCAGTGAATACTGTCGCCCCGCCGACGGCATGGGTAAAGAAGCAAAGCGGACAAGTGCCATTGTTATTTCCTCAAGGATAAGTATGAGCCTGGCTGTTGATCTCGACGTAAGGAGGCACGCTAGTGGACAATCACCATGCGGTACTGGGTCGCGCTCGCGGTCGGCATCCGAGTATTGATACGTTTAGAGGCCTTCGCAGGCAACGAAATACGCTGCCACTCAGACGGCGAGGCCTCCACTTGCAGCCCTTGTTTGTCGTACCAATAAAAGCGGTAACGCATCCACTGGGAGTGCTGGCTACGATTAATAAGCGTTAAACAGGTTTGTCGCGTAGTCTTCGCACCGGCACACGCCCGCCGTTTAACGTCGAGTACCTGCGCCAGTGTATTATCCGAATAAACCACAGATTGTCCTGGCGTGATCGAAAGAGATGGCTTGCCGGTGGCACATCCAGCCAACAGGCTCAGGGTTGCCAGTAAACACAACCATTTACCCATACTCTTACCCTCTTAACGCTTGTCTCGACTAGCCAACCACCATTGGCCCCAACGCCCGGCCACCCACTAGATGCATGTGAATGTGGTAAACCTCTTGCCCACCATGCTGATTACAATTCATGATCAAGCGGTAACCGTCTTCGGCAATCCCTTCGTCAGCGGCTAATTTTTTCGCCACCGTAATCATACGTCCCAGCGCAAGCTCATCATCGGTATCCACATCGTTAGTGGTCGGAATCAACTTATTGGGCACGACTAAGATATGCACAGGGGCACGCGGGTTGATATCGCGAAAGGCGGTCACGAGTTCATCCTGATACAAAACATCCGCGGGGATTTCTTTACGAATGATTTTGCTAAAAATTGTTTCTTCCGCCATGGTTCACTCCCTTTTATTGTTGTTTACCGCGCCAAGTATGCGGCAGCCCTACTTGAAGGGCAATACGCTGACGGTGCTAATGTACAACAATTGCGTCAACATCCGGTTAAAACTTGGTTAATCTCCCTAAACAATCAGGGGCTGAATCAAGTAATCGATTGCGTTACCATAGCAACAATGCCTTGACATGTAAGGATCACAGCATGACCACCCTATTATTTAAGAATGTCTCCGTTGTCAACGAAGGACAAGTTGTTGAAACGGACGTCCTCATTGAGCATGGCCGAATCAGCCAAATCGCCCAAGATATCAGCGCGCCCGCCGCGGCCGATTGCCGCGTGATTGATGCCGCTGGCAAGCACCTTCTCCCTGGGATGATTGACGACCAAGTGCACTTTCGTGAACCCGGTTTTCCGAAAAAAGGTACCATCGCCACCGAATCCAAAGCGGCGGTCGCGGGAGGCATTACCACCTACATGGAAATGCCTAACGTCAACCCACCCWCCACGACGCTAGACGCGCTGGAAGAAAAATACCAACGCGCCGCGCAATCCAGCCATGCTAACTACGCATTTTACCTCGGCGCGACCAACGACAATATTGACGAAATTCGTCGTTTAGACCCCAATAGCGCCTGCGGGATAAAAGTGTTTATGGGCGCCTCCACCGGCAATATGCTGGTGAATGATCCAGAGACACTCAACGCCATTTTCGCTGATTGTCCCACGCTCATCGCCACCCACTGCGAAGACACTCCCATGATCAGCGAACTCGAGAGCATCTATCGCGAGAAATATGGTGAAGATGTGCCGATTGATGCCCACGCGCACATTCGCTCTAAAGAAGCGTGCCTTAAATCATCCCAGCTGGCGGTTAACCTCGCTAAAAAGCACGGCACCCGTTTGCATGTGCTGCACTTGACCACCGAAGATGAACTGTATCAGTTTGAGCCAGCCAAAACGCTCGAAGCCCTGCAGCAAAAGCAGATCACTGCTGAAGCCTGTGTCCATCACCTGTTTTTCAACCGAGATGATTACGCGACAAAAGGCACGTTGATCAAATGTAACCCAGCGATCAAAGAAGCTCACCATCAGCAGGCACTGATTCAAGCGGTCAAAGACGGCGTGATTGATGTGATTGCCACCGATCATGCCCCCCATACGTTTGAAGAAAAGCAAAACAGCTACTTCAACGCGCCGGCTGGCCTGCCACTTGTGCAACATGCGTTACAAGTGGCCTTAGAGTTTTATCATCGTGGTATCTTCGATTTGCCTTTGGTGGTGCAAAAAGTCGCACACGCCCCTGCAGTTCGCTATCAGGTGAAAGATCGCGGCTTTATCCGTGAAGGGTATTGGGCCGATTTAGTGCTGGTGGATCTCAACCAAACCCAGACGGTTGGTCAAGATAACCTCTTCTACCAATGCCAATGGTCACCGTTTGACGGCCACACTTTCGGCTCTAGCATTGATATGACTATCGTCAATGGCCAAATTGCCTTTGAGCACGGTCAACACAGCGACGAACGCTATTCAACGCGCCTTGAGTTCGACCGTCAGTAAGTCATTGCATAGGCGCGCGACTATGTGTCGCGCGCACAAGACAGATATTTCACTGTATAACGCGTCAACAAGGGTGTTTTTGTCTGACAGGTCAAACTCTGGCATCACAAACCTTGCGCGCAATAACGATTTGCTTTTATATCCGAATCGTATATTGTGTGGGTGATATATGGATATTCACGCTGCTTGGTTTCAACACCGGATGATGTTGAAAAGCTGTGTTCGCAAGGAGAGGTAACCTTAAGCGTCTTTCGGTTATCGCGACACTCGTATCCTACCTCTTCCACTGGCGCAAGCTGTTCATCATGCCTGTTTTGGCCTTTGATGAAACGCTCCAGCTGGCTGATATCCGCATCAGGGCGTGCATTGTGGCTCCGGCCAACAATGACCAACCCAACACGAATGACGGGCGTTTGCGCATAAATCGCAGGCGACCATCCAAATCATCGAGTATCTGCCGTGCCAACGATACTGAGCGCATTCAGCGTCTATGGCTATTGGTGAACTCGTGACGTCGAATAATCAACCAGTGAGGTGATGATGTCTTCATCTGCTTCTAAGCCACTTCTCAGTGTCGAAAACCTGAGTGTGTCATTTACGACCAACGACGGCATGGTCGATGCCGTTAAAAATGTTAGTTTTGACATCATGCCCGGTGAAACCGTGGCAATCGTTGGTGAATCAGGGTCAGGAAAATCGGTTTCTAGTAGCGCCGTGATGGGGCTGCTCCCCAATAACGCATTAGTTAAGCCGGCCTCTAAAGTGACCTTTAATGACACCAATGTCTTGACGCTATCCACCAAGCAAATTCAGAAGATGCGCGGCGATCGTGTCGCCATGATCTTCCAAGAGCCGATGACTTCGCTTAACCCTTACATGCGTGTTGGCGAGCAGTTAACCGAAGCGATTCAGTGTCACCATCGCACCACTGCTGAGAAGGCAAAACAGCGCATCATCGACTTGTTAAACCTGGTTCACTTGCCTAACCCTACCAGCGCGCTAGAGAAGTATCCGCACGAGTTTTCTGGCGGTCAGCTTCAGCGCATCATGATTGCCATGGCACTGGTTAACGAACCGGATTTGTTGATTGCCGACGAGCCAACCACCGCCCTTGACGTCACGGTGCAAGCGGAAGTGCTTAATCTGATTGGTGAGCTCCAGCAAAAAATGGGCATGGCCATCATGTTTATCTCGCACGACCTCGGCGTGGTGAAACACCTGGCCGATCGTGTGGTGGTCATGTGCAAGGGTGAAGTGGTCGAGACCAACGACACCCAAGCCCTGTTCGAAAATCCACAAAAAGATTACACCAAGATGCTGATCGACGCCGTGCCGCGTGGCCGCAAAGAAGCCCCGCAGGACGATGCAGAAAACTTGCTGACGGTGGATAACGTCACCATCAAGTACTTCTTGGGGGCAGACTTCTTTGGTGGCAACAAACGCTATTTCGAGGCGGTCAGCGATATCAGCTTATCACTGCGCCGTGGTGAGACATTGGGCATTGTCGGTGAGTCTGGCTCAGGGAAATCGACCCTAGGCCGCGCCATTATGCGCCTGTTACCCGTCGCTGAAGGTCGCGTTTGCTTTAAAGGCCAAGATATTCACGGGATCAAAAACAGCGAGAACAAAGCGCTTTGCCGCGATATGCAGATGGTGTTCCAAGACCCATTTGGCTCTTTGTCGCCACGCATGACAGTCGGTGAAATTGTTGCCGAAGGCTTGCGCACGCATTTCCCCGAGTTGAGCAAAAAAGAACGTCTCGAGCGGGTGAAAGATGCACTGTATGAGGTACGTCTAGATACCTCAGCGATCAACCGTTATCCGCACGAGTTCTCCGGCGGTCAGCGTCAGCGTATCGCGATAGCACGTGCGTTGATTTTGAACCCTGCGTTTATCTTGCTGGATGAGCCAACTTCGGCACTGGACCGCTCCGTGCAGCTGACGGTCATCGACTTGCTGAAAGATATCCAAAAACGCCATAACATCGGTTATCTGTTTATCAGCCACGATTTGAGTGTGGTTCGTGCCCTATCCGATCGCGTGATGGTGATGCAAAAAGGGAAAGTCATGGAAGCCGGTACCCCAGAGGAAATCTTCCATCACCCACAAAACGAGTACACGCGTAACCTGATTGCTGCCTCGTTCGACCTTGC
The DNA here is from genome assembly GCF_001996005.1 of Salinivibrio siamensis. GTDB lineage: Bacteria > Pseudomonadota > Gammaproteobacteria > Enterobacterales > Vibrionaceae > Salinivibrio > Salinivibrio siamensis. Next base: position 70,229 of record NZ_MUFB01000018.1, on the reverse strand, counting down.
AGAAGAGGAAGTGGCCTAGCCCACGCAGTGATGCCCAAACGGGCAACATCGTTAAACAAAAAATGCGCCAATTTGGCGCATTTTTTTATGGTTTCTATCCACTTATACGCTGCCCGACTCAACGCCTTCTTGCTAACGCAAGCAGGCGTTAAGCCAAACAGGCACCATTAACGGGTTAGTCATCCATTTCGGCTATCTTCACCTTCCAGGTGTCTGGACCAATCTGATGCGCATTTTGTCCTTGCGCGTCGACGGCCACCGTGACCGGCATGTCTTCCACGTCAAATTCGTAGATGGCTTCCATTCCCAAATCTTCAAACGCCACCACACGTGCGTGCTTAATCGCTTTTGAAACCAAATAGGCCGCGCCGCCAACCGCCATCAAGTACACGGCTTTGTGGTTTTTGATTGACTCGACCGCCGCCGGGCCACGCTCGGCTTTACCAATCATGCCCATCAAGCCGGTTTCGGCGAGCATCATATCGGTAAACTTATCCATACGGGTCGACGTGGTAGGGCCTGCTGGGCCAACCACTTCATCGCCTACCGCATCGACAGGACCCACGTAATAGATAAAGCGACCGTTAAAGTCGACGCCTTCGGGAAGGCCTTCGCCATTGCGCAGCATTTCTTGCAAGCGTTTGTGTGCGGCGTCGCGTCCAGTCAGAATCTTGCCTGATAAAAGCACGGTTTCACCGGTTTGCCAGCTTTGCACGTCTTCTTTGGTGACCGTATCCAGGTTGACACGACGTACATTCTCGCCGACTTCCCAAGTGACTTGCGGCCACTCTTCCAGTTTTGGTGGTGCCAACTCGGCAGGCCCGGTACCATCAAGTGTAAAGTGAACATGACGTGTGGCGGCACAGTTCGGAATTAAGCACACAGGTTTAGACGCCGCATGGGTCGGAGCCGTTTTCACTTTGACATCCACCACCGTGGTTAAACCGCCCAGCCCTTGGGCACCGATGCCCAGCTTGTTCACACGATTGAAAATATCGAGGCGCAGCGCTTCATCGGCATTGCTTGGACCACGCTCGATAAGCGCTTGAATGTCAATGTGCTCCATCAGTGATTCTTTGGCTAACACCGCGGCTTTTTCTGCCGTGCCGCCAATGCCGATACCCAGCATGCCCGGTGGACACCAACCCGCGCCCATTGCAGGCAACGTTTTTTCTACCCACTCGGCAACATCATCCGATGGGTTGAGCATCACCATTTTGGTTTTGTTTTCAGAGCCACCGCCCTTCGCGGCGATTTGAATATCCACGGTGTCGCCTGGCACCATATCAATGTGCACCACCGCAGGGCTGTTATCACGAGTGTTTTGGCGTTTACCTGCCGGATCAGCCACCACAGAGGCACGCAACGGGTTGTCAGGATTGGTGTACGCACGTCGCACCCCTTCATCCACCATTTGCTGCACCGTCATATCGTGGCGGTCCCACTGTACGGCCATCCCTACTTTGACAAAACAGGTGACAATACCCGTGTCTTGGCAAATCGGGCGCTTGCCCTCGGCCGACATTCGCGAGTTAATCAAAATTTGCGCGATGGCATCTTTCGCCGCTTGGCTTTGCTCCTTGTTGTAGGCTTTTTCAAGGGCTTGAACAAAATCAAGAGGATGGTAGTAAGAGATATATTGCAGGGCATCTGCAACGCTTTCGATCACGTCTTGCTGTTTAATAGTGGTCATCATTGCCTCTGGTGTCATTTGCAGGACCCAAAGCGGGTATCCAGTGTTGGGGAAGCCTTCCCCTCGTTATTATCGTTTGGCTAGGCAGTTTTACTGCTCTGTGATGAGAGAAGTCGATGGTTGACAGCAACCTCGCCTCGTCTTTTATTGTTGCTCGTGCCGGAAAAGGCCTAGCTATGATACGCTTAGCGCTATCTGCGCGCCACACGGCGTCTTAACCGTGATCACAAAAAGAAGAATGCAACCACAAAACGCCATGAAGCTCACTACCACGCCAATCGACTACGCCCCGGATCTTGCGTTGACCCTGTTTGATAAGATAGCTCATCAGCCCTGGGCGATGTTGCTCCACTCGGCCACACGGACACATCCAGATAGTCGCTTCGATATCCTGGTCGCCGATCCCATCGCCACGGTGACCGCGCGCCACAACCAAGTGACCACGCGTTATCCCGATGGGCACACCACCACTGACGATCACGATCCGTTTCACTGGGTCGCACAATTACAAGCACAGCTCTTACCGGCGGTTTCTGAAATCGCCCCCTGGCCGTTTGCCGGCGGTGCCCTTGGATATTTTGGTTATGACTTAGGGCGCTGTGTTGAAACCCTACCCACGCGGGCTAAAGACGAGCTCAATGTCCCTGACATGGCGGTTGGCCTCTACGACTGGGCAGTGGTGATTGATCATCACCAGCATCAAGCGGTGGTGATTGCCCCTGATAGCGATCAGCGCTGGCAATGGCTCACTCATCAAGCTGCACCGTCCCGTCCATCGTTTGCACTCACCGAACGCTGGCGCGCGAACATGACCGAGGCGCAATACCAGCAAAAATTTGCCCAAGTGCAAGCCTATTTACATGCCGGGGATTGCTACCAAATCAACTTAGCTCAACGCTTTTCCGCCCACTATCAAGGGGATGAATGGCACGCCTATCGTAAACTGGCCACCCGCAATGGTGCCCCCTTCTCTGGCTTTATCCGCTTAGCAGACAGCGCCATCTTATCGGTCTCGCCCGAGCGCTTTCTCTCGCTACACAACCAACAGATTGAAACCAAACCTATCAAGGGCACGCGCCCTCGCTATACCGATCCGCAACAAGATGCAGACAGCGCTCAGGCACTGAAATCGGCGGAAAAAGATCGTGCTGAAAACTTGATGATTGTCGATTTGCTCAGGAACGATATTGGCCGAGTTGCCTCGCCAGGTTCGGTTTCTGTGCCTAAACTCTTTGATATAGAGAGTTTTCCTGCCGTGCACCATATGGTGAGTACGGTCACAGGTAGGCTCCCCGAAGACAAAACTGGCCTCGATCTGCTTCGCGCGGCGTTTCCCGGTGGCTCGATTACCGGGGCACCCAAAGTACGCGCAATGGAAATAATTGAAGAGCTTGAGCCACACCGTCGCCATATTTATTGCGGCAGTTTTGCCTACCTCAGCCGCTGTGGTCGCATGGATTCAAGTATTACCATTCGCACCCTGGTCGGTCATCAAGGTCAACTGCACGTGTGGGCGGGCGGTGGCTTGGTTGCTGATAGCAAGGCAGATGCCGAGTACCAAGAGACGCTCGACAAAGTCAGCCACATTCTCCCCGTGCTGGCAGACGATGACAGCTTGGCAGCCCCTTTAACTGATTTAACGGAGTCACGATGACGCTAATCGCCGAAGAGCATGCTTATATCACGCCTATCCGCTGTACGTTACGCGCGAAAGCCGCCTCTTGGTCTGCGTCCTCGACTCATCCTCAACCCATCAGTGACGCGCCAGGCCACCCCTTATCGCCCGCGGATGTCACCCGGGCTTTTTCGTTAACCCCGCTGGCGCGCCACGACAGTCGCATTTTAAACCGCGTTCGCCTCTCACCCAGGATATTGGGAGGCGCCGATTTTCAACCTGCCGCGGTATTAATTGGCTTAGTGCCACGTGAAAACGGGATTCAACTGGTGTTAACCCAGCGCGCGAGTCACCTAAAACATCATCCTGGCCAAGTCAGTTTCCCTGGCGGCAAGCGAGAGCCATCCGATAAAGATAATACCGACACCGCCACGCGGGAAATGTGGGAAGAAACCGGGATTCGCGTTGCCCCTGACGCGATTATTGGCCACCTGTGCCCGCTTCCCACCGTCACCGGCTACTACATTCATCCCGTCCTCGCGTGGGTAGCACCGGATTACCAACCTTATCTTGATGACAATGAAGTCGCTGCCTGCTTTGAAGTACCGTTAGATACCCTTTGCCGTCCCGGGCATATTCGCGAACAGTCTTTCCTACTGTATGGCCAGTGGCACCCTGTGTGTGCGTTTTATCACCAAGACAGACTGGTTTGGGGTGCCACTGCGCAATTACTTCGCGCATTAATCAGCCAGCTAACATTGTTTTCACCCTCGGGTAACCACTCGTCAACCCGCTCATAACCATGTGGTCAATAGGGACTTAGACGCACTTTGATGCATATTTATCCAACAAATATCTATACATCCATGCCTATATAGAAGCGCAATCCGCTCTCCGTTATTGATAGTCATCACATTTTGATGCAATAGTCTGCGCACTGCTTTTCATATAGCGATCTAGCTCTTGGTTTTCTCTGTGGAAATCGCCAGAATTCGCCTTCCCTGATTCCTGTTCCCTACAATGTGAGTAGTATTGTTATGCAAACAACCTCGACGACTGGTACCAGTGCAACGTCGCGCCCGCGCTGGACCAAACAAGATACAACCTGGGCGCTTTCCCTTTTTGGCACCGCGGTTGGCGCGGGTATTCTTTTCCTTCCGATCAACGCAGGCATGAGCGGCTTTTGGCCTCTCGTGGTCATGACCTTGCTTGTTGGCCCAATGACCTTCTTTGCCCACCGCGGCCTCTCTCGTTTTGTTTTATCTTCTAAAAATGCAGGCAGCGACATTACCGAAGTGGTTGAAGAGCACTTTGGTGTTGGCGCGGGCAAACTGATCACCTTGCTGTACTTCTTTGCAATCTATCCGATTGTGTTGATCTACGGCGTCGGGATCACCAACACCGTCGACTCCTTCTTGGTCAACCAGCTTGGCATGGCGTCGCCACCACGTGCGATCCTCTCGCTAGCGCTTATTCTCGGCATGATGTCGGTGATGCTACTGGGCGAAAAAATGATGCTGCGTGTCACTCAGTTTTTGGTCTATCCGCTGGTTGGTATTTTGGTCTTTATGTCCATCTACCTGATCCCAGAGTGGAACACCGCGGCGCTATCGCAAGTCCCGTCTGCCGGTGACTTTGCCATTACCCTTTGGATTTCGATTCCGGTACTGGTTTTTGCGTTTAACCACAGCCCGGCCATTTCGTCTTTCTCATTGGCACAGCGTCGTGACCATGGCGACGAAGCGGAATACAAGTCTGGTCAGATCCTGATGCGCTCGGCCGCCATGTTGGTCGGTTTCGTGATGCTGTTTGTCTTCTCTTGCGTGCTGTCCCTCACGCCAGCGGATTTGGCAGCGGCAAAAGCGGAAAACATCGCAATCCTTTCTTATTTGGCCAACAAGCATGAAAGCCCGTTCATTTCCTTCTTGGGTCCATTGGTGGCCTTTGTCGCGATTGTGTCCTCGTTCTTTGGTCACTACCTAGGCGCACGTGAAGGCCTGAACGGAATTGCCACCAAAGCGCTGCGCAGCATGGGGAAACCCGTTGATCGCAAAAAAATCGACGTGTTCACCGTGGTATTCATGATCCTGACCATTTGGTTAGTCGCCACCCTAAATCCAAGCATTTTGGGGATGATTGAATCACTTGGCGGCCCAATCATTGCCACTATCCTGTTTATTATGCCAATGTATGCCGTGAAAAACGTGCCAGCAATGCAGAAATATTCAGGTACAATCAGCAACGCCTTTGTTCTGATTATGGGGCTGGTGGCAATTTCCGCGATTACGTACAGCATGATCTCTTAATCACTAACGATTCTGAATCAGCCGTTTTGCTTAATCGAACACAGCGCGCGCAGCAGGCGCTATAGGACTGCTGCGTTGGGCTCTATGCCCACCGCATCCATCGATGTTTGCGGATAACAAGGAGCAGTGAAGGCTGCTCCTTTTCATTATGGCGAGCGTGCGCTTGCCATCACAGTCAATACCATGGACGGATGGCGTAAACACTAAATCCATTGCCCTTAGGGCATTGACTGAGGTAGACACATGATCAGTGTTTTTGACATTTTTAAGATTGGCGTTGGCCCATCCAGTTCTCATACGGTTGGCCCAATGAAAGCGGGCAAGTGCTTTGTTGATGAGCTCACCGCCAGTCAGCGTTTAACCGACGTCGATCGCGTCACGGTTGACGTATACGGCTCATTGTCACTCACCGGTAAAGGCCATCACACCGACATCGCCACGATTATGGGCTTAGCAGGCAACAGCCCTGAAACCGTTGATATCGATTCTATTCCCCGCTTTATTAAGCGGGTAGAAGAGACAGAGCAATTGCCACTGGGTGAGCAACAGCACGCCGTCGCCTTCCCGCGTGATGGAGGGATGAACTTTCATACCTCTAACCTCTCACTGCACGAGAACGGCATGCAAATCCATGCCTGGCAAGGCGATGAGTGTGTACTGAGTAAAACCTATTACTCGATTGGCGGTGGCTTTATTGTTGAAGAAGCCGAGTTTGGTCAGCCTGCCATGCAAGCGGTGCAAGTCCCTTACGACTTCAATAGCGCTGACGGCCTACTGGCACTCACCCAAGAAACCGGTTTTTCGATCAGCGGCTTGGTGATGGCCAACATGCGCAGCATGCACAGCCAGGACGAGATTGATACCTACTTCGCTGACATTTGGAAAACCATGCAGGCGTGTATGGCGCGCGGGATGGAAAACGAAGGCGTGTTACCTGGCCCGCTGCGTGTGCCGCGCCGTGCTGCCGCCTTGCGTCACCAATTAAAAACCAGCGAAAAATATAACATTGATCCCATGGCCGTGGTCGATTGGGTGAACATGTTTGCCTTTGCCGTTAACGAAGAAAACGCTGCCGGTGGCCGCGTGGTGACCGCGCCCACCAATGGCGCATGTGGCATTATTCCCGCGGTGCTGGCCTACTACGACAAATTTATCGAGCCGGTTGATAAGTCAATCTACACCCGGTTTTTTGCCGCCTCCGGCGCGATTGGTGGTTTGTACAAGCAAAACGCCTCTATCTCAGGTGCCGAAGTCGGTTGCCAAGGCGAAGTGGGCGTCGCCTGCTCTATGGCCGCCGCTGGCCTCGCTGAGCTGATGGGCGGTAGCCCGCACCAAGTTTGTATGGCGGCCGAAATCGCTATGGAGCACAACTTAGGCCTCACTTGTGACCCGGTTGCCGGGCAAGTACAGGTGCCTTGCATTGAGCGCAACGGCATTGCCGCGGTGAAATCCATTAATGCCTCACGCATGGCACTTCAACGTTCGTCAGAGCCGCGTGTATCACTGGATAAAGTGATTGAAACCATGATGGAAACCGGCAAAGACATGAACGCCAAATACCGCGAAACCTCACAAGGTGGGTTAGCCGTGAAAGTGATGTGTTAATCCTTCACTGTCAGGCTTAATCGCGGATAAAAAAAGCTCGGCCTCTGATGGCCGAGCTTTTTTAGATCTCAACAATGTACCAGGCGTTTAGTATCAGACGTTTACGCCGTTTGCGGCGCTAGCGTTGCTTTTTGCTCACCAACGGGCAACACAGTACGGCCGTACTCTTCGTTAAGCACCTGCGCCATCGCGAAGTAAATCGCACTCAAGCCACACACAATGCCCTCAAAGCCTGCAATGGTGCCAATCAGTGCACTACCGGTAAAATCACGCGCTGCCAGCAAGAAGAAAAGTACGGTCAAGCTAGCAAAGACAAACTGCTTAGCTAGGCAGTAACGGCGTGAACCGATATACATAAAGCCGGTAAACACACCCCACATCACCAAGTACCAACCCATAAAGCCGGCTGGGCTCGGTTGAGCAATCCCCATTTCTGGCATGACGATTAGCCCTACTAGCGTCAGCCAAAACAGGCCATAAGAGGTAAATGCCGTGGTACCAAAGGTATTGCCCTTTTTGAATTCCATGATGCCGACAATCACTTGCGCCAAGCCACCATAAAAAATGCCCATCGCCAAGATCATGCTATCGATAGGGAAAAAACCCGCATTATGAATGTTCAATAATACCGTGGTCATTCCGAAACCCATCAACCCCAAAGGAGCAGGATTTGCCAGTTTGTTTTCCATCAGAGCCCTACTTCGTATAAAAACAATTTAATGTTGAAAATGAGCGCGGATAGTGTCAGATAAAAGTGATTATCACGCGCAAAAACGCGGCAATATTACGGTTTACAGGACAGATGTAAATAGGTTTTAGCGCTTAGAGGCAGGATTAGACAATAAATCCATCAAATCAGATAGCAAACTGGACAAGCTGAGGCGATAAATAATAAAAAAGCAGCAAAACGCTGCTTTTTTATCCATCACGTTTAGGCGCTCTCTTAACGGATGCTAAACCCTTTGCTGTGCAGAAAGTCTTTCATAAACGGACGCGCTTCTTTTTCTAACGTGGCGGAGATCTGCTCGCTCCAACTCATGTCTTTATTGCCGCCCGTGCGCGTTTGATAATACTCGCGCACTTGGTTGTCATAGTCGCTTAGCGCCGCCTCATCGATGGCTTGATAGCTGTTCTCGTGCACCAAAAGCTGTGCAGGTAATTTAGGCTTGGTTTCGGGGTCTTGCGCTGGCACACCCAAGCACATACCAAACAAAGGCATCACGTGATTCGGCATCGCCAACAACTCGGCCACCTTTTCCGGCTGATTGCGTAAGCCACCGATATATACGCCGCCAAGGCCCATCGATTCCGCTGCCACCATCGCATTTTGCGCCATAATCGCGCCATCAATCGCACCGATAAGCGTCTGCTCGGTAAAGCCTAATTTGGCATTAGGGTTGATTTGCTCGTGACGATGGAAGTCCGCACACCACACTAAGAACTCGGCACAATCGGCCACATACGCTTGGTTGCCTGCATATTCTGCCAATAAGCGTCGTTTTTCTTTGTCCGTCACACGGATAATGCTGGTGCACTGTAAGAAGCTTGAGCTGGATACCGCGCGCGCCGCATCAATAATCTGGGTTAATTGCTCGGGAGAAATGGCATCTTGAGTAAATTTGCGAATAGAGCGGTGAGAAAGAAGTGTCTCAATCGTTGGATTCATTGTGCTTCCTTATTTGACGTTGAGCCGTAAAAGCGGGACTTGATGGTTTTACACCTTTATACTCAGCGAAGCAATCACCCTGCTCTGGCGCTTTATGTCCCACTCACCCCACAAGCACGTGACCCCACGCACTGGCACGCCTTGACGCTTATCATCGGTTTTTCCTATTGGTGCGAGAGGGAAATTCATCTTTTCTAACGCGCGCCCATCAGGCATAGTAAGACCATTAACGCTAAAGGAGATGAATATGTTCGTCGTGATTTTTGGTCGCCCCGGCTGCCCATTCTGTGTTCGCGCTAAAGACCTCGCGGAAGAGCTAAAAACAAACCGTGACGATTTCAACTACCGTTATGTTGATATCCATGCAGAAGGCATCAGCAAAGCCGATCTAGAAAAAACCGTCGGCAAGCCGGTTGAAACCGTGCCACAAATCTTTGTTGACCAAGAGCACGTTGGCGGCTTTACCGAGTTTGAAGCCTACGCCAAAGAAAACCTCGGCCTTTTCCAAGACTAATCTGCCGAGTGACCGATTTAAAAAAACCAGCCAATGAGCTGGTTTTTTTGTGTTCTGTGTTCGTGACGACCTTGCACATATGCACCAATCAGCCCGTCATTGGTGATCAATAAAGCGGGTAATCGCGTTCATAATCAGCCTGTGCGCCTCTTCTCGGGATTGTTGCGCTGACGTTTGGCAAAGATGGCCTTCCCCTTCCAATGCTAATATCTGCACACCTTTTGCCGTACAGCGACTAAACGCACTAAAAATAGTGGTATGCGGCGTTTTCATTAGCGTCATATTCGGAATCGCGGCAATAGACTCAGCGACCTCCAGTTCCGGCAGCGCAGCATGACGGCCACGAATATCCATCAATTTCACGGGCACCTTGATGTCACCAAGACTCTGTGCATCCAATGTTTTGGTTAATTCAGGATTAATCGCCACAATGGCTTTGACACGATCATCGTGATTGGTGCGGCTAAGCATGGACTCAGACACCTTGCTCAAATCCACCTTGTTTTTCTGGAGCCATTGGCAATCAATATTCACCTCTTCCTGTGCGCAAGATTGCTTGTAAAGTGCCGGCTCAAACCTCGCCCCCGCCAGTGACAGCATGGACGTGCCGCCCAAGAAAAACCCAACCCCATACACATGGTCAGTATCGATAGCCTGCTTAAACGGCGCGGTATCTATGAGATGCGTCAAACTGATTGATAGATCGCTCGGCCGCAACCACAACTCACTTGGTGCCGACGTAACATTCGCGGCCGAAAACCCAAGTTGCTGCGGCACCACCACGATAAATCCCGCTTTGGCCAAACCGGACGCCACCCACCCCGCGTGGAAGGGCGATGCACGCATGCCGCCATGTGCCAACAGCACAACAGGGTGTTTGCCCGACGCAACCGGCGCATTCCGGTTGGTTTTCGTCCCTACAAATACTTTGTTTTTGCCGAACTCAAAATGGGTTGAATCCAATGTGGTGGGATACCAAATATCCACCTCGATCGTCGATTCACGCTCGGGGTTAAACACCGTCTGTGAAGCCAAACCACTGGCTGCAAATTCCTTGGCACTCACAGTGAAGGACAATGCCAGCCAAGCCATTACCATCAACCATCGTTTTATGTTCATCGCACGTCCTTACGCTGTGAGCCAGAAAAATAATAGGCCGGGGGATGTCCCATTGCCTTTTTAAACATGGCGATAAAATTACTGGGGGTCGCGTAGCCTAACGCAAAGGCCACATCGCCCACCCGTTCACCTTGCGCCAATAGTGCTAATGCGTGATTCAACTGCGCTTGGTTTCGCCATTGCACAAAGGTCAGGCCGGTTTCGGCCGGCATTAAACGTCGCAGTGTTCGGGCTGACAATGCCCCCACTTCAGCCCACTGCTCCGCAGTATTTTTGCTATCTGGGTGACGTAAAATCGCCTCGGCAACGCGCACTAATCGCGGATCAGTTGGCATCGGTAGATAAAGCGCTTCAGCCTCTGCAGTGCGGATTTCATCAATGATCACATCAGCAATGCGTCGGTTCTCCGCAGTGAGCTGCGCTTGATCCCATCCCGCGCTTCGCACCACCATCGACTCCAGCATTTGATTCAACCCGACCACTTGGGGGCGATTCGGCAACGACTGGCATACGGCAGGTAAAAGTAACACCGAATAGCCGCTCACCGCATTACAAAAAAGCACGCTGTGTTTCGCGTTGGGAGGGATCCAGCCAGCGCGAGACGGTGGTAACACCCATGTGCCCTCAGCCGTTTTTATCTGCACCAGTCCCGATTGCACACATAAAAGCTGCCCTCTATGGTGCGTGTGCCAGTGATACCGCTTTGTGTCTCTTTTACCAGTATCAGCCTCACGTGACCACGAACAGGTGATCAGCGCCGCGCCTGACGCTCTTTCACTTGTCTCCCAAACGCCCATACCGCTCTCCCTACTTGGCCATATTTCATTATTATTAGGCCAAAGCGCATTAACATGCCAATACAATAACACCCTACAGTGAAGTCTTGTGGTTAGCAAAAGAAAGGAACTGTCGATGATCGACGTAACATTCGCCATTTATTACGCGTTATTAGGAATAGGGGTCGGCTTTATTGCCGGTTTGGTGGGTGTCGGAGGAGGTGGGCTAACGGTGCCAGCCTTTACCTTATTGTTTGCGGCGCAAGGGATTGGCGACCAACACGTCGTCCATATGGCGCTCGGGAGCTCAATGGCCGCGATGGTGTTCACCACCTTCAGTAGTATGCGTGCCCATTATGCCAAAGGCCATGTCCATACATCACTTGCCACTAACATGGCGATCGGTGTGATGGCCGGCACCTTTATCGCCACCACCATAGCCGCGGCTGTCAACGGTGTGGCGCTCGCTCTCTTTTTTAGTCTGTTTATGCTTTATGTGGCTTACAAAATGTTCCAACCCAAACGCCCACAAGCCAACTTAACGCCACACAAACCGGCAGGCAATGTCGCGGTCGGTACACTGATTGGTACCATTTCTGCCCTCGTCTCAGTCAGCGGCGCCGGCRTGATCGTCCCTTATTTAATCGGCCAAAACTTAGCAGTAAAAAACGCGGTTGGCACCTCGGCAGCGATTGGGTTTCCACTCGCCATCACGGGCACCTTGGGGTATTTGCTCAACGGCTGGGAAAACACCACACCGGAGCAACTCACATTTGGCTATATTTACCTTCCCGCGGTGGTGCTGTTCTCGCTCGCCAGTTACTTCTCGGCACCACTGGGTGTCGCCTGTGCCGCACGCTTGCCCGCCGATAAACTGAAAAAGACATTGGGCGTGTTATCCCTCTTGCTCAGCATCAAAATGCTCATGCATGTTTTGCAGGGTTAACGTCACACCGATAAACGACTCACAAACCAAAAAGCCAGCAATGTGCTGGCTTTTTGCTTAATACACAAAGTTGCGTATCGTTTTTTACGCCGCCGCGTTGGCCGCTACCTGCGCAAATGCGGTTTCCAACACTGCTTTGGGTGGTTGCAATAAAAACACCTCGTGAACCAGCTGAGTTAATGCCTCGACGCTATCGATGCTTTTATCGGTAATAAGGTGCCCTGCCGCATCCCAGACCAAAAACTGCTGATTACGGATCAAATAGCGGTGTGAAGCGGTGATCAACGACACCACAAGGTTATTGACGAAAACCGCATCGGGGTGTTGATGAGAATAGAAATGCGCCACTTCAAAGTCGGCTTCTACCACATCATAAAGCTCAACCTCGTACAGTGTTAATGGCGGTTGCTCGGGCTCGTGCAATACCACCGTCACTACATCGCCATTGCGCGTGATTTGATAGGTATCGTGCCCGATATTGCAGGTGCCCTGGTTGATATTGAGTAACCCGCGTGGGGTTTTATTGCCAAAACCAACGTCCACTAGATAGGTCTCGCCATCGAGCTCAAGCACATTCATACGGTGAGTGCGGGGATTGGTAGGGTTACCATTAAGCATCACCCGCGCCAGCACACTGCGCACCTTAAACCCCAAATGTTTCAGGGCAAGATAGGCAATTTTATTGTGCTCAAAACAATAGCCGCCTTGTTGGTTCACCACCAACCGTTCAAACAAAGCATCCGTCTGTAAAGAAAGCGACTGCCCCGCCAAGGCATTGAGGCTAGAGAATGCATACCGCGCCAAGTGCTTTTCAGTAAGCTCAGTGACCAGTGCCACGCCCTTCGCCTCACTCAACGCGAGGTGATGTAAATACTCTTCAATCATGGGTGCTGATGTCATTGTCGACTCCTTATGTGAATGGCACCAGATTAATCCCTCAAGACACGAGGCTAGATCACACGAACGCTGAATTATTAAAATATCTTACTAACTTCACTTCCTCTTTTAATAAAAAGAAAAAACGGGCCAGTCCACTAAGCAATGTAATCGGATACTGCCCCGTTGGCAAAAACATTAAAAATTTAGTCTTTTGCCACTTCTTTTATTCTATCAATATACTTTTCTACTTTATCTTCATCGAAAGTCGTGGTTCCATCGTTTTTCAAAACAAATGGAGCTCTAAACTTATACACTACTTTCGACCCATTTCTATACGGGAAAACGGTTATTTTTACTGGAAAGCTATCCCCATCATCACCCAACTCAAAAAGCTTACCTTTTTGTATGTCATACTTTTTAACTTTCTCATCGTTATACTGATACTCGCCTAGTATGCGCGTAAAATTCGCATATACAGACTCATCGTTATACTTAACGTTAAAGTCACCCGAGAATTCTTTAAACCCATCAAATTCAGGATGAATCCTAGAGTTTATTCTTTCAATGTCATCTTTCGCTTCTTGCGTTGTAACCAGTGGGCTTATTGGTAATAAAATTGCGGAGTTCCCTGGCTTTACCTCAATAAAACGTGGAGTTAAAACGGAAACGGTTTTTAGGCCCCCCTGCTCTTCTATTTGGAGTTCATAACTAGCAAAGGTAGACGTGGTGTTAGAGCTGTCTGTGTCAGAAAAATACTCACCGTTTACATATGAGACGAAAAGTCTATTATCATTTGATTTTACCTCTAATCCTTTTAAATCATAAAGACCACTAACCCCAGTATAGTATCGACTTATTCCTTTAAATTTAGAACTCTCTCGTATTTCTCTCTTAAGCTCTTCCCTTATCATATCATCAGTTAAAGGGTCACCTGTGGGTAGTTCCTTCATAAACACGAACTCTTTAACATCAGATTCTAAACTGACTTTTTCCGGTTGTGTATCAACGGCCGAACAAGCAGAGAGAAGTGTTATAGAAAAAAACAAAAAAAACTTATAAAACTTTTGCACTTTTAGCATCCTTTTGCATTAAGTTGAATGAAAACGCTATCAATCCCCTACTCTCCATCATGAGGAAAAACAGCTCAGGGTGAGAGGTTGTATTCTATCAATATGACACACAATTGAGAATAGGGTTCTCCTAGTAGATCAGCGTATAAGTACCCAACCAGTTTCAGTATCCCTTCGGCTAAATTTTTCTCTACGAAACGAGAGCTCATTAGGCAGTAAACACTTCTATTAGACCAATAAGCTGAACTTGATCAGCTCAGAAAAACCATGTCGAGCCGAAACTCACGCCGTAATGAGAGCAGGTAGAGCGACTTTCTTCACCGGCGGACAGTAATTTTGAGCTTATATAATAGCTTTTTAAAGTGTAAAGATATCATGACAAACCTTTTCACTTATAATCAACTTGAATAAGCAGTCGGTCACAAGCATATAGCACTGACGTGACTCGATATACTGTGATAATGCTCAAAAAAGATATCTTCATTGAAGGTTCAACATCGTTCATAGAATGCCGTGATGATAGCGGTCTCTAGCCTATCTTGATTTAAACCAGCTGAGTTAATGCCTAGACGCTATCGATGCTTTTATCGGTAATAAGGTGCCCTGCCGCATCCCAGACCAAAAACTGCTGATTACGAATCAAATAGCGGTGTGAAGCGGTGATCAACGACACCACAAGGTTATTGACGAAAACCGCATCGGAGTGTTGATGAGAATAGAAATGCGCCACTTCAAAGTCGGCTTCTACCACATCATAAAGCTCAACCTCGTACAGTGTTAATGGCGGTTGCTCGGGCTCGTGTAATACCACCATCACTACATCGCCATTGCGCGTGATTTGATAGGTATCGTGCCCGATGGTGCAGGTGCGCTGATTGATATTGAGTAACCCGCGCGGGATTTTATTGCCAAAACCAACGTCCACTAGATAGGTCTCACCATCGAGTTCAAGCACATTCATACGGTGAGTGCGGGGATTGGTGGGTTTACCATTAAGCATCACCCGCGCCAGCACACTGCGCACTTCAAACCCCAAATATTTCAGGGCAAGGTAGGCAATTTTATTGTGCTCAAAGCAATAGCCGCCTTGTTGGTTCACCACCAACCGTTCAAACAATGCATCCGTCTGTAAAGAAAGCGGCTGCCCCGCCAAGGCATTGAGGCTAGAGAATGCATACCGCGCCAAGTGCTTTTCAATGAGTTCAGTGACCAGTGCCACGCCCTTCGCCTCACTCAACGCGAGGCGGTGTAAATACTGTTCAATCATGGGTGCTGATGTCATCGTCGACTCCTTATGTGAATGGCACCAGATTAATCCCTCCAGTTGGGTTGAGGTAAAGCGTTAATCGGATGATAAGAGCGACTTTTCCATACGTAGCAATACCCATGACTCATCGCGAAATGAACGCATACCGCTTTCTCGAGCAGTGACCACAAACCCCAATGACTCATAGCACCGTTTAGCCGCGGTGTTGTGCTCAAACACTGCGAGCGATAACGCGTCAGCACGATATTCTGACGTGGCCAATTGGATAAGCTGGCAGAGCATTTGATTGGCGATGCCTTGACCGCGAAACGGCTTAGCGATAAAAACACGACAAATGCGAAAGTGATCCTCACTGGTTTTGACCAACTCTGCGTATCCCGCGCTCTCCCCCGAGACAGAAAACATAAAAGGCCACACGTCGGGTTGTGCACAATGCTGGCTGATCTGGTGCGCGTTTAACGGAAAATCGAAGGTTGGGCCACCCCATTGGTAGTTTAATTCGTCTGAGTCGATCCAGTTTATCAATCGCTCATAGTCAGATTGAGTGAAGGCTCTGAGTGTCATTTATTGAGGTTCCGATACTCATGATTACGTCAGTAATAGCGCGACAATTTTCTTTATCAAAGGGCTGAGTCCCGCGCACCTAGCAATAACACGTTACTCTAGCGCCTTGTGTGTCACGACTCACGCAGGATCGCGGCTAAAGGCGGAACGTAGCAACCCTAATCCTGCCAGCGCGAAGATCCCAGATACGACGCGCTCAACCCAATGCGCCACCTTTTGGTAGACGTTCATCACGCCGTTGATTGAAAACAACAGGGAGTACATCCCATTCACCAAAAAGCCAATCAGCATACAAGTCAGCACCGCAGCGACAAGAAATAGCCCATCGCTGCTTGAACCCATCCCAACCGACAAAGCCGCCATCCAAGCCACCACGGTTTTAGGATTAGAGGAATTTAAAACCACGCCACGAACAAACCATTTTCGGTATCCCACTTCTTGGCTATCGTTTGTGGAGACCGTCGCGGCGGCATTAAAGGATGATTTAAAAGAAAGGTAAGCCAGCCATAGAAGATAAACGCCACCCACGATTTTTAGCAGCATGAGTAAATATACCGACCCTTGTAGCACCACACCCAAGCCACTGGCGGCGACAATGCCCCAAAACAGCAGCCCAATGGATAACCCTGCGCCGTAAACAAGGCTGACTTTTCGGCCCTTACTCATGGCGATGGTTGCGTTGGAGATGTTCGCCGGCCCCGGGGAGACCGCGACAACAAAAAATGCGAACCCTATTGAAACGAGTGATAAAACATCAGTCATCCTTGCTCCTTACTATCGATGTTGTGTTTACAGTGGTTTTTCTTGTTTTAGATTTTAGAGAAGCTGCCGTACTCATCTTCCTGAGTCTTCGACGGCTAGCTGCTAATACACCACGAGTGGCAGGTGCTACTTATTACCGATCCCAAGATTGCGTTTTTCCATATATGCCGACAAGGCGATATCGTTTAGATGCGTGCTGTCACTGAGTGCGGCGAACACGCCCGTTTGATCGTCCGATTTTCGATGTTGACCTAACTTTTCCTTTGCATGAATGTCGTCAACAACAATTTTAAAGCCCACGACTGACTGGCGCAGTTTCGCTTGATAATCGCTTGGCATCGTTTCCGGTGCATCAAGCAGACTAGGTTCATACTTCGCCACAAGCTGCTTCATTGCCCATTCGTTTTCTTTGTCACTCAAAAGCTTCAAGACACCGTAACAATGCACAGCCGCATAATTCCATGTCGGCACCGCGGGCTTTGTCTTATACCAGGATGGTGATATATACGAATGCGGTCAATTGAAAATAACCACAACACGCTGATTTTCAGTTACTTTCCAATGCGCATTCGCCTTGCCAAAGTGCCCATAAAGACAACCTAACGCCCTTTCCTCTGCTTCATAGACTAAGGGCAAGTGTGTTGCATTCAAATCGTTAGAAACGAGAACGCCAAAGCCATAATCGGAAATGAACGCCTTAATGGCGTCCTCGCCAGTCATTTCTATATTCTTGGGTATGTGCATGCATCCTCTCTGGTTGAGCATAATWAAAGCCTAACGTAAGTTGTGAGACGTCCAACTCACCAAATATTGAACACCCTCARTAAAAATCAAAAATCGCTAATCTGATAACTTTAATATATTTCTATCAATAATCATGTTGTATTTTTCATTTGGAACCACAAACCTCACACCATCAATTTCTATAACTGAAGTCGTCCCTAAACCACTAAATATTACCTTACTTGGGTATAACCCACTCTCTCTTTTGTCAACATTAGACTCGACAAAATGAGCATAACCATCAACAAACTTAACTATAGCATGATCATTTCTTATTCCAATAAGCCGCATAGTTTGCTCTAGAATACCACCTTTAAACTCACCAACAATTAACGGAGAAAAGTATAAAGTTAAAAGCAATAACACTTTTATCACTTTTATATTTCCAGAGATCCTTGAGCGATTTTCTAGCGAGTCTAGATTTTCATACATCAAACTTATGTGCGCGATAAAAAAAACAGAAAAAACAAACCATAAAATAGATCTAAATCAATGAATGCAGTCCTAGTCATTATTAACAAGCCTAGAGTTCCAAGCACCGCCATGCTTATACGGTCACCTTTCAACTCCCTAAATTTATTAATAGTTACTTCATCTGGATTATTAGCGAATCTCCTTCTGGCCTTTTCTAATGCGATAAATATTTTTGATAAGAAGCGCCATAGTGGAGTAAGTGCTATACTCGTACAGTAAAGCATAAACACTACCATTGAGTAAGTAAAACCAAAGCTCAATGCTACAGCAACAAAAATCAATCCATCACCTACGGTAAGTCCTGTAGGATAATACCCGATTCTCCCGCAATAGAATAGAACAACTAACACTCCAGCACTAACAAAGAACTGAAAAATAAGCCTTATAATCTTTGATGTTAGATCAATTTTATTATTTTCACACTCGTAATTCACAACCTATCCTGCATTACTAAAACTCCATATTATTTCCTATAAATATTAACACAGTTAGGTGCGACCTTTAATATTGGAGGAAACCATGTCGACTAAATTTTTTTGTAGTGTTGATCGACATTGTTGCACCGTCAAACGGACTATTAAGACTACGCTGTCTGACTGGACGATGGCGTAAGGACCAATACACCAACCGGATAAATCGTTCCCACGCTCTTGCGTGGGAATGTATATGGATTTGAATCATAGGCAGAGTTCGCCACAAGATCACCGAACTGCACTGCCCCCTTTTCTAACACTAGCGGACAGCGTCACTTTTGGGGAACAAGCCAGTTCAATGCCCTAGGCAGCATAATGTTACACTGTTCATGGTGCGGTTTGTGTTTGAATAATAGCAAGAGCTAGATATGCATTCCCACGCAGGAGCGTGGGAACGAGAAAAATCACTGAGAAGAGGTGATGTCAGCTGTGGCCCGCTTGAATGCTCGACCGAGGAAATGTCTTGGCTTTAGGCAGCCTCGCGTTATGTTTAACAAGTTATGCCAGGCTGCAGACGAGAGTGTTGCACTTCGCGGTTGAATCCGCGCCTCCTCAGGTCGTCGATACGTGTCCAGTAAAACGGATCAAGTCCAGAGCGAACTTAATTGCATTGTTAAGCGACTTTTCCACTTGGCTTGAGCCTGAAACCGTCATCATCAAAGTCAGCAACTCGGATTTCAATAGATTCAATCAAATCACTCAGTTTAGTCGTAAGCTCTATGATTGTTTCTTTATTTATATCGAGTGGATTACCCGCTTTGTCATACCCACCTCGATGAGCGCAATGATGTCGATTACTTACCGCACGATAAAACCAAGATATGTCCCCAAAACCAAACCCAAAAACACTAGCATACATTTTTGTCGTAGATTTAAGGTTATGAAAGATTACCGAATTAAGATGCTTAGCTATAGTCTCTTTAAGTGTTTCTTGGCGAACAAAAATTTCCGAAAGATCAAACCTCATTTTAGCAACCTCAGGGTCACTTTCAACGAGACGCCTTAGTAACGTATCAGACTTAGTCACATAGTGATTAAATGTAGAGAACAGATACCCCTCAGCTGAAGCTATTAAATGACTATAAAGCATTACATGATGTGCATATTGTGCCTCTGGATCCACTTCAGAGTTTACCAACAACATTACATATTTTAACTGTTTTCGAAATAACTTGATTCGCTTGCTTTCTTCTGGGATGAGCAGTTGCAACTCATGTTCTTCATGCTGTGGCTCTGTTATTTCAACCCGTACTTCACCATGATTCACAACACACTCGGTGTCATACGCATTATTCTTTATGAGCACCACGGAAAACGCATGAACATCCGCGTCATGAAAGGCTTCCCAGCACGGTCGCCAGGTACTCCTGGTCCATCGCACACATCATTCGCTTGCGTTGAATCCCGGCTTTGAAACTCTTCTCTTGCTTTAATAAATTCAAAACCATTTGCCTTATTCGTGCAAAAACTTCAGCTCGGTCATCTACCCTAATTCGGCAGGCGTCTTCTTTTAATCCAACATCGAGTTGCCAGTGCATTGATTCAATTAACCAGTGCGAGCGAGTGGCATCATGAAGCTCTTTCGCTGTCAGTGCTTTTGAACTTATATAATAGCGCACAGAAATATCTGATTCGTCGGCGTGTTTGCCTTCTTGTCGAACACTCACCATGATGCCCATCGTTTTTAGTTCAGGCCAATCATAAGCCAAATCACCTAATACACTTAAATCGGTATTGATGAGTGCGCATCGTGTTTCTAAACGTCCATGCGATTTCTCTTGTGATGAGTAGCTATCACCATCAAAGTTTTGAAGCATTGAAGGCCGGTAATAATTATCAAACGCTTTGTCTAACTTACCTTGGTTTCCTTTAACAGCGAGCAAGTAATCGGCATTTTTATTAATGATTTTTTGTGCGATTTTTCGCTGACAACCCATGGCATCAATGGTAATCAAACAACCTGAAATATCGAGCAATTCTAGTAGCTTAGGGATGGCAGTGATCTCGTTCGTCTTACTGTCTACTTTTGACTGTCCAAGGCATACACCATTTGCGGTTGCGAATGCATTAACCATATGAATAGCAGCTTGGTCTGTTGATCTGTTATACGATCCTTTCAGTGTTTTTCCATCAATGGCAATGACTTCACCATCTGTTAGTTAATGACATGATTTCATCCATTCAATAAAAGCGTTTTGTAANGCTTTTGTACTCATGGTTCCCATCACTCTTGCGATCGTATCTGCCGAGGGTGATGTTTTACCTGAGAAGCCAAAGCGTAATAAAAAATCACGTTGCTTACGTCCATAATCACTAATGCCTTTCCAGGTATCATGACCAGACAACACCGCACAAATCGTTATCAAAATAATATCTGATAACGTATGTTCAACTTTACCTTCTTGGCGAATGTCTTTAATGGAAACGAAATGCATAAATGGACTTTTATCTTCTGTCATTTAAAACCTCCTAAACGTTAGGAGACCATTAAATCGCACTGAAAATGATCAACAAATTGAACCCTTATTTTCACTTATTTTAATTAATAAACATGGCATGACACACGGTTTTTAACCTTAAGTAACAACTTAGTCATTAATTCGCTACCCCAGGCATGCCGCGGATCTTCATGCGTTTTCCCTGTTATGAGCACGTGATATGGTCTACCACAACTATCACATTCAACTTCAGATTCAGTTTCTTGAAACTGCTCTCGTTCCTTTTCTGTATCTGCGATATGTACTGGGTAGAAAGCCCCCTCTCGAACAACACTGCCACATTCGCAGTCGAAAGTAATATTAGTGTACATGTTTCCTCTTTATTTATTTTTGCTGCTTAACGAATAACATGGATTCCCCCTCTTGAAGATCTGCCACACTTAGGTGCGGTCTTTAATACCGGAGGTAACTATGTCTACTCAATTCTTTTGTGGCGTTGATCTCGTCAACTACCACTTTTCTCTTCACGCAGTGGATGACCACGGAAAAGTCATTCTTCATAACTCGTTCCCACGCTCCTGCGTGGGAACGAAACATAATGTCTAATGGTCCTCTCACAGGATTGGCAGGCAGCAGCGGTGAGACCGCAGTAAGAGACCTTCTATATGTGTTTGCCGTAAGCAATGACTTAATGGCGGAAATGACAGAGCGAAGTAGACGACTTTGTTGTTCGAGAGCATTGGCTGCTGGCGCAGCCAAAAAATGCTATTGCCTATTGACCGGAGAAGGGCTCGTATGTGTTAACTGACAGTACTCTCAGTTTCACGATTACTTATAGGTGTCAGCAAATGCTCTTCAACAAGTCGAGTAACGACACGACATGCAAGTGAAAGTTGATCTAATGGGATCGATTTAGTCTCATGGATAGTTAAATGAGCCACACCTTTATTTCCATTTAGAACAGATAATTTTAGGGCTTCGATTTCTTTGGTAGAGAGATAATCAGATGCTTTCGTATGCAAAGGCAAACGTGTCAGATGAAAACTACTCATTACGATATCCCCATCTTTGGGGTCATAAGCATAAAAGTTACCATTTTTATCAACGCTAATACCTAGCAATTGAACCATAACTCGTATCATCGCAATCCCACTGTCTAGTATTGGATCCGTCAATTCACGAGAATGCTCACCGGCATACAGTTCCTTGCCACTCAATTTTAAGCTCGCATTCGAAAAGCTCTTAACACCATCTCCGCAGTACTCATCAAACATGAGTTGACTTACTTTCTCGCAAAGCTTGATCTCACGCAAGCGAGGCTTGATACGTTCGTCGATGACTTGAACTTGCTGTGCCGGAGAGAGAACTGCAACTACACCACTCATAAACTTTACCTCCGAACTAAAATTGTTATTGTCAGTTAACGCCCGCATAAGAGGCCGCAAAACGTAGCGGCGACTAGTTTAAACTTTGCGAAGCACCAAAACTAAATCGCCGCGTAGTTTTGGTGTCCAAGCCCCCACTTTTCAGGGGGCGACTTGATGTGTTTGTTAAATGGCATTTACTCCGCTCTAAGCCATGCAACTAGCTCTTGAATACCATCGAAGTCTGGGCAAACTTGCTGCAAGCTAATTTCATCAGCTTCGTTTTTAAAAGCTGCCCAAGATTGCTCATCTTTGCTATCAATTCCAAGGTGAGGTTCAATTGCGCCTTTTTCCAAAGCCAAATGTTTTCAAGTTTCATCTTATTATGCAAAGAGTCAATTAAAGGTTGGGTATCCTGCTCGTTTGCTAAGATTTCGAAAGCTTCTGAAGCTTTTACAATTCCATTTTTTGGCAGATTATTTCCATTTAGCGTGACTTTTCCTTCATGCGATAATCGGATGAAGATATCTTTAATCCCCGAAACGTCGTCATCTTCCCTATCAATGAATCCATGGGATATTGCACCATTTAAGCCGTAGTCGAGGTCTGCTATTGCCTTTGCAGGTAAGTCCATTTCATCAAGGATTTGAAGCGACTTTTTCGTATCATTAACGCCGCTCTGGGCAACCAGAGCGTGTTTCTCTTGGCCCATAGTTTTATCTGATACTTTTTTAAATATATACGGTAATAATCGTAACTCGGTCTTTCCTTCAGTTAGTACCACGTTTTCTGCAAACAGCACCTGTGTAGAATGTGACAGGGCGAATAATTGTTCCATCKGGTGCCTTGAATTTGGAACCACACTCTGAATAGCATCAGATAAACGCTCTCTAGTATAAGTGCCAGTGTCAGGATGCTTTCTGATTAGAAGGGTGTTTTTTGCATGCTCAGCAGTAACCATTTGAGCTGAATGTGTAGATATTAAAACTTGGTAGCCATTCTCAGAAAGCTTTAAAAGCGCTTCTCGAACTTGCTCAATTGCAAATGGGTGAAGATAAAGTTCAGGCTCATCAATTAATAGAAGAGTATTTGTTATCTGGTCATTAGTTGAACGCTTTATTTCTGCTAGATATTGGACTAGAGCCATCTGAATTGAGCGCTGAGCGCCATGCCCATAAGATGAGAAGTCTCGACCGCATTGCTCATCTTCATACACTTTGATGGTTCCACCTTTGATAAGGTCTTCAAATGAAGGGGTTTCAAAGTGAAGCTTAATACTCATACCAGGGAAAAGGTTATCCACTTTCTCATTCACCCTAGCGTCAATTGAATCAAGCTCATCAAAACGCATATCACCGTCAGATGATATACGGCTTTTCACCTCAGATAGATGCTGATTTAGCTCTTGTTCATGAGCTACCTTTACAGGTTCAATAAATTGAGAAAGTAGCTTACCGATAGTTGTAGATGTTTTAGCCTTTGACGCATCTTCTGCGGCATTTTCCATAGCTCCGATTCTAATTGGTTCAGGTAACAAGACGCTAACAGCATTATCAATGCCTGTTGGGTTTATAATCCAATCTTGTTGAGCGTCATCCCACACGGAAAGCTTAATTTCAGATGCTTTTGCATTTGGCAAAAACTGCGTTCGTTTAATTTTTATCGTTTCATTATTCACATAAGGAGAAATCGACCTTTGCTGCCTATCAGGCATTTGCTCGATGATTTCTTGGGAGACTCCTTTGATCACTGCACTAACTTCAACAGACTCAGATTTATCATAGAAGTCTCCATCTGAAAGGCTACTTTTCCGTAAAAGCCACTGGATTGCCGAAAGGCAGTTTGATTTTCCAGCATTGTTATAGCCAACAAACGGAGTGTAACTACTAAGTTTAAGCTCCGTTTCTTTGCATGATTTATAGTTTTTTATCTCGACTTCAGAAATTATGTGGCTCACAATAGCTCCTTGTTTCACACGATGATGATTGATGCCATTTAACGCCTTGCTCACCGGAAAATTGGGAGCGCAGCGAGTAATTTTTCCGTGTGCAGCAACTTGTTAGCTTTTTATTGAAATCTGTCTTGGCAAAACCAATCACTTTCATGCAAACAAGTATAAAAAGCCGACTGCCAAGAATTTATACTCACCTGCTTTCTACTACTTGCCATATCTCCTAAATACGCCTTTAGTTCAGTACTGCCGGAGTCTTCGAAGATTTTTCTAGCTAWAAACTCTATATTTGCAAGCTCTTCAGCTGCATGCGAAGAATAAAGGGCGGCTAAATCAAACGTCACAAAATGGTGCTTTAGCCTTTCAATTAATACATCATCACATTCAGAAGGAGGTTCTACATAAAATTCCACAACAACAGGGATTGATTCTGTTAATTTTGCTTTAACCCATGAAAACCCTTCCACATCATCGTAGTAAGGGTGTAGTGTTTCTTGTTCTGAATTTAACGGTATATCTTCACTTTTAATTTTATTGCAATCTTGACAAGCAGGAACAAGGTTTAATGGGGATACAGCTAAAGACGGATAATGAGCTTTGGGCAAATGATGATCTAAAGTAGAAACAACTCGTTGAGAACATAGGGGACATCTTCCATGCTCTGGCAATGACATTAATTTATCATAGTAAACTCTACCAGGAGCTAATTTTTTAGCCATTCGCCCTGTATAGACCTTTTTCATCTCATCAACTGAAACCACATCCGCTACAATTTCTTTGGCTTCAATGGTATGTAATTCTGCCAAAGCAGCTTTCTCGTCAAATTCAGCTGATGCTTCACCAATTTCTAATGAGCAAGAATGTAATCGGCGCTTGAGATCAGCATTACGAACACGATCTATACATGCCTCAWAGACAACTACTGCGTCATCATCTGGTCGGGTTAATTTTCTCATGCCTTGGCTCTCTTCACACCATATAAAGCACGCAATATACCTTTTGCTTCTAAACCCAACTGGCTGTTAAAGCTATTTATTGCAGCCTCATAGCTGTCAAGTTTATCAACAGCATCGTTTAGTAAATTGTGGAACCCAGAATCCGTATGCTCTAATCCAAAAACCTCTCTAGTCAATATTCCTACATTTTCTCCAAATGATTCAGTCTCAAGCCTTTCAACTTTTGACAAATGACCGCTTCTCCAAAGCTTCCACGTACAACTTCTAGGCACCTCCTGAAGAACCACTGGTGAATGCGTTGCTATTATTGAAACTGCATTCCTATTTATTAAAAGGTCTGAAAGAGAACGAATAAAAGCAGATAAAAGGGGTGGGTGGAGATGAGCCTCCGGCTCATCTAGGAAAACTAAACTCCTTTCTTCGATTGTTTCTACAAGCCTTGTTATTGTAAGAAGTACAATTTTGTGACCAGAGCTCAAGTTTTTGAATATCCTTCCTGCAATACCCTTGAAATCATCTTCATCCTCATTATTCAGAATAGATGCTACGTTAATATCGCCAAATACTGGATCAGTCTCTAGCTTTTCTATTGCTCTTTTCCAACGCTCTATCTTGTTTCCTGCCTTGCAGGCCAAAATACTTTTCACAAATTCATTTTTAAGAATTACAGGACTTTTTGGGGGAAGGTTTTTCTCATTTCCTTTTTTTACCCTTTTTAGGCCAACATAAGAAAATTGAATTCCTGATGATTTATCCTTTTTCTCAGCTAATGGCTCAGTTTCATCAAATGCACTAAACGTAACTGATACAACATTAGAAAATAGTTCTCCTTCAAACTCATCCGAAGATGAAAACTCACCCACTTTAGAGGCCGGTGATTCATCATCAATAAGAGAGCTGATCATATTATTAATTAAATACGTTTTTCCGACACCATTTCGACCAATAAGGACATGTATATTTGTTGGAGGATTGCTCTCCGGAGTCACTTCAAAAGCCAAGTTGAGTCTTGTACCTTCAGTGCCTCTCATTTTCGGAGATTTATATGAGAAAGAGTATTCAGATAATCGAACAACCCCTTTGGCAAGCCTTCTATATTGTCCTTTGATTGAAGTATGACTTACTGATCTTAGTAATGATGTACCTGTAACCCGCTCTTTAATTGCTTTCTCATAGAGGCTTTCGTCTAAAGCAATGTCATTAAGGGCGGAAAGTATTTGAGACCTTATTTCTTCGCCTAGCTTATTTAATTCGTCGTAAAAACTATCATCTTGACCGACCGAGAAAAAATCATTGCTTAATTCATTGAAGCTATCAGGTATTTTTGGCCTTCTCTGTTCTTTCTCCATATTAAATTGGCCGATTTTAGTCGAACCAATTCTATTTCTATTTAGATCGCCATCAACATAAATCAAAGTATACATCGTTGAAAATTCAAACCAATCATCCCAATCATCCGTCACTAAATAAGCACGATTGGGCTTGTCAATTGGACAGCTTTTTCCAGCAGCTAGAACTTTAAACTTCATGACTATTCCATTCGATTAATACATCTTTGCTCACACAAGAGGCTAACATTGTATTAGCGCGCACGCTCACTTCCCCAAAACCGTTATACGCGCCTTTTCTTTATTAACTTACTGTTATTAATAGTATCTATCGCTTTTACGATCTGTATCTTCCCCGTGAAAGTGTGCATGCCGCCTATCACGGCTGGTGCATTCACACTATCCCCGAACCTAGTAATGTAACTCATTGATGAATATATTCTTTTATTTTACTGAACTGAGAAAGCGTGAATGCATGATGAGAAAGCGTGCATCCTATTTGGCTTTCTATCCGGTAAGCTGGTTAACTATCCAGCCTTTCCCACGCTACCGCCCGCCGGTTTTGGGCATCCGATAGGCCATTTCCCTTTTTGTAGTAAGGATTAGCCTAACAGAGGCGTGATAACGTTTTCATTCCCTAATGTCCAAAATGTTAGCTAGCGCTAATTCTGTGAGATTGCTTCGAGGATTTGGCTGAGATCTTGCGGGTGCGTTGGTTGGGTCTAAAAAGCCAGCCGAGGGTGTCATTTTTTGTGGATGCTTCCAAAAAACATGCAACTGGTCTTTTTTTACGCAAAATTAATGATTATTTCACTAAATTTGTACAACAAAGTGTGATTAAGGTTGGTATAATTTTCACCACATTAACCCCCCTGCACGCTCTGTCGGACATTTGTGCTGTGAATATAGACGTCAATAACCTCCTGCTCCAAAACGATATTTTACTCCTTTTTGTGGTTCTCGCCCTCGGCCTCGCAGTCGGAAAGATCAAAATTGGTAGTGTGCAACTCGGCGGATCCATCGGCGTGTTGTTCACCGCGATCATTTTTGGCAACGCGGGGTTCACCTTCTCGCCTGATACCCTCAGCATCGGCTTTATGCTGTTTATCTACTGCGTAGGAATTGAGGCGGGGCCCAACTTTTTTGGCGTCTTTTTCCGCGACGGAAAATCATACCTATTGCTTGCCTTAGCGGTGTTACTCAGCGCCATTGGCTTAACCCTGTTCTTCCAAAACCATTTGGGGTTGGATATCAGCATTGCCACCGGCATGATGGCCGGCGCGCTTACCGCCACGCCGGTATTGGTGGGCGCGAAAGATGCGCTTAACTCCGGCTTAACCGGCGCGGAAGGCGAACAGCTGGGGATGATGATTGATAACCTCAGTGTCGGCTATGCCATGGCTTACCTCACCGGCCTAGTGAGCTTGATTGTACTGGCGAAATTGATGCCGAAGTTGCAGCGCCATAACCTTGAGCACTCCGCCCAACAGATTGCGATTGAGCGCGGCTTGGGCAGCGAATCACAGCGTAAGGTCTATTTACCCATTATTCGTGCGTATCGGGTCGGGCCTGAATTGATCGATTGGATTGATGGCCGCAACCTGCGTGAGTTGGGTATTTATCGCCAAACCGGCTGTTATATCGAGCGTATTCGCCGTAAYGGTATTTTGGCTAACCCTGATGGGGACGCCATTTTGCAGCAAGGCGACGAGATTGCCTTAGTGGGCTATCCCGACAGCCATGCGCGGCTGGACCCCAGCTTTCGTAACGGTAAAGAAGTGTTTGACCGCGATCTGCTCGACTTGCGCATTGTCGAGGAAGAAATCGTGGTGAAAAATGACAGCGTGGCGCAGAAAAAGCTGTCGGATTTAAACTTGTCGGAATATGGCTGCTTTTTAAACCGAGTGGTGCGCGCTCAGGTTGAGATGCCGATGGATCAAGGAATTATCCTCAACAAAGGCGATGTGCTGCAAATCAGTGGAGAGAAAAGCCGCGTAAAAGGCTTGGCCGACCGCATCGGCTTTATTTCGATTCATAGCCAGATGTCGGATTTGCTCGCCTTTTGCTGCTTCTTCATCTTGGGACTGGGCTTGGGGATGATCACCCTTACCTTCGGTCAAGTGACCTTTGGCCTGGGTAATGCCGCTGGCTTGCTGTTGGCGGGGATCAGCCTCGGCTTTTTACGTGCCAACCATCCCACATTTGGCTATGTGCCCCAAGGGGCGCTGAATATGGTCAAAGATCTCGGCCTGATGACCTTTATGGCTGGCATTGGACTGAGTGCCGGTAGCCGGCTGTTTGATTACATCGCGGACATGGGCTTTTCGGTGATCTTGGCCAGCATTGTGATCAGTGTTATTCCAGTGATTGTCGCCTATTTGATTGGCGCGTATGTGCTGAAGATGAACCGCGCGCTCTTGTTTGGCGCGATCATCGGGGCAAGAACCTGTGCGCCGGCGATGGATATGATCAATGAGCATGCCCGCAGTACTATTCCTGCTTTGGGCTACGCGGGCACTTATGCGATTGCCAACGTTATTTTGACCTTAGCCGGCACCTTGATGATTATTTTGGTGTAACGTCACGCGAGAGACGGTCGCTGAGTCAGCCAAAATTCAGTTTATTAAACCTATAATAAAGGCGTCCACCTCGGGCGCTTTTTTGTTTTACAGGGGCTTTTATGCAGGTTCTTATTATTGAAGATGACTCGATTTTAAGTCATCACCTGAACACCGAACTCAGTGAACTCGGCCACCATGTTCGCTGTGCCAACACTGCCAGCGAAGGGCTTTATTACGCTGACCAATACCCCAATGATATTGCCATTGTTGACCTTGGTTTGCCCGATCAAGATGGCATTAGCCTAATTCGTGATATTCGCGCCAAAGGGCTGCGCCTGCCGATTTTGGTGCTCACGGCGCGCGCCAATTGGCAAGATAAAGTCACGGGATTAGATGCCGGCGCGGATGATTATTTGGTAAAGCCGTTTCAAAAACCGGAACTGGTGGCGCGATTAAACGCATTGGTGCGTCGCAGTGCTGGTTTTGTGAAGCCCACTATCACCGCTGGCGATATCGAGTTAGATTTGTTGGCGAAATCGGTCACCGTCAACGGGCAAGCACTGGAGCTCACCGCCTTTGAGTACGATTTGTTTGAGTACCTAATTCGTCACAGTCGCGAAGTGATCTCCAAGCAACGCTTGCTCGATGTGCTGTATCATGACCAAGATGGCGACCCTAACACCATTGAGGTGATGATCAGTCGTCTACGTAAAAAGCTGATCCAAACCGGACACGACAACCCCATCTCGACCGTGCGTGGCCAAGGCTACCTGTTCGAGATCCAAGCTGAGTAAACCATGAAACTAGGCCAACTTACCCTTTGCCAATGTCGCCCCCGACTGCGCACCCGCGTACTCGCCACCTCCATTGGCATTATTCTCCTTTTCTCGATTGCGCTCGCGGCCTTGATTAATAAGCTGTATCAGCAAAATTCAATGGCGGCTTACTCGCGCGATCTGGCCTCACAAATTCCGATGGTGATGGCGCAGCTCAGTAAAGACGGGCTGATCCGCGCTGACCAGCTGACGGCTTGGATTCAATCGCTTGACCCGTCCAGCAGCGATTATATGTCGGTGCTATGTACGCCCGATAACCACACGCTGTGGACCTCACGCGATGTGCAAGCGTTTAATATCGACGATATCTGCACACATATTCCCAACGAAGCGAAAAAGCCGCAGTACCTTTCCATTGCTGGCTTTAACGTGGTAGCGCAACGGCTTTCATCAGAAAAACAACCCGGTGATAGCGAAAATCGGCTGTTTGTGCTGCGCAACGTCGACAAACAAAAACAACAGTTAGCCGATTTAGAAGCAGAGACCTGGTTTTACATCAGCCTGCTGTTTGTCTCGGCGTCGGCACTCGTGGTTGCCGCGTGTCATTGGAGCTTTTCCCCACTGCGCCGCTTGGCCAGAGAGCTGATCGCGATTACTGAATCACGCCAACAAACACTGGATAACGATTACCCTGATGAGCTGCAAGATGTCACCCAAGCGCTTAACCGGATGATCACCCAGCGGGAAAAGCAAAAATCCCGTTATCGCCACGCCATGGATGATTTGGCGCACAGCTTAAAAACGCGTTTATCCGCCACCAATGCTCTGCTCGATGATAATCATCTGTCGCGCGAGCAGCTGAATAAGCGGATTTTAGAGCAAGTCAGCCAGATGGATGACATGGTGCAATATCAGCTCAAACGCGCATTGGTGGGGCAGTGTGGGCTGAAACGCGAAGATAGCCCACTCAGCGCACCGATTGATAGCCTGACCGGCATGTTAGATAAGGCCTATCGCGATAAACCCGTGAAAGTAGTGCGAGCGTTTGATGAAAGTGCGTCTTTACCGGTGCACCGCAGTGATTTGATGGAGTTACTCGGTAACTTGCTGGAAAACGCCTATCGGTTTTGCCTTGAAACGGTGCAAATCCGGCTCGACGATCACGGCGAGGTATGGCAATTGGCGATTGAAGACGATGGCCCCGGGGTACCAGAGCAATATCGGGAAAGCATATTCCAGCGTGGGGTGCGTGCCGATCAGCTCAATCCTGGCACTGGCATTGGATTAGCGGTGTGCGATGAAATCATTGCCAGTTACGATGGCAACATCCACGCCAGCGACTCCCCGCTGCAAGGGGCGGCCTTTGTGCTGACCATTCCTAAGCGCTAAGCCAGACGCCAACAAACCGGCCGGTGCTTTCGCGCTGCCACCAGCAGCAACCAAAAAACGCAGCCCAAAGAGTGGCTGCGTTTTTATTGATACGTCACGGACGTGAATGCGTTTGCTGAGCGCCCGGTTTATTCATCTTCCGGATCGGCAAGCAAGTCGTCTTTGGCTGCCATCATGTACTGATACATCGACCAATAGGTCAGGCCTGCCGCAGCGTACAGCGCAATGTAACCTAACCATTCAATCCAAGGCGCGCCATGCCAAAGCAGCATGGTCAGTGCGAACATTTGTGAGCCGGTTTTAAATTTCCCCACCCAAGAGACCGCGACGCTGGCACGTTTGCCGATTTCTGCCATCCACTCGCGCAGGGCTGAAATAATCACCTCACGCGCAATCATGGTTGCCGCGGGAATGGTGATCCAAATAGAGGCGTAGTGCTCAACAATCAGTACCATGGCAATCGCCACCATCACCTTGTCGGCGACGGGATCTAAAAAGGCACCAAAACGGGTCGATTGCTTTAAGCGACGCGCTAAATAGCCATCTAACCAATCGGTGGCACCAGCAATCACAAAAATCAGTGCCGCCGCAAACGGCGCCCAGGCATAAGGCAGATAGTAGGCAACAACAAAGACCGGAATAAGCGCAATGCGCAAAAAGGTCAAAATGGTAGGTATATTTAGACGCATGCTCAGCTTTTTATTTTAGGATTAACTGGGTTATGGTGCCCCATTGCCACTAACCTTGCAATGAGGAATGAATTTTCTCTGCCAATGTGGCACTGATCCCGGGCACCTTGGCGATTTCTTCAACACTGGCGTTTTTCAGCTCTTGAATACCGCCCAAGTATTTCAGCAAGGCCTGGCGACGTTTAGGTCCTACGCCATCAATTTGGGTAAGCACACTTTGCTTGCGCGCTTTGCCCCGTGCCGCGCGGTGTCCGGCAATGGCATGATCGTGGCTTTCATCACGAATATGTTGGATAAGGTGCAATGCCGGCGAGTCTGCAGGCAACGAAAACTCCTCGCCCGAGACCTTAATCAAGGTTTCGAGCCCCGGCTTACGGCTGGTGCCTTTAGCTACCCCTAAAATGAGCGGGTTAACCGGCCAATCAGCGATCAACGGCTCGAGCACCTCCCAAGCACGGCTGAGCTGGCCCTTACCCCCATCGATTACAATGATATCGGGGATTTTTTCTGGCTCTACTTGCTTGCTATAACGGCGCGTCAGTACCTGCGCCATTGCGGCATAATCATCACCACCGGTGATCCCTTCGATGTTGTAACGACGATACTCTTTTTTCAGCGGCCCGTCTTGGTTAAACACCACGCAAGAGGCGACCGTTTTTTCGCCCATGGTGTGGCTGATATCAAAGCACTCCATCCGCTTAACCGGCTCTAAGCCTAAGGTTTCTTGCAGCGCTTGGTAGCGATTCTGGATGGTCATCCGATGGTTGATTTTGCTGGTCAAAGCGGTGCGCGCATTGGTGTTGGCCAGCTTCAAAAAGCGGGCTCTGGCCCCACGCGGACGGCTTTGCAGACGCACATTGCGACCGGCAATTTCACTCAAGGTATTCGATAACCAACCCAGATCATCACCGATATCGTCAGAAATCAGAATATGGCTGGGAATGGTGCGCCCTTCTGCTTGCGCCAGGTAAAACTGGCTGACAAAGCTTGAAACCACTTCACCAGGGTCGGTTTCTGCCGGCATCTTAGGAAAGTGGCTACGACTGCCCAGCACTTTGCCTTGGCGCAGGAAGAGCACATGAATGCACGCCACCCCGTTTTCTAGTGCAAAGCCGATAACGTCGATGTCGTCATCGCTGTCTTGCGAAACAAACTGCTGCTCTTGTACGCGGCGCAACGCTTGGATTTGGTCGCGATACTCCGCCGCTTTTTCAAATTGCAGCTGTTGGCTAGCGGTTTCCATTTTGGCGACCAAGCTGTCGATCACTTCGCGGTCTTTGCCTTGCAAAAACATACGGGCGAAATTGACTTGCTCGGCGTAGTCGTCATCACTAATCAGTCCTGGTACACAAGGGCCAGAGCAACGACCAATTTGATACATTAAGCAAGGCCGACTGCGGTTGGCATACACCGAGTCTTCACACTGGCGAACCGGGAATATTTTCTGCAACAGATGCAGGCTTTTGCGTACCGCATTGGCATCAGGAAAGGGACCAAAATATTCGCCCTTTTTCTTTTTCGCGCCGCGGTGTATCGCCAGCCGTGGATGCTCGTGAGCACTGAGGTAGATGTAAGGGTAAGACTTGTCGTCTCGCAGCAATACATTGTATTTGGGGCGGTGCTGCTTGATGAGGTTGTGCTCAAGGATCAATGCTTCGGTTTCGGTGTGGGTCACCGTCACCTCTACATCGGCGATGTTACGCACCAAGGCTTTGGTTTTCTCACTGGAAACCTGCACCCGAAAGTAGCTCGCTAGGCGTTTGCTAAGGTCTTTGGCCTTGCCCACATAGATAATTTCACCCGCGGCGTTCATCATGCGATAAACGCCGGGCTGGTGAGGAACGGTTTTTAGAAAGCTTTTCGCATCGAAGGTGTTCGGCACTGCGCGGTCTCGTCCTGGATTACTTCGCGTTACAGGGTTTCGGTGTCGAGCATGCCGTGCCTGATAGCAAGGTGGGTCAATTCCACATCGCCATTGATCCCCAACTTGCTGAATAAGCGATAACGGTAACTGTTCACCGTTTTCGGGCTCAGGCTAAGTTGCTCGGAAATGTCGGTAACCTTTTGCCCTTTGGTGATCATCAGCATGATCTGCAATTCACGCTCTGACAGTTCTTTGAAAGGATTATCTGAAGAGGCAGAGAACTGACTGAGTKCCATTTGCTGGGCAATATCCGGTGAAATATAACGCTGGCCGCTGTTGACCATGCGGATCGCGTTCACCACTTCATCGGCACCGGCTCCTTTGGTCAAATAACCCGCCGCGCCGGCTTGCATCACCTTGGTTGGAAACGGGTTTTCTGTATGGATCGTGAGCACGATAATCTTGGCGTCCGGCGAGTAACGAAGCAACTTGCGTGTCGCTTCCAACCCACCGATGCCTGGCATATTCATGTCCATTAGGACAATATCGGCGTGATTTTGCCGGCACCACTTGAGTGCAGCTTCACCGCTGTCGGCTTCCCCTACCACTTTTATGCCACGAACGTCTTCTAAAAGACGTCGAATCCCTGTGCGAACCAGCTCGTGATCATCTACAAGGAACACATTGATCAATCTTGTATCTCCACTTGGTTTGGTTCGCCAACATGCTGCAACAAGGCAACGGTTGGACTTCTCTTACGCATATTACTTGAGTTTTACCACGGATGAAAAGCCAACAACAGAGCGGATGTGGGCAAATGCAAATATTCATACATCAAGCCACCAAAAAACAGTCAACCTGACTGAATTATCACCAATTTGATGACATTCGAGGCAAGTTGACTGCAATAAACAGCGTAAAACCCGCTTTACGTGTCAGCAATTTTTAACACTTCGCGGGGCAAACACCCAAGTTAAGACAAGCTCAAGCATAGGTACTTCATTTCTAGGTACTCATCCAGTCCCCATTTAGAGCCTTCACGACCCAGGCCTGATTGTTTCACCCCGCCGAAAGGCGCAACTGCGGTCGAAATCAAGCCGGTGTTGATTCCTACCATGCCATATTCCAGCGCTTCTGCCACCCGGTGCACACGGCTAATGTCTTTGGCATAAAAGTAAGACGCTAAACCAAATTCGGTGTCATTGGCCATGGCGATGGCGTCCGCTTCTTCTTCAAAAGAAAACAGCGGTGCCACGGGGCCAAAGGTCTCTTCTTTGGCTATCCGCATCGCTGGGGTCGCATATTTAATCACCGCCGGTTGGGTGTAGTTTTCACCCAGCTCAGGGCACGCGCCACCCAGCTCAATCGCCGCACCTTTTTGCTTGGCATCATCCAGATGGGCATTCACTTTGTCCATTGCCCCTTTGTTGATGAGTGGGCCAATGTCTACACCGTCGTCGGTGCCTTTCCCCACCTGCAATTGACTTACCGCTTGGGTAAATTTCTCGGCAAAGGATTCATACACACCCGCTTGTACGTAGATGCGGTTCACACAGACACAGGTTTGCCCTGCGTTACGAAACTTGGCTGCCACCGCACCTTCAACCGCGGCGTCAATATCAGCATCATCAAACACAATAAAGGGCGCGTTGCCGCCTAACTCCAATGAGAGCTTCTTGATACTTGGGGCACATTTTTCCATCAACTGTGCGCCGATTTCAGTGGAGCCGGTAAACGAGAGCTTACGGACGCGTCTGTCAGCACATAAGGTATCGCCAATTGGACCCGACGCCCCGGTCACCACACTGATCACTCCAGCAGGTAGACCGGCTCGTAACGCGAGCTCACCGAGAGCCAATGCCGATAACGGCGTATCACTGGCAGGCTTCACTACCATGGTACACCCCGCCGCCAGTGCCGCGGCCGCTTTGCGGGTGATCATTGCTGCCGGAAAGTTCCACGGGGTAATCGCCGCGGTCACGCCAATCGGCTGCTTGATCACTGAAATACGCTTATCCGTTTGCTCCGCGGGAATGGTTGCGCCATACACGCGCTTCGCTTCTTCTGAAAACCACTGTAAAAATGACGCGGCATATTGGATCTCGCCCGCGGCTTCTTTCAGTGGCTTGCCTTGCTCAGCCGTCATGATCGCGGCTAAATCATCTTTATGCTCGAGCATTAACTCGTACCAGCGGTAAAGCACGTCAGCCCGCGCTTTGGCGGTTAAATCTCGCCATTCGGGTAGCGCAGCATCCGCGGCATCAATGGCGCGGCTGGTTTCCTCCGCCCCCATATTAGGTACCGTCGCCAAGTGCTCTCCGTTCGCAGGATTGGTCACTGCGCGGGTTTGTTGGCTATCGGCATCAACCCACTTGCCATTGATCAGTGCCTGCGTTTTTAAAAGCTCAGGATCCTGCAAATGCATAGTGGCTCCTTGTTTGTTGAGGAAAAGATAATCACTGAGGAAAAAGATAGTCATAGCGTGATAAGGGCACCTTGCCAGCTAAGACGCAGTACGACAAGATAAGGCGCAATACTGTTAATAATAAGCCAGTAAAGCCATCTTGCCTAAATGAGTAGATATTTGATGGCAAGAACGTCGCGAAAGGTTTTACGACAAAAGGCGGATTTTTAAGGTGCAAACACAGCTGGCCTCTCAAACCGATAAAGGATGCTCTATGCGTATTTTTAGCCAGTTCGACAGCGGGAATATTGCGTTGTTAACGATGACGACATCAACAACATTCAACTTGCCATTCACCACGACAATCAGTCTGAGTTTTATCAATGGTTCCACTTTCGCTTAGAGGCGCAAGTGAATCAGGCTCACACACTGCATATTCAGCAACTGGCAGGCTCAGCCTACCCTGAAGGCTGGAAAGATTATCAGGCGGTCGCCTCTTACGATCGCGATACCTGGTTCCGCGTCCCCACCGAATTTGACGGCGATACACTGACCATTAACGTAACGCCGCAACATGGCTCGATGTATTTCGCCTACTTCGCGCCGTATAGCTATGAGCGCCACCTGGATTTAATTCACCAAGCGCAGACCTATCCACAATGTCAGCTAGAAACCCTCGGCCAGACCTTGGATGGGCGCGATATTAGCCTACTGAAAATTCGTGCCGATTTAGGTGAATCCGTCCAACCGAAAACACCGATTTGGCTGATTGCTCGCCAACACCCAGGCGAAACCATGGCGGAATGRTTTATCGAGGGGCTGCTCGACCGATTGCTTGACGACACCGACACCACTGCCCGTGCGCTGTTGGAAAAGGCCGACGTTTACGTGGTGCCCAATATGAACCCCGACGGCAGCGTGCGCGGCCACTTGCGCACCAATGCGGTGGCCGCCAACTTGAACCGAGAATGGCAAGCCCCTACGCTTGAGCGCAGCCCCGAGGTGTATCATGTTCGTGCGCGTATGGAGCAAACAGGGGTGAAAATGTGCCTCGATATCCACGGTGATGAGGCCATCCCATATAACTTTGTTGCCGGTTGCGAGGGGATCCCTTCTTACGATGCGCGTATGGCGGATTTAGAGGACAGGTTTAAGCGTGCCCTACTCACCGTGACGCCAGAGTTCCAAGACGAGCACGGCTATGACAAAGACGCACCTGGCAAGGCCAATCTGACCGTGGGCTCAAACTGGATTGGTGAGCGTTTTAAATGCTTGTCGTACACAGTTGAAATGCCATTTAAAGATCATAACGACCAACCGGACCCGGATTTTGGTTGGTCACCTGCGCGCAGCCAAGCCTTCGGTCGCGATATGCTCAGTGCCATCCTCAATGTGGTGGATGCACTCTAGCGCGCACTGAATCAATAACACCTTATGAAAGCCGGTGCCGTGTCATCGGCTTTTTCTATTTGAGTGATTGATAAATTCAACTTGGGCGAGCGACGTCACCCGCTTATATTAGACACAAATAATTCAACGAGGAAACCCAATGACAACCTTGACCTCACGCTGCCCTCACTGCCAAGCCATGAACCGCATTCCAAACGAGCGGGTGAATGACGCGCCCAAATGCGGCAAGTGTCAGTCTGATGTGCTGGACGGTAAACCGATTGAGGGCACCAGCGAAAACTTTAACGCGTTGCTAAATAGCGATGTGCCTGTCGTGGTCGATTTCTGGGCCCCGTGGTGTGGCCCATGCCAAAGCTTCGCGCCTGCTTTTGCGGCAGTGGCCGAGCAAGAAGAAGGCCGCGCACGTTTTGTTAAAATCGATACCGAAGCGCAGCAAGCATTGGCGGCGCAATATCGTATTCGTAGCATTCCGACGCTAATGGTATTTAAAAACGGCGAGCGCGTTGACGTACTCAACGGTGCCCTGCCACAAAATGCCTTTAGCGACTGGTTGAGCCAGCACCTTAGCTAATCGCTATTCGCTATTCGCTATTCGCTAACCACTATTTCACATTAATAGCGCGGCGCTACACTTTTAGCGCCGCGCCTTGTTTTACCGCGCGGATCGCCACATTGGTATTGATGTCTTTGACCATCGCCAAGGTTTGTAGCTGGCGCATAAAGGCTTCATAGTGCGGTAAATCTCGCGTCACCACTTCCAATAAATAGTCATAAGTACCTGAGATCACGTGGCCGTTGATGACTTCATCCATTTCCACCAATGCGTGCTCGAAGGTAACAATCGCCTCTTCTCGGTGATTGCTCAAACTCACGTTGACAAAAAAGGTCATGTTAAGCCCAATTCGCAGGCGATCGAGCGTAACCTGATAGGACGCTATCACCCCATCGGCTTCCAGCTTTTTGATTCGTCTTGCACAAGGCGAAAACGACAACCCAACGGCATCAGCGATTTCCGCCGTGGTGCGGCGCGCATCGTCTTGTAACAGCGCCAGAATGGCTTTGTCTTTACTGTCCAAACCCTCTCCTTGGTAATTTTCATCAATTATTCACTAATATCCGATGATAACCACTAATAGGGGATGAAACTACCCGTTAATTTGCCACCAATCCCTCCCTTGACGCTGCCACACTAACTGCATCCATTATCAAGGAAGTGATCAACCATGCCTGCCACCTCTCAACGTTTATTAGGCCTCGCCGCCATGCTTGTCACCGTGACCATTTGGGCGAGCCTGTTTATATCCTTGCGTCAGGCCAGCCAGTCGGTATTAACCAGTGGCGATATTGCTCTACTGCGCTTTTTGCCTGCGGCGCTGCTATTTGGTTGGCTGAGCCGTCATCGTGTGCGCCATATTTTTGCCATGCGCAAACGTTATCTGTTTGCGATTGCCTTCGGGGCAGGTTTACCGTTTTATCTGCTCGCCGCCACAGGGATGCAGTTTGCCCCTGTCGCCGATGGCGCCTCGTTAATTCCTGGGATCTTGCCACTGTTTGTCTCCGCCATTGCTTGGAGCGTTTATGGCGAGTCGCTCTCGGTGGGACGACGATTAGGGATTGGGTTGATCGTGATAGGCATTGGCGCATTTTTGTGGCATTCGCTGTTCTTCTCACCGTGGAGCGTCACCCAAGGCCATTTGATTTTGCTCGCAGCCAGCATCAGTTGGGCGTGGTTTACCATTGGCGTACGTGTCACGGGCTTAAATGCCGCAGAAGCCGGAGCGGTATTAGCGATGTCAGCCGTCTTGCTGCTGCCCGTGGGCGCGATGAGCGGGCTGATCTCGTTTAATCTGCTCCAAGCGCCTTTCGGTGAGCTGGGCTACCATGTACTGGCGCAAGGCTTGGGCGTGGGGATTATTGCCAATTACAGCTATGCATTTGCGATTCGCCGTTTGGGCGCAGAAATGAGTGCCGCAATAGGCGCATTCACGCCCGTGGTGGCCGCACTGATCGCGATTCCCGTGTTCTCGGAAACCGTCAGTGCGCTTACCGTGGTAGCGATGGCGTTGATTGTATTGGGTGCGGTGCTCGCCAGTGAGGGGATAAAGTGGCGTCGCGCACARACAAAAAGCGGCCCGCAGGCCGCTTAATCGATGACTCGGCGTAAACGCTATCCGATTATAGATAGTCGCCACGACGCAAGGCATCGATACGTTTTTCTAGCGGTGGGTGAGTCATAAATAGCTCACTCAGCGTTTTCTTACCGTTGATGCCAAATGCCATCATTGAGCCTTCTAGTTTCGGCTCGTGGCTGACTTTCAAACGCTCCAGCGCAGCAATCATTTTCTGTTTGCCCACCAGCTGCGCCGAGCCTGCATCCGCGCGGAACTCGCGATGACGGCTAAACCACATGGTGAGAATGCTAGCCAGAATACCAAACACGATTTCTAACACTGACGAGACGAGGAAATACATCATCCAGTTGCCGCCGCCTTCGCCTTCTTCGTCACTGTTCATGCCACTCACCGCACCGGCGATAACGCGGGCAATAAAGATCACGAAGGTGTTCACCACCCCTTGCATCAAGGTCATGGTGACCATGTCGCCATTGGCAATGTGGCTGATTTCGTGCGCCAGCACGGCTTCGGCCTCATCACGGGTCATGTTTTGCAGCAGGCCACTTGATACCGCCACCACAGAATCGTTGCGTTTCGCTCCCGTCGCAAAGGCGTTGATGTCAGGCGAGTTATATACCGCCACGGTTGGCATACCAATGCCAGCGCGCTGCGCCTGTTGACTGACAGTATTCATTAGCCAGTGCTCGGTTTCATTGCGTGGATGCTCAATCACTTGCGCCCCCACCGAGCGCAATGCCATTGATTTTGACATCAGCAACGATATAAACGAGCCGCCAAAACCAAATACCGCTGCCAGTACCAGCAACCCAGATAAGCTCCCCGGTTGCATGCCTGTCACGGCATAAATGATATTCAGCACAATGCTAAATACGACCAGTACCGCAAGGTTGGTAGCGAGAAATAATCCTAAGCGTTTCATGGTGTGTCTCCGTCGCTTAAACCCAGTGTTTAGCGCTTATTTGTTGTAATGATAAAAATAGTATGGGCATTAATGATAAAAACAATCCTTTGATGCAATTTGTTACGAATAAATCCCAGTCGTCGCTTGTGGCGCCCGTACCATCCAGCTCTCTGCACCGACCAGTTAGTGTGGCACGTTATTTCGATCTGATCTAAACAAATTGTGATATCGCGCAACTCTTAATTTTTAACAATCCATTCAAATATTTAACAAGCATCGAGGCAGAAAAGCCCAATAAAAAAGACAAAAACAACCCAATATAGACTTTGGTCGAGTTGTCATCGCGGTTTACTCAGGCTAATTTATGCGCAGCTGTTTAAAACTATGACGCTGATGCACTGCGTAAGACAACAAAGTAATGGGCAGTCGGCGGTCATATCAACCATTAAGTTTATAACCACCCAGTGTGGACAACCTAACCTTAACAACGCAACGCGTTATCAATGGAGTGAGACCATGGCAGAGCAAGAAAACTACCGAGTCGCTATCGACATCTTAA
Organism: Salinivibrio siamensis; assembly: GCF_001996005.1. GTDB lineage: Bacteria > Pseudomonadota > Gammaproteobacteria > Enterobacterales > Vibrionaceae > Salinivibrio > Salinivibrio siamensis. Next base: position 28,992 of record NZ_MUFB01000018.1, on the reverse strand, counting down.
CCTGTCATCTCGGCATGAGCTTCGATGAAGCCTGCTCAGAGCTTGGGTTAGCGTCGGATGACGCGACAGCGGCGCGCCAAATGGCCGAGGTTCAGCAAAGCCTAATGGGTATTCGAGACGACCAGAAGTAATTGTCTACCCGCATTGACTACCTGAATAGACAAAAAGCCAGCACAGCGCTGGCTTTTTTGATCGCGACATTCTCGCAATATGTTTACAACGGCTTAATATCTAAGTGGCTCGCGCATTGTGCTGGCGAGGCATCGGCAGCAAACGGCAAGTGCCCCAGACAAGGCGCATCTAAATGCGCATCAAGATAACGCACCATTTCATCACTGTGCTGCACTTTGGGAGCAACGGCGTTTGCCACCCATCCAGCTAACGTAAGCCCGCGTGCACGTATGGCCTCTGCGGTGAGTAAAGCATGGTTTAAACAGCCAAGTTTAATTCCCACCACCATGATCACTGGCAGTTGATGGGCAACCACCCAATCGGCAAGCGTTTCAGTCTCACTGAGTGGCACTTGCCAACCGCCGGCGCCCTCTACCAATACCGGACTGGCCTGCTGTTTTAAATGCGCGAGCCCATCGCTCAGCACCTGGGTGTCGATGGGCTTGTTGGCTAACACCGCCGCCCAGTGGGGCGAGCACGGCGTTTCTAACAACACTGGGTTGATAGCGGCATACGGCAATGCGATCGCACTGGCGTGCTGCAAAGTGACAGCGTCACTATTTAGTTGATGTTCAGGCGCTAAATCGGCACCAGCAGCGACAGGTTTATAGCCCACCGCTTGATAACCTTGTTTGATAAAAGCGTGCAACAGCGCCGCCGTGGTATAGGTTTTCCCCACTTCGGTGTCGGTGCCGGTAATAAAATAACTGTCATGCATGGTGGTTAATCACTATGTAGCCAATTTGATAGGTCGCCGGTAAGTTGTTGGCGGCAAGTGCAAAACGCTGATACGCCTTTTCTACCGCGCTAAACTGCGCTCTTGTCGCCAGCCCTTGCTGCCCCGCCCCTTGGGGGCGATAAGTGGCGCCAATGCCTTTTAAGCTTTTCATCACCGCATGGGCATTGGCAAAGGTGAGCTGTTCGCTTTCTTGCAACACGGTTGCGTGCCTAAGCCCGGCGCGTTGGGTCGCCTGCTGTAATCCAGACAACGTGATAAAGCGGTTCACCCGTGATGTGCCGCATGCTTGTTGCCACGCGCTGTCGAGTTCACACAGTGATCCGGTGAGCAGTGTCGAGACAAGAATTTTCCCGCCGGGTTTGACGACCCRACTCAGCTCCGCCAATGGCACATGCAAATCGTCACACCATTGCAGCGCTAACGAGCTAAATGCCAGATCGACACTGTTGTCGGCCAGTGGCAAATGCTCCGCATCAGCTTGTACGCCTAGCATGGCATTGCCGCAGCGCGCTTTTGCCGTCGCAAGCATAGGGGCGCTGAGATCCAGTCCAATCACTGTCCTAGCGTGAGTCATCCACTGCTGGGTGAAATAGCCGGTGCCACAGCCGACATCTAAGACGGTGGCATGTCGGACAGCTTTCCGCTCTGACTCAGCCAATGCCATTAACCGATGGCCGACACGGCGCTGCAGCGTTGCACTGTCATCATAATGGGACGCGGCGCGACCAAACGCGCGGGCAATCGCTTGTTTATCGGCGACGGTCATGGCGTCACCTCGGACGCTTTGTCGCTTGCTAATACCGGCTTCAGCGCCTCGATCAGTGCGGTGATATCTGTTTTTTGATGCTGTGCCGACAAGCTGATCCGCAGACGTGCAGTGTTGGCAGGTACAGTCGGTGGCCGAATCGCCCCGACCCGAATATGCGCCTTCATCAAGGCGTGATTCACCTGCTGTAACGCTGCCAAATCACCGATAATCAGCGGCTTGATAGGGCTAGGCGTCGCGAGCAGTTGCGGGAAGGGCTGCGTATTTAAAGCGTGCGGTTCGAAAGCAGACGTCGTCTCTAACCAGTCGTGGAGGCCTTGCGTTAACTGTTCGGCATGAGCGCTGAGTGTTTCTCGCCGCCAATGCTCTGTTCGTGCCAGCCTAATCGCATCCTCAATGAGTGCCGCTTGCGCAGGTGGCATAACGGTCGAATACACATAATGGCGCGCGAACTGACGCAAATAGTCAATGATGGTGGGAGAAGCCAGCACTGCCGCCCCTGCAACGCCCAAGGCTTTTCCAAACGTGACGACTAATATATCCGGCCGTGCGCCACGACTGATACTGCCCTCGCCTTCTAGACCCAACACACCAATCCCATGCGCATCATCCAGTGCCCAGAGCGCCCCCGATTGGTTGGCAATCGCGGCAAGGCTTTCGGTTGGCGACACATCACCATCCATGCTGAATACCCCTTCCGAGACAATCAGCGATGCGGACGGCTGGGTTTRTTTCGCGAGCAGTTGGCGAAGGTGTGCCATGTCGTTATGACGAAAACGGCGCTGTGTGGCAGGGCTCAATACGCCAGCCTCAATCAAGGAGGCATGGTTGAGTTTGTCTTGAAACAAGACATCGTCTTTACCTAACAGCGTAAGCAGCAACGCTTGGTTGGCGGCAAAACCACTGTTAAACAATATCGCTTGCGGGTAACCGAGCCAGTCACACAGCTGATCACAAAGGGATTGATGCGCCGCGGTAAAACCAGATACCACAGGCGAGGCCGTTGCACCCACACCCCAGCGTTCAAGGTGCTGCTGCGCTTTTTTGACCAGCCGCGGGTCTTGCGCAAGGCCCAAGTAATCATTCCCCGCAAAGTTGCGCCATGACTCGGCGACGGCATTGTCACCACTTTGCCGCCATAAGCCTTGTTGCTGGCGAGCGACCAGTTCGCCTTGGTAACGACGGGTCAGCGCTGATGTTGTATCAGTCATGGGGACTTAGACACTGGCATCGTAGAACAAATCGCCCTCTTGCGGGCGCGCTGCGACTCGCTCGGCCACTTGCTCAAGTAAGTCGTGCTCAGTGACTTGATCGGGCTTTTGGCTGACCGCTTCGCGATTAATACCCAGCTTTTTAAATAGCTGCATATCCGCATCTTCGTCAGGGTTTGGTGTGGTCAACAGCTTGCAGCCGTAGAATATCGAGTTGGCGCCAGCCATAAAGCACAAGGTTTGCATTTGCTCGTTCATGTCTTCGCGCCCGGCAGACAGTCGCACTGCCGATTTGGGCATCATGATCCGCGCCACCGCAATAATGCGGACAAAATCGAATGGGTCGACGTCATCGACGTTCTCAAGCGGTGTGCCTTTCACTTTGACAAGCATGTTGATTGGCACGCTTTCTGGGTGAGCCGGCATGTTGGCGAGTTCAACCAGCAAACCAGCGCGATCGCGAGCACTTTCGCCCAGCCCAATAATGCCGCCGGAACACACCTTCATTCCCGCGTCTCGCACGTTGGATAAGGTATCGAGGCGTTCTTGATACGTCCGCGTGGTAATAATGTTGCCGTAAAACTCAGGTGAGGTATCGAGATTGTGGTTGTAGTAATCCAAACCCGCCTCGGACAAGGTCTTGGCTTGCTCCGCATCCAACATGCCCAGTGTCATGCAGGTTTCCAACCCTAATCCTTTGACGCCTTGGATCATATCAAGCAAATACGGCATATCGCGTTGCTTGGGATTTTTCCAGGCGGCGCCCATGCAAAAGCGCGTCGCGCCTGAAGCTTTGGCTTTTTCTGCCGCTTCGAGCACGCGTTCCACTTCCATTAACCGCTCTTTCTCAACATCGGTGCGATACCGCGCACTTTGCGGACAATACTTGCAATCTTCTGGACACGCGCCGGTTTTGATCGATAACAGTGTGCTGACTTGCACTTGGTTGGCAGGATGGTATTCACGATGCACTTGCTGCGCTTCAAACAGCAAATCCATAAAGGGTTTATCGAACAATGCTTGCACTTCCTGTGCGGTCCAGTTGTGTCTTATTTCCACGCGGTTTTCCCCGTTGTTGTCGTTTTAATGCTTGGCTAGTCTACCCACAGACGTTAACCTGTCAACACGTCAAGATAATACTAGTTTACATCTGATTTATTTATGAGCATAAACACCCATTTTGACCGCGAGCATATCTGGCATCCCTACACCTCAACGCTCGACCCTTTGCCTTGCTTGCCCGTCTCACACGCAAGCGGCGCCGAGCTCCATCTTGAAGATGGCACTGTTCTGATTGATGGTATGTCATCGTGGTGGGCAGCCATTCACGGCTACAACCACCCTGCTTTGAACACCGCAGCGCATCAGCAAATCGATAAAATGTCGCATGTGATGTTTGGCGGTCTCACCCACCAGCCCGCCGTATCGCTTTGTGAGCGCTTGGTCGCGCATTCTCCCGCCCCGCTCACGCAAGTGTTTTTGGCCGATTCAGGATCTGTGTCAGTAGAAGTCGCGCTTAAAATGGCGATGCAATATTGGCAGGGACGCGGCGAGTCACGCGCGCAGTTTTTGACCTTGCGTCATGGCTATCATGGCGACACGTTCGCCGCCATGTCGGTGACGGATCCTGATAATTCGATGCACAAACTCTACAAAGGGTTTCTGCCCCAGCATCATTTTGTGCCTTCCCCACAAAGCCGCTTTGACGGTGAGTGGGATCCTAGCGATATACGCCCTATGCGCGAAGCACTCGCCTCACATCATGGACAACTCGCTGCCGTGATCTTAGAGCCCATCGTGCAAGGCGCAGGCGGTATGCGCTTTTATCATCCCGAATACCTGCGTCAAGTGCGCGCTCTGTGCGATGAATTTGATGTGCTGCTGATTGTGGATGAAATCGCGACTGGCTTTGGCCGAACAGGAAAACTATTTGCGTGTGATCACGCGGGGATCAGCCCAGATATACTCTGCGTCGGTAAAGCACTGACCGGCGGCTACATGACCTTGGCCGCCACGCTAACCACCCGCCATGTGGCCGATACGGTCTGTAGCGGTGATGCAGGCTGTTTTATGCACGGCCCCACCTTTATGGGCAATCCACTCGCCTGCGCCGTGGCCTGCGCCAGCATTGATACCTTGCTGGAAAGTAACTGGCCGCAGACCGTCGCGCACATCGAGCAGCAGCTAAAAACCGGCTTAGCGCCTGCTCGCGCCCTCGAGTGTGTGGCGGACGTGCGTGTGCTTGGCGCAATTGGCGTGATAGAGCTGACCGATCCGGTGAGCCTGGCCGATATTCAACCCTTAATGACCGCCCAAGGCATTTGGGTTCGCCCGTTCGGCAAACTGGTGTATGTGATGCCACCTTATTGCATCCGCGACGACCAACTCCACCAACTCACTCAAGGCATGATCACCGCAATTAAGCAGTTTTTTGGTGAGTAGAGAGTCGATGACGCACACACCGCCCCGTTGAGTAAGGGGCGGTGCTTCTCTTTGGGAAAGCGAGCAGTGCGGCTTTGTGCGTTACTCGTAGAGGTATCTTTCTTCGGTTTTGTCGGATGAGTAAGCGACCAATTCCCACTCAAAGCCGGCTTTATCATAGAAATACATCCGCTTGCGGTGGGTTTCGTGCGCCATTGACCCATTGGGCTGATACCCTTTTTCAAGTAGGCGTTCGCGGATAGCATCGATATCATCAATGATCAGGCCAATATGGTTCACGCCTTGAGATTTATAGGTACTGCGTGGCTGTATGCTGGGCTCTGAACTTGGGTTGGGCTCTTGCAGCGCAAAATAGCAGTGCTCATTGCCCACATGCACCCAACGATATCCTTTTGGCGACTGGGCATCTTGGCGAACTTTAAAATCGGGGACAGCCACCGCCAAAAACGCTAACGCCGCATCCATGTCCACCACAGTAATATTGACGTGTTCGATTGTTGTCATCATTCATTCCCTTTATCCGTGCTATCGAAAACTGAGCTTGGAAAGCTAAACATCGAAGGCAAGGATAAAACCTCAAGATAACTTGAGGTCAACGAACAAAACAAAATCAGTGATCTGGGGAAAACATTTAAATCATGCTGCGGTATAGGTGTAGATCCAGTCGTCGTAAAACACTCCGCCGATAGAGAAGGCATCGGGTTCAATCCGGCTGAGTTGAAACCCTACCTTTTCTAGCACGCGCGCAGAGGAAAGATTACCGGCGGTTACCGTCGCGTTGATGATTCGCGCATCACCATGATGGATGGCAAAATCGGTGACGGCCTGCAAAGACTCAGTCCCATAGCCACGCCCGTGATAAGGCGGCAACAGTATATAGCCGACTTCCGCGGCACCCTGCTCAAGTAAAAAACCGGTGACGCCGATTGGCGTTTTCGTCGCCGTCTCTACAATCACCAAACACAACCAGTGCTTAGCGTCAGGAGACCAGGGCGTAAGCCGTTGCTCAAATCGGGTTTCAATCTCATCCAGTGGCATCGGGTCAAAACATTGCGCAATCACGGCATTGTCTGTGTGTAGGCGGTGGAACAGCGGCCAGTCCGCTTTGACCATTGGCCGCATGCTCAGGCGTGGGGTTGTCAGCGGAAACAGGCCCGTTTCCAATGTTGTATTTGTCATGATGCCTCACTCGGGGTACTGGCCACGTTGACTTTCGGTGCCGCAAAACCGCGGAAGATATTGTGCACGGAGAGCAGCGCGCACACACCCACTACCACACCAAGGTGCCATGCTTCGCTAACGCCCAAGCTCAATAGCGCCATACTCATCAACGCAGAAATAATCATCTGTCCACCACCGGAGAGCGCAGCGACGGTGCCGGCTTGGTTAGAGTAAGGTTGCATCACCTGCGATTGGGCGCACGGCAGCGCAATCCCGTTGCCAAACACCATAAAGAACTGCCCAATCATCAGCAGTAACGGGTCCATCGGGGTGAGCCATAACCAAACCGCAGAAATGAGCTGCATCACCGGTGCCATCAACAGCATACGCTTGGTGCCCAAACGCGGACGAATGCGCGAAACTAGCGCACTCCCCAACAATAAGCCACAGGTCGGAATAAGCGCCCACAGCGCATATTGATCCGAGGTCATACCGATGCGCTCTTGCATTAAAAATGGCATCAGCGACACCGTGGTGATCACCAAGGTAAAATTCACCCAGCTAATACTGGCGAAATAGAGAAAATACGGTGTTTTTAGTAGTGCGCCATAACGGCCGAGGATCACCTTCACATTGGGCAACGGTGAACGAGTATGCATGCTTTCTTTAAACAGGAAAAACAGTACGCACCACACCAAGCTGGTGTACACCATCAGCAAAATAAAGATCGCCAGCCAGCCTAAGTTATGGTTAACAAAACCACCAATCACAGGAGCCACAATAGGCGTAAATGAGGCGACCATGATCAGATATGACATGGCTTGAGGAAGCTGATCCCCCGAATACGAGTCACGGGTAAAGGCACGTGAGAGCACAGCACAGCAGCCGGTCCCCATTCCTTGGATGCAGCGGCCAATGACCAGGCCAGTGAAGCTGGCGCTAAAACTCACCATCACGGTTAAGCCAATCAGTGAAAGCAACACACCGGCTAACAACACGCGGCGACGGCCAAGCGCATCTGAGATAGGCCCATAGATAAACTGTGATGGTCCAAAGCCAAGTAGATAGGCAGAGATTAGCAGTTGGACATTGTCCATACTGAGGTTGAAATCTCGGGCGATCCAGGGCAAAGACGGAAATACTAAACCCATGCTGAATTGCCCAATGCTGACGGTCAGGCATGCCAGCAATACGGGCGACCAATTAAATGGGCGACTAGCCGATTGCATCCAGTTTCCTATGCGTTTTATTGATGTGGGGAGGTAGACGTCGCGATCCTAGCACATTGTGGATCACCGACAGATCACTATGGTAACAGTAATAACTGTATGAGTGGTAAACAAATAGTGACGTTTGGCCATCGGCCAGCGTTGCACTGGCCGATTTCACTGGGTGACAATAAATTAAAACGCAGGCTCTATGGTGCCATTAAAGGTATCTTGCAAAAACTGACGTGTTTTGTCGGACTGGAATAACGCGAGTAATCGCTGATACGTCGGGTTATCTTGATCGTCTTTGCGTGCGGCCACCACCATAACGGCGAGAGGCGCATCTTTAGATTCCAAGAAAATGCCCTGCTCGCTCGGATCGAGTCCTGATGACATCACATAATTCATGGTGATCGCCGCGGCATCGACATCTTGCAAACTGCGAGGCAGTTGTGCCGCTTCTACTTCCACAAATTCGAGCTGTTTAGGGTTGGATTGAACATCTTGCAGCGTGGCTTTAAAGCCAACATTGTCAGCCAACGTAATCAATCCTGCGTCTTCCAGCAATAACAGCGCGCGACCCGCATTTGTGGGATCATTGGGGATCGCAATTTGTGCGCCATTCGCTAACGCCTCGACCTTGTCGACTTTGTCAGAATAAATCCCCATCCGCATTAAGATTGAGCGACCAATCGCTACCAACTCGCTATTGTGGTTTTGATTGAAATTGTCGAGAAACGGCTGATGCTGATAACTGTTTAAATCCAAACTACCATCCGCTAACCCTGCATTAGGCGAGATGTAATCAGAGAACTCTACGACTTCAACATCAATCCCTTCTTCTTTCGCTTGCTCAGCCACCGATTCAACCACTTGCGCGTGGGGACCGACCGTTGCGCCAATTTTAATGGTTTCAGTTTGGTCGGAACACCCTGAGAGGAATACCGCCGCGAGAAGTATCGCGAGACTTGCGCTGAGTTGTTTTATCTTCATTCCCTTTACCTTGCTAACTGGCCATTTAGACATCCAGAATGCCATATAGATGATTAATGTCAATACGATTAGCTTGATACAAGGGCCGGCTTGATCGCATCCATTGTCCTACGCGTAATGGAGGACATGTTAAATCGATAGAAGGAGGCATGAGTATGACTAAGCTGTTTCCTTTGCCCCTGTTTTTGTTACCGGGAGGCAGAGCCAAACTGCGCATTTTTGAACCTCGTTATTTACGCCTCGTCCGTGAGTGCTCAGCGAATCAAGAAGGATTTGTGCTGGCAATGATGCAGGGAAAGCGTCTTTACAAGTACGGCACCTTAGTCGACATCGTCGATTTCGAAACACTGCCCGACGGCTTGCTAGGGATCACGATCGCCGGTCGCCAGCGGGTAGAAATTATGTCGACGGACCAAGAAGCGGACAAACTTTGGGTAGGCGATGTGCGCGCACTCAATGATTGGCCTCATGATGAGCATTTGGGTGAGGCGCAAGCCGACGACAAAGCGCGTATCGCCTCAGGGCTCAAACACGTCTTTGCCGCTCACCCTGAACACGCAGAACAATATGAAGCGCCTCATTTCGAAGATTTAACTTGGAGCTGTCAGCGCTGGCTCGAAATTTTGCCGCTTTCTAATGCTCAAAAACAATGGTTTATTGCTCAAGAATCAGCAGAAGAAGCGAAACAATTTATCAGTCAGCTTCTCGAAGAGGAAGTCGAGTGATCCAATCACTGCTACCCACGTACTGGTAGCCAAATGGACGGCTACGACAGATAGGACTCAACTATGACTGCGCCACAAACCATGTATACTGAGACCACCATTTCCAGACGGGACACGCGTGCCAACATGACTGACGTGACGAAGGAAGAGTTGTCTGCATTATTATTGAAAGTCTCGGAAGACCGTGACCGTGTTGCCTTCGAGCGCCTGTTCCGGTTTTTTGGCCCTAAGATTCGCTCTTACGGCGCCAAGCATCTCCGTGCTGATGGGCAAGCGATGGAGCTTGTGCAGGAAACCATGTTGGTTGTGTGGCGAAAAGCGCATTTGTACAACGCCGATAAAGGCGCAGCGACGACGTGGGTCTTTACCATCATGCGTAACATTAGCTTCGATATGTTGCGTAAGGTGCAATCGAACCGGGAAGACAACTTCAGTGATGATATTTGGCCCGTGCTCGAATCTGGCCAGCAGGACAATGAGTCGGATGCTGGTGCGCAATATATGATGGATCAAGAGTTGCTGTCGTTCATTGATGAGTTACCCGACGTGCAACAACAAGTGGTGAGAGGCGTGTATCTGAAACAGCTTACTCACCAAGAGTTGTCAGAACAGTTAAACGTGCCGTTGGGCACCGTAAAATCCCGATTGCGTTTAGGTCTGGAAAAGCTCCGCAATCACCTGGAGGTTAAACAATGATTAAATATCACCCATCGACCGACTTACTTGACGCGTTTGCCGCTGGCAAACTGCCCACCTCGATGGCGATTGCGTTGTCAGCACATGTTGAGCTCTGCCAGGAATGCCAGGCATATGTCGCCGCTGCAGAAGCCTCGCTTGCAGATTCAGCGTTCGACGAGGAAGAAATAACCGTTGCTGATTGGGATTATGCGGCTGAAGACGAAATGCTTGCTGCCATTTTCGAAGATGCAGCGGCCAATGATGGTGCCGTCGATGCGCAAACACCAGTCCGTGCAACACAAATAAGTGTGAGTAACAAGACCTACACGTTGCCACGCGCGCTACAGCGCTTTAGCGACTCTAACTGGTCATCATTTGGCAAAGTACAGCGCGCCCGGTTGAACCTTGATGAAGGGGCAACACGTGCCAGTTTCCTCCATATTGATGAAGGCGGCTCGGTGCCTGCGCACACGCACAAAGGCTATGAGTTAACCCTTTTGCTTGATGGTACGTTCGAGGATGAAAGTGGCGAATACGTACCGGGTGATTTTATTTTGCTCGATAGTCGCCATCATCATACGCCATTCACCAAACAAGGGTGTTTGTGCTACACGGTGGCCGATGCACCGCTTTATTTCACCAAAGGTGTGAGCAAATTACTCAATACCGTGGGACATGCGATTTACTAAAAAATTCTGTGTTAGTTGTTATCCTTCTGGCGGCTGCGAAGCCGCCTTTTTTTATGCTAAAGAGGCAACGGAATGCGTGCATTTGCTCGGCGATGCTCTCCATTATCGCCATTAATCTCGTGGCGGTAACAGAATAATTACACCTGGTAAACCTTTACTTAATGACAACTCTCCGGCTCAGTCCTACATAACTAGTGCAAAGTAGTAATTTTCCCTTTACATCGGGTGAATCAAACTGGTTTAATTCGTCACTTCTAACGATTCATTAACAGCCATTGATAATAAACACAGTGAAGTGAGAGTMACATGAGTCAAACACAACTCGCCAGTGTCAGCCGAGGCAACTCGTTGGTACTTCAAATCCTTGTCGGTATTCTTGCCGGTGGTGTCCTTGCATACCTGTCTCCTGAGTGGGCCGCGAATGCAGGACTGTTCGGACAACTCTTTGTCAGCGCGTTGAAAGCCGTAGCCCCCATTTTGGTCTTCGTTTTAGTGGCGGCTTCCATTGCTAACCAAAAGCAAGGGCAGCGCGCCAATATGCGCCCTATTATTGGTCTGTACCTTGTCGGTACGCTTGCTGCCTCGCTGACGGCAGTCACCATGAGCTTCTTATTCCCCACGACCCTGGAATTTGCGACCACAGATGCCAGCATCACACCACCTGAAGGGATTGGCCAGGTATTGAATACGCTGCTTTTCAATATCGTGGATAATCCCGTTAGCGCATTGATGAACGGCAACTATATCGGGATCCTAGCCTGGGCGATCGGTTTAGGGATTGCCCTACACCATGCATCAAACGAAACCAAACGCGTGTTTTCCGACGTGTCAGAAGGCGTGTCGATGATCGTGCGCTTTGTGATCCGTTTTGCACCTTTGGGTATCTTCGGCTTGGTCGCGAGCACACTGGCTAAAAGTGGTTTTGATGCTCTCGCGGGCTATGTACACCTTCTCGGTGTGCTATTGGGTAGTATGTTCACCATCGCACTCGTGGTTAACCCAGCGATTGTGTACTTCAAAACAGGTCAAAACCCATACCCACTGGTTTTAAAATGCCTACGCGAAAGCGGCATAACCGCCTTCTTTACCCGTAGTTCAGCGGCTAACATCCCGGTGAACATGCAACTGTGCCGCCGTCTTGATTTGGATGAAGACACCTACTCAGTGTCTATTCCACTGGGTGCAACTATCAACATGGGCGGTGCGGCGATCACCATTACGGTATTAACGTTAGCGGCGGTTCATACGTTGGGCATCGAGGTGGACATCGCCACTGCGGTGCTACTAAGTATTGTCGCGGCGGTATCGGCCTGTGGTGCATCCGGTGTGGCCGGCGGCTCACTGCTGCTGATCCCACTGGCCTGTAACTTGTTTGGGATCCCACAAGAGATTGCCATGCAGGTGGTGGGAATTGGCTTTACCATTGGCGTCTTGCAAGATTCCGCAGAAACAGGGCTCAACAGCTCAACGGATGTGGTATTTACCGCGGCAGCTTGCATGGCCGAAGAAAGAAAAAATAGTTAACATGGCTATTTAAAGAAACACTTTCAAAAAAGCAGGTGCACGTCACCTGCTTTTTTTATCGCTGGCCTAGGCGCTTAGGCCGTTATTGACTGTCGTCTTTCCAGTGTGCCACACCGCGCGACACTACCCCTCCAGAACCTTCATCAGCAAGTTGCCATCGTACATGGCTTGTTTGACCATCGCGGCCCCCGGCATGGTGGCCTGGGTATAAAAATAGCTTTCTTCCAACACGAGGTGCTTACTGTACAGTGGGATGGTTTGCGTCTTTAAGCACTCCATAATCGCCGGATAAAGCACGCTCTTGGCACGATTAAACTCGCCGCCGAAGAGTATTTTTTCTGGGTTGAATAAATTCACCACAATCGCGATAGCCGTACCCAGATGATGCCCCAACTCCGTGATCACCTGATGCGCGAGTCCATCGCCTGCCACTGCCGCATCACAGATTGCTTCTATGGTTAACGGTTTCCCCTGTAACTGGCTCGCGTGCCCCTCATCGAGCAGCGTCTGTACCTGTTCATACACGGCAGAAAGACTGGCGACCGTTTCCAGGCAACCATAGTTACCGCAAAAACAGCGTTTACCAAAAGGCTTAACCTGAATATGACCAAGCTCGCCCACATTGCCAACACGCCCCTGGAGTACCTTTCCCTCCAGCATGATCCCCGCGCCGACGCCATTGTGAACCGCGACTAGTACCGCGCTATCGGATTCTTTTGCGTTGCCAAATAACTTCTCTGCCAACGCCCACGAGCGTGTATCATTGCCCACAAATACGGGCAGCCCGGTCTCACGATGCAACACGGGCCCCAGCGGCATATGGTCAACCTCAAAATGCGGCATTTGGATCACTGTACCTTGGGCGCTGTTCACCAAGCCCGGGAGCGAGACCGCAATGCTGGTAACACGATCAACCGTTTGTTGGTGGCGTGAGAAAAAGGCTTTTACGTATTCAACCACCGTGGAAAGCAAGGCATCCTGCGCCATGACATCAATTTCATGGCGTTCTTGAATAAGGATTTCACTACTCAGTGAGTGCAATGCCATAGTGAGATATCCACGGCCAAGGCGCATCGATAAGAACTGCCAGCCTTCATTGTCCAGCACCAGACCAACAGCGGGCCGGCCACGCATGCTGGTGCCCTGTATTTGTGTTTCTTTGACCAAGTGCGCATCCATCAACTCCCGGACAATTTTGGTAATACTGGCAGGCGCCAATTGACTGCGCTTCGAAAGCTCAATCCGAGAAATCGGCGCAAAGCGGTCGATCAAATTATAAATCGTGCCCGCATTTTTACGCTTAATGTGGTCGATATGTCCCGGCTGCCCAATAATCATGCCTTGTCCTATAACTGCTTGGCCATGGTGATACCCCTGATATCACCTATCTCCGTGAATTTTTTTACTTCGCGAACTAATTGTGAAGCAGCAAGCTGCTACCCCGTGATGTGGGTCACTTTAGATCAATGAAATCGCGTACAAACTCACAAAACCCGCTTAAACAGTAACGCTGTTCAAAGGCTAATCACGCGTGAAAAAACAAGATCTCAGTCGTATTCATTGGCATAATGTGGCGCTTTATATCTATCGCTATAAACCATCATGTACCGAGTCAACGAAATATTTGAAACCATTCAGGGCGAAGGCACGTTTACAGGGGTTCCCTCTGTTTTTGTTCGCTTACAAGGGTGTCCTGTCGGTTGCGCCTGGTGCGATACCAAGCAAACTTGGGAAACCGATGAGAAAGATCAGAAAGACAAAATTTTTATTATTGATAAATCTGAGGATTCTCCCGCTTGGTGCTGGCTTGATGGCAATGCGATTACCGCCGACATTTTAAGCCGCTACCACGCGCGCCATATTGTGATTACCGGTGGCGAACCTTGTCTTTATGACTTAAGGCCGTTAACCCATGCGCTAGAAGCGGCAGGGTGCCAATGCCAAATAGAAACGAGCGGCACCTACCCTATCCACGCATCCGCCAATACGTGGGTCACTGTGTCTCCGAAAATCAATATGCGAGGGAAGTTGCCAGTGCTTAAGGAAGCGATGGCGCGGGCGAATGAGGTAAAGCACCCGGTCGGCACAGAAAAAGACATCGATCAGCTTGATGCGCTACTCGCCACCTGCCCACCGGCTGATACAGCAACGATTGCATTACAGCCCGTGAGCCAAAAAGCGCGCGCGACCCAGCTGTGCATTGATACTTGCATTCAACGAGGCTGGCGCCTATCGATACAGACACATAAGTATCTGTCGATTGCCTGAGCATGGAGAGCAACGGCTTGGGTCGCCGTTACTCAAAACCGCGTGACTCGCGCAGCGCCACGACACTCAGTCACCGTAATAGGTACAGCCGGCGGTGCAGGTCTCTTTCACCATCACTTTACTGAGTAAGGGTAAATTTGGCTTAACTTGTTGCCAAATCCACTGTGCGAGTACTTCGCTGGTCGGATTCTCTAGCCCTTCAATCTCATTGAGATAATAATGATCAAGGCGGTTATAGATAGGCTTAAACGCCGCTTTGATTTCCGCAAAATCAATTACCCAACCTGTGTGAGGATCCACCTCACCTTCTACGTACAAACGCACGATAAAAGAGTGTCCATGTAAGCGACCACACTTATGTCCCTCAGGGACATTAGGAAGGTGGTGTGCCGCTTCAAAGGTGAACTCTTTAAACAACTCGGTGGTCATTTTATCTCTTCCAACAACAATAAGAGGCCGCATGCTACTCAAATTAGCCGGATGACTCAATCGCATTCCTCACTGGCTAAGCGCACGTAACATTCCAACCTAGCATTCAGCCAACAATGCGGACTCGTGTCTCACTAACGGGACGATTTACGTCGATGAAATCACACATTTTATATGGGGACTCCCTTACTTGCGCACTCTAGGTTTAACATAGTGGCTACAGGCTATAACTGATAACTCTATAACTTAATAACAAATGGTTGACTCATGCGCATGACCCTTGCGAGCAAAATTCTTCTTGCTCTTTTTCTTGTTTTCGCTCTGGTGCTCGTCACGTCCTTGGCCTACCAATCTCATCAGCAAAAGGCACTGATGACATCGATTGTTAGTCAGCAAACGCTCGATAAAGCCTCTAACTACTTTGATAGCCTTAACATGTTGATGTTGACGGGCACCATTAGCCAACGAAATACCTTACGAGAAAAAATGCTTTCTCATGAAGGTATTGAAGAGGCGCGTGTGATCCGCTCCGACGCTATTACTCGCTTTTTTGGCCCCGGTAACCCCGAACAATCGCCGCAAGATGCGATTGATCAGCGTGCCCTAGACGGTGAAACCATCGTTGAAACCGTCGACAGCAATGGCGAAAAAGGACTCGTGGTTGCCCTACCAATGAAAGCAAGCAGCGACTACCGCGGTACTAACTGTCTGCAGTGCCACGTGGCGGAAGAAGGGACGGTGCTGGGGGTGATTCGCCTTGAGTACGATCTCGAGCCGCTTTACGGCACCATAGATAAAGAAATGCTCATTACTGCCGGGATCATGGGAAGCATTGCTGTGATCGGTTTTCTGATCTCATTAACGGTGATCCGTCGGTGGGTCGTGTCTCCGCTCAAGCGGGTCTCTGCGTTCATGAAACGTACCAGCCATGATAAAAATCTGGCCGAGCGTCTCAACGATACCCGAGGCGATGAAATCGGTGAACTATGTGATAGCTGTGACCAGCTACTTGATAACTTCTCTGCCAGCTTGCAACAAGTTCAGCGTACCTCTGAGACGCTGTCAGCCGAGGCGATGAACTTGATTCGCGTCTCTAGCCATACCGACCAATTAGCGGATAGCCAGCGTCATGAAACCAATGATATGTCATCAGCGATCGATAATGTTCAACAACACCAACATGATATCCAAAACCGCACCCAAGAGGCCGCGCAACTGAGTGAATCAGCGGCCACCAGCGCCAACCAAGGCAGTGATCTCGCTAACGTTGCCGCCAATGATATTCGCAAATTAGTCGAAGATATAAGCCAGGTGCGCAGCCAAATTTTGGATGTGAATCAACAAAGCCAGCAAGTGACCACTATTCTAGGGGTGATTCGTGAAATTGCCGAACAAACCAACTTACTCGCGTTAAATGCCGCTATCGAAGCCGCGCGTGCTGGCGAACAAGGCCGTGGTTTTGCGGTAGTTGCTGAAGAAGTGCGTAACCTTGCCAGCCGCAGCCACGACGCAACCGGAGAAATCCAGACCATTATCGAAAACCTGTGTGCAGGTAGCGAAGCCTCAGCACAAGCGGTGGAAGCGACCAGTGACAGTGCTAATCAGCGAGGCGAAACCGTTATGGCTCTCTCTGAGGCGCTGGGCAATATCGCCGAGCAAGTCACCACCGTGAATAACAACGCGGACGATATTAGCCAACAAAGCGAACACCAAGCACAAATGACCGATGCCCTACTCTCTCAAGTTGGCCGAATCCAAAGCCATGCTAACGATACCGCCAGCAATGCCAATGAGGTCAAAGCTATAAGCGCGAATCTTGAGCAACTGGTTGAGCAGTTAGAGGGATTAATTGGCCAATTTAAGCTCTCAGACTCGCTCAAGTCTTGAAGCTATACAGGATACAGGTAAACTTGCTAGCCTAACTTGCAAAATGACTGATGCGGTTGTCACTGAATAACCGCGTTACCCTAAACGGAGATAGAAGCGAATTATGACATACGCGCCTGTAGTAGACGTCCTGCGCGGCAAGGCGGCAGTCGACACTGAAGTGACTGTGCGTGGATGGGTCCGGTCACGCCGAGATTCCAAAGCCGGTATTTCTTTTCTTGCCATTTACGATGGCTCTTGTTTTGACCCTATTCAGGCCGTGGTCCCTAATGAGCTGGATAATTATCAGCAAGACGTTCTTCGCTTGACCGCTGGCTGCTCAGTTGAAGTCACGGGTAACGTGGTAGAGTCGCCAGGAAAAGGCCAAGCCTATGAGCTGCAAGCCACAGCCGTAAAAGTCGTCGGTTGGGTAGATGACCCTGATACCTATCCAATGGCGAAAACACGTCATTCTATCGAATACTTGCGTGAAGTGGCCCATTTGCGCCCACGCTCAAACGTGATTGGTGCGGTGGCGCGGGTTCGCCACACCTTGTCACAAGCGATCCACCGCTTTTTCCATGAGCAAGGCTATTACTGGATGTCTGCGCCATTGATCACCGCCTCAGATTGTGAAGGTGCTGGCGAGATGTTCCGCGTCTCTACCTTAGACTTGGCCAATGTGCCCAAAACCGAGCAAGGCGACGTCGACTTTGACCAAGACTTTTTTGGCAAAGAAGCCTTCTTGACCGTATCGGGTCAGTTAAACGCTGAAACCTATGCCTGTGCGTTGAGCAAAGTCTACACCTTCGGTCCAACCTTCCGCGCGGAGAATTCAAACACCAGCCGTCACTTGGCGGAGTTTTGGATGGTTGAGCCAGAAGTGGCCTTTGCCGACCTGGATGATTCGGCGGCCTTGGCAGAAGCCATGCTTAAGTACGTGTTCAAAGCTGTGCTTGAAGAGCGCCAAGACGACATGAAATTCTTTGAGCAACGCATTAACAAAGACGTGCTCACGCGTCTGGAAAAATTTGTTAATGCAGATTTTGCCCAAGTGGATTACACCGATGCGGTCACCATCTTGCAAAACAGCGGCCAAACATTCGAATTCCCAGTTGAATGGGGAATCGATTTAGCGTCTGAACACGAGCGCTATCTTGCAGAAGAGCACTTTAATGCGCCGGTGGTCGTTAAAAACTACCCGAAAGACATTAAAGCCYTCTACATGCGCATGAACGATGACGGCAAAACCGTTGCCGCGATGGACGTGTTAGCACCGGGTATTGGCGAAATTATCGGTGGTTCTCAACGTGAAGAACGTCTTGATGTACTTGACCAACGCTTAGAAGAAATGGGCCTTGAGAAAGAAGATTTCTGGTGGTACCGCGATCTGCGCCGCTATGGCACAGTCCCTCATTCAGGCTTTGGGTTGGGCTTTGAGCGCCTCGTTTCCTACGTAACCGGAATGAGCAACATTCGCGATGTGATCCCTTTCCCTCGCTCGCCACGCAATGCCAACTTCTAAATCGGTTTGCTATTCAAAAGGCTGCATATTGCAGCCTTTTTCTTATGTTTTTTCCGCGTAAAAACTGCTTTTACAGCATAAACCAATACAAAACACATGACTGGTCCGCTTGTCCTTCGGTTTCTATTCTTCTCGACAAGTGTTATAAAAAAGCCAGTTTGACTTTCATTCATCATAACCATGGACGACACCAATGTTTGAGAAAATCTCTGCCGCTCCCGCTGATCCTATTCTAGGACTGACTGAAGAATATAAAGCTGACCCCCGTGAAGACAAAATCAATCTCGGGGTAGGCGTCTACAAAAACGAGCATGGCGAAACGCCGGTACTCCCTTCTGTCAAAAAAGCCGAAGCGTTACTTCTCGACAGAGAAAGCACCAAGTCTTACTTAAGCATTCCTGGCACGGCCGAATATGGCCTCGCGGTGCAACAACTGCTGTTCGGTGAGCAAGCTGACGTTATCAACGACAAACGCGCGCAAACCGCACACTCACCAGGTGGAACCGGTGCGCTTCGCTTGGCTGGCGAGTTTATTAAACGTCATCTTGGCGATGTCACGGTTTGGATCAGCAATCCAACTTGGGCAAATCATAAGGGCGTATTTACTGCCGCTGGCCTTCCTTTAGCTGAATACAGCTATTACGATGCGGCGAAAAACGATAAAGACTTTGCAGCCATGGTCGCTGACCTTGAGAAAGCAAGCTCAGGTGATGTTGTTCTCCTTCATGGCTGCTGCCATAACCCGACTGGCATCGACCCTACCGAGCAAGAGTGGCAAACCCTCGCTGAACTCTGTCAGCGTAAAGGCCTGCTGCCGATGTTCGACTTTGCTTATCAAGGCTTTGCCACTGGCGTCGAAGAAGATGCTGCCGGCTTACGTATTTTTACTCAGGTATGTCCTGAGCTGCTTATCGCGAGCTCATTTTCGAAAAACTTTGGTTTGTATAATGAGCGAGTGGGCGCCTTTACGCTCGTTGGCCGTAATCAAGAAGAAGCCACCAAAGCGTTTAGTCAGGTGAAAACCATTGCCCGCGTTATTTACTCTAACCCACCCGCTCACGGCGCCGCCGTAGTGACCACCATCTTGAACGACGCGACGCTCAAGGCGCAGTGGTTGCAAGAGCTAGCAGACATGCGCGATCGCATCAAAACCATGCGTACCGAATTTGTCAAAACATTGAAAGCGCAAGGTGTGTCGCGTGACTTTAGCTTTATCGAGCAGCAAAACGGCATGTTCTCGTTCTCTGGGCTCAATAAAGACCAAGTCAATGCACTAAAAGCCGATCATGGCGTGTATATCGTCGGCTCAGGCCGTTTAAATGTGGCAGGCATGACGCACACCAACATGGTGCCACTTTGCACTGCCATCGCAAAGGTTTTAGACTAAGCACCGCTGTCTTAAAACTGAAACAAAAGGGCCGCAAGGCCCTTTTTTTATGGGCTCCGTCCAGAAAGAAACAATTTAGTAACATAATTATTAATAGAAAGCCTGAAACCACTACACTAAAACCAACAAGGCTTTTATCAACTGTGACCAAAAAAGATAAAGACTATGAGCAATAATGAAGTTGTATTTGGTGACGATGAGCGCCTCGTCTCGACCACTGATAAACRCGGGGTGATTACCTACTGTAACCCGGAGTTTATTCGGATCGCTGGCTACGATGAAGAGGAACTGACGGGCGCGCCTCACAATATTATTCGTCACGCCGATATGCCCAAAGCGGCATTTGCGGATATGTGGCGAGCTTTAAAAGCTAACCAACCTTGGCGAGGTATCGTCAAAAACCGCTGTAAAAACGGCGATTATTATTGGGTAGACGCGTATGTCACCCCCATTTACGACCGAGGCCAAGTCACCGGCTATCAGTCCGTCAGGGTGAAGCCTGACCCTGCCGTCAAACATCGCGCCGCGCAAATCTACCAAACCCTGTGTCGGGCAGAGAAAAACGGCAAGTCGATGAAGCAGTTGTCGGTTGCCGATATTCCTGCGGCATTGAAGTACACATTAATGGGGTTGGGATTGGTCGCCGCACCTGTGTCGCTTATTTTCGATAGCGCCATATCGGGCTGGGATGTGGCGGGCGCCATTGCGATGCCTTTGGTGCTTGGTACCCTCTTCCGTGACGAGCTCTTTACCTTGCCAACCCTCGCGCGCGGCGTGCAAGCCAATTACGACAGTATCAGCCGCTATATTTACTCGGGGACTGGGCTCAGTTCGGTGGTTGACTACAAGGTGAAAATGCTCAATGCCCGCATACGCACTATTCTTGGACGTATGCTCGATGCTTCACTGTCACTGAATCAATTTTCGGATGAGTTGAGTGCATTATCAACACGCGTGTCTAATGCTATCAATAAGCAAAGCCACCAGATTTCCTCGATTGCCAGTAACATTGATCATGCCTCTGAATCGGCAAACAGGGTATCTGATAACGCCCAGCAAAGTGTTGAACTATTGCACTCGGTCCAGCAGCAAAGCAAAGAAACCGAATCCTTGTTACAGCAGACAGGCGAGCAATTAAAAAGCCTCTCTCAACAATCTGAAAACTCCCTCACCGCGACGCAACAGCTGTCTGCCACCGCAGATCGAGTGACCGAGTCAATGAGTGAGATCAGTGGGATTGCCGAGCAGACTAACTTGCTAGCGCTGAATGCGGCAATTGAAGCGGCACGCGCTGGAGAGCAAGGCCGAGGCTTCGCCGTTGTTGCCGATGAAGTGCGGGCGCTTTCCAGTCGGACGCAAACAGCCACGGAGCAAATCCAGTCTTCAATCCAAGACATGCACAACACTATTTCGCATTGGCAAAACCAGATTCACGAAAGCCACGAACAAACACAAGCGTGTGTTGATACCRCGGACCACAGTATTACGAGCCTGCACTCGGTCAGAAATGCGATAGAGGATGTGGTCGGCCGCACGAATGAAACACACCACTCTGCCCAAGCGCAATTAGAGAGTTTCACAGCCGTTAGCAAAGAGATCCATGATATCGAATCGGTTTCTCAGCAAAACCTCAACGAGGTCAATGATGTTTCCGAGGCAAGCCGTCAGCTGCGAGATAAAGTGCGTCAGTTCCACGATATTGCGAGGCAGTTTGAGTAAACCAAACCGCTAACGCCTCCACGCTAACCGCCCTAAAAAAGCCCCAGTCTGTTACCAGAGTGGGGCTTTTTGAACATCTGCCGTCTGAGCATGGGCGTTATTGAATCCCGTGCAAAAACTCAGCACGTGTTGCCGCATTCTTCTTAAACAAGCCACCGAGTGCGGTGGTGGTCGTCTCACTGTTGGCATCCATGACACCACGAGATTTCACGCAATAATGCGTCGCTTCAATACGCACCGCTACGTCCTCGGTTTCCAGCAGCGTTTGCAATGCCACCAACACCTGACGTGTTAGTCGCTCTTGCACTTGCGGACGTTGCGAGAAGAAACGCACAATCCGGTTTATCTTGGACAGACCAAGCACTTTTTGGTTAGGAAGGTAGGCGACGGTTGCCCGACCATCAATGGTAACAAGGTGATGCTCGCAGGTGCTGGTCACTGAAATGTCCTTAACGCGCACCATCTCATCGCAACCCATCTTGTTCTCAATCATGGTGACTTTGGGGAATTGCGCGTAATCCAAGCCTGAGAAAATCTCATCGACATACATCTTCGCAATTCGCGCCGGTGTCTCGGCCAAACTATCATCGGTCAGGTCTAAATCGATCGACTGCAGAATTTCACGCATATGAAATTCAATTTTTTCTTTTCGTTCTTCAGAAGACATCGGAGATGTCGCCGTCATTGGGGTTTCAATACCGCGAGCAACCAACGCTTCCTGAACTTTCTTTGCRGCATCGCTCAATGCCATGATGGATTCCTTTTTGGGTCTGCCCTAGCCGTTCTTCTACTTACACACTGTAGCCAGTGTCGGATCAGTGCTGTCACTAAATAGAAGCATAACGTTAATATCCAAAAAATACACCTCGCGAATGCTGTGGTTTTACTGCCTGATGCCTTAGTGGACAGCCTCAATGGCAAAATTGTCAAGGAAAATGAACATCTTCGCTCAGAAATGATGTCGTCATGTGCGACCTACGCTGTCGCCAAGATGTCATCCTTCGTTATCAAGTCTTCTGAGTGAAACTAAACTGTCATTTTTATTTGGTAATCTCATCAGTTGATTTCCTGCGACTAACCAACCGTGGCGTCAGCCATACTCGCTCAGTGAATTGTGCTGGTGCAATAAACACCACCAAGACAAGATTTCAATAATAATAAGACACGCGATGGTATATCTTGCCCCCTCTACCGGGGGCTTTTTTTATCGCCCAACATAAAAGACATTGGCTTGACATAAACTCACATTTTTATTGGCATACTTGTTACTAACTTGGCTACGCTTGAATTGAAACCCACTGTTAGTGACTAAGGAGTCATTATGAAAAAACACGTGTTGATGGCAGTCATGCTCACTGCCGGGGTGACCGCTTGTAGTAACGGCCAGTATGCCGGCGGTGACGATGGCAGCGTGACAAGCTCTGGCGTTGCCCAGCAATGGCAACTGACCATGGTCGATCAACAGGCTATCAGTGCGGAAGGAACCCCAACGCTTACCATTAATAAGGACATGGGTGTTAGCGGCTTTAGTGGCTGTAACCGTTATTTTGGTAACGCTGAACTGAATAGTAATCGCTTCAAAGTGGCGCCAATGGCCAGTACTAAGATGGCGTGTTCGTCCAGTGCGATGGAACTCGAACAAACCATGAGTCAGGTTCTAAGCCAATGGAGTGATGCAACAATACGTAATAATCATCTTATGCTCAGTAACGAGACGCATACGTTATTATTCACCGCGGCTAACACGCAAAACACTGAGGAAGATCCCCTACTCAAAAGCCCTGTGGTTGATTCCCGCTTCAATAAAGGTGAAGAGTACTAACCTCGCGTCAGCGTTTAAACCTTAGAAACATACAAGGGCGGTGCATCTGTACCGCTCTGGTTTTTAAGGGTCAATGCTTTTATTGTCCTGCAACGGCGCGCTGATTTCCATCCAGTGCCACCCAGTATCATTGTCCGCTTTCGCACGGGTCAAGCCAATTTCACCATAAGCATGTAATCGCGAGGCAGTCATTTCTTTTTGATCGCTGACCGTTACCCCGCCAACAAATACCCTGACCCGATCTTCCGGCTCTCCTTCAAACTCTACCTTTAATCGTTTCACCGCTTTTACACACTCATCAGCCAATCGCTCTGCGCCTTCTGTGCGCGGCAAGATGGCAACAAACTGGCTACCGGTAAACCGACATACCAAATCACCGGGCCGTTTAAGCATCTCATCCAGTACCTGTGCAATTTGTCGGATCAACTGATCACCGGCAATGCGTCCATACTGGTTGTTGTAATTAGACAGGTGTTGGATCTCTACCACCATCAGGCTCAAAGGCGCTTCATCACGAAGTGCACGCTGGATCTCACGTTCGAGCTCCTGCTCAAACTGGGTGCGATTATGTAATCCCGTCAACCCATCACACTTGGTCATCGACTCCAGTCGACTATTGGCTTCTTTCAATGCGTGTGTTTTTTGATCAACTTGTACCTGAACACTGTAGGCGCGAGACTGCAGGCGATAAAGCAGATAGCAAATCACCAAAAATATGCCACTGCCAATGAGAAACGTCCACAACGGCACCCAGCTTTGCCTTGCCTGCATGTAGCTGACGGTCGGATAGCCAATCAATTCCCACTCGCGACCCGCGAAGAAAATAGGCTTGGCGGGCTGTTGCGCCAGTGAGTCTTTCATTTGTGCCAATTCCACCCGCTGCGTATGAAGTACTTGGCGATGACTCGGGTCGGTCGCATCAATCAGGGTATAATTAATCCCATCATTAATGACGGTGTCGATCGCCAAATTAACCAAGGTATTCACATCAATCACCGCCACCAGAAACCCGCGTAAATCTCGCGTGTCTTCTCCACCCAGCTGCTCTGGATCTAATAAGATAGGCATGATCAACAAAAAGCCGCGTACATTGCCATAGGCGCGCTCGATAGTGGTAGCAGGGGTGGCGACAGGCACGCCGGTATTAAAGCTGGTTTTCAATGCCTGACGGGTGACTGGCGTGGAACCAAGATCGTAACCAATAACAGACGCTTCACTGTTCTCGCCAGAGGTGAATCTCAGCGGAAAATACATGTCACGCCGCTTAGCAGGGATCAGCTGATTGTTTGGGCTTAGTTCGACAATATTAAACCCTGACGACGGGTCACCCCTTTCTTCCATTCCCTGAACATAATGCCGGCGCTGATGGTGCATCACGATATCCACCCACTCTATCGACTTAAAGCTTGGGTGGCGTTTCAGTACACCGGATGTCAGCGGCTGAAAATTACGCGCGTCCAATCGGTGACCCGCGTCAAAATGATTCTTAACCGCGTAGAGCAGTTCAAGGCCAAGGTTGACCTCGCGCGCCAACGCCATTGCGGCATTATTCACGTCTTTATGCAGCTCTTTACGAATCGCCTCTTGCTCTTTTTGATACAATAAGTGGGCGGTTAAGGCTGCAAATCCCACACCGATCAGTGCGGTTAATACAATTACGCTCCATGCTCTTCGCGGCATCAGTGTCGTCCTTATAAAGAATAATCCACGTGATAAAACAGAAGGTTCACTGACTCTCTCCCTCTATAAGCGTAGTGGGCAGACTAATAAACGATCAAATTTTTAACAAAATGGCAGGACGTGTCGCGGGTCTGTCAAAAGGCGGCAAGAAATGCGACTCACTGTGTGTGCAGTGAGTCGCAGCCTAGACGTTATTTAAGCTTTAATTGGTTGGTAAGTGGGTCGTACTCACAACCAATATCATCAAATTTACTTTGCAACTGATCGTGGTCGAGGTCTAAATGCGCCATCAGTGCTTCCAAACTATCACACTCTAGACGCAGTCTTTCATTCACAATGCCATAGAAAATAGCACCATCTAATCGGCTGATATTGTGGATATCCATACCCTCTCCTTGCACTAAACTCACGCACTTTGAGTATAGATCCTCGACGAAAAACTGCCCAATCAAGCAATGACGAGCCGTGTCAAACTGATATTGGCCAACAGCATAAATCCAAAACCAACACTCACGCGCCAAAACACAGGCGATGTTTGTTTAAGCAGGTGCCAAATCTGTGCGGCCACCCCAAGCAAACCTAGGCCTGCACCAGCCATAATGGCATTGATGTCACTCGTTGCCGATGGGCTAACCGCTGACAACAGCGCGGCCATCACCATCACGCCCATAAAGGCTAATACACTGCTCACAGGGAGCAAGCGATCAAAAGCTTGCAATCGCGAGCGCGCACGCACTAACAAACTATGGCCAAGGCTCGCCCCAAGAATCACTAGTTGCAAGGCTCCCATCATCAGCATCCCGCCACCGTGCGTGGCAAGTATGACAATCCATGCAACAAMRCCCAATAAATTTGCGACATGAAGCAAAGGAATGGGACCGGATTGACGTGTTTTGCCTGTTTTTGATCGAAACGCAAAAATCCCTAACAACAAAAAGGGTAAACTGGCGAACAATGTAAATGGAACTAAGATCAACCACGCAAAAACAGGCACCCAGA
Source organism: Salinivibrio siamensis (assembly GCF_001996005.1). GTDB lineage: Bacteria > Pseudomonadota > Gammaproteobacteria > Enterobacterales > Vibrionaceae > Salinivibrio > Salinivibrio siamensis. The sequence continues at coordinate 2,990 of NZ_MUFB01000018.1, read as the reverse complement.
AAGCACGATGGAATCGGCCCCGCTGGCCTGGGCATATTTCTCCTTTCAATAGTGCCAGTGAGAGCACCAGCTGTGCCCCTAGAATTGCCGAGGCAACCGCAGGAGCAAGTAACGTATACATAGTGAAAAGCACCTTACGTATCTCAATAAAAAATGGTCAATTATTCGTTTCATTGCATTAAAAAGTTGGCTAGATCACATTGAATGCAAGAAACACAGTCAAAACAAACAACAAACTGGCATGTTTGCACGCTTATACCAACCTTTATGACAGAAAAAAATAACATGACCGCGCAGCAGGATAATACCAAAGCGGCGGACGCAACTGGAACCTTTGCACAGGCGGGAACAACAATGGGTGCAATGATGAGTGAAACCTTAGGCCATATTATCTACAAGCTGCAAATATCGTTCCTTGAGCTGTGGAGTGCTAAAAAGCACGCAAACAGCTTTAATAATACACGCAGCACTTATCTGCGTAGCCGCTTGTGCGTGTTGTGTTACGTATGGGCCGCCCTGACCATTGCGTGGTCACCCGCTGATTTTTTATTTCTCGCTGACAAAATGGCCGCGGCGCAGCTCTCGCTACAACGCCTTTTGTTAGCGGGTATGCTTATTACCATTGGTTACGCGGTCAATCGCGCTAATAATCTCAAATCAGCGAAACTTGGCTTGGTCGCCATGGTACTCGCTACCAACGCCTTTTATTTGTCCGCCAGCCACACTTTAGGCTTTCCCACCGACAACGCGGCATTCTCTTACAGCTACACCTTGCTGCCCATTATTCAGATTGTCATGCTGACCATCTTCCCGCTCACAATGCGGGAAAGCATACTCTTGATGTCGATTACCCTGATTTGCCACTTATGGGTTGATTCATTCAGTGGCACCATGACCAGTCCAGATAATATTGCTTCGTATTGGCTACAAACCGTTATTGCGTTCATGGTGGTATGGTCACAGCTTTCTCAACTCCACATGATTTTGCGCCTTTACCGGCAGGCGACGCTGGACCCATTAACCGGTATCTATAACCGCCGAATGCTATTACAGCTGGCCATGCGCGCTCTGGCCGTTAGTGAAGAGCGGCACTCGCCATTCTCCGTCTTGCTGCTCGATTTGGATAAGTTCAAGCGAATTAATGACAAGTGGGGTCACTACGCAGGCGATGTGGTCTTGCAATCATTTACTCGCACCGTACAAGAGCGCTTGAGAAAGGCAGATATTTTCGGTCGCTTTGGTGGCGAGGAATTTATTGTCTTCCTCCCTAAATGTAATGGCGAAATCACCGCACAAATCGCCGAGCGTTTGCTGGGTGAAATTAGAGAGATGGATGTCTATATTGATGAAAGCCGTACTCCGTTGAAAGTCACCGCGTCGATAGGCCTTTCCACGCTACAACCAGGCGATACGCTTTCATCCTTGATAGAGCGCGCCGACAGTGCTCTCTACCAAGCAAAAGCCGAAGGGCGAAATTGTATACGTACTTACCAGCCAGGCAAACAGACGGGGTTTGACGCCAGAAACTCTGTCAGCCGTGACAATATCGATATGCCCACCGAAACATCGCTTTAGCGAAGCATTCGGTCGCAAAAAGACAATCAGAGACAGGCAGGAGAAAGTACAGTCATCGCGAGACGCTCTCTTGGATGGGCGTTGGGCAACGCCTTTTTCTCCGCGCCGAGTTAACGCTTAGGATGCCACAACAGACGTTTGGCGCTGGCTTTCGCGACGTCGGCGCATGACACGAGAAAGGCCAAATACCAGTCCCAATAAAATCGTGATAAGCACTAGGGCCGCGATCACCACGCCAGGCCATGCAAAGTGTTGCCAAGCTGCGATAAGATAAAACCCACCGAGACTACCACCAATATAATAATGCACCAGATATAAGGCTGTTGCCGTTGCTTTACCCTGCGCGGCTTGACGGCTTACCCATCCATAAGCGAGTGAGTGAGTAAAGAACGCGCCACCGCTTACAATTAATAACCCCACCACCATCCAAAGCACCTGACTGCTCAAGGTCACTAAAACCCCCAGCATGGCCACCCCTGTTCCAAAAGCCATGCCTTTGATCGCGCCAAAGTGCAGCACCCAGCGCCCGCTCAATCGTGATGTCACCGTGCCGGCGAGGTAACAAACAAACACCGAAGACACCAAACTGACTGGCAATTGGTAAGGCGCAGCCACCAAGCGAAACGCCATCACCGAAAACAAATTCACGAATAACGCAAAATTGATACCGCCAATCATCATCGCCAGCCACAATTTGGGAGTGCGAAGATGCGTGAGCACCCCGCGAGAATGGGTCAGTAAGGAGGTATTGCCAGGCGAAAAATAACGCTGACGAGGCAAAAGTTTACTCACGATGGCCACACCTACCAAGGAGAGCACGGCCATCGCCATCACCGCGCCATGCCAGCCCCACCAATCTGTCATCATCCCACCGAATACACGCCCCGAGATCCCCCCCAGTGAGTTAGCACTGATATAGCTACCCACAGCAATTGCCAGCGCCTCCGGTGAGAATTCTTCTGCCATATACGCGACCGCAACCGCGGCAAACCCACCCAGCGCAATGCCGACTAAAGCCCGTAAACCGACGATGATCCAAAAAGAAGAGGTGCTGGCGATCATAAGGCCTATCACGGGAAGCATCCAAAGGCTCACCAGCATCACGGGGCGCCGGCCAATTCGCTCCGACAGCACGGCCCAAGGCACCAGAGAAAAAGAAAGACCTAAAGTGGTGGCCGCAAGTAGCCAGTTCGCCCGTGTTTCACTGATCCCATCGGCCGCGGCAAAGACAGGTAGCATAGGTTGAAACAAGTAAAGGTTACAAAAAATCAAAAACGAGCCGAACGCGAGCGCAAACGCCGTCAGTCGGTAACGTGGTGAGCCAAGCTCTATCATGAAAACCTCACCAGTGGGCTAAGATGTGATCATGCTAACAACCGCTTTATAATTAATAAAATATATTAAATATATCCTCC
>NZ_MUFB01000017.1 GCF_001996005.1 Salinivibrio siamensis | reverse complement strand
GCCCCGAGATGAGTCATCCCTAGAGCTTCGAGCTCTCTAAAGGGTTGTTCTAGACTAGAACGTTGATAGGCAGGGTGTGTAAGCGCTGTGAGGCGTTGAGCTAACCTGTACTAATTGCCCGTGAGGCTTAACCATACAACACCCAAGAGGTTTTGGGTTGGACTTRAAATAAGCCAGTTGATTGTGGCGAGAACRAACAGCTTTCTAGATTACAAAATTTTGCTTGGCGACCATAGCGCTTTGGACCCACCTGACTCCATGCCGAACTCAGTAGTGAAACGAAGCAGCGCCGATGGTAGTGTGGGGTCTCCCCATGTGAGAGTAGGACATCGCCAGGCTTGCTTTCTTGTTTTCAGATTTTTGGAAAAATCTGAAGGCAAAAACGGCTCATCTTGTTGATAGCTCGATGCTTTTGATATCTGCGATGCTCATGTATTGGCATACACTGCGCGTCTCGATTCAAAATTCTCATCGCATCAAACAAGATAACCTAATTAAAGCAACGTAGTGTAAGACTTTAATTAGAAGTGATTTAATTATCAAAGCAGATAAAAAGTAAGACTTTGATGAAGCGTTTTCGCTGATATAGCTCAGTTGGTAGAGCGCACCCTTGGTAAGGGTGAGGTCGGCAGTTCAAATCTGCCTATCAGCACCAGGTTTTTCTTGGCGGCCATAGCGTAACGGCACCACCTGAACCCATGCCGAACTCAGAAGTGAAACGTTGCTGCGCCGATGGTAGTGTGGGGTCTCCCCATGTGAGAGTAGGTCACTGCCAAGAGTTATTCATAAGCCCTCCGCATTTGCGGGGGGCTTTTTTCGTTTTTGCCTCTCCTCATTGATCCTGTCTTTTCCTATGCTTAAACAACACTTGTGCAATGTTTGATTATTGCTTGAGCTCGGTCAGTGGCTGCGTTATGTTATTAGATATCTGGACGTCTAAACATCCCTAGGAGGCAGTGATGCCGATTAAAATCCCGGATCAACTTCCCGCGACCAATATCCTGCGGCGCGAAAATATTTTCGTGATGACAGAAACCCGTGCGGTGAGTCAAAACATTCGCCCGCTGAAGGTGCTGCTACTTAACCTGATGCCGAAAAAAATCGAGACCGAAACGCAATTTATGCGTCTGCTTTCTAACAGTCCCTTGCAAGTGGATGTGGAGTTACTGCGGATAGATAATCGACCAAGCAAAAATACGCCAACCGAGCATCTTGATACCTTCTATCGTCAATTTGAGACCGTACGAACGCGCAACTTTGATGGTCTGATCGTGACGGGGGCACCGTTAGGACTGGTGCAGTTTGAGGACGTGATATATTGGGAGCACCTTCAAGATGTGATGAATTGGGCGCATAAGCACGTTACCTCAACCTTATATATTTGTTGGGCCGCGCAAGCAGGGTTAAAGTTGCTGTATGATTTACCCAAGAAAACCCGCAAAGAGAAGTTGTCAGGGGTTTACCGTCACCAAATTAATGCTGAGTTATGCAAACACCCGCTATTACGTGGCTTTGATGATAGCTTCTTAGCGCCCCACTCACGCTATGCGGATTTTTCTCCGAGTTATCTGGCCGAACATACCGACCTCGATATTTTAGCCACGTCCAATGAAGCGGGTACCTATCTGGCGGCGACGAAAGATAAGCGCAATGTGTTTGTCACCGGTCATCCTGAGTATGATTCTCATACCCTGCATCATGAATACCATCGGGATTTAGAAGAAGGCATGGAGCCCGCGGTCCCCCTTAACTATTACCCAGATGACGATCCTTCGCAGCCACCGTATGTGAGTTGGCGCAGCCATGGGCATTTACTGTTTGCCAACTGGCTAAACTATTGTGTTTACCAGCAAACGCCCTTCGACTTGGATGCCTTTTCCGCGTCTAACTTTACCCTTGATGAATAAAAAAGCGCCCGCGGGCGCTTTTGGGTTAGGGACTCGGTTAGCTTTGATGTTTATCCATTTCGTCTTGTGCTGCGTTTGCTTTATCAACCATGCCTGTCATGGTTGAGCCTTGCACCAAAATGGAGAACACCACCACCGCATAGGTCATGATGAGGATCAGCTCGCGAACATCGATATTTTTTTCCGGCACCACCATGATGCCAGCGGGCACGGCCATTGCCATGGCCAACGCAAGCCCTCCGCGTAAGCCTCCCCAGCTTAATATACGTACCGCCCAAGGGTTATAGGTTCGAAAGCGCTTAAAGCCGAGGTAACACACTTTCACGCTAATAAACCGGGCGAGAAGCACAATAGGCACCACCGCCGCCATAATGATCCAGTCTTCTTTATGGAAACTGATTTGCAGCAAGCTAACCCCGATGAGGAGAAAGAGTAGGCTGTTAAGAAATTCATCGACCAGTTCCCAGAAGTGGTCGAGGTGATCTTCACTTTCTTTGGAAAAGCCAATAAAGCGGGTCCAGTTGCCAATCATAATCCCGGCAACCACCATTGCCAGCGGGCCAGAGACATGCAGCATATCGGCCAGGACATAGCCAGCGCTGGGGATAGCCAGCGTTAATAGCAATTCCATCGAGTGGTCGTTGGTGGCACAAATCAAGCGATGGAAAAGATAGCCAAGCACCAGGCCATATAAAATCCCGCCAACGGCTTCTTGTAAAAACAAGGCAATGGTACCGCCCACCGTCGGGTTGTTGTCGCCAAAGGCTAGGGTAAAAAGAGTCACAAAGATCACGATACCCACGCCATCATTAAATAGCGATTCTCCCTCTATTTGTGTCGTGATCCGCATCGGTGCTTGCAGTTTTTTCACAATGGCGAGAACAGCAATGGGATCGGTCGGCGAGATCAGCGCGCCAAATAGCAGGCAGTAGAGATAATCGAAAGGAATACCGATCAGCTGAAACACGCCCCAGATACCGGTGCCGATTAAAAACACAGAGACCAATAGCCCGCCGATCACCAGGGTCGTGATCTCCCACTTTTGGTCGGAGAAAGAGGGAAGCTTGACACCAATTCCCCCCGCGAAGAGCAAAAAGCCGAGGACGCCTTTGAGCAAAAAGGTATCGAAGTGGATATCTGTCAGTATTTGCTCGGCCATGGTTTTGAGTGGAATGGCTTGGTATTGACCGGCGACCACTATCAACAAAGACAGTAGGAGCGAGCTGGCGGTGATGGCGATGGTGGTTTGTACTCGACTGATTTTACTATTAATAAAAGCGATAAAGATGGCTGCAGCAGCCATAAAGCTGAGGATTGCGTAAGTTGACATGCCGCTTCCTAGTACAACGAGGGAATGAAAAAATGTGTCAAAATATTAATAGAAATCGTTGTCAAAACGAACAGCTGAATTGAAATAGATCAAAATAAATTGTTATTTATAGACGTCTAGATTTCCATTTTCGCTGTGGTAGGATGAAATGACTGCAACGAGGAAGATGATAAGCGTAATAGTATGGACCGACTGACACAGCAACTGCGCGACCGTATTCTAGTGATCGATGGTGGCATGGGCACCATGATTCAGGGGTTAGGGCTCAATGAGGCCGATTATCGTGGCCAACGTTTTAAAGATTGGCACTGTGATGTGAAAGGCAACAATGATCTTTTGGTGCTGACTCAGCCTGATAAGATCGCTTCGCTACACAGTGATTACCTGGCCGCGGGCGCGGACATTATTGAAACTAACACCTTTAACGCCACCCAAATTGCGATGGCCGATTACGACATGCAGGCGCTGAGTGCGGAAATCAACGTAGCGGCAGCCCGGCTTGCGCGTGAGGTCGCTGATGCGTGGACGGCGAAAACGCCGGATAAACCCCGTTTTGTCGCGGGTGTGTTGGGGCCGACCAACCGAACGTGCTCAATCTCACCAGATGTGAATGACCCTGGGTTTCGCAATGTCAGCTTTGATCAGTTGGTCGACGTGTACGCCGAGTCCACCGAAGCACTCATTGAGGGTGGGGTTGATATCATCATGTTGGAGACCATTTTTGATACCTTGAATGCCAAAGCCTGTGCGTTTGCGGTTGAAAAGGTCTTTGATGCCCGTGGGTTTCGCTTACCCATTATGATCTCCGGTACCATCACTGATGCGTCTGGACGCACCTTATCCGGACAAACGACCGCCGCCTTTTATCACTCGCTGCGCCATGTTGAGCCACTGTCGTTTGGCTTAAACTGCGCACTGGGGCCGGCTGAATTGCGCCAGTATGTCAAAGAGCTGAGCGACATTTGTGAGGGATTTGTCTCCGTCCACCCTAATGCGGGGTTGCCCAACGCGTTTGGTGAGTATGACCTTTCTCCCGAAGAGATGGCGACACACATTGATGAGTGGGCGGCGTCTGGCTTTATCAATTTGGTCGGTGGTTGTTGTGGCACCACGCCTGAGCATATTCAAGCGATTAGCGACGCGGTGAAAAAACATGCGCCACGCTCTCTGCCTGACCACCCTGTGGCCTGTCGCTTATCTGGGCTCGAGCCTCTGACCATTAATGCCGATAGCTTGTTCGTTAACGTGGGTGAGCGCACCAATGTGACTGGCTCAGCACGCTTTAAACGTTTAATCGTTGAAGAGCAATACGACGAGGCGCTGGAAGTGGCATTGCAGCAAGTGGAAAACGGCGCCCAAATCATCGATATCAATATGGATGAAGGCATGTTGGATGCCGAAAAGGCCATGGTGCGATTCCTCAATTTATGCGCGGCCGAGCCGGATATTGCCCGTGTGCCAGTGATGATTGACTCCTCTAAATGGGAAGTGATTGAAGCTGGCCTCAAGTGCATTCAAGGGAAAGGCATCGTCAATTCTATTTCGCTCAAAGAAGGAGAAGAGGCTTTTCTTCACCAAGCACGTTTAGTCCGTCGCTATGGCGCGGCGGTGATCGTGATGGCGTTTGACGAACAAGGTCAAGCCGATACTCAAGCGCGGAAAGTGGAAATCTGTACGCGCGCTTATCATCTTCTGGTCGAGCAAGTCGGTTTTCCGCCGGAAGATATTATCTTCGATCCCAACATTTTTGCGGTTGCTACCGGCATTGATGAGCACAATAACTACGCAGTCGATTTCATCAACGCCGTGGCTGACATTAAACAAACCCTGCCGCATGCCATGATCTCGGGCGGCGTCTCCAATGTGTCGTTTTCGTTTCGAGGCAACAACCCAGTCCGCGAGGCCATTCATGCGGTGTTTTTGTATCACTGCATCAAAAATGGCATGGACATGGGGATCGTCAACGCCGGTCAGTTAGCCATCTATGATGATTTAGCCGAGTCTTTGCGCTTGGCAGTAGAAGATGTGGTGCTCAACAAAGATGATGGCGCCACGGAGCGTTTGCTGGAGATCGCCGACAGCTATCGCGATAGCGGGGAGAACGAGGTCGCGGAAACCGCGGAGTGGCGCAGTTGGCCGGTGGAAAAGCGGTTGGAACATGCACTGGTCAAAGGCATTACAGAGTTTATTGTTGAAGATACCGAGCTGGCTCGCGCCGCGGCAAGTAAACCTCTAGAAGTGATTGAAGGCCCGTTGATGGCAGGCATGAACGTGGTCGGGGACTTGTTTGGTGAAGGCAAGATGTTCCTGCCACAAGTGGTGAAGTCGGCACGGGTGATGAAGCAGGCGGTGGCTTACCTTGAGCCCTACATCAATGCTGAAAAGCAGCAAGGACAGACCAATGGCAAGATCTTGCTCGCCACCGTCAAAGGGGATGTGCATGACATTGGCAAAAACATTGTTGGCGTGGTGCTGCAATGTAATAACTTCGAGATTATTGATCTCGGCGTGATGGTGCCGACCGATAAGATCCTGTCGGTGGCGCGTGAGGAAAACGTCGATATTATTGGTTTATCAGGCCTGATTACCCCATCGTTAGATGAGATGGTGAACGTGGCGAAAGAGATGGAGCGCCAAGGGTTTGATGTTCCTCTGCTTATTGGCGGCGCGACCACGTCCAAAGCCCATACCGCGGTGAAGATTGAACAGCATTACCATGCGCCCGTGGTCTATGTGCCCAACGCGTCACGTGCCGTGGGTGTGTGCTCATCGTTGCTGTCACAGACTCAGCGGCCGGATTTTTTGGCCCGTTTAGCCAAAGACTATGCGGCGGTGCGTGAGCAACATCAACGCAAAACGCCTCGAACCGCTCCCGTCACCCTTGAGCAGGCGCGGGACAATAAGTGGCAAACGGACTGGGCAAACTATGCTCCTCCGCAGCCGTTGAAGCCGGGCGTGCATGTTTACGATGATGTCTCGATAGCGACCTTACGTCAGTATATCGACTGGACACCCTTCTTTATGACGTGGTCACTCAGTGGCAAATTCCCGGCGATTTTGGATCACGAACTAGTGGGTGAGGAAGCGCGCCGTTTGTATCAAGACGCCAATGCTTGGCTCGATTGTTTCGAGGCAGAAGGCTTGGTCGCCGCGAAGGGAGTGTGTGGCCTTTTTCCTGCCAACAGCGTGGATGATGATATTGAAGTGTATACCGACTCGTCACGACAAACGGTGAGCACCATATTGAACCACTTGCGTCAGCAAACGAAAAAGCCACGTGGTGCCAACTATTGCTTGTCGGACTTTATTGCGCCAAAAAGCAGTGGCCAGCCGGATTGGATTGGCGCATTTGCGGTGACAGGTGGTATTGGCGAATATGCCTTGGCGGAAGAATACAAAGCGAAAGGGGATGATTATAACGCGATCATGATCCAGGCGGTCGCCGATAGACTCGCAGAAGCCTTTGCAGAGTACCTCCATCAGCAAATTCGGATTACCTTGTGGGGCTATGCGCCCGATGAGACGCTCGATAACGATGCGCTGATCCGCGAGCAATACCAAGGGATCCGGCCAGCGCCAGGTTATGCCGCCTGCCCTGAACACAGTGAGAAAGGTAAGATTTGGCAATTGCTGTCGGTAGAAGCGCATACGGGGATGACACTTACCGAAAGCTATGCCATGTGGCCGGGCGCGTCGGTCTCAGGTTGGTATTTTTCCCACCCTGAGTCACGTTACTTTGCGGTGGCGAAGATCCAAAACGATCAGCGAGACAGCTACGCAGCACGCAAAGGGTGGAGCAGCGAAGAATCGGAAAAATGGCTCGGGCCGAACTTAAACGGCTAACGAAAGAAGCCAGCACATTGGCTGTGCTGGCTTTTTTATTATTCAAATAAGTCCGCGTGTAACCGCTGCACCACCTGGGTGGCATCGTCATCTTCAACCACAACACATACATTGTGGTTGCTGGCACCGTAGCAAATCATGCGTAGTTTATGCTGTGCTAAGGCACTGAACACTGGTGCTGTCGCGCCAGCAGTATGATTCATATCATTGCCAATCAGCGCTACCACCGCCAGGTTCTCGCAGATCTCGACATGACATAACTGGGTCAGCTCGGCGATAGCCGCTTGTGGCAGCTGCGGCGCGTCGCCCTGAGTGTTGGTTTGATCAAGGGTTAAAGCGACACTGACCTCCGAGGTGGTGATCAAGTCCACCGAGATTTCAAATCGTGCCAAAACCTCAAATACTTTGGCCAAAAAACCATATGCATGGAACATGTTTAAGCTGGTTAGTGTCACCATGGTTTGGTTTCGTCGTAAGGCGACGGCACGAAACAGCGGTGCCGAGTGCGCTTGCTCGCGGATCCAGGTGCCGCCTTGCTCAGGCGCTCTCGCGGCCCCGACAAACACTGGTATATGTTGGCGCACTGCAGGCAGTAAGGTGGACGGGTGCAGGATTTTGGCACCAAACGTGGCCATTTCTGAGGCTTCGCTAAAACTAATCTCACTGATTGGGCGCGCTTGTTCGGCAATCCGCGGGTCGGTGGTATAAATCCCGGGCACATCGGTCCAAATGGCCAAACTCTCTGCGTCTACGGCTTCGGCGAACAGTGCTGCACTGTAGTCGCTACCACCACGGCCTAAGGTGGTGGTTTGTCCGTGGGCATCCGCGCCGATAAACCCTTGGGTGACCACTCGATGTGTGGCTAAATGCGGAAGCAATTGGTCGTGGCACTGTGTTCGCGTCTGTTGTGGGTCAGGCTGGGCACAGCCAAACTGGCTGTCGGTGCGCAGCAATTCACGCGCATCTACTCTCAAAGCGGTTATACCTCGGCTGTTGAGCAAATGGGTGAAAATATGGGTTGAGATCAGCTCGCCGCAGGCAACTAACGCATCCGTTAGCGCTGTGTCAGGAATGATGGCCGCTTTTTCGGCATACTCGGCAATGGCGAGATGCCAGTGTTCGACGGCTGCTTGCGTGTTTTGGCAATCAGGAAGTTGCTGCAATATTGCTTGGTGAATGGCATTAATGGCGTCCAACTTGGCTTGGCGCACGTCAGGGTCGTTGATCCCTTTTGCGAGCGCGACTAAATGATTGGTCACTCCGGCGCACGCACTGATCACGATTAAACGGGTTTGCGGGTTTTGCTCGATAACCGCGGCGCTTTGCTGCATCGCCTCTAGCGTCCCGACACTGGTGCCGCCAAACTTAGCGACTGAAATTGATGGTAACGGGTTCACGTCCTTTTCCCCTTTTGAGCTCGTGCTCATTGATTCAATATATTCAAAAGTCAGTGGGGAACATCAGAAGTCACATCGTGACCGCGATAAATACCGCGACAAGGTAGGAAGAGCAAACGGCAGGCATTCTGCCAGAAGCGCTCCACCTGTCTGTCCATATGGATGACAAGTGACAGCCTGAAGGATTCAGCCTTCAAGGCCGGCAGCGTATCGACCCCGATCTTACGCCACCTCGGCATTGTCTCCCCTGGTTATCACGCTTAGGAGTGGGGCTCCGCCTGATAACTGCCTGAGAAATGCACCTCTTCTGCATGTTCAGTCATGGGTTGGTGACCGCATGAACAGTTTTAACATTACGGGTGTGGTCGCAGGGTGTCAACCGTGTTTTTGCTCTTGATGGGGGAGCACTGCCCAGCCCCCGCTTTGAATGAGTAAAAGGAGGCCATTGCGCCCTATCGGCACTGAAAAGAAACATAAATCGCCGCTAGCGATCACACAGTTCATGTGCCAGAGGCTAGGGGGATGGCGAAAAAATATGCTATAACGGTGAGCCTCGGTACCAACAACAAGGATTCGTGATGGCTCGTGCAATTTCCGATATTCAGTCTTTTCAACCCGTCGCTCGCACATTGATGGGGCCAGGGCCCTCTGACATTTACCCGTCGGTGCTGCAATCATTGAGCAAGCCGACATTGGGGCATCTTGACCCCTTATTCATTGGCATGATGGATGAGGTCAAGCAGCTACTGCAGTACGCTTTTCAAACCGACAATCCGTTTACCATTGCGGTCTCTGCACCTGGAAGTGCGGGGATGGAAGCCTGTTTTGTCAATTTGGTGGAGCCTGGCGACACAGTGATCGTCTGTCGCAATGGCGTGTTTGGCGACCGGATGCGAGAAAACGTGGAGCGTTGTGGTGCACATGCGGTCATGGTTGATGATGCCTGGGGCGCTCCGGTTAATCCTGAAAAGGTTGAAGCGGCTTTGAAGGCGCACCCGGAGGCTAGCATAGTCGCATTTGTCCACGCGGAGACGTCCACAGGCGCTTGCTCTGATGCACAGGCCCTTGCCACCTTGGCACGTGAACACGGCTGCCTCACTATTGTCGATGCGGTGACCTCACTCGGTGGCGTGCCGTTGAAGGTGGACGAGTGGCAATTAGATGCAGTCTATTCAGGCAGTCAAAAATGTTTGTCGTGTGTACCGGGCTTGTCGCCAGTGACATTCTCGCCCCGTGCAGTAGAAAAAATGCAGGCGCGGACTCACAAGGTGCAAAGCTGGTTTCTCGATCAAAGTTTGGTGCTGGGGTATTGGAGCGGCGACGGCAAACGTAGCTACCACCATACGGCACCCGTGAATAGTTTATATGCCCTACATGAAGCCCTGCTCAAACTGTATCACGAAGGGATTGAGAACGCGTGGCAACGCCACGATACCATGCATCAGCGTTTGAAAGCGGGATTGGACAATTTAGGGATTGGCTTTGTGGTCGATGAACCTTATCGTTTGCCCCAGCTTAACGCCGTTTATATTCCTGAGGGCGTGGATGATGCCGCCGTGCGCCAGCATTTACTTCACACCTATAACTTGGAAATTGGCGCTGGCCTCGGTGATTTGGCGGGTAAAGCTTGGCGAATCGGCTTAATGGGCTACGGCGCAAGGGATGAAAACATTGCCCTGTGCCTTAAAGCCCTTGAAGAGGCATTGCGCTAGGGCGTCGAATGATCCGGTAGGGTATGGCGGATTGTCCATACCTTCGCCGCGTTTGGATACAAGTAACGTGCTTCTTGCTGGATATCGCGAGCCCGCTGACGGTCACCGATTTGTAGGGCCACTTGATAGGCATGCTGATAGCCAGCAAAGCGTGGTCGTTGTGCGACTTGGCGCAATAATTGGTTAAGGTGTTGCTGGCGCTCAGTGTCAGACAGAGTTGCTAAATTAGCCTGAAAGTGACGGCTTTGTTGTGCGTGGGCGAGCTTTTGCTGCCACCATGGATGTTGCTGGTATAAGGCAAAACGTTGCGAGCTGAGTAAAGAGTCGCGCAAATAACGATTGGCCAAATATACGGACGACAGGCACACGAGTGTCGTGATGACGAGGGCAGTGATCACGGTGCGACTGGCCACACGTTGGCTGTAACCATGAGTGAGTACCGGGTAGCGGCGATATTTGCTGGTGAGGTTATCAAGCCAGTATAGCCAAAGGAGTAACAATACCCCATTGAACCACTGGGTGCCGCTTACCGGATAGATCATCAGTCCAGTGAGCGGAGGTAGCACTAAAGCAATCAAGATCCGCCGTGTCCCTGAGGGAGCACGAAGGATCCTGACGCCGAGCGCCATGATCACCAACACATAGCCCAATCCAATCAATAAGCCTCCTTCCAACAGCCAAAACAGCAGTGCACTGGGCAGGTTCACTGGACCAAGGTGGCCGGGTTGTGAAGCAGAAAGCAACAGCAAGGCCTGCTTACCATTCCCCATGCCCACGCCGAAAAAGGGCGTTGTCTGCCATTGTTGCCACGCTAAACCCAACGCACGTCGCTCGCCGTCGCTCAGCCATTGCCAACTATCTTGACCACTGAGGGCAAATATCGCCAGGATCGCGCCGAGACAGACTGCCACAAGCCAAGCTTTGTGCTGGCGCCTGGAGGCAAAGCGACTCAAATAGGCTTGCTGTAACACGATGGCACACAAGGCAAAGAGCAGCAGCAGGGGCTGGCCTTGCATCGCTAACACTGGAATAAAAACCAAAGGGGTGACGGCCAATAAGCTTTGGCTGATGGGATGGCGGTAGCGGCCACTCGGCTCTCTGGCGAGAATATACGCCGCTAAGGTGAGACCTGTAAGTAGCAGTGTGTGCGTGACCGCAGGGGGCAAGTGAGGCACCCAGTTGTTAAACATAAAAGGCGCCATGCCCGGTGGTGATTGATTGCCCAACACCGACAGTACCGCTAGCCAAGAGGCGAGTAAAAATACCCCGAGTAGCTTTTGCCGCTGCGAATGGTTAAAAACAAACTGTTGAAGGCTGGAGAAGAAACCGAGGCTAAGTATCAAGGCGGCCATGGCATAGCCGCTATTGAGTGCCTCAGCGTGTGGGTAGTAATAAGGAATAATCGCCAGGCCCGTTGCCAAACCAAGCATCCAGGTCAGTCGGCTTGCCCGCCAAGTATGCTGACGCACGACTTCTAAGCAGGCAAACCCCAAGGTGAACGCGAGCGTTAACAAGGAAAGCGCCGCTGCAGGGTGACGTATGCCAACCAGCGGGAGAGACACCGAGTACAGTGGTAAGCAGATCAACCACAAGGCCGCTAACGTTAGTAGAAATGGGGTTGTTAGCGGCTTTCGTATCACGCGACTCTGCGGCAGCGCTGAGGTCATTATCGCTCCAACATAGGTTTGAGGAAGTGAGCGGTGTGGCTACCCACCACATCCACGATCGCTTCCGGTGTACCTTGCGCGATGATTTCACCGCCGCCATTACCGCCCTCTGGCCCTAAGTCGATGATCCAGTCCGCGGTCTTTATCACATCCAGATTATGCTCAATCACCACGATAGTGTTGCCCTGTTCGCGCAAGCGGTGCAGGACATTAAGCAGTTGCTGAATATCATGGAAATGAAGCCCTGTGGTTGGTTCATCGAGGATGTAAAGCGTTTTACCCGTGTCACGCTTAGACAGCTCTCGTGCTAACTTGACCCGCTGTGCTTCACCCCCCGATAAGGTGGTGGCCGCTTGGCCAAGGCGAATATAGCTCAGGCCGACATCCATCAATGTTTGCAGTTTACGCTTGATAGCGGGTACGGCGTCGAAAAACTCACGCGCGTCCTCGACGGTCATCTCAAGGACTTCATCGATGGTTTTGCCTTTATAGCGTACTTCCAATGTTTCCCGGTTATAACGTTTACCTTTACACACATCACAAGGTACATACACATCGGGCAAGAAATGCATTTCCACTTTGATCACGCCATCACCTTGGCACGCTTCGCAGCGACCGCCGCGCACGTTAAAGCTAAAACGGCCCACTTTATATCCGCGTGCCCGTGCCTCTTGGGTACCGGCAAAGAGTTCACGTATCGGGGTAAAGATCCCCGTATAGGTGGCTGGGTTTGAGCGTGGGGTACGGCCAATAGGGCTTTGATCAATATCGATCACCTTGTCGAAATGTCCCAACCCATCAATCGACTCGTAAGGCGCGGGATCGGCGGTGGTCGCGCCGTTTAATTGCTGGTGGGCCACTTTAAAAAAGGTGTCATTGATAAGCGTTGACTTGCCTGAGCCTGACACGCCCGTCACGCAGGTAAGGAGTCCGACAGGTAGGTGGAGATCAACGTTTTTCAGGTTGTTGCCCGTCGCCCCTTTCAGCGTCAACATTTTGTTTGGATCGCGCTCAATACGCTTTGCGGGAACCTCGATCGCTTGCTTTCCACTTAGATACTGACCTGTCAGTGATGACTCACTGGCGAGTATGTCCTCTAAACTGCCTTCGGCAACAATTTGACCACCATGTGCCCCGGCCCCCGGGCCAATATCAATGATGTAGTCGGCCGCGCGAATGGCATCTTCATCATGCTCGACCACCATGACAGTGTTCCCCAGATCGCGCAGATGCTCCAAGGTATCGAGCAAGCGGGCATTGTCACGCTGGTGCAGACCAATAGAGGGCTCATCCAGTACGTACATGACCCCCACCAAGCCCGCGCCAATTTGGCTGGCCAGTCGAATACGCTGTGCTTCACCGCCAGAGAGGGTATCGGCACTGCGCGATAAATTCAGGTAGTTAAGCCCCACATTGACTAAAAACCGTAGCCGGTCATGGATCTCTTTCATCACTTTTTCGGCAATCTTAGCGCGTTGCCCGGTCAAGGTCAGTTGTTCAAAGAAGTCCAGCGCCTGTTGAATGCTCAGCTCACAAATCTCGGGTAGATTGTGGCCGTCGATAAACACGTGACGAGCTTCTTGGCGTAAGCGTGAGCCACCGCAGCTGGCACAAGGTTTGGTGGCGATATATTTGGCAAGCTCATCGCGCACAGCATTCGATTCGGTGTCGCGATAGCGACGCTCCATGTTATTGAGGATCCCCTCAAAGGGATGCTTACGTACGCGAATATCGCCCCGATCGTTGACGTATTTGAACTCGATCTCTTTCGGGCCGGAACCGTACAAGAGAATGTCCTGAACGGTGCCCGACAGATCCTGCCACGGCGTTTCCAAATCAAAGCCATAATGCTCAGACAGCGAGCGTAGCATTTGGAAGTAATAAAAGTTACGCCGATCCCAGCCGCGGATCGCCCCACCCGCGAGGCTGACGGCTGGATTTTGGAGAACGCGCTTAGGATCAAAATACTGTTGCACCCCCAAGCCGTCGCAGGTACCACAGGCACCAGCTGGGTTATTAAAGGAGAACAGGCGCGGCTCAAGCTCTTGCATGCTGTAACCGCAGTGTGGGCAGGCAAAGTTGGCGGAAAAAATGATCTCTTCCCCTTCACCGTCCATCCAACTGATCACTGCGCTGCCGCCTGTTAGCTCGAGCGCGGTCTCAAAAGATTCTGCCAAACGCTGTTGCTGATCATCGCGCACTTTAAAGCGATCGACCACCACCTCAATGGTGTGCTTTTTATGAAGCTCCAAAGTCGGCGGATCGGATAGATCGCACACTTCGCCATTGATTCGGGCACGGATAAACCCTTGCGCAGCGAGGTTCTCCAGAGTCTTAACATGCTCCCCTTTACGGTTTTTAATGATCGGCGCGAGCAGCATCAGCTTGCTTCCTTCCGGCAGCCCAAGCACTTTATCGACCATCTGACTGACGGTCTGAGCCGCTAAGGTCACATCATGAGCGGGACAGCGTGGCTCGCCGACTCGCGCATACAGTAAGCGTAAGTAGTCATACACTTCAGTGATGGTGCCGACCGTTGAGCGCGGGTTATGCGAGGTGGACTTTTGCTCTATCGAGATCGCAGGTGACAGACCCTCGATATGGTCAACATCGGGTTTTTCCATTAAGGAGAGAAATTGGCGCGCATACGCTGACAAGGATTCAACGTAACGGCGCTGGCCTTCAGCGTATAGGGTGTCGAAGGCCAGCGATGATTTTCCCGAGCCAGATAGGCCGGTGATCACAATCAGTTTATCACGAGGGATGGTGAGGTTGATGTTTTTGAGGTTATGCGTGCGCGCGCCTCTGACGTCGATATTGTCCATTATTATCCTACTACTCAGTCAGCTCACTGGTTGGTCGCCTAGTATGGCACAGACATGACCATGACCAAATAAAAAGGCTGTATATTTACACAGCCTTTACTCGAAGGGGAAAAACGCGCGATCCGACGCGGTTAACGTTATCGACGGTTTTTGACCGTTGCTTCGTCTTTGTTGCTTCCGCCAAGGTAGTGGTGCTTGTAGCAGTGATTGGTGGCTTCAATAAAGCCTTCTACGCTGCCACAGTCAAAGCGCTCGCCTTTAAATTTATACGCCAGTACACACCCTGACTGTGCTTGTTTGAGCAGCGCATCGGTGATCTGGACTTCGCCGTTTTTACCTGGCGGGGTCGTTTCTAACAGATCAAAGATATCTGGCGTTAAAATATACCGGCCAATAATAGCAAGATTGCTTGGCGCATCGCCGGGATCGGGTTTTTCCACCATGTTGTCTACGCGGAAAAGGTCATCTTTGATCTCTTGACCGGCAATGACACCATATTTATGGGTCTCATCTTCCGGGACTTCTTCCACCGCGACAATCGAGCAACGGAACTGGTTATATAGAGCGACCATTTGCTTGAGAACGCCATTGTCAGGATGGATGCAAAGATCATCGGCGAGCACGACAGCAAACGCTTCGTCGCCGACCAGATCGCGACCGGTTAAAATCGCATGTCCGAGTCCACGCATTTCGTGTTGGCGAATGTAAGTGAATGACGCTTTCTCTATGGTATTGCGAATGTCATCGAGTAACACTTCTTTGTTGGTGCCACTGATTTGATGCTCAAGCTCATAGTTTTTATCAAAATGATCCATGATGGCATGCTTGCCACGACCGGTGACAATACACATGCCGTTGATACCCGCTTCCAAGGCTTCATCCACGCCATATTCAATCAAAGGCTTGTTGACCACTGGCATCATTTCTTTCGGCATCGACTTGGTTGCCGGTAAAAAGCGGGTGCCATAGCCAGCCGCTGGGAACAGACATTTTTTTATCATCTCAGATCCTTTCGTTTTTGTTGGGTGGCGAGCGGTTTATGACGCGGTCGACACCCCTAAGCGGGTTGTTAGCAAGCGGCTGCTAACAATGTTATCTGGGTCAATAGTTTGCTGGGTTCAGTGCGGCTAAGCAAGTACTGCGCGCCAACGCGGCCAGATAGCGTGACCGTCCCCGCGTTGCTTAGTCCGCATGGGCGGAAAAATACGCCATAAATGCATCGGTAAAGGCCGATAAGGACGCCGGTGGGAGGGCATTAATTCCCGCCGCCGCGGCGCGGCCACCGCCTGTTGTGAATTGCTCGGCCAACTGCGCCGCCCCAGTAGGCCGATTTAACGGGGCACGAATACTGACCATCCATTCTCCTCCTGGCATTGGCGTGAGCACGGCATGGGCTCTATCAGGATGGCGGTTGGCTAATTGGTTGCCAAACATGCCACTTATTCGGCGTGCCCAAGCGGCATCGGGAAGCTGATACACTTGTGCGTTTTCATCGCCTAGCGCCGGGGTTAGGGTTTGCGCATGCGCCCGGTCGCTTTGATACGCGTCAGCCAGTGCCATCACGATGTCCGGATAAGCGCGCATAAAAGCATCGGGGGTCGAAAAGCCACACAGGTGACGATATAACACCGCGGGGGGCATAATGAGGTCATCCAAGCTCGCGCCATAGCTGTTGTAGTTGAGATAGTGGCCGAGCTGTGCCAGCCGCGCGCGCGTTTGCTCGTCAATACCCGACTGTTGAGCGAGGGCATTTGCAGTGCGATCCAGGTTATCGCCATACGCGCCAACTAACGCCCATTCTCGATACTGCCCATCGAGAAGTTTATCGATAATAAGCGCGGTACAGGTGTTAGCACTGGTATGAATATGTGCGTCTAACAAAGGCGAATCTGGGATGGGGCCACTTTGATGGTGATCGGCATAGAACACGCGCGTGCCAGCCGCGAGTAATCTCGCGAGTGCGTCTTGGTTCTTCGCCATCGAAACATCGAGTACTGTGACCTGCTCGGGGCCTGTGGGCACTTGCTTTAACAGAGCAATATCGCGTTTAACCCCAGTAATTAACGTGGTGGCTTGTGGGTGCGCTAAGCGCCATTGCACCAGCGCGGTAAGCCCATCGGCATCCCCGTTAAAGACATCAAATCCCATCCTGTGATTCCTTTTTAACTGAGTAACGTGACATCCTACCTTGATGGGTGAGCTTGACCCAACTAGCGGTGATCGTCGTCGGTGCCAGGATAGGCCTCAAGCCCCGTCGAGCCAATTAGGGACAAGTTGCTTTTCGCCCAAAACACGGCTTGTACTCGGTTTTTAACATTGATTTTCTTAAACACGTTATAAAGGTGCGACTTAACGGTATGCTCACTGACGTCCAATGCACGGGCAATGTCTTGGTTAGAGGCGCCCGTGACAAGATGGCGCAGGATTTGTTGCTCGCGGTTGGTCAGGACAATGGCCTGCTCATCGATCGCTTGTTGGTGGTGCTGCTGATAATAGTGAATTAACGCGGCCATTTTGTGACGGGGGAGCCAGTACTCGCCAGAGAACATCTTTTCGATGCCATAACATAGGTGGCGGATCTCATCTTCTTTTTTAAAGACCCCTTTGATAAATGGCCAGCTGGCGAGTTCTTTGGCACTTAAGTCATGTGCATTGAGCAGCGCAAAGACATGTTGGTCGGCAAAGGGGATCAGCGATTGTTTTAGCTGCTCGGTGGCAATGTCATCAAAGGCGTTTAAGTCTACCAACACCAAACCGGGTCGTGCGGTGAGCTTGTCAGTGATCGCATCGGGCGTCACGAGTTCAACCTCGCTATGAATTGCTTTTTCTAAGCATGTCATCAGTGCAGACACAGACATGCTGGGCTGAGAAATAAGAAGCAGTGTGTAACTATCTGAGGTGGTTTCGGCCTGGTTCATAAGCATCCTACTGATGATGACTCAACATGCGTATCCGTGTGACGTCAGTGGGGTGATCACCGACGTCAAGGCTGGGCAAGCTTTCCATCAGTCTAAACCATTTTTATCTTTAAGGTATACGCTGCGAGTGATAACCCATTGTGCTGACGCTTTAACTGCAGAATATGGAAACAGATCGCGTGGAAAAGCTTCGAACCTCTGGGGTGCTCGTGCTAGACTTCCTCCTTATTTATCCAGTTTGCGAAATCGTTTCGCGCGCAACCAAGAACAGTGGGAGTCACCTATGGCCAGCCGTGGCATAAACAAAGTCATCTTGATTGGTAATTTGGGCAACGAWCCGGAAATCCGTTACCTCCCGAACGGCGGTGCGGTGGCGAACCTCAGTCTCGCGACCTCAGAGTCATGGCGTGATAAAAACACCGGTGAGATGCGTGAGAAAACAGAGTGGCACCGTGTTGTGCTGTTCGGTAAAACCGCCGAAGTCGCGGGTGAGTATCTGCGCAAAGGCTCTCAGGTGTATATCGAAGGCCAACTGCAGACACGCAAGTGGCAAGACCAAAACGGGCAAGACCGTTATACCACGGAAGTCGCGGTACAACCGTTTAGTGGCAGCATGCAAATGCTGGGTGGCCGTGGTGGTCAGAGCCAAGGTCAGCCCATGCAGCAGTCACCGCAGCAGCAAGGTGGATGGGGACAGCCTCAGCAGCCTCAACAACCACAGCAAAACTTTAACCAACAGCCACCGCAGCAGTCGGCACCACAGCCACAGTCGCAACCTCAGCAGCAATACAACGATTTGCCTGATTTTGACGACGATATTCCGTTCTAAAACGGACTGCGTTAAGTGGCGAGTCAACGCCAATGTGGTTGAAACGAAAAAGCCCCTGTTGGGGCTTTTTGCTTTTTGGCGTGGTCGGTTACTGAACGGGCTGGGTTAGGCGACACCGGGGCCCGCTTTTAAAAAGTGCGGCAATTGCACCGGCGTTGGGCATTTTAACTGGCCCATTACTTGGGTCATTTGTTGGGTGAGCATATCTATCGCGTGTTCCCCCCCATGATGGCCCAACGCGCCACAGGCATAGACAAAAGTGCGGCCCAGCAGGGTGAAGTCGGCGCCCATGGCCATCGCTTGGGCTACATTCCCGCCGCTTTGTACGCCACTGTCCATCAGCAGTTTAATCTTGTCACCATATAAGCGCTTGATGGTTTGAATGGTATCCAGTGGCGACTCGCCAACATCTAACTGACGTCCCCCATGGTTGGATAAGACCACTGCGTCGGCACCGAGCGCAACCGCTTGTTTGACATCGTCTGGGTTGACCAAGCCTTTTAATACCAAGGGGCCGTCCCAGTTATCGCGGATCACCTTGAGGCTGTCGAAGTCGACGGCGCCCATCACCGTATTGTTCATAAAGTTCGCCAGTTCGCTGGTGGGCATGTTTTTTGGCATGTAAGGCTTGAGGGTTTGCATCTCAGGCACGCCAGCCAGTAACGTCTGCCAGCTCCATGCCGGACACTGCATCATTTGCACGATATTGCGCAGGTTCATTTTCGGCGGCATCGCCAAGCCATTTTTTATATCGCGCGGGCGATAACCGAAGGTCGGCACATCCACAGTGACGACCAGCACTTTATATCCTGCACTTTTAATGCGACCCATGAGATCTTTACGGATCTTGGCATCCGTTGGGTTATAGAGTTGATACCACGCCGTTCCCTCAGAGATCTCGGCGATGGTCTCAAGACTCGCTGAGGATACGGTGCTGAGCACATAAGGAAGCTTTGCTTGATAGGCCGCTTTTGCCAAAATTTCCGGCGCCTTGGGCCACATTAACCCTTGAAGTCCGACGGGGGCGACGCCAAAAGGCGCGGCATAGCGTTGGCCAAATAGCTCGACGGATAAGTCGATCTCTGGGGTAGGCGCAAGCAAGTCAGACTGCAGTTTTACGTGTTCAAACGCCCCGGCATTGTGCGCCACGCCAATTTCATCGTGACAACCGCCGCAAAGATAATCAAAGGCGAAGGCTGGGATACGCCGTTTTGCTGCACGTTTAAGCGAGGGGGTATCAGGGTACTTAGGATTATAATAGGCCATGAATATTGCACGTTGTTGAGGTGAGTGTCTTGTCTCACCCTAGCGCAGTGATTGTTATCGATATATAGATAAAAGATAAAATACTTTTTCCAAAATCGGCTAAGCCCCGATGATAGTTGGCGTTACCTCTTGCTTTACCTGCACACTAAACGTACAAATCTTTAACTTTCTGTTTAATAAAATCGATAAATAATTTGGTTTTGGTGTGGTTGTATTCCAGCTTAGGGTAGTAGGCGTAGGCCGATAAGCGTGGTTGCTTAAGGGCTGGTAGCACCGGGACCAATAAGCCTTGGTCGATTTCTTTTTGCACCGTCCCGGCGCCCCCTAAAATGATCCCCATGCCAATCACCGCGGCACTGACCAAGGCTTCAGGGTTGGGTGAGACAAAATTACCGGACAATTGTAAGCGGGTGCCATCTTCAAACACCCGCTCTTGAGGCTGATGCGAATTACCGTAAAGCAAAATATTATGCTGGGTAAGTTGCGCTGGCGTGGTGATGGGCGGATGGCGCTCGAGGTAGGCAGGGGCAGCAAAAAAGCCAGGTTGAAAATCAAATAATTTGGCGGCGATGTAGCTGGCGGAGTTAAAGTACTCGAGTTCACGACTGATCACCACGTCCAGATTCAGATCCGGCAGCTGGCCAGGGGTGAGGGTGGTGAGTTCGACTTTGATTTTCGGATAAATCTCAAGAAACTCAGCAATAAAGTTGACCAGAAAGCGGTTCCCTGTCACCAATGGCGCACCGATACGCAATACACCACTGACCTCACCAAAGGTGGAGGTGGTCTCACTGACTAATTGTTGCCAGTCATCGACCCACGTCTTGGCGCGGTGGTAGAAGAGATCACCCGCATCTGTCATCGACAAACTGCGTGTAGTGCGTTTGAGCAATTGAACCCCCAGTTGGCGTTCTAGCCAGCTTAGGCGTTTTGACAGGGCAGAACTTGAGGTGTGTAGCTTGGTGGCCGCTTGGGCCAACGAGCCATGATCCACCACGCAGATAAAGCTTTGTGTACAGGTAATCCAGTCCATGAGTCCTCGTTGCGTAAAAAGACAGCCACCGATTCGTGGTCTAGGCATTCACATTATGATAACCAAGCCTGATAATAGCGGCTACTAGCCCCCAAAGGCGACCCAAGTCAGCAGAGAATCATGGATAGAACAGCCAGTGCGATCAAAGTCAGCGGTATGAAGCTGACCAACCGACTCGTTGCATTTGTCACGCTTATTGTGGTGTGTGCCATTTTTGTGTTGTTTATCGGCGGTGCGATCAGCTTCCGCCAATTGGGGATTGATTTCATCTCGCATTATGTTGACGGCATGGTTGAGGTGATTGATCAAGAGATGGCCAGTGACCAGCGTGATAACCAATACTTTTCGCGCTGGCTTCCCAAGATGCTTAAAGCCAGTGACGTGACGTCCCTCACTATCTACTCGGACGCTGGGATCTTGTATCAATATGAGCAAATTCAATACCAGGCGGTGACCAATCAACAGGTAATCTCTCGTGATATACCGCTCGATAGCAACCCAGGGTTTGCGGTCAAACTGACCTTTGTGCCGCCGTATGCGGAGTTTGCCTATTCCATTGGTCCATTGTCCTCCTTATCGGCGGCGATTTTGGTGATTGTCTTGGGGCTCACATGGGGGATCCGTTGGCTCCGGCGTCAGCTGTATGGCAGTGAGGTGCTTGAGCAGCGTGGCCGACTGATCTTAGCGGGGCGACTCGATGATGCGCAGCAAGGTGATAGCCGCGAGTGGCCGATCCCGGCAAGCGCGGCGTTAACGCAACTGATCGAAGAGCTTAAAGAAGCGCGCCAAGAGCGTAGTCGTTTTGACACCTTTATTCGCACCAACACCTTCTTAGACCAACTCACCGGCGCCGCGAATCGCGTGATGTTTGATAATCGCTTGCACACACTAGCCAGTGATGATGCCAGCCAAGGCAGTGTGATCCTAGTGAGGGTGGCGGAATGGGAAGATCTGGTGGCGCAGCACGGGCAAGAAGCCGCCGATCAATTGATTCAAGCGATTGGCAATGTTCTGTCGAATGCGATTCAGCGTTTTCCGGATGCCGTGTTGGCACGTTATTTTGCCTCGGACTTTGCCATTTTGCTGGTCAACCAAGCGGGAGAAGAAGTGCATCCCTTTTTAGCGCAAATCACCAATGCGTTAGATAAACTCGCGCCACCCGAGGCGTTGGATCAAGATAATTGGTTCCACCTTGGGATGACCTCATTTGGCGCCAGTGAGCGACGTGGGCGACTAATGGATGAAGCCGAACGTGCACTTAAAGCGGCGGCGCTAACCGGCCAGAATGGTTGGTCACAGTTCGACAAACAACTAAGCCAACTGGATAAACGTGGTAGTGTACGTTGGCGCACCTTACTCGAGTCGGTAATGGCAGGAGAGGGACCGATGCTTTATCGCCAACCGGTGTTTGCGCGAGATGGCAAAACCCGCCTTCATTATGAACTTTTAGGCCGAATTAAGGACGAAAAAGGCAAGGTGCTTAAGGCCTCGCGCTTTTGGCCAGGGGTCGAATGGGTTGGCATGGACGTGGCGTTTGACAAGGCGACCGTGGGTCGCGCGCTGTGGTGGCTAAAAACGCGTGACTACATCGATAACTACGCCGTTAATGTAAGTGCGTACTCACTTTGTCAACGTGAGTTTGTGGTGTGGTTGCGCGATATGTTGCTACAAACGCCAAGAAGTACATTGAATCGCTTACTGGTGGAAGTGTCTGAAGGCGCTTTGGTTTCACACTTTGATGCGGCGCGGCCTTGCTTACGAATGATTGCCGCGTTAGGGTGCCGTCTAGTTGTTGACCAAGCAGGTAGAACGATAGTAAGCACTCACTATGTTAAAGATATTCAACCCGCTTATATTAAGCTTCATCGTAGTTTGGTGCGCAATATCCACCAACGGCCAGAGAACCAGCTGTATTTACGCAGCGTGTTAGGTGCTTGTGAGGCTACCACCACCGAGGTACTGGCGGTAGGCGTGGAAACTAATGAGGAATGGTCAGTGGTGAAAGAACTGGGTGTCGCGGGCGGACAAGGGCGGCTGCTTGGGGCGGAAATGTCTCCGCACCCAGCACAGAAAAAACGCCGCCGATGGGGGAAGCGATGAGTCAAGTCATCAAGCTCTCCCATCAACAAGGACGCGGGTGGTTAGAAGCCTTACTAGTGGTCAGTATTTTGTCGGTGCTGGTGGTGATTGCGATCCCTAAGTTCTACGATTATGAGGCGGATGCTAATGTATCCGCGTTAAAAGGTTTAAAAAGCGGCATCGACAGCGCCATGACGCAAACACACGCGTTGGCCGAGAAGAAAAAAGTCAGTGATCAGGCGGAACAATCACTGACCGTCAACGGCACGTCCATTCGTGTGTCTTATGGCTACCCTGAGGCAAGTGCTTTGCCTGAGTTAGTGACGGCGCTGAAGGATGCAACGCGTTGGCAGTTGCGACGCTATCCAGAGAAAAATCGGGTCGACTTTATCTGGCGGCTCCCTGATCAGCCAGCGACGGATTGTTACTTAACGTATTACGAGGCAACGGCGTCAACGAAGGCATCGACGCAGTTGGTGATTCATCAGTCATGCCAATCACCGACCCGATAAAGATAAAAGGAATAATGCGTTTTTGATGGAAAAACCATCAAAATGACAGCGCATTGAAAAAAAACACAGATCTCATTCAGGTTTACAGCACCGTATCTTGCCGCTTACCTTGCGCGTTGATACATTTAGCTCAATTTGTCTGATTTCATAGCTTGCAGGATTAATCGACCATCATGTTTAAGAAACTTCGCGGGATGTTTTCCAACGATCTATCCATTGACTTGGGAACCGCCAATACACTGATTTACGTAAAAGAACAGGGCATTGTTCTGGATGAGCCGTCTGTTGTCGCTATTCGCCAAGACCGTGCAGGCTCTCCCAAGAGTGTGGCTGCTGTGGGTCATGATGCGAAGCAGATGCTGGGTCGAACACCGGGGAACATTGCCGCGATTCGTCCAATGAAAGACGGTGTGATTGCTGATTTCTACGTCACCGAAAAAATGCTGCAGCACTTTATTAAATCGGTGCACGATCACAGCTACATGCGTCCAAGCCCGCGCGTCTTGGTGGCCGTACCTTGTGGCTCAACCCAAGTTGAACGCCGAGCTATCCGTGAGTCGGCATTAGGTGCCGGTGCACGTGAAGTCTATTTAATTGATGAGCCCATGGCAGCGGCGATTGGCGCAGGCTTGCCGGTATCAGAAGCAACGGGTTCGATGGTGATCGATATCGGCGGTGGTACCACAGAAGTGGCGGTCATTTCGCTTAATGGCGTGGTGTATTCATCGTCGGTACGTATTGGTGGTGACCGTTTCGATGAATCGATTATCAACTACGTTCGCCGAAATTATGGCAGCTTGATTGGTGAAGCCACCGCAGAGCGCATCAAGCATGAAATCGGCTCCGCTTACCCAGGCGATGAAGTGCGTGAAATTGAGGTACGTGGTCGTAACCTTGCTGAAGGGGTGCCGCGTAGCTTCACACTTAATTCCAATGAGATCCTAGAAGCGCTGCAAGAGCCCCTAACTGGGATTGTCTCTGCGGTGATGGTGGCGCTAGAGCAATGCCCACCAGAGCTGGCGTCTGATATTTCTGAGCGTGGCATGGTGATCACCGGTGGTGGTGCGCTGCTGCGCGATCTTGACCGTTTGCTTACCGAAGAAACCGGCATTCCAGTCGTCGTTGCCGAAGATCCGCTGACTTGTGTCGCACGTGGCGGAGGTAAAGCGCTAGAAATGATCGATATGCACGGCGGTGATCTTTTTAGCGAAGATTAACGTGACTGCGCCTACAAACAGGTCGTTTTCATTATGAAACCTATGTTTGGCAGAGGACCCTCTCTGCAACTGCGCCTGTTTTTCGCTCTTTTACTATCAGTCAGCCTTATGCTGGCTGATAGTCGTCTTGATGCGTTCGCAGGAGTGCGTTATTTCCTAAACACGCTGGTGGCACCGCTACAGTATGCGTCCAACGTCCCGCGCGACACCTTAGATGAACTGGTGATGCAGTTTCGCTCTCATCAACGTTTAGTGGCAGAGAACCGCGCATTGCGAAAACAGGTGTTACAACTGGAAAGTGACCAGCTTCTTTTAGCGCAGACAGAGCGCGAAAATCAGCGCCTACGCGAGCTACTGGGCTCGTCGTTTATTCGTGACGAACGGAAAATGGTGGCTGAAGTCATGGCCGTTGACTCGGACCCTTATAAACATCAAGTCATGCTAGATAAAGGGCGGACCAATGGGGTTTATGAAGGGCAACCGGTAATCAACGAGCACGGGGTGGTTGGCCAAATTGCGTATGTGGGCGCCCACAATAGCCGCGTTCTGCTGCTGACCGATCCCACCCATGCGATCCCGGTTCAGGTCATGCGTAATGATATACGGGTAATTGCCTCTGGGCGCGGGTCGACCCACTACATTGGTTTAGACAATATTCCTAGCAGCACGGATATCAAGGTGGGTGACAAGTTAGTTACCTCGGGACTGGGCGGTGTCTTTCCTGAAGGCTACCCGGTTGGTACGGTGACGGAGTTTTCGTTTGATAATAAGCGCCCATTTGCGCAAGTGCGAGCCACCACAGCAGTGAAGTTTGATCGCCTGCGTTATCTGCTTTTGGTGTGGCCAACACCTGAAAAGGGCGAGAATGCACGCCCGGATCAACCTGTCGCGCAGCCGCCATCAGACACCGCACCATCACCTGATACAGCGCCATCTCCAGATGGTGAGGGAGAATCGCCGTAATGGCAAATGTGACATTTCGCGGCCAGTTTGTAATTTGGCTCTCTTTTATCATAGCGCTGATTTTGCAAGCCGCGCCCTGGCCGGGGGAGCTTGCACCCTTTCGTCCTTCTTGGGTATTGCTGGTGACGTTTTATTGGGTGCTGGCATTGCCCCACCGGGTTAATGTCGGTACCGCGTTAGTACTCGGCCTCTTATGGGATTTGATGTTGGGCTCGACCCTTGGGGTGCGTGGCTTGATGATGGCGATTTTGGTTTACATCGTCGCGCTGAACTTTCAATTGTTACGCAACATGTCTTATTGGCAGCAGGCACTCTTATTGGCATTGCTGACCTTGGCGGGAAAATTGATCGAGTTCTGGGCGGAGTACTTGGTGTCTAACGTACAGTTTAATCCAGAGCAGCTTTGGGCGGGTGTGCTCAACTTTATACTCTGGCCTTGGATCTTCCTATTATTGCGCCGTTTACGTCGTCGCTTTGCCATTCGCTAACGCACTAATCGTAAAGAGGTATCATGAGCTTTGATTTATATCTGGCCTCGGGGTCGCCTCGGCGTCATGAACTGCTCACCGAGATGGGCGTGAATTTCTCCCGTGTCGTGGTCGATGTGGAGGAGCAACAACAGGCCGGTGAGTCGCCTTATGCTTACGTGTCTCGCTTATCGCAAGACAAGGCACGGGCAGGGGTCGTGCAAACCGGTGGCCATACCCCAGTGCTCGGTGCTGATACCATTGTGGTTGACGGTGAACAGGTCCTCGAAAAGCCTCATGATAAAGCGGAGGCGATCCGAATGCTTAAGCAACTGTCAGGGCGCGAACACCAAGTGATGACAGCGGTCACTGTCGCCAATGCCATGAAGCAGATCACCACTGTGGTGACCACCAAGGTGTGGTTTTGTACGCTAAGTGACGAACAGATTGAGGCTTATTGGCAATCGGGCGAGCCAGTCGATAAGGCTGGCGCCTATGCGATTCAAGGGCTGGGCGGTAAATTTGTCACCCGGATTGATGGAAGCTATCACGCCGTGGTTGGTTTGCCACTGTATGAAACCGAGCAGCTGCTCAAACAATTTTCGGTCTGAGCGCACATCTGTCGCTAGACCTCACTTTTGAGAGATTCGGGGAAACCATGAGTGCGGAACTGCTAATAAACGTCACCCCCAGCGAGACCAGGGTGGCGATGATTGAGGGGGGGAACCTCCAAGAGATCCATATCGAGCGAGAAGCCAAACGCGGTATTGTAGGCAATATCTACAAAGGCAAAGTCAGTCGTGTGTTGCCTGGCATGCAGGCAGCCTTTGTCGATATTGGCCTAGAGAAGGCCGCGTTTTTACATGCCTCAGATATTGTTCCCCATACCGAGTGTGTGTCGGAAAATGAGAAGCAACAATTCCAAGTGCGCGATATCTCCGAGCTGGTTCGCCAAGGGCAAGATATTGTGGTGCAAGTGGTCAAAGATCCGCTGGGCACCAAGGGCGCGCGCCTTACCACCGATATTACCTTGCCTTCGCGTTATCTGGTCTTCATGCCAGGTGCGGCCCATGTTGGGGTATCACAACGCATTGAAAGTGAAGACGAGCGTAAACGTCTCAAAAGTATTGTCAGTGATTATTGCGACGAGCTCGGTGGCTTTATTATCCGTACCGCCGCTGAAGGGGCAACAGACAATGAAATGGCGCAAGATGCTGCCTTTTTAAAGCGTTTGTGGAATAAGGTGTTAGAGCGCCGCACGCGTTATCCAGCCAAATCCATGCTGTATGGTGAGCTGGCACTGGCACAGCGCATCGTGCGTGACTTTGTGGGTACCGAGCTGGATTTAATTCGGGTTGACTCCAAGCAAGCCTATGAAAAGCTCCAAGAGTTCACCTCTGAGTTTGTGCCGGAGCTGGCCGACAAGCTGGTGTATTACGACGGTCAGGTGCCGATTTTCGATATGTATGATACCGAAAATGAAATCCAACGCTCGTTGGAGCGCAAAGTCCAGCTCAAGTCTGGCGGCTACCTGATTATCGATCAGACCGAGGCGATGACCACCATTGACATCAATACAGGCGCGTTTGTTGGGCGGCGGAATCTGGATGAGACTATCTTTAATACCAATATTGAGGCCACACGCGCGATTGCTCGCCAATTACGGCTGAGAAACCTCGGTGGGATCATCATTATCGATTTTATCGATATGAGCACGGATGAGCACCGGCGTCGCGTGTTGCACTCTCTTGAGCAAGCGCTCAGCCAAGACAGAGTGAAAACCAACATCAATGGTTTCACTCAGCTAGGGCTGGTGGAAATGACACGCAAACGCACGCGAGAAAGTATTGAACATGTACTGTGTGGTGGCTGTCCAACCTGTGATGGGCGAGGGTCGGTTAAAACCGTGGAAACCGTCTGCTATGAAGTGCTACGTGAAATTACTCGCGTTAACCGCATTTATGAAGCGGATAAATTTGTGGTGTACGCGGCCCCTGCGGTGATTGAGGCATTGGCAGAGGAAGACTCGCACCTTGTGGCGGAGTTAGAAGTGTTTATCGGTAAGCAAGTGAAAGTGAAATCCGAGCCGTTATACACGCAAGAACAGTTTGACGTAGTAATGATGTAATCCATGACCTGGGTGAGAAGGGGTATGCGCTGGCTTACGGTCAGCGTGATCAGTGTGATAGTGATAACCGCCCTACTAGTCGGCGGTTTGCGCTTTCTATTGCCCAATATGGAGATCTTGCAAGCGCCGCTCCGGCAGTGGGTATCGGCGCAAACCGGCTTTAGCGCACAACTGGATGGTATTGCGGGCCAGTGGCGCAATCTGACGCCGTCACTGCGACTCGAAAACGTCGCGCTCGCCACCAGCGACAACGGCCCCCCGCTGTTAACCGCTCGCGCAATCAGTTTGCAACTGGATGTCTCTGCCACCCTCATTCGGCGTCAGCCGGTATTCTCCCATGTCACACTCGACGGCTTGGTGTTTGATACCGGTCAGCTACCAGATAAAAATACCCAAGCGGGCGTACGCGAGCGGCTAGAAGACTTATTCCTGGCGCGGTTAGGGCAATTTTCGATCCCCAATGCCAAGGTGATCCTGGTCACCCCTTCGCTGGAAACGCAGACTCTGGTGATCAGTGACTTGTTTTGGCGCAATAACCAAGGTGAGCACCAAGTACAAGGGCGACTAGGCATGCAAGGCACGCAACTGGAAAAGGTGCGTGTTAATGCTGCCTTCCGCGAAACCGACGGCTTGAGTACGTTAACGGGAGATTTTTATTTGGCCAGTGAGGCGATGGATATTGCCCCTTGGCTGACCCAACAGCTCACACCATCCGCCACCATCAACACCGCGCGTTTAGATGCAAAAGCCTGGGTCAGGGTGGAGCAGGGGCGTGTCGACAATGGACTGTTGTCGATTGATCATTTCGCGTTAGCGTGGCAAGAGGATGAGCGTCAAGCGAAGCAATGGGCGATAAAAGATAGCCATGTTCAGTTGCAGGCCTTGGATGAACAGACATGGCGCCTCGACACGGATGGACTATGGGTACAAACCGGCACGACCACGCAAGCGGCAATGTCACAGCTTTCTTGGCAGGGGGCATTAGACAACTGGCGTCTCAATGCGGCCGACGTCGATATTGCCTCTTTACGGCCTTTGCTTGGGCTTGCCAGTCAATCGGCGCAACAGCACAGTGTGGCGGCCGCGTTGTCCCCATCAGGTCAGATCCGCTCCTTAGCGTTGAGTAAAGCACCCGACGCCCCGTTACGTTATCAAGCCAAGCTCGAAGCGGTCTCAGCCAAGCGCTGGGGCTACCTGCCGGCGTTCAAAGGCTTGAGCGCGACGATTTCTGGGCAAGGCCGACAAGGCCAAGCTGAGCTAGCGCTGGGGGCACAACCTCTGCCGTACGGGGACTTTTTTCAAGCACCGCTCCCGCTTGAGCACGGCAGTTTAACCCTGAATTGGCAGCAAACGGATCGTGGCCTGAGTGTATGGAGTGATAAGGCCAAGGTGCGCGGGGCAGACGTGCAAGGCTCAGGCGCATTTCGTCTGGATATTCCCTCAAAAGGCGCGCCTTTTTTGGCGTTATACGTGCAGGCTGACGTATCTGATGCTGGACAGACATGGCGCTATCTCCCCACTCGAGCATTGCCAGACTCCTTAACCGATTACCTTTCTCGCGCCATTCAAGCCGGACGAGCCAAAGACAGTGAAATTCTTTGGTTTGGAGCCCTCGACGCTTTCCCTTACTCAGATCACAGCGGTATTTTCCAAGCCATGGTGCCACTTCGCGGCGGGGCATTTAGCTTTAACACTGCTTGGCCGACGTTGACGGAGCTCGACGCCCGTTTACTGTTTGAAAATGCGCGCTTAGCGATTGAAGGTGATCATGTTCGTTTGGGCGACGCCGTCAGTCGCCAAGTGCAGGCTGAGATTGCCGATATGACCCAGCCGGACAGTTACCTCGATATTAACGCGTCATTGGCGGCAACCGGATCGGCTGTCCGTCAATACATGCTGGCGACGCCTTTGGTCGATACGGTGGGAGCGGCCTTGACCCATGTGCAAGTCGATGGGCTTGTCAACGCTGACCTAGGACTCGATATCCCGCTCAATGGTGAGCAACCTCATGCAGAGGGGAGGGTTCGCTTTACCGGCAACCAGGTATCGATTCAGGCACCCGATATGCAACTGGATAACCTGTCCGGCGAGCTGGCTTTTAGTGACGATACCCTGACTACCCGATCGATGCAGGCGCAGTGGTTAGGGCAGCCGATCAGTCTTGGCTTTAGTGGAGAAACGGTGGAGGCCGGGTATCAGCTTGATTTAGATCTCGACGCTGATTGGGATGTAGTGCCATTGCTGGACACGCTTTCGTTGCCACTTGACCCCTATCTGGCGGGCGGTGCACGTTGGCAGGCGGGGCTCGATTTAACCTTAAATGACACCGGTTTTGATTATCGGCTCGGTGTGGATGTTGATACCACGCCGCTGCAGTCGACGTTGCCGGCCCCGCTTAACAAGCCACGCTGGCAAAAAGGGCAGGCGCGTATCGAGGCGACGGGAAACAGTGAAGGCTTGACGGGGCGCGTGGTCCTGCCCAAAGTGAGCTATCACGCACGGATTGATACCCAAGGTCAGCGCCCGCAGTTTACAGCGAGTCAATGGCAGATTGGGGAGCCAGGGACCCGGCTATTGGCAACGCGTGATCATCGTTTTGATCTAAAGCTTGAACAACTCGATCTCGCGGCTTGGAAAAACGTCTGGGAGCAAGCCCGTCAATCTTGGCCGAGCGGCAGCGGACAATACCCTGCTTTACCCATGCCTCAGCGTATTAATGCCAAGGTTGATGCTGTCAGTGCCGACCCTTTAGCGTTTCATGATGTGTCTTTAGCCGCGCGACACAAAGCCGATGGCTGGGATGTGTTAATGGGCAGTCGTGAGCTTAGCGGGCAAGCCATGTGGCCGACACAAGGGCGCTTGAATGTTGAGATTGACCATTGGCATATCAATCGCCAGTTGACCGACGACGAGCAACCGACGGATACCCCTCTTTTTGAACCTGTGGATACACGGGCGACCCCGGAAGATAAAGCCTTGCTTGCCGCCATTCCGCCGACACACTTGGTGATTGAGGATCTGTGGTTACAAGGGTATCGGCTCGGACGCATTGAGGCGGTACTTGATAAGAAAGCCTCTCAGGTCGAGCTGTCTTCTCTGACGCTGGAGAGTGGGAAAAACCACGCGTCCATCAGCGGCCATTGGCTAATTGACGAGCAAGGCCACAATCAAACCGCATTGACCCTCGCGTTAGGCGGGGAGAGTACCTCAGATCTCATGGGACGGTTTGGCATCAGTGGTGGGATCCAAGACGCCAGCTTTTCGACTCAAGCCTCGTTAGATTACGCCGGCCTGCCTTGGCAGGTCGATATTGCCAGCCTTAATGGTGACATTCGCTCGGATGTAAAAGACGGCTATTTAAGCGGAGTGGGGGGCGCCGGTAAGCTGTTGGGGCTGTTCAGCCTTGATTCTATCTTACGTAAAATCCAGCTCGATTTCTCGGGCGTATTTGAAGATGGTTTGGCCTTTGATGACATTACCGGACGGGCTGTGATCACAAATGGAGTGGTTGTGACGGATAATATCCGCATGGATGGGATTGCCGGTGATATGGTTATTAAAGGGATTGCCAATTTGGTGACCAATCGCGTCAACGCCGATGTGCGGTTTACGCCGGATATTACCTCTGGGATCCCAGTACTGAGCGCGTTTGCGGTCACGCCGCAGACGGCGCTGTATGTGTTAGCGGTCACCACCGCCATTTCTCCCGTGGTGGACGTTTTCACCCAAGTCCGTTATCAAGTAAGCGGCCCGATAGGGACGCCCGATATCAGGGAAGTGTCGCGTGATAAAGAGGCACTCGCATTGCCGGCCGACGCGACGGAACGATTGCGCCAACAAGCAGAAAACGCCAAGGAGTGAGCATGATGAAAGCAGGTGTTGTCCAGATGACATCCAGCGCCGATCCCAGCCACAACATGAAGGCATTGCAAGCCAGTTTACATCGCTTGAGTGAACAAGGCGTCAAACTGGTGCTTACCCCAGAAAATGCCCTAGTGTTTGGCAGTAAACAAGATTATCAGCGCCATGCCGAGCGATTGGGTCATGGTCCACTGCAGCAACAGCTTGCCGAATTGGCCCATCATTATGACCTTTGGCTGGTGGTCGGCGCCTTTCCAATTCAAAACGACAACGGCATGTTAAGCAGTACCAGCTTGGTGTTTGATAACGCTGGGCATTTACGCGGCAGCTATGACAAATTGCACTTGTTTGATGTGGAAGTGGCCGATGCCCACGGGCGGTATTGTGAGTCTGACTACTTTGAAGCGGGTGACCGTCTCGCAACACTCGATACCCCCTTTGGCTGCCTTGGATTAAGTATCTGCTACGATGTGCGCTTTGCCCCCATGTATCAAGCGCTGCGTGCCCAAGGTGCCGACATTATCACTGTGCCGGCGGCCTTTACCCGCGTGACCGGTCAAGCACACTGGGAAACCTTGTTGCGGGCGCGAGCGATAGAAACCCAATGTTGGGTGATTGCGGCAGGGCAGTGTGGTGAGCACAGCAAAGGGCGCCAAACTTGGGGGCACTCGATGATCATCGACCCTTGGGGGCAGGTTGTGGCGTCACTGGGGAGTGAGCCAGGCGTTACCTGGGCTGAGCTTGATTTAAGTGTGGGGGAATCCATTCGGCATAAGATGCCCGTACTGTCTCATACCCGGTTGCAAAGCCAACTGAAATAGCGCACCCTCGGCGCGTTATCTTTTTTCTCGGCTGCCAGTTCGGCAGCCACAACCAAGAGTAAACGAATGAGTCTGGAACAGGTCGAAGAAACCTTGCTGCGCCCGGCGGGCGTAAGTGAGTCGCAACTGCATGCGACACTGGCGCACCTGAGCGGTCGCCAGATTGACTACGGTGATATTTTCTTCCAATCCACCTGGCATGAATCCCTCGCCTTGGAAGACAGCATCATCAAAGACGGTTCATTTAATATCGACCGTGGGGTCGGTGTCAGAGCGATCAGCGGTGAAAAAACCGGGTTTGCCTACTCGGATCAGCTCACCCCGGACGCCTTGATGCAAAGTGCCACCGCAGCACGCGGTATTGCTCCGACAGGGGGACAAGGCAAAGTGCGTGCTTTTTCAGCCGTACAAGCCAAACCTTATTATGGCCCGACGGATCCGCTTGCGAGTTTAACGCGCGAGCAAAAAATCGCCCTACTCAAAGAAATAGACAGCTATATCCGTGCCAAAGAGCCTCGAGTGAAAGAGGTAAATGCCAGCTTGAATGGCCTGTATGAGCAAGTGCTGGTGGCGGCTACTGATGGTACTTATGGCGCCGATATTCGCCCGTTGGTTCGCTTATCTGTCTCTGTGTTGGTTGAACAAGATGGACGCCGTGAACGCGGCAGTGCGGGAGGCGGTGGCCGTTATGGCTATGACGTATTCTTGCAAGAGCATGCAGGTAAGTCACGCGCGCTGCAATTTGCCGATGAAGCGATTCGTTTAGCCCTGGTCAACCTGCGCGCCGGCGCGGCACCGGCAGGCACCATGCCCGTGGTATTGGGTGCGGGGTGGCCGGGCGTACTTTTACATGAAGCTGTTGGTCACGGCCTTGAAGGGGACTTTAACCGTAAAGAGTCATCGGTATTTACCGGTAGCCTTGGCGAGCAGGTGACCTCTTCGCTGTGCACCATTGTCGATGATGGCACCATGAATGATCGCCGCGGCTCACTGAGCATCGATGATGAAGGGGTCCCGGGCCAGTACAATGTGTTAATCGAAAACGGTGTGCTCAAAGGCTATATGCAAGATAAGCACAATGCCAGCCTCATGGGCGTTGCGCCCACTGGCAATGGCCGACGAGAGTCTTATGCGCACCTGCCTATGCCACGGATGACCAATACCTACATGCTGGGTGGCGAGAGCTCGCCAGCGTCGATGATTGCCAGTGTGGAGCGTGGCTTATATGCGCCAAACTTTGGTGGCGGTCAGGTCGATATTACCTCGGGTAAGTTTGTGTTCTCCACTTCAGAGGCTTACCTGATTGAAAACGGTGAAATTACCACCCCAGTGAAAGGGGCGACCTTAATTGGCAGCGGTATCGAAGCGATGCAGCAAGTCTCAATGGTGGGGAATGATTTGGCCATTGACCCAGGTGTGGGGGTATGTGGTAAAGCCGGACAAAGCGTCCCTGTGGGGGTTGGACAGCCGACCTTGAAACTGGATGCGATGACGGTTGGAGGCACTGAGTCCTAAGTCTGCACGCCAGTGCGGGGCACTGGCGTGGCAGTTTACAGGCTTTGGTCGTAAAAGCTTTTGAGATACTGGAAAATTTCGCGATACGCCTTGGGCGGTTTGTTTTGTTGCTGCTCTTTTTTCGCCTGACGAGCCAGTTGACGTAACCGTTGACGATCGGCATCAGGATACTGCAAAAGCACATCGCTAATCGCACTGTCGCCTTGGTCAATGATGCGGTCACGGAGCTGCTCAAGCTTGTGAAGCTCGACCGTTTGCTGAGCATGCTTGTTTTGCAACTTATCAAGCGCAGCCTGAATCGGTTCAGGGTCGCGAGAGCGCATAAGCTTGCCAACATATTGCAGTTGGCGACGGCGCGCTTCGTTTTTCAAACGTTGTGCGTCGGTAATCGCGCTGAGCAAGTCATCGTCGAGCGGGAATTTTTCTAACACGGCTGGTTTGAGTTTGACCAGTGCTTCGCCAAGTTCTTGCAAGGCAAGCATATCGCGTTTCATCTCGGACTTGCTGACCCAGATGATCTCTTCCTCTTCCTCCCAGGGAGCGGGTTTATTTTTACGGCCCATGTTCAACCTCAGTGAGAATGTGCAATGACACGTATGTTAACAAGAAATGCGCCCAAACGCGGGCTTTTTTATCATAGGCGCGTGGCGCTGAGTGTGTCGAACTTGAATGCGAATCAAAAAGGTCAACTATGAGTGTGAAACAACAAGTCGCCGAGCAAGAGCAGCAACTTCGTCAAGCTGTCAGCCGTGCGCTCGACATGGCATCGGCCAAAAGTGACCAGGCGGAAGTGGCGATTACCAAAAGTACCGGCATCAGCGTCAGCTCGCGGATGGGCGAAGTCGAAAACGTGGAGTTTAATCAAGACGGTGCCCTTGGGATCACCGTATACTGTGAGCAGCGCAAAGGCAGCGCATCCACGACTGATTTGTCAGAAAAAGCGATTGCGAAAACCGTTGAAGCGGCGCTTGAGATTGCAAGCTATACCTCGCCTGACCCCTTTGGCGGCCCTGCGCCTAAAGCGTTAATGGCGTTTGACTATCCTGATCTCGATTTGTTCTATCCCGATGAGCCCGAGCCTGATACCGCCGCCGCCTTGGCGATTGAAGCCGAGCAAGCGGCGCTCAATCACGACAGCCGCATCAAATTCAGTGATGGTGCCAGCTATGACAGTCATTATGGTGTGCGAGTGTATGGCAACAGCCATGGCATGCTGGGCAGCTATCCCTCGAGCCGCCAAGCGTTAAGCTGCTCAGTGATTGCGGAAAGTGATGCAGGGATGGAGCGTGACATGAGCTACACCGTGGCGCGTGACAAAGCGGACTTATGGACACCAACATTTGTGGGAGTCGAAGCGGCCAAACACGCCGTGGCGCGCTTAAATCCACGCAGTGTCTCCACATGCCAAGTGCCAGTGATGTTCGATCGCAGTGTGGCGACCGGGCTGTTTGGCCATTTGGTGATGGCCATCAGCGGTTCAGCACTTTACCGCAAGTCCTCTTTCTTGCTCGATAAGAAAGGCGAGCAGATCTTCCCAGATTGGCTCACCATCAATGAGCTGCCTCATGTACGAAAAGGCTCCGCCAGTGCGCCTTTTGATAGCGAAGGGGTGATCACGCAAGACAGGCGTATCATTGAAAAGGGTGTACTAAACACGTATCTCGCCACCAGTTATGCTGCGCGTAAGCTGGGCATGGAACCAACCGGCCATGCAGGCGGTATTCACAACTGGTACGTTAGCCACACCGGCCAAGATGCCGATGCCATGCTAAAAACCTTAGGTACGGGATTATTGGTGACTGAGTTGATGGGACAAGGGGTGAACCCAGTGACTGGGGATTACTCACGGGGCGCGGCAGGCTTTTGGGTGGAAAACGGTGAGATCCAATACCCGGTGAGTGGGATCACCATTGCCGGTAATCTTAACGAGATGTTCGCTAACATTGTCGCGATTGGCACCGATATCGAAACGCGCAGCCAAATTCAAACTGGCTCAGTGATCATTGATGCAATGAAAGTCGCGGGGGAATAACGCTTAGGCCGCTAATCCCCCTCAGTGTGAGATCACCAAGCACGTATATCGTGCTTGGTGTTTTTTTATCCGGCGATAAACGCCAGCAATAGCACACCCAATACCAAGCGATAGATCACGAAGGGTAACATGCCCACCCGTGTCACCAGCTTTAAAAAGGCGTGAATACACGCATAAGCACTGACAAACGATACCAATAACCCAACCCCAATCGCGTCCATCGCCACCGGTTCTGGGCTGGTCGCAAGCTGTAGGCCTAGATAGGAGCCGGCGAGTGTGATGATAGGAATCGACATCAAAAATGAAAAACGTGCCGCGGCTTCGCGT
Organism: Salinivibrio siamensis; assembly: GCF_001996005.1. Lineage (GTDB taxonomy): Bacteria > Pseudomonadota > Gammaproteobacteria > Enterobacterales > Vibrionaceae > Salinivibrio > Salinivibrio siamensis. The sequence goes on along the minus strand of NZ_MUFB01000017.1, from coordinate 42,022 downwards.
GTATAACCGAGCATTAAGGCTGCGGTAATGGTCGCCCCCGAGCGCGAGGTGCCAGGAATGAGGGCAAGGGCTTGCGCAACGCCTATCAGTACCGCGCGGTAGGGCGTGGTTTGATATTCATCGCATGTTTGGGTCGCTTTGCGATCCGCCCACCACAATAAACCACCAAAAATCAGTGTGGTTGCCGCGATCACCCAGGCTGCTCGCAGGTAAAGCTCGATCACGTCTTTTAAGAACAAACCGGCCACACACGCCGGGATCGTGGCTAACACGATCATCCATGCCAATTGACTATCCGAGCTGTGCTCCCCTTTGAGTGAGGCAAAAAAGGCCTTAAGCAGACGCCACACTTCACGGCGAAAATACCCCACCACTGCGGCCAGTGTGCCGACGTGTACGGCAACATCAAAGGCGAGCCCCTGATCGGCCCAGCCAAAAAGCTGTGAAGGCAGAATAAGGTGTGCGGAGCTGGAAATAGGAAGAAACTCGGTTAACCCTTGAATCAAGGCCAGAAAAAAGGCTTCAAAGAGGCTCATGGTGCTTAAATATCCTTCAAATACGTTGGCGTCTCAATCGGCCATAGTGGTTGGTCTTGGTCAAAGGTCTGCCAAAGCTGGGCGAAGGTACGGCCATCGCCAGGAATAGCTTGGTTAGGGCAGAGCTCGGCGAGCGGACGGAGCGTGAAGGCAAACTTATAGATATCGTCTCGAGGCAACATGGGCCCTTTTGCCTGGCAATGCTCGCCAAACGTGAGTAAGTCGATGTCTATGGTGCGATCGCGGCATTTAGGATCGTTGCGCTCGCGGCCTTGTTGCGATTCAACGTCACGAACGGCTTGCCAAAAGTCCTGCAACGAAAGCGAGGTGTGAAGCTCGGCAATGAGGTTATAAAAATTGGGGCCGTCGAATCCCACCGGTTCGGCTTCAAAAATGCGTGAAAAGCGACAGTGAGGGTCGAGTTGACGTAAGGCATGAACGGCCTGTTCGATATGACGATCGCGCTCAATGTTAGAGCCAATACTAAGTAATGCTTGTGTCACCGTGTGCCTCGCTCTATGACTACACCCACGTTGTTGGCCTGCGCGACTGCGCCTGGCTTGGCTACCCGCACTTTAATCCAGCGGACGCCAAACTGGGTTTGGATTAAGTGAGCGACCTCTTCCGCGACACGTTCGATCAACGCACAGCGGCTGGCTTGTACATGGGCGATGACCGCCTCACTGATACTGGCATAATCAAGCGCCAGCGCCACGTCATCCTGTTGGGCGGCGGGTTGATTATCGTGCGCCATTTCAATATCCAACACCAACTTTTGCTGGATGGTTTGTTCCCAATCGTAGACACCGATAGTGGTGTACACGTCGAGTTGCTCTATGAATACGGAATCCATGTTTTTTCACACTCCGTGACAGGTCGGATACCACTGTGGTAAGAAAGTTCGTATTATTGGATGTGTTCATTGACAGATGGATACGCAATGCGTTCCGATCCATGATAGGTTTATCGATGAACGTCGGCGCACTATAGCAACGAATGCGGCACAAACTCTAGGGATTTCACATGACTGCACTGGCCATTGCCATCATCATCGCTGCCTACTTACTTGGCTCTGTGTCCAGTGCCGTGTTGGTTTGTCGAGCGTTTGGCCTGCCAGACCCAAGAGATCAAGGGTCGAAAAACCCAGGTGCGACTAACGTTTATCGCCTTGGTGGGCGTTTTGCCGCGGCATGGGTGCTGCTGTGTGACATGCTAAAAGGGATGATCCCCGTTTGGCTAAGCTACCTGATTGGCATTAACCCATTCCTGCTGGGCCTGATTGCGATTGCTGCCTGTCTTGGACATATTTATCCGGTCTTTTTCCATTTCCGTGGCGGTAAAGGGGTGGCGACCGCACTGGGCGCGATGGCGCCGATTGGTTTGAGTCTAACCGGCTTGCTGGTGGCGACCTGGGGACTGGTGCTTGTGTTGACGGGCTACTCCTCACTGAGTGCGATTGTAACAGCGATCGTCGCTCCCCTATTTACCTGGTGGATTAAGCCGCAATTTACCATGCCCGTCGCCATGCTTTCGTGTTTGATTTTGTTTCGTCACTACGACAATATCCGGCGCTTGTTGGATGGTGACGAAAAACCCGTGCTTCTTGGTTGGTGGCGACGTTAGCGACAGGGAAGAGGCAGGTTATACGCTGGTGCGTTAGTAGCAAAAAGGCAGCGTAAGGCTGCCTTTTTTCTATCAGGTTTGACCAATGTTAGGCGTCGTTGTCGACCGCGGCAAGCGTGTCGAGTGGCCAACGTGGCTGCGCTTTCACACCCAGCCCCATATGCTCGCCGTTTTTAAGCCGCTGCATGCCCGCATAGGCGATCATCGCGCCATTATCGGTACAAAACTCAGGGCGAGGATAGAACACATCGCCACCCCGTTTTTGCGTCAGCGCTTCGAGCTTTTCCCGCAAATGACGGTTGGCACTCACGCCGCCCGCGACCACTAAGCGATTTAGTCCGCACTGGTCTAGCGCACGCTTACACTTGATAGCCAGGGTATCGACCACGGCATCCTGAAACGCATAGGCAATATCAGCACGGGTTTGCGCATCCGTCTCATTGGCGGCAATGGTATTGGCGGCAAAGGTTTTTAACCCTGAGAAGCTAAAGTCTAAACCGGGACGGTCGGTCATCGGGCGTGGAAAGGTAAAACGGCCGTGGGTGCCGTTTTCTGCCAGTTTCGACAGCAAGGGCCCTCCTGGATAGTCAAGTCCCATCAGCTTGGCGGTTTTGTCAAACGCCTCACCGGCGGCGTCGTCAATTGACTCACCAAGAATGCGATACTGACCAATCCCTTTCACTTCGACCAATTGTGTGTGTCCGCCAGAGACCAACAAGGCGATAAACGGAAACGGCGGCGGGTTGTCTTCTAGCATCGGGGCGAGAAGGTGACCTTCCATATGGTGAACGCCTACCGCGGGGACTTGCCAGGCATAGGCGAGGCTTCGGCCAATGGTTGAGCCAACCAGTAAGGCACCGACCAATCCTGGACCGGCGGTATAGGCAATACCGTCAATCTGGGCGGGGGTGAGGTTGGCTTCTGCCATGGCTGCTTTAATCAGTGGCAAGGTTTTTTTAACATGATCGCGCGAGGCCAGCTCGGGTACCACGCCGCCATAATCGGCGTGCAGTTTTACCTGACTGTAAAGTTGGTGTGACAAGAGACCTGCGTGATCGTCGTAGATCGCAATGCCGGTTTCGTCACAAGATGTCTCTATGCCTAAAATGCGCATCATAACCTCAGGTTAACAGCCGATAGATTGTGTATTTAAGATCATTGCCCACATGATATAATGTGACAATCGAAGTGGAGAAGAGAGGGTCAGAACAGACTGACCGTGCGCGCAATCTTACATGGCTTAGAAGTAATTCGCCAGATGCGCTTTACATTCACCCCTTCTTCGGATTAGAATTTCGCACCATTTTTAATCAAGGCTGGCCAATTGTTCGCCAGCAGTAACTGACAACCCCCGAGGTGAAAGGCACATGCCAGTAGTTAAAGTACGTGAAAACGAACCATTTGACGTAGCACTGCGTCGCTTTAAGCGCTCTTGTGAAAAAGCCGGTATTCTTTCTGAAGTTCGCCGTCGTGAGAACTATGAAAAGCCAACTACCGTTCGCAAACGCGCTAAAGCTGCCGCTCAGAAGCGTCACCTGAAGAAGTTGGCACGCGAAAACCAACGCCGCGTACGTCTGTACTAATAAAGACAGATTCAGGAAGGTGCTATGGAATTGCTTGAACGTCTAAAAGACGCCCAGAAAACGGCGATGAAACAAAAAGACAAGGCACGTCTAGGGACGCTTCGCCTTGTTATGGCAGCCATTAAGCAGCAAGAGGTGGATACCCGTCAGTCGCTGAGCGACGACGAGATCCTGGCTGTGCTGACCAAAAATGTTAAGCAGCGCCGTGATTCCGTAGCCCAGTACCAAGCAGCCGGTCGTGATGATCTTGCCGAGACAGAGCTCGCTGAGATTGCGGTGATAGAAGAATTTCTACCCCAACCTCTAAGCGATGACGAGGTCGATGCATTGGTGAAAGCAGCGGTTGAACAATCCGGTGCATCGTCAATGCAAGACATGGGCAAAGTGATGGGGGTATTAAAACCCCAAGTTCAAGGCCGTGCTGATATGGGAAAAGTAAGCCAGCGTGTTAAAGCACACCTAGGCTAGCCTTTTCCCACTCTATAACAAGCCGTGCTTTCCTATTTGGACGGCGCGGCTTGTTTGCTTCTCTCCCTATAAATTTCAGGTTATGGCAGGCAGAATCCCGCGCGCATTCATTGATGACTTGCTTTCACGTCTCGACATCGTTGAGATCATTGATGCACGGGTCAAGCTCAAGAAAAAAGGCAAAAACTACAGTGCCTGTTGCCCTTTCCATAACGAAAAGACGCCTTCATTCAGTGTAAGCCAAGATAAGCAGTTTTATCACTGCTTCGGATGTGGTGTGCACGGCAATGCCATCGACTTTGTGATGGAGTTTGAACGACTCGAATTTCCTGATGCCATCGAAGAGCTCGCCAGCACGTTAGGCTTAGAGGTACCTCGTGAGCAAACAGGAGGCGGTAACACGCGTCCGAGTATGCCCAGTGATGACAAGCGTCAGATCTACGAGATGATGGAAGCCATTGCCCGAACCTACAGTGGGGAATTACGCACTGATGCAGGGCAAGTGGCCATTGATTACCTCAAACAGCGTGGTCTATCCGGCGAAGTGGTTAAACAGTTTGGTATCGGTTTTGTCCCTGATAAATGGGACACCATTAAGCGCCGCTTTGGTCGCAATCAAGCCGATATTCGCCAGTTGCTTACCGCAGGCATGTTGATTGAGAACGATAACGGCCATAGCTACGACAGGTTCCGTGGCCGCGTGATGTTCCCGATCCGTGACCGCCGCGGGCGAGTGATCGGTTTTGGTGGGCGTGTATTAGGCGATGGCACCCCTAAATACCTCAACTCGCCAGAAACGCCGATTTTCCATAAAGGCCGTGAGCTATATGGCTTGTATGAGGTGATGCAACGCTATCGCCATCCAGAGCGTATACTCGTGGTAGAAGGGTACATGGATGTGGTCGCATTGGCGCAATTTGGCGTGGATTATGCGGTCGCCTCCTTGGGCACCTCGACCACGGGAGAACATATTCAAACCCTTTTCCGGCAAACCGGTACTATACTGTGTTGCTACGATGGCGATAGAGCCGGGCGCGATGCCGCTTGGCGGGCGATGGAGCAAGCGTTGCCTTATATTCATGATGGTCGCCAATTAAAATTTATGTTTTTGCCGGACGGTGACGACCCTGACTCCATGATTCGCCAAGAAGGCAAAGAGGGGTTTGAGCAACGTTTAGGTGAGGCACAAAGCTTATCGACCTTTATGTTTAATACGTTGCTCAAGCAGGTGGACACCAGTAGCCAAGAGGGCAAAGCCAAGCTGGCGAATTTGGCGGTGCCGCTGATTGAAAAGGTGCCGGGTGATACCTTACGTCTTTACTTGCGTAATACCCTAGGACAGAAACTGGGTATCATGGATGACCATCAGCTCGATACCCTGATTCGTCGTCAGGGCCAGCCGGTAAAAGTCCATGGTCAGCAGGATATTAAACGCACGCCGATGCGTGAGGTGATTGCGCTATTAGTGCAGTACCCTAAACTCGGCCAAGAAGTGCCGCCGTTACCATCGGCCGACACCATTGATTTACCTGGGTTAGCGTTGTTAAACCCCATCCTTGAGATTTGTCGACAGCGCCCCCATATCACTACCGGTCAGTTGCTTGAGCGCTGGCGGGGAACCAAACAAGAGCCCTTGCTAGCCCGCTTGGCTGGCTGGGATCTACATGTTGACGATGAAAATGCGTCAGAACTTTTTTGCGATTCACTGGATAAAATACTCGCCCAGTGTGTCGAACAACAAATAGCCAAGTTGCAAGCGAAGTCAAATACCGTCGGCTTATCAGTCGAAGAGAAGCGGGAACTGATGCTACTGATACAGAGCCAGTCCGTTTAGAAAGTAGCCAGCAAAGGTGACATTTGTTAAAATTGGCGGTTTGCGTTTCCGCATACTAAATTCTTCACTCAGACCCGAAGTTGGATATCGTCTATGGATCAAAATCCGCAGTCACAGCTAAAGTTGCTTGTCGCAAAAGGCAAGGAGCAAGGCTATCTGACCTATGCCGAAGTTAATGACCACCTCCCGGAAGACATTGTCGATTCCGACCAAATAGAAGACATCATTCAGATGATTAACGACATGGGCATTCAAGTGGTGGAAGCCGCCCCTGATGCCGATGAGCTAATGATGTCAGAAACCGTGGCCGACGAAGACGCAGCCGAAGCAGCGGCGGCAGCACTTTCTAGCGTGGAGAGTGAAATCGGTCGCACCACGGATCCTGTTCGCATGTATATGCGAGAAATGGGCACGGTTGAGCTGTTGACCCGTGAGGGTGAGATCGATATCGCCAAGCGTATCGAAGACGGCATCAACCAGGTGCAGTGTTCGGTGGCAGAATATCCGGCCTCGATTGCCTCACTGCTCGATCAGTTCGATAAAGTGGAAGCAGAAGAGCTTCGCTTAACCGACATTATTTCTGGTTTTATCGATCCAGACCAGGATGACGTCGCACCTACGGCGACCCATATCGGCTCCGAGCTCAGCGAAAAAGAGCTTGATGACGAAGATGATGAAGACGAAGACAAAGACGATACCGACGAAGACGATGAGAGTGATGAAGATGTTGGTATCGATCCTGAACTGGCGCGTGAGAAGTTCAGCGAGCTTCGTCGCACCTATGCGGCGATGGAAACGGCGATCCAACAGTACGGCCGTTATGATGAGCGTACGAAAGAATCGATCGATGCGCTGTCTGAAACGTTTAAGCAGTTCCGTCTGATCCCCAAACAGTTTGATCGTCTGGTTAATGACATGCGTCAAACCATGGACAAGGTGCGCACCCAAGAGCGTTTGGTGATGCGTCTTTGTGTCGATCAGGCCAAAATGCCGAAGAAAACCTTCGTTCAATTGTTTGCGGGCAATGAGTCATCGGATGCATGGATTGACGAAGCACTGAACTCTGGCAAGCCTTACGCAGAGCGTGTGGCGCGTTACGAAGAAGATCTTCGCCGCTGTGTGCAGAAGCTGAAGATCATCGAGGAAGAAACGGGCTTGTCGGTCGAGCGTATCAAAGATATCAGCCGTCGTATGTCTATCGGTGAAGCGAAAGCACGCCGTGCGAAAAAAGAAATGGTTGAGGCCAACCTACGTCTGGTTATTTCGATTGCTAAGAAATATACCAACCGTGGCCTGCAGTTCTTGGACCTTATCCAGGAAGGTAACATTGGCTTGATGAAAGCGGTCGATAAGTTTGAATATCGCCGTGGCTATAAGTTCTCAACTTATGCGACCTGGTGGATCCGTCAGGCAATCACGCGTTCGATTGCGGACCAAGCGCGAACCATCCGTATTCCGGTACACATGATTGAGACTATCAACAAGCTCAACCGTATTTCGCGTCAGATGCTTCAGGAAATGGGGCGTGAGCCGCTGCCTGAAGAGCTGGCTGAGCGGATGTTGATGCCGGAAGATAAAATTCGCAAGGTATTGAAGATCGCCAAAGAGCCGATCTCGATGGAAACCCCAATCGGTGATGATGAAGATTCACACCTGGGTGACTTTATCGAGGACACGACGTTGGAGCTACCGATGGATTCGGCAACGTCGAACAACCTCAAAATGGCAACCAATGACGTGCTAGCTGGCCTGACACCGCGTGAAGCGAAAGTACTGCGTATGCGCTTTGGTATTGAAATGAATACCGACCATACGCTGGAAGAAGTGGGTAAGCAGTTTGATGTGACCCGTGAACGTATTCGCCAGATTGAGGCGAAAGCGCTGCGTAAGTTACGTCATCCAAGCCGCTCTGAGACATTGCGTAGCTTCTTGGACGAGTAATAGCTCGGTTTCAAGCGACCTGATGAGAAAGGCGAGCCAGATGGCTCGCCTTTTTTTATGCTACCGAGGCTAGTTAATAGAGGCTAGTTAATAGAGGCTAGGTAATAAATAAGGTGGCCAGTCCCAAAAACGCGAGCAGGCCAACCACATCGGTGACGGTGGTCAGGGCCATCCCACCGGCCAATGCCGGATCGATATTGTACTTTTTCAGCAACGTGGGGATCGCCACCCCAGCAATACCTGCGACAAACAAGTTGACCATCATCGCGCCTGAAATGATCAACCCCAGCTCAAGACTGCCTTTCCATAACACCACTACACCGCCAATGATCAGCGACCAGACAAGGCCGTTAATCATGCCAACGGTGGCTTCTTTGGCCAGCAGCCAGCGGGTATTGGAGTCACCAATATGGCCAACTGCTAGGCCGCGAATCACCAAGGCGACGGTCTGGTTGCCGGCCACGCCGCCCATGGAAGGAACAATGGTCATCAATACCGCGATGGCTGCCATTTTATCCAAGGTGCCTTCAAACATGTTGGAGACCGATGCCGCGGTTAAGGCCGCCAATACATTGATCCCCAGCCAGATGCTACGACGACGCGCACTTTTAAACGCGGGGGCAAAGGTGTCTTCTTCGTCATCAAGGCCTGCCATGCTCATCATCGAGTGCTCAGCGTCTTCACGAATAATGTCCACCACATCATCAATGGTGATTCGACCGACCAAATGGTTGTGCTCATCCACCACGGGGGCTGAGACCCAATTACGGCGTTCAAACAGGCTGGCGACATCACCGTCGTCCATGGTGACACTGATCGCCTCATCCGGTGCATCCATGATATCAGCGATATCGGTATCCGGTTGGTTAACCAACAGGGCACTGATCGGCAAATTACCAATTAAGCGGCCGTTTGGGTCGATCACATACAGGGTATCTGTGGTGTCGGGTAACTCACCGCGCATCCGCAAATAGCGTAATACCACATCCACGGTCACATCATCACGAATGGTGATGACGTCAGTATTCATGATCCCGCCCGCGGACTCCTCGGGGTAGGAGAGGGCTTGCTGTACGCGCGTCCGGTCTTGGGCATCCATTTCCGCCAGCACGTCTTGGGAAACGTCTTGCGGTAGGCTACGGAGCAAGTAAGCGACATCATCGGTTTCCATCCCTTCCGTCGCTGCCGCGAGCTGATCAGGGGCCATGCGAACCATGATGCCGTCTTTCACATCTTCTGAGAGCTCATCAAGGATCTCACCTTGATCTTCCGGGTCGGTGAGCTGCCAAAGTACCAGACGTCCTTTCGGCGGAGAGGCCTCTAAAAGGTGAGCAGTGTCTTCTGGCTCCATGTCCTCGAGCATACGGCGTACGCGCACAAACATGCCTTGCTCAAGCAATTGAGTGACTTCTTGGAGCCGTTGGTGGGTTAGGTTACTTTGTTCTTGTTCTAATGTGTCTGCCATCGGCCACTCCCCCAAATGCAATGACTAAAATTCTAACCTAATCAGGGGAGTCTGTCGCATGACAAATCGGTGATAGAGGGGATTTAGCGCCATTCACCGCGCTGGTCAGCGCAGTGGTTGAGGAGGAGGGACCGTTAGCTGTCTTCGTCGAAGCCCGACTCAAATAAAGCTTTCACCGCATCAAGCGCTGTTGTTGCCTGTGGGCCGCTGGCCGATACCGTGATGGTTTCGCCTTGCGCTGATTCCAGCATTAGCATGGCCATTACACTGTCAGCAGTGGCGGATTTATCTGTGCTTTGCAGCACCACATCGGCATCATACTCTTGCACCAGTTCAACCAGCTTGATGGCGGCGCGTGCATGCAAGCCTAAACGGTTACGAATACATACTTGAGTCGATACCGAGGTCACTGTTTTTGCTCCAAGGTACGGTGACGCGTTTGCACTTGCTCGCCCAGCTCCTGAAAATAATCCGACAAGTATTGCGCGACATACACCGAGCGGTGTTTGCCCCCGGTACAGCCAATCGCCACGGTCACATAGCTACGGTTATTGTTTTTAAGTGCAGGTAGCCACGACTCGAGGAAACCTTTTATTTGCGCCACTAACATGGCCACGTCAGGTTGGGCGGCGAGAAACATACGCACAGGCTTCTCGAGCCCAGTATGAGGGCGAAGCGCGGGCTCCCAGTGTGGATTGGGGAGAAAACGGACATCAAAGACATAATCGGCATCGGCGGGCAAACCATGCTTAAAGCCAAAGGATTCAAACACCATCACCAAATCGCTGCTGGTGCGACCCAGTACCAGTGAACGTACGGACTCACTCAAGTCGTGAATCGACAAGCCCGTGGTGTTAATTACCCGATCCGCGTGCTCTTTAATTGGCGCCATTTGCTGCTTTTCAGCTTGGATGGCCTGCTCTAATGAGAGGTTGTGTCGAGAAAGGGGATGCAGACGACGGGTTTCACTGAAGCGTTTAATCAGATCTTTATCGTCGGCGTCTAAATAGTACACAGTGACATCGCAGATTTCGCGCAGTGCAGCCAAGGTGTCGGCAACCGGCTCTTTGGCGTTGGGGAGATTGCGAATATCGAGACTGACGGCAATTTTTGCGTCCGCATCGTCTTGCGAGACAACAAAGTCACGCAGTAAGTTGACGGGCAGGTTATCCACGCAGTAATAACCAAGATCCTCCAGTACCCGCAATGCCACTGACTTTCCTGAGCCGGAACGGCCACTGACAATTTTTAGCATCATAGTTCGCTCCCGTCAGCGTTGCCCATTATTGGGTAATGATATTGTACAGCTCTTGGTCTGAATTGGCATTGCGCAGCTGACGACACAGCTTTTTGTCATTCAACTTCTCGGCAATCGCAGACAGGGTTTGCAGGTGTACCTTGCACTGTTCATCGGGCACTAGCAGCGCAAACAGCAGATCGACAGGCCGTTTGTCCACCGCATCAAACTCGATGGGCTCGGCGCATTGTAGCAGCACGCCTACGGCATGTTGGCTGTCGAGCGTGCGGCCATGGGGAATGGCAATGCCCGCCCCAATGCCGGTCGTCCCCAGCTTTTCGCGGCTTAGCATGCATTCAAACAAGGTTTGTGCGTTGGTGCCCAGCTTGTCCGCAGCAACCTGGCTGATGATTTCCAGGGCGCGTTTCTTGCTAGAGCAGTGGACGGCACTGCGGGTGCAGTCCACTGACAGTACTTCTTTCAGTTCCATAGCTTAGTGCTGTTTGAGCTTTTCTTTGTGTTTACTCAGTTGCTTGACCAGCTTATCGGTCAGCCCATCGATGGCCGCATACATATCATGCGATTGTGCTTTTGCATGGATCTCCCCGTTGTTCACGTGGAGCGTTGCTTCTGCAATCTGGTCGAGCTTTTGGACATTCAGTACAACATGGACATTATTAATGTGCTCGAAAAAGCGCTCGAGTTTAGCAAACTTGGTCTCCACATACTCGCGTAGTGGTGGCGTGACGTCGACAGACTGTCCGGTCAGATTGATTTGCATACACACTTTCCTTCTGTTGAGGCGCCTATAGCAGACGCTTACGCTGGTTTGACGGCGCAATACCCAGTGACTCTCGGTACTTAGCAATGGTCCGTCGTGCAACTTTAATGCCTTGCTCGGCCAGCAATGTGGCAATCTTACTGTCGCTAAGCGGCTTATTAGCCGGCTCGTCAGCGACCAATTTTTTGATCAGTGCGCGAATTGCTGTGGATGAGCACTCGCCGCCATTGTCGGTACTGACGTGACTAGAGAAAAAGTACTTCAGCTCGAAAATACCGCGCGGCGTATGCATGAACTTTTGTGTCGTGACACGGGAAATGGTTGACTCATGCATATCGACATCCAAGGCGATGTCGTTAAGCACCATCGGCTTCATGGCCTCTTCCCCGTACTCAAAGAAGTCGTGTTGATGTTCGACAATACAGCGTGCCACCTTCAGCAAGGTGTCATTACGGCTTTCCAGGCTTTTGATCAGCCACTTGGCTTCTTGTAGGTGTGAGCGAATAAACTGGCTATCAGAGGGGCTACAACCATTACGACCATAGGCAGCGTATTGCTCGTTCACTTTCAGTTTGGGCACGCTATCTGGGTTGATTTGGACCACCCACTGCCCTTGATGCTTAAACACGGAGACATCAGGCACCACATATTCGGCCTCGTTGGTCACAATCAAGTTACCTGGGCGTGGCTCGAGGCTATGAATCAATTGCATCACTGACTTAAGCTCAGGCTCTTTTAGCCGGGTTTCACGCATCAACTGGCGATAATCACGGTTGGCGAGTAAGTCCATGTGTTCAGTGAGCACTTTACGAGCCTCGTTGAGCCAAGGGGTATCGGCGTCGTAGGTTGCCAGTTGCAGCATCAAACACTCTTGCAGTGAGCGAGACGCCACACCCAGCGGATCAAAATGTTGCACGCGTTTGAGCACCGCTTCGACTTCGTCAAGCTCAATCTCTTCGCTTCCTAAGCTGTCGAGGATCTCTTCGGTGCTGACCGACAAGTAACCTTGATCGTCCACCGCATCAATGATCGCCATGGCGATCACCTGATCGTTTTCCGAAAAGGGCGTCAGTTCGAGCTGCCATTTTAAATAGTCGTAGAGCGTTTGGGTGGTTTCCCCTTGGTAAACGGGTTGGTCGTCGTATCCGCTGGCCCCTGCGCCTGTGTTGCCGGTACCGGCAGAGTAGAGATGATCCCAAGTCGTATCGACCGGGAGATCGTCCGGCATTTCGTTCTTTTCAAACGCGTCCGAGGTTTCCATGGTGTCCGCGCTGGCGGTTGCTGTTTCTTGCTCAGCGGTATCTTGATCATGGGATTGCTCGTGCTGACTGGCCTCCTGCTCTTGGCCTTCGTCATGTTCCAACAGCGGGTTGGTTTCCAACGCTTCTTGGATCTCCTGTTGCAAGTCCAGCGTCGACAATTGCAGCAGACGGATAGCCTGCTGCAATTGCGGTGTCATTGCGAGCTGTTGTCCAAGCTTAAGCTGAAGCGTGGGTTTCATAGAGGCGGTACACCTTTCCTTATTTCAACGACCGAAGAGGTTAAAAACGCTTGCTCTGGCTAACAGGGCAAGCGCTCTTTATTAACTATAGCCTTGATTGGCAGTTTGTAGCGTGAGCCAGTCCACTATATTTTATCCGAACACGCTCACCGAGTTGGCGTAATCAGGTGCATTAGAGTTTGAACTGATCACCCAAATAGACCCGTTTGACATGCTCATCATTAAGCACTTCATCAGGGGTACCGTGTGCAATCAAGTGTCCTTGGCTGACAATGTAAGCATGTTCACAGACACTGAGTGTTTCGCGCACATTGTGGTCGGTAATCAGAACGCCCAAGCCACGATCACGTAAGTGCTCGATGATTTTCTTAATATCGATCACCGATATCGGGTCGACCCCTGCAAACGGCTCATCCAGCAAAATAAATTTTGGGTTGGCGGCCAATGCACGCGCGATCTCTACCCGACGGCGCTCACCACCGGATAAGGCCATCCCCAGGCTGTCACGGATATGCTGAATATTAAACTCATCCAACAGATCTTCTGCCTTGTCTTGGCGCTCTTCTTTGCTTAACGACTTACGGGTTTGTAACACCGCCATTAGGTTATCGTAGACGCTCAGCTTGCGAAATATCGAGGCCTCTTGCGGTAAGTAGCCAATCCCCAGGCGTGAGCGGTTATGCATCGGCTGAATGCTAATGTCTTTGTCATCGATATAGATGGCCCCTTCGTCACGAGCGACCAAGCCGACAATCATGTAAAACGACGTGGTTTTACCTGCACCGTTAGGGCCTAAAAGACCAACAATTTCACCGGATTTCACTTCCAAGCTGACATCGGCGACCACCTTTCGCCCTTTATAACTTTTGGCCAAATTGGCTGCTGTGAGTGTTGCCATGTCGCCTCTTATTGCTCGTCTGACGTGGATGCATCCTGAGAGGATGACGATTTGGTGCTCGGCTGCAAAATCGTGGTGACGCGTTTGGTACTATCACTTTCTGCTACAAGTTGTTGCTTGTCGATTTCATAGGTGATCACGTTACCTTCCACCTGATTGCCACTTTGCTCAAGCATCGCATTGGTCGACATTTTAAGAAATTCATTGCCCACTTCGTAGCGCAGTTTGTTGGCTTCGCCATGAATCTCTTTGCCATCGTCCATGGTTTGCTCAAACGTCGCCGGCTTGCCATACGCCTCGATGGTTTCATCACCTTCTTGGCCTTCTGGGCGAATCACGATCAGTTTATCGGCCAAGATTTTAATGCTGCCTTGGGTCAGGACCACGTTTTGGGTAAAGGTTACCGTGTTGGTCGCCATATCCAGGTGTTGGCTTTCTGACTCTATATAAATAGGTTGCTCAGTATCACTGCTCAGAGCCAGTGAGTAATGCGACAGCAGCAACATGGCACCTGCCAGCGCTTTAACGAGGGGTCGTTTCATATCGGCCTCTAACATCGTCTAACAATTCCATCTGGTGGTTACCGAAATTTCCTTTCACCCGTTTACCTTTGGTTTGAAAACGGGTGCCGGTGATCGTCGTCGGACTCTCTGACCAAAAATCTCGTGTGGTGAGATTCAGGGTCACCGAATCAGTGGCTACCGAATCAATTTGCGCATTCGGTAGTAGGTTAAAAATGCGCACGTTGCCCGTCATGGTCAACAGGTGGTCATCGGACAATATCGCGTAGTCTGCACTCACGCGCCATTCTTCCTCTTTGCCTGCTTTGTACGTCCACAGAACGGGCTCATTAAAGTGGGTTTCATCAATCTTGGCATAATGCTCAAGATGTTTGGCGTGCACCGTGTAGCTGCGCACGCCGTCCGCATCATATTGCACGGTTTGAATCGCTTCGCCAGTAAACAGCGGTTTTTCGGCATCAGGCGTGACCTGCTGTACCCGCTGCCAGCCATGCTGAACCAATAAATAGTAACCGGTTACCGCACAAAGCACGACCAATAGAAGCAGGCCAAGCCGCCGGATCATAAACTCAAGCCCTTGTGTTGGTCGAGTTCGCCACGCGCCTCTAACATCAGATCACACACTTCACGCACGGCACCAAAGCCACCGCCTGTTTGCGTGACAAAGTGCGCGCGACGCTTAAGGAGTGGGTGACCATCGGCCACACAGCAGGCAAGCCCGACTTTCTCCATCACCGGCCAATCAATTAAGTCATCGCCAATGTAGGCCGTGTGTGCGGGTAAAACATCAACATGGCGGCACAAGTCTTTATACGCGGTAAGTTTGTCACTTTGTCCTTGATAAACATGTTGGACACCGAGGGCTTGCATTCGGTTCGCGACAATCTGCGATTGGCGGCCTGTGATCACCGCGACCTTGATGCCGGCATTCATGATCGACTTGATGCCATACCCATCACGGGTATGAAATGCTTTGAGCTCTTCACCCTGATTGCCCATGTATACGCGGCCATCGGAGAAGACGCCGTCAATATCGCAAATCAGCAGTTTTATCGCCGCCGCACGTTGAAAAACGTCGGCAGCCACAGGGCCATAGAGGGTGTCAATCACAGTGGAGGCCATTAGATAACTCCGGCTTTTAAAAGGTCATGCATGTTAAGGGCGCCGAGCAGCTGGCCGTTTTTAGCAACCAGCAGTCCGTTAATTTTACGCTCTTCCATGAGTTTGAGTCCTTCTGCCGCAAGCAGTTCCGGTTCAATGGTCACCGGGTTTGTCGACATCACTGAGCCAATGGTGGTGGTATGCAGGTCAATGCGCATATCCAGCAAGCGGCGCAAATCGCCATCGGTAAACACGCCCGTTAGTTGCCCGTGACGATCRACAATCGCTGTCATGCCCAGGCCTTTTTCTGACACCTCTAAAAGCGCATCACGGACGGTGGCGGAGTCCTCAACCACGGGTAAGCGCGCGTCTTGGTGCATTAAATCACTGATACGTAATAATAGCTTACGCCCCAGTGCGCCGCCGGGGTGGGAGAGAGCAAAGTCGTTCGCGGTAAAGCCTCTGGCTTGCATCAACGCCATCGCGAGGGCATCGCCCATCACTAGGGTGGCGGTGGTGCTGGAGGTGGGGGCCAAGGCCAATGGGCAGGCTTCTTGCGGGACATGAATATTAAGATTCACTTTCGCGAGCTGACCCATGCTGGAATTAGGGTTGCCGGTCATACAGACCAAGGGGATCCCGAGGCGTTTAATCACGGGCAGCAGGGTTAAGATTTCACCGGCTTCCCCCGAGTTGGAAATGGCCAGTACCACATCACCTTGGTTTATCATTCCCAGATCGCCGTGGCTGGCTTCCCCTGGATGGACAAAAAACGCGGGCGTCCCCGTGCTGGCCAATGTCGCGGCGATTTTTTTACCAATATGGCCGGATTTACCCATGCCCATCACCACCACTTTCCCCGTGGCATGTAAGATGAGTTGGCAAGCGGCCGCGAAGTGGTCATCGATCGCCGTTTTTAGCTGCGCAATCGCATCTTGCTCAATGTTGAGCACATCAAGCCCTGCGCGGCGAAAATCAAAACTGTAATCACTCATACTTGTGTCCGTTTAGGCTGCTGCGTTAACAAACAGGTAGCCTTGATAGCCGATATAACAAAGGAGAAAAACAGCGCCTTCAATGCGGTTGATGCTACGTGATTTACCGAGCGCAAAAATCAGTAACATGATGGAAAGCACCAACATAATATAATAATCGCGGCTCATGGCATACTCACTGATCTCTGAGGGGTTGAGTAATCCTGGGATCCCCATCACCGCGAGAATATTGAACACGTTTGAGCCGATAATATTGCCGACGGCCAAATCATCTTCCCCTTTCATTACCCCCGCTATCGACGCGGCGAGCTCAGGCAAGCTGGTGCCAATGGCGATGATGGTCAAGCCGATCACCAAATCGCTCATGCCAAAGTACTGCGCGATGGTCACCGCCGAGTCAACCACTTGATCGGAAGAGACCAGCAGCAATGGCAAACCAATGATGATCCACAGCACCGCTTTCAGGTTACTGACATCATTAGGAATATCCGATTGTTGGTCGGCCAGTATTGGATCGGTGCCACCCGAGTCTTTGCCGATTTTTAGCATCATTAGGATGAAAATCACAAACAGGGTGAACAGCCCCACGCCTTCAAAAAAGCCCAGGTGGTTGTTCCAAAGCAGCACCCCAGCCAATACGGTGACCCCTAGCATCAGAGGCAGCTCGCGACGAATAATAGTCGAGCCAATAGAAAGGGGCTTGATCAGTGCGGTGAAACCGAGGATCAGCGCAATATTAGCGATGTTGGAGCCCAACACATTACCCACGGCGGTGTCGGTTTTATCCGCTAAGGCGGCGTTGGCCGAGACCATCATCTCTGGGGCAGAGGAGCCCATGGCCAAAATAGTCATCCCGATCACCAGCGGAGAGACCCCGTAGTTTTTCGCGATTGCTGCCGCGCCGAACACTAATCGGTCGGCACTCCACACTAGCACGATGAGTCCAACAATGAGTATGGCAACCGCTATGACCATGACACCTATCCTTTGCGTTTTTTGATTGGGTACAAATGAGGTGCAATTCTGACGGCTAACGGGGTAAATGTGAAGCGAAAAGCCCGTGCTTTAGCGATGAAATCGGTGATTTCATTCATCAACATGAGGGTTGTCGCCGTGAAACGGTCGCCATGAAATGGTCGCCATGAAACAGTCATCGTGAAACAGTCGCTATGAATGGCAGCGTTACATTAGTCGGACGTAAGCTGACCTATGTCTGACAAGAAAAGCGAAGATAAGCTGCTATTATCAGGGATAAGTCACGTCCTGTGGGCGCTGAGGTGCGGCGTGGCTTGTGTTAGGGTGGGTGACGCCTTATTATCAGCCACTTAATTTTGTTCCTTTCTAACCATGAGATGCGGCCATGGCAGCACAGAGCCTGATAGATATCAGTGGGATGACCTTCTCACGGGGCAATCGATGCATTTTTGACAATATTGATTTGCAAGTGCCACGTGGCCAAGTAACCGCGATCATGGGGCCATCAGGGATAGGCAAAACCACCTTGCTGCGTTTGATTGCCGGTCAGCTTAAACCCGATGCGGGCGAGATTGTGTTTGATGGCCACGCTATTCCTTCCCTAGGACGACGCAAGTTGTTTGAAGTCCGTCAGCGTATGAGCATGCTGTTCCAATCAGGGGCGTTATTCACCGATATGTCGGTGTTTGATAATGTCGCTTTCCCGCTGCGCGAACATACCGACTTGGACGAGTCGCTTATTCACACCATCGTGATGCTCAAGCTAGAAGCGGTGGGCTTACGTGGCGCGCAAGGATTAATGCCCAGTGATTTATCGGGCGGTATGGCACGTCGAGCAGCTCTTGCACGCTCGATTGCGCTTGACCCTGAATTGATTTTGTTTGATGAGCCCTTTGTCGGCCAAGATCCGATCACCATGGGGGTGCTGGTGACCTTGATTCGTCAGCTTAACCAAGCACTGGGATTGACCTGTGTGGTGGTTTCGCACGATGTGCCAGAGGTCATGAGTATTGCCGATCAGGTATATTTGCTCGCCGATAGCCGCATTATTGCCAGTGGTTCGCCCCAATCGCTGCGTGACAATCCTGACCCGTGGGTAAAACAGTTTTTAGAAGGGCATGCTGATGGGCCGGTACCTTTTCGCTATCCCGCTGGCGAGTTAACGCAGGAGATTTTCCGGTGATCAGAACACACATCGAAGACGTGGGCCGCCGGGCCATGCGCGTGGCCGAATCCATGGGCCGCGCAACCTTTGTGATGACAGGCGCACTGATTGGCCGTCCGCAACCGAGCAAAACCTTCCCGCTATTGGTCAAGCAGCTCTATTCGGTCGGGGTTCGCTCACTGGCGATCATCATGGTCTCTGGCCTGTTTATTGGTATGGTGCTGAGCTTGCAAGGGTATCTGGTGTTGTCAGACTTTGGCGCGGAAACCAGCCTTGGACAAATGGTGGCGTTGTCGCTGCTACGTGAGCTTGGCCCTGTGGTGACCGCCTTGCTGTTTGCTGGCCGAGCTGGGTCAGCACTGACCGCAGAAATTGGCTTAATGAAAGCCACCGAGCAGTTATCAAGCCTAGAGATGATGGCGGTTGACCCGCTACGCCGAGTGATAGCACCGCGCTTTTGGGCGGGTGTGATTGCCATGCCACTGCTGGCAGTGATTTTTATGCTGGTGGGCATTTGGGGCGGCGAGCTGGTCGGCGTCGACTGGAAAGGCATTGACCACGGCAGTTTCTGGTCGGTGATGCAAGCGTCGGTCGATCTGGGCTATGACGTGGGCAACGCACTGATAAAAAGTGTGGTGTTTGCGGTGGCTGTGACCTGGATTGCGCTTTTTAACGGCTATGATGCCACGCCGACATCGGAAGGGATCAGCCGCGCCACCACGCGTACTGTGGTACATTCATCGTTGGCCGTGCTCGGCCTAGACTTTGTCCTTACTGCACTCATGTTTGGGAATTAATCATGCAACAGAGTCGTAAAACAGAATTTTGGGTAGGTTGTTTTGTCATTGCTGGCATTGCAGCGTTATTGGTCTTGGCGTTTCAAGTGGCCGATGTCCAGCGTTGGGGACGGGCGGATACTTACACGCTAACCGCTGAGTTCGACAATATTGGTGGCTTAAAAGTGCGCTCACCGGTCAAAGTGGGTGGCGTGACCGTTGGCCAAGTGACCGACATTGCGTTGGACGCCGAGACTTATGTCCCCCAAGTCACCCTGCAAATCAATGCTGACGCCGGACGTTTTCCGGAATCAAGCTCGGCATCGATTTATACCGCAGGTTTATTGGGTGAACAGTACATTGGTATCACCCCAGGTTTCGTGGATGAAGCGCTGGGTATTGGCTATTTAGACGCCGGCGACAAGATTCAGGACACCAAATCGGCACTGGTACTCGAAGATTTGATTGGTCAGTTCCTCTATAGCGTTGGTGACAAGGAGTAAACAGCATGAAAAAGACATGGATCGCACTGAGCAGCGCCGTTTGCCTGCTGGTTTCAAGCCTTGGCACTGTGGCACAGGCGAGCGAGCCGGTTGATCAATCCAACCCTTATCAGCTCATCGAGCAAGTGGCGGACAACACCTTTACCCGCCTGCGTAAAGACCGCACCTTATTCCGCGCTGATCCTGACTTGCTGCGTGATGTGGTCAAAGATGAGTTACTGCCTTATATTCATACTCGGTATGCCGCATCACTGGTGTTGGGCGCGCAGTACTATCGCAAAGCCACGCCCGCGCAGCGTGACGCCTTTACCGAGGCATTCACGGAATACATGATTGCCTCTTACGCGCAGATCTTGCTTGAGTACGATGACCAAGATGTCGAGGTACAAAAAGATCAGCCGATTGCCCCTGACGATAAGATTGTCAAAGTGCGGGTCGATATTACCGATCCGTCACGGCCACCGATTCGCCTCGACTTTAGCTTACGTAAAAATACTCGGACAGGAAATTGGCAAGCCTATGACGTCACCGCCGAGGGCGTGAGTATGATCCAGTCTAAGCAGTCGGAATGGAAAGCACCGCTACGTCGCGATGGTATTGATTCAGTCATTGAGCAATTAAAAACCTTGGCTGAACGCCCCATCCGTCGCGAAGACAAACAAAAGCAGGACGCCTCATGAGCGTGAGCTTCACCGCCGGCGACGGGCAACAGTATCACTTGTCAGGGCGGCTAGATCGTGACACAGTGCCTGACTTTTGGCGCCAGCGTGACCAGTGGCTCCCCACTGACACTGCCTTGAGCCTGGATTTAAGCGCGCTATCACGTGTAGATTCCGCCGGCATGGCGATGTTGCTACACCTGGATAAGCAACTGCGTGAGAAAGGGCAACAGGTGCGTTATCAAGGGGTGCCAGAGCAACTTAAGTTGCTCTTATCGCTGAGCAATGTAGAGACATTTTTGGACGATGCTGAGCATCAAAAAGGGGTTTAAACGTGGAAGCAAGCGAAGTTAAAGCCATTTTAGAGGCAGCTTTGTCAGTGGACGAGCTGCACGTGAAAGGCGATGGCAGCCACTTTGAAGTGATTGCCGTGGCAGAGATGTTTGACGGGATGTCACGTGTGAAAAAGCAACAAACGATTTATGCACCGCTGATGGCGCATATTGCACGCAATGATATCCATGCCGTCAGTATTAAAGCGATGACCCCAGCTGAATGGGCGCGCGATAAAAAGCTGATGCAGTTGTAAGAGGGTCTGATGCAAAAGTTTCGAGTGACGGGCAATGGCCCGCTA
This sequence comes from Salinivibrio siamensis, assembly GCF_001996005.1. Classification (GTDB taxonomy): domain Bacteria; phylum Pseudomonadota; class Gammaproteobacteria; order Enterobacterales; family Vibrionaceae; genus Salinivibrio; species Salinivibrio siamensis. Next base: position 20,826 of record NZ_MUFB01000017.1, on the reverse strand, counting down.
AAAGGTGATGTGGCCATTTCCGGCGCGAAAAATGCCGCCCTCCCGATTTTATTTGCTTCACTACTGGCCGAAGAGCCGGTCGAAGTGGCGAATGTCCCTAAGCTGCGTGACATTGATACCACTATGGCACTGTTATCTCGCTTAGGTGCCAAGGTTAATCGCAACGGCTCTGTGCATGTCGATGCCAGTGACATTACTGAGCTGTGTGCCCCTTATGATTTGGTCAAAACCATGCGCGCGTCTATTTGGGCGTTAGGGCCCTTAGTGGCGCGTTTTGGTAAAGGCGAAGTGTCATTGCCTGGTGGCTGTGCCATCGGTGCCCGCCCGGTCGACTTGCACATCAATGGTCTAGAGCAACTCGGTGCCACCATCACCTTGGATGAGGGCTATGTGCGCGCGACCGTGGATGGCCGCTTGCAAGGGGCGCATATTGTGATGGACAAAGTCAGCGTTGGCGCGACGGTCACCATCATGAGCGCAGCCACCTTGGCTGACGGTACCACAGTGATCGAAAATGCCGCCCGTGAGCCAGAGATTGTTGATACCGCGAAGTTCCTCAATATGCTGGGCGCGAAGGTGTCAGGTGCAGGCACTGACCGGATTGAAATTGAAGGGGTGGAGCGCCTCGGCGGCGGCAAGCACTCAGTCGTGGCCGATCGGATTGAAACCGGCACCTTCTTGGTCGCCGCGGCCGTGTCTGGCGGGCATATTGTCTGCCGTCATACCTCGCCGGAGTTGCTCGAAGCGGTATTGCACAAGCTCGAAGAGGCGGGGGCTAAAGTGGTGACCGGTGATGACTTCATTGAGCTCGACATGACCGATCGCGAGCTAAAAGCGGTCAATGTGCGCACGGCGCCACATCCGGGCTTTCCGACCGATATGCAAGCCCAATTTAGCTTGCTCAACTTGGTGGCAAAAGGCACGGGCATTATCACCGAAACCATCTTTGAAAATCGCTTTATGCACGTGCCTGAACTGCAGCGCATGGGCGCACATGCAGAAATTGAGGGCAACACAGTGATCTGTGGTGATACCGACAGCTTAAGCGGGGCACAGGTGATGGCCACCGACTTACGCGCCTCAGCAAGCCTCGTGATTGCTGGCTGCATTGCCAAAGGTGAGACCATTGTTGATCGGATTTATCATATCGATAGAGGCTATGAGCGTATCGAGGATAAACTCCAAGCCTTGGGAGCCAAAATAGAGCGGATTGACGCGGAGTAACCTGCCTCTCACTCGACACAAAAACGCCAGCATCTTGCTGGCGTTTTTTATAGCGTGACGCGATAAGCGTCGAGAGCGATTGTATTAGCGGCGCTGCCTTTCATCGCCCACTTTGACCGGCAGTGTCAGGGTCTCACCATCACGAATAAGGGTCACATCTAGCGTTGAGCCTGGGCGAGTATCGGTGACCATATCCATGGCACTGCGCGCCCCGCGTACGGACTGACCATCAATCTTAATGATTAAATCTTGCGGTTGGATCCCCGCTTTATCCGCCGGTCCCCCTTGGTCAACACCAGACACCATGACGCCTCGTTGCTGCTCGGCATCCAGCAATCGCGCCATCACTGGGTTGACATCGCGTCCATCAATCCCGATATAGCCTCGGATCACTCGGCCATCGGCAATCAGTTTATTCATGATCTTCTCGGTCAAGCCGTAGGGGATAGCAAAGGAGATGCCGTAGGTTTCCAAATCGGTGGCTTGCTGGAACGAGGCGGTATTAATCCCCACTAACTCGCCGCGACTGTTGACCAAGGCGCCGCCGGAGTTGCCCCGGTTAATTGCGGCATCGGTTTGTAAAAAGTCTTGGCGGCCATAAAAGCTCATCCCGGTACGCCCAGTCGCGGAAATAATGCCATAAGTGGTGGTTTGGCCGAGGTTATAGGGGTTGCCAATCGCGAGCACCGTATCGCCCACCGCAGGCTGATAACGCTCGTTGACCGGGATCACGGGTAAGTTATCGGCTTGTACCTTGATCACTGCTAAGTCGGTGCGTTGATCTTTGCCCACCATTTGGGCGGTAAAAATACGGCCATCTTGCAAAGCCACAATCACCTGATCGGCCTCGGCGACCACGTGGTAGTTAGTAACAATATAGCCTTTGGCGCTCATGATCACCCCAGAGCCTAACCCCTGAGTGTTGAGGGCTAATCGTTCGTTGCCGGTGTAGTTGCGGGTGTAAATATTGACCACCGCCGGCGATGCGCGCTTAACCGCGTAATTAAACGACACCAGCTCCACGGGATCGTCCTCGATGCTGTCTGCAATTGAAAAGCCTGATAGCAGACCCGAGCGTAAGTCCGGCACCGCCACCAACAATAAGGCAGCCGTCACCAAGCCAATAATCACAGAGCGAATCAATAACGCCAGCATAAATAATGCCATCCTCAAGCAACTTAACGCGGAGCTAGAGAATAGCATTGTCAGCGAGGGTTGGGGAAATCATCACCGCGCTCTGGGCAAAAAAATGCCTGCCGAGGAGGCAGGCATCAATCGGTGTGCGCCAGGCGCGCGTGCGCGGACTAGCGGATCACCAGATACAAGGAACTGTTGTCGCGGACGATATTGAGCGCTAACACGCTGGGCTTGTCTTCAAGCAACTTGCGCAAATCGCCGAGGTTCTCAATCTTGTGGCGGTTGAGGCCGACAATTACATCCCCCTCACGCAGCCCGTAGCGCGCGGCGAGTGAACCTTCTTCAATGGCCGTCACTTCTACCCCTGCCGGCTCGGTGTCGTGATTTTTCAGCTCGGCACCGGTGAGGGCTTTGTGTAAGTTATCGGCCTTGGTTTGCGTCTGGCTCGCTTCTTTGAGGGTAGTGTCCATTTCTAGGTTTTCACCGTCACGGATAACCCCCAAGGTGACAGGCTTGCCCGCGCCCAAGGTGGCAATTTTGGCGCGTAATTCACCAAAGCTGCGAATACTTTTGCCGTTGACCGAGACGATGATGTCACCGGCTTCTAACCCCGCTTCTTCCGCGGCCGATTCCGGCATCACCTGGCTAACAAACGCGCCGTGTTGCGTGGCAAGACCAAAGGCATCGGCGAGCTCCGATGTTAGCTCGCGCCCGGTGACACCCAGCATGCCACGGCGCACCGAGCCATACTCGATAATTTGATCGACCAGGCTTTTCGCCATATTCACCGGAATCGCAAAGCCAATCCCGACGTTCCCGCCATTGGGGCCTAAAATGGCGGTGTTGATCCCCATCAACTCACCATTAAGGTTCACCAGGGCGCCCCCCGAGTTACCACTGTTGATCGCCGCATCGGTTTGAATAAAGTTCTCAAAGTTTTCCAAATTCAAACCACTGCGTCCCAGTGCTGAGATGATCCCTGATGTAACGGTTTGTCCCAGTCCAAACGGGTTACCAATCGCCACCGCAAAATCGCCCACGCGGAGTTCGTCAGAGTTGGCCAGTGGGATCTGTGTGAGGTTATTGGCATCTTCATCCAACTGGAGGAGGGCGATGTCAGACATTTCGTCACTGCCAATCAAGGTAGCATCGTACTCGCGACCATCTTTGAGTTGTACTCGGATTTGGTCAGCATCATCAATCACATGGTGGTTGGTGACGATATAGCCTTTATCCGCATCAATGATCACTCCCGAGCCTAATCCGCGAAATGGGCGCTCTTGGGATTGTTCGGGCGGTAGATTGGGGCCAAAGAAAAAACGAAAGGCTTCTGGAATACGCTGCTTCGCGACTTTATTGCCTTCAACGGCAATACTGACGACGGCCGGAGAGACCTTCTCCAACATGGGTGCCAAACTCGGCATGGCTTCGCCGTTTACGGTTTGCGGTAGGGCAGCGTGGCTTGGGAGAGGGGAAAAGGCCGCGCCAAGAGTCAGCGCGGCGATACTCATCGCTAGTAAAGACTTCTTCATCATAGACTCACACTCCGATTGTCGAGGTATGAAGTGAGAGTGGGGGCAATCTGAAAAAGTTCAATCCTCCATCAACTCGTCGCGCGTGAACCTTCACCGCTTTTGAGCAGCCCTGAGGCACTGCCTGAGTAGTCTCTGGGCGGCTCACTGGTTGTTTCGGCTTTCACTTCGGTGATTTTACCCAGCCGTTTAGCAAATGGATTGTCCTGATCGGGCAAATTCGGCATCAAATCGGTCGAGGTCTTTGCCATGTGCTGATAGAGCTTGTTGTAATCTTTGGATAGCGTATCGAGCAGCTCTGCGCTTTGGGCAAAATGATCCACCAACTCTTGGCGATATTGCTCCAGCTCGTAACGTGACTTTTCTAGCTCCCTTTTCATGTTTTTTTGTTGTTTCAGATCGCGCGTCGTCATGCGGGCAATAAAGAAGCCTACCGCGATACCGATGACGAGAAAGATCAGGCTATTAATCCAGGCCATAACTGCTCCTTGTAGTCACAAGTTGACTGTCCACAGATACCACTGACGGGTCAGTCAAGACAAGTAAAATCACTTGCCTACCTAATAATATCGTACATTCCCCAATGACTCAGCAAGGGAAGATTTAGCTCACTATACACGTCGCTTTCCGCTTGGGATACTGTCTTACGTGTTTGGTCTGTTGTGCGCGGTGACGCCCGACGTGTGACGTTTTCACGGGGCGTGTTACTATGCGTGCGAGGCGATAACCAATGAGGCTTTCACGGAATGACGCCACTCGAGCATTATAATAACGATCTGACCCACAACGATTTTATTGAAGACCCGGCGCAGCGTATGGCAGTGGAGAAACTCGATGATCTCTACCATCGCTTGGTCGCCAATCCCATTGTCCCCACCATGCCCGAAAAGCGCAGCTGGCTGCCTTGGCGTAAGCGCGAACCCGCGCCAGTGACCCCAGTAAAAGGCTTATACTTCTGGGGTGGGGTGGGGCGCGGCAAAACCTACCTAATGGATACGTTTTTCCACGCTTTGCCGTTTGAAAACAAGATGCGGATGCACTTTCACCGCTTTATGCATCGCGTTCACCAAGAGCTCAAAACCCTGGACGGCGAGGTTGACCCTCTGCCACAAATCGCTGATAAGTTTGCTCAAGAAACCCGAGTATTGTGCTTTGATGAGTTCTTTGTCTCTGACATCACCGATGCGATGATTTTGGGCACCTTAATGGAAGCCCTATTTGCGCGTGGTATTACCCTAGTGGCCACCTCCAACATCGTGCCGGATGAGCTTTATTGGAATGGATTGCAACGTGCGCGTTTTTTACCTGCGATCGCCTTGATTAATCAGCATTGTGAGGTGGTCAATGTCGACTCAGGGGTTGATTACCGCTTACGCACGCTAGAGCAAGCGGAGATCTTTCATCATCCTTTAGATGACGCCGCCACCGCGCAAATGCATGCCTACTTTAAAAAGCTCAATGGCGAGGGCGGGGTGAAACAGGATGTGATTGAAGTGAATCATCGGCCGCTGCAAACCCTCGAAAATGGCGACGGCGTGGTGCACTTTAGTTTTGCTGAGCTTTGCCAATCGGCACGTAGTCAAACCGACTACATGGAGCTGGCACGCCTTTACCATACGGTGCTGCTGGCTGATATGCCTCAGCTAACCGGGGCGCAAGACGACGCCGCACGGCGCTTTATTGCCTTGGTGGATGAGTTTTACGAGCGTAGCGTGAAGCTAATCATCTCGGCGGCGGTACCCATGGATAGCCTCTATCAAGGCGAACGGTTGGCGTTTGAATTTAGGCGCTGCCAATCACGCCTCATTGAGATGCAAAGCCATGACTATCTTGCGTTGCCGCATTTGCCCTAAATCGGATAGAACGCGGGGCGCAAGCTCGCTAACGGCGCGCGTCCCGCAACACAATGGTGTGCAGTAGCCAAACAATCACCAACTGAAAAAAATCCACCGAATTTTTTTGCCAAAAGGAGGTGATTTTTTCTCCACTCTTCCCTATAATCTCGCGACCCACCGTTACTGTTGAAAGGCTTAGGCCGAGTGTACCACCACTCGAAGGGGTGATGTATGGGCGCTTAACAGTGGGAGCTTAGGCTCCTGAAGTGAAACTTATTAATCGGGTAATCATTAGCATGAAAACTTTCGTTGCTAAACCAGAAACTGTAAAACGCGACTGGTTCGTTGTAGACGCTGAAGGCAAAACGCTGGGCCGTCTGGCCACTGAAATTGCAACGCGTCTGCGTGGCAAGCACAAGCCAGAATACACTCCTCACGTTGACACCGGTGACTACATCGTTGTTATCAACGCTGAGAAAGTGGCTGTTACTGGCCGCAAGAAGTCTGACAAGATGTACTACAGCCACACTGGCTACATTGGTGGCATCAAGTCAATCAGCTTTGAAAAACTGATCGCGGAAAAACCTGAACTGGTTATTGAAAAAGCCGTTAAAGGTATGTTGCCACGCGGTCCTCTAGGTCGTGCTATGTACCGTAAACTGAAAGTTTACGCAGGTTCTGAGCACAAGCACGCGGCACAACAACCGCAAGTACTAGACATCTAAGAGGAATAAAGCAATGGCAGAACAATACTACGGCACCGGCCGTCGCAAAAGCTCCGCAGCGCGTGTCTTCATCAAGCCGGGCAGCGGTAACATCGAGATCAACAAGCGTTCTCTCGAGACTTATTTCGGTCGCGAAACCGCTCGCATGGTCGTTCGTCAGCCGCTTGAGCTGGTAGAAATGACCGAGAAGCTAGACCTGTACATCACCGTTTCTGGTGGTGGTATCTCTGGTCAAGCTGGCGCAATCCGTCACGGCATCACTCGTGCCCTGATGGAGTATGACGAGTCACTACGTCCTGCGCTACGTGCAGCTGGCTTTGTTACGCGTGACGCTCGTCGCGTTGAGCGTAAAAAAGTGGGTCTACGCAAAGCACGTCGCAGCCCGCAGTTCTCGAAGCGTTAATCGACGTTCCAGTCAGATTTGCTGCAAAAAGCCTGGTGGCAACGCCAGGCTTTTTTTATCCATCAATTTATCCGTCATTCTTGGGTGCAATACTCATTTATTTCCTTTCAAAACAGTGTATAAGCACTCACTTTCCAACATTTTTATTACCCTTTCCTCAATTCTGTGCACACCGCTCACATTTGTTACAAAAAGGTAGCTTTATCTTGTCAAAAAGTAGGGTTTTCTCTATCATCTAGCCGACGTAATAGCAGCTAAGATTTAATCGAACTGATCCCAGTCAGCCGTTATTACATATTCGTTTTTAAGTAAGCCGTACGCTCCATGGACGCAAAGGACACAATAAAAATCCAAGCGGGAGCACATGGGAGAATGTTGGATGAGCAATGCGCCAGTGAATACCGGCCGACGCCGTTTCCTGACTGCGACGACGTCAGTTGTTGGCGGTTTAGGGGCCGTAGCAGTTGCCGTACCTTTTATTAAGTCTTGGAACCCAAGCGCGAAAGCCAAAGCGGCGGGCGCGCCTGTCGAAGTCGATATCAGTAAGCTACAAGACGGACAAATGATCCGTGTTGAGTGGCGAGGAAAACCTGTATGGATCGTGCGTCGTAGTGACGCGGTCGTCGAAGAGCTGTCTAGCTTCGAGGACCAGCTTCGTGATCCCGGTTCGGCACAGCCGCAACAGCCAGAATACGCAGCCAACCAGACCCGCTCTATTAAACCTGAAATTTTTGTCGCGGTTGGTATCTGTACCCATCTAGGTTGTTCGCCAACCTACCTGCCTGACAGTTTCAGTGAGCAAGTGAGTGGGGTGAAAGCCGGGTTCTTCTGTCCGTGTCATGGTTCCAAATTTGACATGGCAGGACGCGTATTCCAAGGCGTACCTGCACCACTAAACCTGGTCGTTCCACCTTACATGTACTTGGACGACAAACGGGTACTCGTGGGACAAGATGAGGGGACTGCGTAATGGAAAACTTGCTGAACTGGGTTGAGAAACGCATTCCAGCGATGAATGCGTATCGCAAACACATGACTGAGTACCCCATGCCGAAGAACTTCAACTTCTGGTATATGTTTGGGGTGCTCGCAATGCTGGTTCTGGTTAACCAAATTCTTACTGGGATTTGGCTAACCATGAACTACGTACCTTCAGCGGAAGGCGCATTTGCGTCTGTTGAATACATCATGCGTGATGTGGAGTACGGCTGGCTCTTGAGGTATATGCACTCCACCGGGGCCTCGGCCTTCTTTGTGGTGGTCTATCTGCATATGTTCCGTGGCCTGATTTACGGCTCCTACCAAAAGCCACGTGAGCTGTTATGGCTATTTGGTATGCTGATCTTCCTGGTGCTGATGGCTGAGGCCTTTATGGGCTATCTGCTGCCATGGGGACAAATGTCGTACTGGGGCGCACAGGTTATCATCTCCTTGTTCGGGGCCATCCCAGTGATTGGTGATGACCTAACACTGTGGATTCGTGGTGACTACGTTGTCTCTGGCGCGACCTTGAACCGTTTCTTTGCTCTCCACGTGATTGCACTGCCGATTGTGCTCTTGCTGTTGGTGGCATTGCACGTGCTTGCACTGCACGAAGTGGGCTCAAACAACCCGGATGGTATCGACACTAAACTACCGAAAGGTGAGGCAGATGACGATGGCCAGCAGTCACAGTTCAAGTTCCACCCGGATTACACCAAGAAATATAAGATCATTGATTCGATTCCTTTCCACCCTTACGGGACAGTGAAAGATTTGATTGGTGTGGGTGTGTTCGGCATCTTGTTCGCCTACGTGATTTTCTTTAATCCCGAAATGGGCGGTTATTTCCTTGAGCCACCCAACTTTGAAGCGGCTAACCCGCTGAAGACCCCTGAGCACATTGCCCCTGTTTGGTACTTCACGCCGTTCTACGCGATTTTGCGTGCGATCCCAGACAAGCTAATTGGTGTTATTGCCATGGGCGCGTCGATTGTGATGCTGTTCATCCTACCGTGGCTTGACCGCTGCCGTGTGCGCTCATACCGCTACCGCAGCAAGCTGCACTTGGCGAACATCGTCCAATTTGTGATTGCTTTTATTGCTCTGGGTATTCTGGGCGCGTTGCCAGCAACCCCAACGTACACCTTGCTGGCGCAGATCTTCAGCTTCTGTTACTTCATGTTCTTCGTGCTGTTGTTCTTCTACAGCAAAAATGAGGCAACAAAACCGCTACCAGAGAGGGTGACATTCAAATGAGAAAATGGATTGTAATCTTGTGCGCGCTGTTGCCCTCTTTGGCGATGGCCGCCGGTGGCAATGTCCACTTGGACAAAGCCAACAATGATTTGACGGACAAAGCCTCATTGCAACGTGGCGCCAAACTGTTCATGAACTACTGTTTTGGTTGCCATGCTACGCAGTATCAGCGTTATCAGCGTGTGGCCGAAGATCTCAATATTCCTAAAGACTTGATGGAAGACAACCTGATTGTCGACAAGAATGCCGATTACGGCGAGTTGATGAAAAACGCCATGACGCAAGAGGCGGGCGCGCAGTACTTCGGTGCACCCGCTCCCGATCTGACTTTGGTGGCACGTGTGCGTGGTGTGGACTGGCTATATACCTATTTACGTTCGTTCTACGTCGACCCATCTCGCCCATTTGGCGTGAACAACACCGTGTTCCCGAACGTGGGTATGCCACACGTGCTTGAAGAGCTGCAAGGCACACCCCGTAAAGTGTACGAAACACGTATGGTGGACGGTGAGCCGGTGGAAGAGTTTGTGGGTCTCAAGTCTGACGGCAACGGCGAACTCAGTGCCAGCGAGTACGATAATGCGGTGCGCGATCTGGTTAACTTCCTTGAATATTCAGGGGAACCTGTGAAGCTAGAGCGCCAGCAACTGGGCTGGTGGGTGATTGGTTTCTTCGTGGTATTCTTGATTTTGGCGTACTTCCTCAAGAAAGAATATTGGCGCGATGTGCACTGATCGGTTAATCTAGTGTGTTGCTAATCCGCAATGGGGACTTTAAGTCCCCATTGCTTTCTATTGTTATTGAACATCCTGGAGGGGTTGATGGCTGTTGCTGCCAATAAACGCTCGGTGATGACGTTATTCTCTGACGCATCTGATCTCTATAGTCATCAGGTACGCATCGTCCTCGCAGAGAAAGGTGTCAGTGTAGAAATCGAGCTGGTGGATCCGAATAATCTGCCAGAAGATCTGGTTGACTTAAATCCTTATAACTCTGTTCCAACCTTGGTAGACCGTGAGTTAGCGTTGTACAACGCGGATATCATCATGGAATACTTGGATGAGCGTTTCCCTCACCCGCCATTGATGCCGGTATACCCTGTTGCCCGTGCACAAAGTCGTTTGATGATGTATCGCATCAAGCGCAACTGGTATACCTTGGTTGACCAAATTATGGAAGGCAGTGCTGACGACGCCGACAAAGCGCGTAAGCAGCTGCGTGAAGAGCTTCTGGCGCTGGCACCGGTATTTGCCGAAGATCCCTACTTCCTAAGCGAAGAGTTTAGCTTGGTGGATTGCTACTTAGCCCCGTTGCTGTGGCGTTTGCCGGCACTGGGTATTGAGCTAACTGGCCCAGGCGCGAAGCAAGTAAAAGACTACATGACGCGTCTGTTTGAGCGTGATTCGTTTCTCGCCTCACTGACAGAAGCTGAACGTGAAATGCGACTAACAGGTCAATAATGTCTACATCAGAATTTGCGATGACACCACGCCGCCCCTATTTGGTTCGCGCGTTCTATGATTGGTTACTGGATAACGATCTCACCCCACACATGGTGGTGGACGCGACGTTACCTGGGGTACAAGTCCCGTTTGACTACGTCAAAGACGGACAAATTGTTCTCAACATTGCCCCGCGTGCGGTGGGAAACTTAGAGCTTAGCAACGACCATGTGTGCTTTAATGCCCGCTTTGGTGGCAAGCCTCAACAAGTGCTGGTGCCTATGGCCGCAGTGCTCGCCATCTATGCGCGTGAAAATGGTGCCGGCACCATGTTTGATATGGAGCCCGCCTACGCGCAGGCCGATGAGGAGGAAATGTTTGAACAATCTCCCTCATCCAGCGAGGTAGAAGACGACGACGAGCCGCCTTTGGTGTCGGTTGACAGCGTTGACGACCCAGACGCGTTGCCGCAAGCCGATGACGAAGACGACACGCCGGCTACGCCAAGCAAAAAAGGCAAGCCGACGCTAACCGTGGTGAAATAACCGCGTCGCAAGTTCTACCTGAAGGTTAGACACAAAAAACCAGCACCCAAGTGCTGGTTTTTTTTATGCGCAGGGGCCTGCCGCACAGAAAAGGCGCCCGACTCGACGCCCTCAATGTACGGCGTCTGAATCAATGACGCTCGGTCATGATCTCGCGCGAGAACACTTTCTCACAGTATTTACAGCGCAACTTCACATCGTCTGCTTCACTCAGCACGCGGAATGAGCTATCAACCGCCGGCTCCCCGTGAGTAATACAGTTAGAGTTTGGGCAGCGGAACACGCCTTGAATCACCTCAGGCAAGGTCAGCGGCAACTTAGCGACCACTTGGTAATCTTCAATTTGATTCACGGTTGCCTGTGGGGCGTACAACGCGAGTTGGCTGGCCTGATCTTCGCTGATCACCACGTTCTCGATTTTGATCAGATCTTTGCAGCCTAACGCCGACGATGGCAAGTTAAGGCCAATGGTGATCCGCTGATCGCTGCCGTGCATTTGAAACAGGTTTAAGATCTTAAAGCCAATGTGCGCGGGAATATGATCGATCACCGTGCCGTGACAGATGGCTTCAACTTGTAGTTTGTTATCCGTGCTCATTTTGCAACTCCTTCAACCTGTTCGTTTAATACCAGTGCCAGCAGGGCTTCTCGCGCATAGACGCCGTTCTCAGCTTGCTCAAAGTAATAGGCGTGCGGGGTTTTATCGACATCCACAGTAATTTCATCCACACGGGGCAGGGGATGCATCACCTTCATGTTGGGTTTGGCATCACGCAGCATCCCCGCATTTAAAATGAACGCCGCTTTAATGTGCGCATACTCTGATTCATCAAAGCGCTCTTTTTGTACCCGCGTCATATACAATACATCCAGCTCAGGCACCACATCGGTGATGCTACTGTGCAGGCTATACGGGTGGCCCGCGGCAGTCAGCTCATCTAACAAATACTCAGGCATCGCCAAGGCATCCGGGGCGATATAGAAAAAGCGGTTACCCTCGAATTTTGACAAGGCTTGCGTCAGTGAATGCACGGTTCGGCCATATTTCAGATCGCCCACCATGGCAATGTTGAGGTTATCGAGCCGGCCTTGGGTTTCGTAAATCGAGAACAGGTCGAGCAGGGTTTGGGTTGGATGCTGGTTAGCGCCATCACCACCGTTCACTACAGGCACACCTTCAGAGAACTCCGAGGCCAACCGCGCTGCGCCTTCTTTGGGGTGGCGCATCACAAAGCCATCGACATACGAAGAAATCACCCGCACTGAGTCGGCCAAGGTTTCGCCTTTTTTACCTGACGAGGTATTGCCACCGTCGGGGAAGCCGATCACTGAGCCGCCAAGGCGCTGAATCGCGGTTTCAAACGACAAACGTGTGCGCGTCGACGCCTCAAAAAAGCAGCTGGCAATCACTTTATTCTTCAACAGCGTCGGGTTAGGGCGCGCTTTTAGCTCGCCCGCCGTGGCGACGATTAACTCCAGCTCGTCGCGGCTGAGCTCGGGAATGGAAATAATATGTTTGTTATAAAGCGTATTGGCCATAACGCGAGTCCCTTTCTTTGCAGTGTGCTACAGGCAAAAAAAAACCTCCGAAACGGAGGTTTTTACGATCACGACCAATGCGGATACCGTCCCGCAATGGGGCGGATAAATCGCTGTTTGTGGGTGGAATAACCAACATAACTTCTGGCCGTGTAGTGAAATCTGGCCGAATTATACGCCCCTATTTATGTCGTGCAAGCAAAAGTGCAATCGTTTACGTGCTTGCGTTGACGAGTGTGGCAACCATCACAGCCTTGATGGTATGCATACGGTTCTCTGCTTGGTCAAAGACGATCGACTGCTCAGATTCGAACACCGCGTCGGTCACCTCTAAGCCATTAAGCCCGTATTGATCGGCGATTTGTTTACCCACACCAGTCTCATCGTTATGAAAGGCAGGCAAACAGTGCATAAACTTAGCGTGTGGATTCGCGGTGGCGGCCATCAAACTGGGGTTAACCTGATAAGGGGTGAGATCGGCCACGCGCTGCGCCCAGACCGATTCGGGCTCACCCATCGACACCCAGATATCGGTGTACACAAAATCACAGCCGTTCACCGCTGCGGTGTCTTCGGTTAAGGTGATCGTCGCGCCGGTATTGGCGGCGACATCTTGGCAGGCGGCAATCAAATCAGCCTCAGGCCAATAGGCTTTGGGGCCAATCAGGCGCAGATCCATGCCCATTTTCGCCGCACCGACCAATAGCGAATTGCCCATGTTGTTGCGCGCATCTCCCACATACGCAAACGCGATTTGATCAAGCGGTTTGTCACTGTGCTCTTGCATGGTGAGCAGATCGGCCAACACCTGGGTAGGGTGAAAATCATCGGTTAAGCCATTCCATACTGGCACCCCGGCATGCGCGGCGAGCGCCTCGACCACTTCTTGGCCAAAGCCACGGTATTGAATGCCATCGTACATTCTCCCTAATACCCGCGCGGTATCCTTCATGGTTTCTTTATGGCCAATTTGGGTGCCGCTAGGGCCGAGATAACTGACCTGCGCGCCTTGATCAAACGCCGCCACCTCAAAGGCACAGCGCGTACGGGTCGAGGTTTTCTCAAAAATCAGCGCAATGTTTTTGCCTGTTAGCTGCGGCGTTTCCTCACCGCGAGCTTTGGCCGCTTTAAGTGCGGCGGCATCATCAATCAGATCGTGGATTTGCTGAGGTGACAAGTCGAGTAAGGTGAGCAGTGATTGCTGGTAGAGGTCGCTTTTCATATCTATCCCTAAATAACCCACTAAAATGAATATTAAATCGATATTTGTGTTTAATTATTCTTTGATGGTAAAGCGCGTGCTAGCAATATGCAAGCGACAAATCCGAGCGTAAAGGCCATAAATTGACCAATAACACACCGTTTTGATGGTTTTCTGACCGCGGGAGGGGGATTTAATCAAGCACTGACAATGCTGATAAATTGGCGACAAACTAGACAATCCTTTTACTGCCTTATAGCGGGAGAATGACAGGGCCGCGCGATGAGTGCGAGATAGTGTTTATGTCCTCAAGGGCAACGACAATACTAGGAAGGAGAACATGATGAAAACACAAAACAAAGCACTGACTCTTAGCGCACTCATGATGATGGTTGGTCTCGCCGGCCCCGCGATGGCCAACGAAGCCAGCCAACCACAAGGCGACCAACCCGTGGTAACCTGCCCAGACGGCGGCACGGATTGCGACACGCAACCAATGCCAGAAGACGACAACAGCACCTGGCCGGCTGAAGACAGCCAAGACCCCGCCATGCAATAAGGCGGTCACCTCCTAAGCAAGCAAAGCGTGAGTGCCGCCACATTGGCGGCGCTTGTTTATCCCGCAGCACGCTAAGTGCTCAAAAAGCATACTGAATTCGCCCCCCTTACAGCTAGACACCCTGTGAGCCTTCCCCTATAATCCCATTCCATTCGGCCCCTTAGCTCAGTGGTTAGAGCAGTCGACTCATAATCGATTGGTCCCCAGTTCAAGTCTGGGAGGGGCCACCAAATTTCGAAAGGTTTATGGAGAAATCCGTAAGCCTTTTTTCGTTCTAGTCCGGTCTATATCCGGTCCGCAATTACTTCCGGTAAGCTCTGGTCTGTTCGCAACCACATGAACACTTCAAGTCATCATCACAGGGGCACATCTTCTATCTACCCCCGTTGAGGCTTCTCTAACCTGTATAGCGTGAATCAGAGCGGGTACTCACTCCTTAACTGTCCCGCTGAATACATATCAATATAATCAACAGCCTACTAATCGGATACAGTTACTATAAAGGCATGGATGTTTGGGTAGGTCTGTAAGGAGAAAACGGTACACATTGATGGCCGATTACCCTTAGCGGTAATCGGCCATCAATGTGTACCTTACGTTAGCTGTCATCGAAATCTAATCCTAAGTACCAGCACCTTACTGTTGAGCATGATGCTGGTATAAGTACCTTCAACGTAGACAAGGTCACAAGATACATTTTCTAGATAGGTCATCGGTAAAAATCCACAACCCCAAATAATCCTAAAATCGAACCGAAAGACCGGAATAGGACCGGATGAGCCACATCATCGACAACATGGCCGAAACTACATCGTGCAGAAAGTTAGGTTGGATAAGGCCTAGAGTACGATTACAGGGTCAGTCTGATGTGACCGACCCAGCGATCTGGGATTTGTGGTTGTTGAAATGTAAATAAAAAGGAGTAATGTATTTATCTTATTCGGCACACCATCTAGTTAAAGACCCTATGCGTTTACATCATTTGAAATTTGGTTGGTGGAATGTTTCTCTGACCCCCCCAAAAGCGAAGGGCAAGGGGACTCCCGAAAATTTTCTAGATAGGTCATCGGTAAAAATCCACAACCCCAAATAATCCTAAAATCGAACCGAAAGACCGGAATAGGACCGGATGAGCCACATCATCGACAACATGGCCGAAACTACATCGTGCAGAAAGTTAGGTTGGATAAGGCCTAGAGTACGATTACAGGGTCAGTCTGATGTGACCGACCCAGCGATCTGGGATTTTAGGTGGGTGTTGAAAGAACCGATAATGTACAATGCCTACACTTTTAACACCCCTGTAGGTTTTTGTAATCATGAGCTTTATTCCTTCAGAGATAATTACTCAATGTACAGATGATGTAATTGTAAATATCAAGCGGACACTAGGTAGCCGGTGTCGTTTTAAATCATATAATGACCGTGATTTTAACTCAGTTCTAAGTCAAAAAGCTGTTGCTTACCTTGGCTCAAAAATCATGATTCATACTCATCTAACAAACTCTCCATATTCAAAAATACATTTTGAGTATGGGTTAGAGGAGGCAATTAATTTAGCAGCGGATAAAAGCGGAAGAAAGGCACAATTAGCAACTATAGGGAACCCTGGGCATGATATAACAATTAATGGAGAACGTTATTCTCTAAAGACCCAGGCTGGAAAGTCGACCAATTTCCATTTCATACATATCAGCAAATGGATGGAGCTAGGCAAAAATCCAAACTGGGGGCAAGATGAAACAGTTCTCACTGAATTGAGAAAGGAATTTTTATCTCATTTACAAGGGTACGAGAGGATACTAGTTTTGAGATACTTACCAGGGCGAAAAGCAAATAGCGAATATAGCCATTACTACGAACTTATAGAAATACCAAAAACTCTTCTTATAACATGTCAAGATGGTTGGTTCGAAATGAAATTTGACAGTCGTCAGAATCCAAAGCCGGGGTACTGCTATGTAGTAGAAGGAAAAACAAAACTTTTTTCACTTTACTTTGATGGAGGCGGTGAAAGGAAGTTACAAATTAAAAGTATAATCAAGGAACGCTGTATTCTGCATGCTACATGGGAATTCGATGTGTAAATTAACATTAGAAGAAAAGGAGCAAAGCTCCTTTTATATTCTAATTTCAACTTGATTTTCCGTATGTTGGAGTCGCTCTTCAGCGATCATTGCGTATTCAGAGTTAAGCTCTATACCATAGTATGATCGTCCCAGTGAACGGCTAACAACTCCAGTTGTTCCTGAACCAAAAAACGGGTCCAAAACAATATCGCCCTCTTTACTCCCGGCTTTAATACAAATCTCAACTAGTTCGGGCGGATAAACAGCAAAGTGAGCCCCCTTGAATGGCTTGGTTCTAACTTTCCACACTGTACGTCGGTTTCTCACCTTTTTACCATCAATAGCGGGTTCTTTAACCGATTCATAGTCGTAGTAATACTTCTCACTTTTCGACAGCAAAAACACATATTCATGAGAACGAGTTGGACGATCTTTTACTGACTCAGGTTGACAATTCGGCTTATACCATATGTTGTCAGACCTCAAGTACCAACCGTCATCCTGAAGTGCTAGTGCCAACCGCCATGGAAGACCTATTAGATCTTTAGGTTTCAAACCATCCGGTGTTGAGGCCCGATAGCTCATACCTCGAGCCGGGTTCTTCTTGTCTTTGTCTCGCCAAGTTCTCCCCCCGCTAGTGTATGAATCACCAATATTCAACCAAAGGATTCCATCATCTTTTAAGGTTCGTCTTACCTCTCTAAAAATTGCAACTAGGTCGCTAATAAACTCATGAATCGTTTCTTCCGCACCGATCTGACCGTTCATATTGTAGTCACGTAACCCCCAGTACGGAGGGGAGGTAACGCACATTTGAAATGTCTTATCCGGGACTTGCGTGAGTGCTTGCCTTGAATCTGCAATGATCAATCTGTCCCTGTACTCATTTTGCATCATATGCTGTTGTTCTATATGCGGATATACGTCTGTACTCATTGGAAACTCTTAAAATAAAAACAGGCTATACAGGGTGGTCGCCGATTGTAGCACAATGTGACCACCTATAATGTGCAAGAATCAAAGGGGGATTACTTAGGTAAAGTAACACCTTGTACAAGTTCTGAGATATTAGCGCTCACCTCTCTCAACCTACTAGAAGCAAGATGCGCATACCTAGTACTAGTCTGAGGCGACTGATGTCCCAGCAAATGCTGTACATCATAGAGCGTTGCGTTGCCTGAGTTAATCAGTATTGATGCAAAGCTGTGTCTCAAATCATGAATTCGGAAGTTGTCAGTAATCCCGGCAGCTTTCTTGATCCGAGCAAATGCCTTCTTCGGATGAGCGATAGGTCTACCGGGCGCATCTCCGGCAAAGATATAGGGGTTCTTCGGTTGTTGAAATTGTCTTTGATCATGGATGACTTCCTTAGCTAGATGGTTGAGCAGGACCGTTCTCGACAGCCCTGACTTAGTATGGGGTAGAAATAGATTCCAGTTACCGTCGTCGTCGACGGTAAGCCACTCCCATTTCGAACTAGTGATTTCTCCGATCCGCATCCCTGTTAGCAGTGCAAACTTGAGGGCATTAGCTTGGGTGCGATTAGGTTCTTCGTCACAAGCTTTGATGAAGGCTGAAACCTCGTTTCGTGATAGGAATCGTTGACGAACATTGTTTTCCTTCAACTTCCTGATGTACTGACCAGGATTAGAATCTACATACCCCCATTCCATAGCCAATCTGAACATACGAAGTACTAGCGAGCGCAGACGGTTCACTGTTGCGGGTTTTCTACCTTCGAGTAACCCGTCCAACAACTTCTGAATATCTTGCTGTCCGATATCAGTGAGGAGTTTCTTACCCCATTTCGGATAGAAGTGTAGCTTGAGGCTGCCCGCATCACTTTTGGCTGTGAGCTTATTCATCATTGCATACGGTAAGTAATGCTGCTCAGAGAACTCCTGGAACGTGAGTACGTCGCGCTTCTCATCACGAACAGCCTTGGGATCATTGCCTAGAGCAATTTCCCGTTTATGGTCATTAGCAATCTGACGAGCAGTGGGGACATCTAACGCTGGATACTCACCTAGCTGGATGGATTTTTTGGTTCCGTGGAGGGTATATCTGAACAAGAAACGCTTCCTGCCTTGGCGATTAACGATCATCTTGAGGCCAGAACAGAGTTCGTCTGTGTATTCCGTTTCCTTACTTTTGCTTGTCGTGGGCGTTGGTGGTAGTGCGTCAAGTTGGCGCTTATTGAATTTGAATTTTCGGGATTGCATCGCCGCCTCCTTAGTCATTTTCAATGGAGAAGTATTGGCGTAACTCGATGAGCAGTGTCTTAGGCATCAGCATGTAGATACCCTTCCCGGAGTCCTCGACAATGCTCAGGATGAGTACTGCTCCGTAGTCCAGCTCATCTTCGAATTCGTTGTACGTGAGCGCTCGCTTTAGCATTTCGATATCGTCGACGACGGTAGAGAGTTCGGATTTTGATGTGAGGAACCAAAGTTCACATTGCAGTTCATCCCATGTCTGTTGGGTTTCTGCCTCATCGTAAAATGGCTCGGTGAGGATGGATTTGATTTGTTCTTGTAGGGTGGTGGTGATAGGTAGGATTGAGATTTGTTGAAGATTGTTTAGCTTAATCATATTGAACTCCATGGTATTGATATCATGGAGTTAATATGTGTTTATTAATGCGGGTGATTCGGTTTGTATCTCCGCTATCCGCATGAATAAGTGTGATTTTTACTCACCTTCTGAAGCTGATGATTCTTGCTTTGCGCGTTCCACACTACTCTTAAAATTTATTAACTCTAAATTTAATCTAGAGTTCTCAAGTACTTTTTTCACTGCATCGGCGAACTCTTCTTGATCGTAACACAAAAATTTATCCTTATTAAAAAGTACAGTCACTGGATAAACATCATCACTTTCTTTGTATTTAAATAGTGTTAGTTTATTAACGCTATCACCCTCTACACCTAGTGATAGAATAGTGTATCCAGTTGCGACCTTCTCAGGATTTGCCCAAGCATTAATAGCAGCTCCCAACGCCCTCAAGGTATTCGAGGAATCTACATCTCTAAACTCTTTCCGGGGAGTTAGCTCCACTTCGAAACCGAAATGTTCACTTAAAGCATTAGTAAGTTCTGTATATATTTCTTTAAGCTCTTTTTTGTTTTTATTCACAAGGGATGCCCCTTCCTGCCCCTTTATTAAACTTTCTTGAAATTTGAAACTCATATTAACCTCACGGATGCTTAACTATTTCACATACTACGGGTAAGTGATCAATGATAGACTTACTATCTAATATACTGGATATAAGGTACTCACTAGACAAAGCTCCTGTTGTTGACTCGTTCAGGTGCCATTCACCATTCCCTATGAAGTTCCCCGAAAAAATAATCTGATCAAATGTATGCCAGTAATCTCCGTATCGGTCCTTGTAACGATGTGAACCGGATGGAAAGTGCTTTTTATCTTTCATTGTATAGTTGTAAATTTCTTTTGGTGACAAATCTCGCCAGAAAGGATTGTAGAACAGCTCTGTAGGGTACTTTCTAACAGACTCATGGCATCTTGTGGCTTTAAGCCCCTCTAACATCTCTTTATCATATGGGCGGGCATTAAAATCACCCATAATAATAATATGATCACTTTTACGCATCATATCACTGGTAGCGTCATATAGGCCCTGCGCAGCCATATGACGTTTAGGTTCCCCACTGGTATCTATTCTACTAGACCAATGACATAAAATTATCTTGAACTTATCTCCGTCTTTTCGATCAACGACTTGAAGAACCTGACCTACTTTTATTGTCTGATTTCGTGGAAACCTTTTTAAATCTTCTAAGTGTGATACTGCTACAGTAAGTGAGTTATAAATAACGGCAGTATCGTATCTAGTGTTTCCTACGCTGTGATCTAAAGACAGGGCTTTGTAAGGCGTTCCATCTAAGTAGCGCTCGATCTCCGCCACATCTGTTGAAGATACTTCACATATAGCTATGAGAGATAGTTCGTGACTTTTGAGAGTCTCAACTAGGGTATTACATATTAGTTGATAATTTTCGGGAGTCCCCTTGCCCTTCGCTTTTGGGGGGGTCAGAGAAACATTCCACCAACCAAATTTCAAATGATGTAAACGCATAGGGTCTTTAACTAGATGGTGTGCCGAATAAGATAAATACATTACTCCTTTTTATTTACATTTCAACAACCACAAATCCCAGATCGCTGGGTCGGTCACATCAGACTGACCCTGTAATCGTACTCTAGGCCTTATCCAACCTAACTTTCTGCACGATGTAGTTTCGGCCATGTTGTCGATGATGTGGCTCATCCGGTCCTATTCCGGTCTTTCGGTTCGATTTTAGGATTATTTGGGGTGGGTTGTGGATTTTTACCGATGACCTATCTAGAAAA
>NZ_MUFB01000016.1 GCF_001996005.1 Salinivibrio siamensis | reverse complement strand
CGATCATTGATATCAATGCAAAAAAAATCATCACCGCAGGTAATTTCTTGTTAATTGAAACATTTTCCAGCATCAGTTCAATCTTTTTACCAATAAATTAAGTATTGTATTATAATACGACAGTATTTAGTTATTTTTCATTCCGTGATTTAAGTATCGTTTTGTCGCAAACGTTATTACTTGCCTCACAACAATAACCACTTTTAATTTCCCGCAATATCTATGCCTGACCGCGCCCTTGCGTGGATTGAATGATCATAGGCTAACCCAATCACCAAATCTACCCTTTGGGCCAAGGTCTATTTATCATTTTCTCACACTATACGGGTCGATGCTGTCAAGACTAGCACAGTTTCTGCAGGTATCTGTGATCACAAAACAGCATTATCCACTCACACTGTCGCAGCACTCATTCCACTACGACGATGATTATGTCTATTTTTACTAACAGGGCGAGTGCGACTAAATGCAAACGTGACCCACAACACTGAACATTTAATGTGTTCTGTGTTAACTATTTATACACGCGCCTGCTACGCTCAACAAAGTGGTGACTTTGTAGATAACGGACTATCGCATGACCATCCTAACCGGGATCCAACCTGAACTTGATAGACACCAGCTCTCTGAGCTGAATGTCGACCTGCTGTCGGCTGTGCTACGCGGCGCAGACATGCTGGTCAGTGGTGACGACAGGCTTGCCAATATTAATCACTTGCTCGCTGAAATTGGAGCTGTCACGCAAGTGAGTCGCGTGTGGGTGTTTCAAGTATTAGCACTCAGCGACAGCGATATTTTGCAAGATTATGTTTTTGAATGGGCCAACGAGAAGAAGTATGCGCAAATTCGTCTCCCCCACTTCAATCATTTTAGCTCTAGCCTCGCTCACCCCGAGTACCGCGAGCTGATAGAAAGCCGACAACGTGGCGAGTATCAATCTGTCATTACTGATCAATTACCCTCATCCTGGCTCAAACGCTATTTAACACAACAGCGCATTTTATCGATGTTAACCATCCCCATCATTGTCGATAATAAATGGTGGGGAACACTAGGGTTTGATGATTGCGAGCGTGAACAACGCTGGTCAGAAAGTGATGTGACCTTGCTGCGCGCCACGGGACATCTCATCGCCAGTACAGTGCTAAAAAACGAGCTGTTTTCTAAACAACGGCAAATCGAAATCATTAAAGACAATACCCACTGCAGCACCTGGCAAGTGGATGTTCAACGCGGTATCTGTTGGTGCTCGTCAGAGATCATCGGTGACAGTGCTGCCAGCAGTATTCGTGACTCCCGTACCTACACCAGCCGACACTGGCTGCGCCGCATTCATCCTCAGTATCGTCGAGCGTTTTTCTCGCGGGTGCGCCATTTTTTATCGCCCGCTGGCAACGAGCTAAAAATGGACTTACAGGTTAAACGTGATAATGGTGAATATACGTGGGTAGAAATCACCACCAATAATGATCCGAAAAATAAGCCTCAAGGTGTGGTAGCTGGGGTGATGTGGGATATCAGTCAGCGTAAGGCGGAAGAACAAGCATTAATGCGCCAAGCTGCGACTGACCCGCTGACACAACTATACAACCGCCGTCAATTTGCCAGTGACCTTGCCCGCTTTGGTGAACAAGCCCGGTACCGACATCAGCCTCTATCCCTGCTTATCATTGATATCGACCATTTTAAACGCATCAACGATAACTACGGCCATATCGTTGGCGATCACGTCCTCGAAGCCTTCGCGTCATTACTCGAAACGCATCTTCCTCTGCACAGCAACATTTATCGCATTGGAGGGGAAGAGTTCGCTTGTCTGTTGGCGAATACCGACCAAAAAGCGGCGCAGCACTATGCCGCTCAGCTCTGCGAGGCCGTTTACGACCAACATTCGATCCTCGACTACTCCCCCGCTATCCGTGTGTCCGTGTCAATTGGCTGTGCAGAGCTCGACGCGGCCCAGCTCGATGCTAAGCACCTCTACCAGCATGCCGATGACGCTTTATACAACGCCAAACTCTCTGGACGCAACCGGGTCGTCAGTTACGCTTAAACTTGTAGGGCATTCTCGGTCAGTACATTTATCTCGCCACCGCCGTTATTCAGTGAAGACGGTGATTTGCTAAACTACAGCTAACACACTCGGTTTTATATCCCCCTCAAGGAGCTTCTATGCCAGCTCGCCCGGACTTTCTCGACAACCTCTCTCCTCATCACGGCAAAGTCGTCCCTGGCGTACTGAGCCTAGAGACACAAACGGCTCTCGCTGCCAAACTCGACGCCATGCCAAATGGGCAAACTTGGTATGCCGACATATACAAAAAAGCGATCTATGGGCCCATGGTATTCCGCGACCCAGATCTCAACATCGCCGACACCATTGAGGCACTGCTACCAGACTATCGCATTTTGGCCGATTTATATTTGGAGAAAACGCCCGAGGATCAAGGCTTTCCTTTCCATACCGATTTTGACTCGATTGGCTTTATGGAGCGGCCGGAAGATATGCTCACGGTATGGATCCCGCTGACGCCAGTGAAAGAACCCGGCTCAGGGCAGTTATCTATCGTGATGGAAGAGGGGGCGGTGCGCCTATCGCTGATCCGCGAAGCCAATCAATTGCACTCACTGGTGCGCATTGCCGACCCGTCGGTGCCCGAGCACCCGCCGTTTCAAATCACCCAGCAAGAGTATGAGTACATGGAGAAAGGTAAGGTGACGCCTGCGTTGGATGCAGGTGATGCGCTGCTGTTCTGTAACGCTTTTTTCCATAAATCAGAGGATGTCTACCAAGGCAAACGCGCGGCCTACATCATGCGCTTGGTGCCCAAAGACGCTAAATTTAGCAAAACACGCTTGCTGGCACTGAGAAAGCTCGGACAGAACCTGGCGGTGGTCGAAGAATTACTGAAAACGCACTATCCAGAGGCGTCGTCATTAAAGTCATCAGAATGATCACTATGTGCTATTACGCCGTTTTTCGAGCTTTAATAACGTACAATAGCGGTACCTGTTGTCCTTGATAGAGCATTTGATACCCCAAGCCTGGAACAAACTCTAGACCGTCAAAACAGTTGTAAGGGCTATAAGGCGACTCCGATAACGACTCAATAGATAGCCCTGCATTGACTAGTGCGCTGATTACTTCACTCATTGAATGAGGCCATGTCACCATCGTTGATGTCGACCCATCGCAGTTTTCGGTATATGTTCCCTCTTCTTCTACATCCGGCTCACTACTTGGGAAATAAGCATAACCAGAGAGCAGATCAGTGAACGGGTGAAATTCAACCATATGGAACGCTCCACCCACCTTCAGCGCGTTAGCAATAGTGCGAGCCCAATCCTCTAAGTTTGGTAGCCAAGTCAATACACCATAAGACGTGAATACAAGATCAAACTCTCGAGTATTTTCACGCCCAAATTGAACAACATCACCTTGTATAAACTCAGCCTCGAGATCTAGCGCTTGTTTAAGCAGGTTGGCTTGCTCGATTGCCTCAGAAGATAGATCAACACCTGTTACCTCTGCTCCTAGGCGAGCCCAAGAGAGTGTATCTTGGCCAAAGTGACATTGAAGGTGCAACAGCGACTTACCTTTAACGTCACCAAGTTGAGCCAGTTCGATGGAATTGAGCGAAGATTGACCACGCTTAAATGCATTCACATCGTAGAATTCAGATTCGACATGCACTCGAGTCCTTTTATCCCATGCTGCTTTGTTGATACCTAAGTAATCCATAAATCATCCCTTTCAGTCATATTTTAGCGAAGAAAATGTGCATTAATGTTCACCAGACAAACACCCTATGCGTCTACTACGCCAAAGAAAAACTGCCATCGATAACTAGCGTATGGCCGACGAAATAATCGGCTTTATAATCTGCCTCAACTAGCCGCAGAACACAGCCTAAACCGATTCCTTTCGACCCACCCGATACAAAGGCCAATTTCGTCATAGCCACTCCTCAAAACGATATCCGCGACATCCTAGCGATCCGCTGGATGATGAACCCCATCCATCACGGGAATATTCTCCAACTCAAACGGATTGACGCCATCTAAGCAGGCAATATTGAACCCAAACTCACTCGGATTGGAGCGACGCTGGTGATGAGTGTAAATGCCACAGCGTGAGCAGAAGTAGTGCTTAGCAGTGTGAGTATTAAAGGAATACACACTGAGTTGTTCACTGCCAGCAACGACACGCAATTGTGCAAGTTTGACCGAGCCCACAATCGCACCGCGGCGTCGACACATTGAGCAATCGCAGCGTCTGGGGTTTTCAATCCCATTGGGTAACGCGAGGGCTAACACAACTGTCCCGCAGTGACAGCGAGCCAAGTGTTCAGGTTGGATGGGCGTTTGGCCGACTTGTTTTATCATGCGCTTACCTGCTCAGTTTCATGGTGATCAAGCGGATAGACTTTCTCAAAGCGTTCTAACACCAAAGGGGATTGGGTTGTAAACGGTACGCCGAGTGCCTGCCCCTCTTGCTCAAAAAACGCAAGATGTGCCTGCCGCCACCACGCATAACTCTTGTCGCCTTCTCCTTCCGCTGCGGCGAACTCAGCGGTTACTTGATCAAACGGGCACTCGCTCACTTCAGTCACCTTGATAATGCAAACGGGCTGCTGCGCCCAGTTAAGCACCACGGTTAAACGCCCCACTTGCGGGTAAGGTTCGTTTTCTATCTCGTAGCATGCTTTTAAGCTGCACGATGCGCGTTTTATACCTTGATCAATTAAACGGGCGCATTCGTTGGCGTTGTATTCATCCGCGCAAAAGTACTCGGCAATCGTTTCAGGCACGGCCTGACGTTCTGCTTCACTTAACGTGGCAAGGTAGGCGTTTAGAAATGCCTGTTGTTCTGTATTCATGAGTGTCCTTGTTTATTCAATCGTCCAATTCGCAGCGCCAGCTCCCGCCTCCTGAAAGCGAAGTTTTATTGGATAGGTGTCATCACAGCCTTCGACAATCCATAGCTCCCGCCAAACCCTTGTGCCTACCTCGCCTGACGGCATTTCCCGCACATAAGGCACAAATTCCTCTGGCTTCTCACAGCCTTGAGATGCCACCGTAACCAGCACCCCTGCCATCGCATCTTGGATCAATTTTTGATTAGCCAGCGATCCTTCTTGGATCGCTCCTTCTGGCAGCGACTGCGCTATCGATGACCAAGAAAACATCAAGGCAAAGATGGCAAGTAAGGCGCGTGAACGGTCATTCATGATGATTAACTCCAATATCAACTTGTATAGATAAACAAAACTTTTGATGACGCTATTATCTCAGCGGCCTTCTTCTTTTAATGGTACAATCATCTCCGCGTTAACCGAGTGACCCTTACGCCTGACTGTGTCTAATAGGCTTATGGTGACCTTTTATACACAAGAAATAGGCCCAAGCAATGAGTATCACCTGTAGAGGGCCGCGTATTAAAAGATAGCTCGGCCCCCATTGATGCCCACCAAGGCCTATCCCATTGACTGCGGCATAAACATTCGCTGGAAAGAAAGCGATAAACACAACAATAGCAAGTTTTGCTGCGAGAGGCTGATACCGTGGAACAAAAAGCGCGGTGCCAATTAACAGCTCAATCAACCCAGTGAAATAAACTAACTCCAAACGAAGTGGCACCCATGTAGGCAGCATTTCTACCATGCCCTCAGCTTTAACAAGGTGTCCAATAAAAAAGAATATAAAAGCGACTCCCAGCCCCCAACATGCATACTTGTTCACGTTCAAAAACGTGCCATTCAATTTTGAATAAATGAAGGCAATGGCCAACGGGCTAGATAAAAGCACTAAAATAATGATTGGTGTTATCATGTTTCCTCCTTGAGTCATGATATTTTTTGAGTCTGCTTAATTTTTATTTGGCGTTCATCTCACCAAACACTGTTTTCTCTTCACGCGGTGGATGACCACGGAAACGTCATTCTCCATAACTCTTTTTCATACGCTACATTATTGGCTGCGTTAGCCAGTATGCCTACAATATGCATAGGTATTGAAGCCTGTAGTGATACACACGATGCCGTTGCCATTTGTGACGCTGTTCAGCGTCCAAACAGCCGGTTTATTCCTGTTAAGTCACCTGAGCGCCAAGCGATGCGTGTGCTCCACCAGAAACAAAAATTCCCTACGGATTAATTGCTTTCTCTGGGGAATTAACGCTGAGTACAGAGACGGCTCAGTTTAGTTATCAAAGCAAGGGACTCCCTGCTGATATGACCAAGATGGCGAAACCGCCAATAGTCTATCGTCGTCGCCAAACTTCAGACCTACCCAGCCCACCCAAGTACAGCCTTCTTTTTCATAAGTCTCTTGGTCTGTGACAGACTCGAATGCAGCAACAATTTCCGCCTTTTCCTGAGAAGCTGCCAGCTTGGGTATGGCAGCCATAAGCTGCGCCTGTGTTTCCTGGAGCTTATCGATTGAGTCATCCCGATAAGCTGCCGTGATACCAGAATCTAGCGCTTGGTAAAACCAAAACGCATTGGTTCCGACCAGCAGAATGATTAAGACAAATATCGCGATTTTCATAGAGACTTATAACTCCAGGATTTGGGGCTGATTTGTGGCAGCGAAGCGGTGGAAAGGCTGTCCCAGCCCCGAAGGGATGGCAACAGCCGTTTGTTAGGCACCTGAGCGTTGCGAAAAATGGTACAAGCCTTCAATATCGGACGAGCACAAAAGAGGCATTGCTTCTTTAATTTTCTCCAACGGCCAATCCCACCACTTCATATCTAGTAGCATTGTAATTTCCTGTTCTGAAAAGCGCTTCCTTATCGCTTTTGCGGGGTTGCCACCAACAATTGTGTATGGTTCTACATCTTTGGTAACCAAAGCCCGACTACCAATTACCGCTCCATGGCCAACCTTTACACCAGGCATAATCATTGCCTCGGACCCAATCCACACGTCACTCCCTATGACGGTATCACCTGCCTTTTGGAAAGCATCAACTGATTCCGAAAATGCCGGCTCCTCATTCATATAGAAAAAAGGGAATGACGTCACCCAATCATATCGGTGGCCTTGATTGCCAGCCATGATAAAGGAGGCTCCCGATCCGATAGAGCAAAAGCTTCCAATTATCAATTTATCAACATCATCACGATCAGGCAGGAGGAAGCGAGCGCAATCATCAAATGAGTGTCCATGATAATACCCCGAATAATAGCTATAGCGGCCTACCTTAATATTGGGGTTCTTAACTTGTTCTATCAGAGGTTTTCCCTTAAACGGGCTCTCAAAATAATTTTTCATTTAATTACACATCCAATCCAGAATGACATCATTGCCTAACGAATGACATAGATTTCCCCTCTTGAAAATCTGCCACACTGAGGCGCGGCTTTTAATAACGGAGGTAACCATGTCGGCTCAATTTTTTGTGGCGTTAATCTCGCCAAGCACCACTTTTCTCCTCAAGCTCCGTGATCCGTCTCTTGAGTGCCGATAACTCATCCTTCGCCTTGTCTGGCTTCACTTTATTTTTTTGGGACTTGACCATACCAAACTCTCCATCTCGATACGCTTTACGCCATTTCGATAGCATGAATGGATGGATATCAAGCGCCTCTGCAACCGACTTCACTGTTCGATGCGTTTCATAGCTCCATTCAACCGCTTTCAGTTTGAAGTCTAGTGAATATTGCGCTGTCTTTTTACCCGTTTTATAGGCTGGCATACTGACCTCCTCAGATCGTCTGATGCGTGTCCAGTAAAACGGATCAAGTCCAGAATCTGCTTAAATTGTTTGTTAGCTATCATCGCTATGGAAGAAAAACAGTACGTAATCTTTGAGAAAGTACGTCAACCAAAGAAACCTTGTCGCCATATCAAAGTACTCTTTGTCTGGTTTGTTATAGGCCGACTTAATAAAACTACGATTACGTAAGTGCATTATTGAGTTACGCATATCAATTAACTCTTTATAATCTTGCATGTTTGGAAAAGCTATCGACTTAAGAAATTGTTCTGATTTATTCCCTTTTGATAGGTAACTACTTAAAAACGTTTCGACAACAGCGGCAGACATGGAAATTGAAGCTAACCAGTTTCCACACCGATAAGTGCCCTCAAGCTCCCATATAAGGTGCTGATGTTGAAAATACCCTTCATTTTCTGAGCCGTAACTATAGTGTTTTCCTTTCGATACTGCTTGTCTCGCTAGCATAAATGCTTCTGAGTTGAGTTTTAACATTAACTCATCTCTAGCACACCAAAGTTCTACAGTTGGCGCTTCAAAACGGTCACCTATAAGATCAGTCATAGTTTCCTTCATTTTCAATTCATTGATATAACGAATAAAAATTATGAGGATAGTAGCTTTGTTTTCCAAGGGTTTTATCAAATGGCGTTTGTTTTTGGCTATGACGTCACTTAAAAGGTGCCGCAGTTCGCGTGAGAGTACATTGATAGCTAACGCTCGCCTTAAACGGCGCGAGGAACGAACGTGCGGCGACCGCAGGGAGCGAATTTAATGGCTTTGTTACGTGGTGCTAGCATCCTATGCTCCAAGCAGCGGAAGATGCTTCACGCGATGGTACTTCAAAGCCAACTGGATGCAGTGGCTTAAAGGCCCACTATTAACAGGAGTATTCAATGGTATGGCTATTGCCCTTTTCCCCTCAAACGCGAATTCTTCCGGGTATATCTCTCGAAAGGTTTCAACCAAGGTAGTCTGACAATGAAAAAACACCTTTATGACACTCGGATCTTTAGGCTTCCAGTCAATACGAATTGTGCTGCCACCATTGACAAGATAGCTGGCTTCGCCCCATTTAAGAGTTTCTTCGACCGCACCCAGCTTATTTTCCTTGACCACCGAAAAGATGAGGCTACGAACGGCTTCCAACTGCCTTTGGGCCTCTGACGGATAGCTTGAAAATTTGGATTGTATTTCAGTCTGCACTCGGCCTCCCTGATTTTGACACGTAACTTCTCAAACACCGGTTTGGGTAAGCCGGCGGCTTTTTTGGAACAAAAAAGGTGACAGACTACCCAAGTCCGAGTGCTTTGATTTGTTACATTGATAAAGCCTCTCTAAGCCCTAAATGGATTACCATTGTTTTATCCAAATCGAGATCAGCCTTCTCGTCACGATGAGCCCAAGTATAGTATTGTTTCCTTTTATATTCGTTATACCACTTATTTCCAATTGCATTGAATTTTAAAAGTCCGATTAACATTTTTTCAAGATCTAGATCTTTGTAGTGAAATTGGTTTTTTCCCATATATTCCTTTAGCTTTTTATATGCTACAAAATGCTTGTTGTAGTTTTTTAGCAGCTTAAAAATGCTATCTATTTCATCATCCCCATAGTGCCCGTACATTTCATTTCGTATTTCATCAAGAAGGTATTCCGAGTATTCCTTCTTAACATCTAAGAAGCTCTTCCACCCGAAATAGTCAGAGTTTGGGTACTTTTCAATTATCAAATTAAGAATTGTAATTACATCTCTTGGCCGAAAGAAAGATCTTTCAAGAATGTATCGCTCGGGATTTATTCTATTTATGTCCTGAGGAAACAGGTTTCTAAACACCTCTTCATCCGATAAGGCTGACATTAAAAAACTTGATTTTTTTGCCTTCGATATCACCATGCCGATAAGTGGCGAACTTACAGCAACTCTAGCCCCCCAATCAATTCTCAGGGTATTTACTCTTTTGATCTTATTTAAATCGGGGTCATTAAAAATTGAGAATATATCTGTTCTAAGGAGAATTATAATTTTTGCCTTAACCCTGCTTTCTAAAGCCTTTAAGTTAATATTATCGGCAGCTTTCAATAAGCTTATGATGGAGTGACGGTAATATTCATCGTCCCTAAATCTATCATCAAGTTCATCGTAAACGACAGTATATCTACTTTCAGAATGAGATAGTACGTCGAACACAACGGACTCTAAATCATCAATGTAATCAAGGTAAGACCCTTCTTCCAATTTTTCTCCGCCTGATACATCAACAAAGGATTTTAATAATCCGCCTCTGACTTGTTGCTTTTTGGTGACCTCAACAATTTTTTTTGCGTCAATCTCAGTGGAATTATAATTTGCATCAAAGAATGAAGTCAGCTTATCTTTAGCCTCACAGTCTGGAATACCATTATCTCCAAGAGATTGCTTGCCAATATCTAATAAAAGTAACCATCGCCAAATTTCGTAGTACTCATTTGGCGTTATATCCCCTGATTTAAGCTGTATTAGCTCCTGAAATTTGAAATCCTTGTAAGAGCTAACTTCACAGAAATGCATAGGATCAGAGGCTGACATCTTTTTGATGTACTGGCCTAAGTATGTTTTTCCAGACCCTTTCCGACCTAAAACTAAAAAATATTTATCTATCTTCAGTTTTTCATAATTATCATCTATATCAATAAAATACCGCTCAAAATCTGTTCGATAGATAGCTTCCTTTTTGCCGTCATTTTCGCCTAGGTAGATATCTTTCAGCTTTATCTTTTCCATTAAAATTCTCTCGTATCTAGTCGAAACTCATCCAAAATGTAACGCCGCGCTCTGTGGAAATTTAGGAGCGCCAGCGAGTAAATTTTCCGCAGCAGCGCCTTGTTAAGTGGTATTTTTGACGCTAACCCTCATTCTTGCCTTTGGTTCTGGTGGGTGTTTGACCAATCCTCGCGATGGTCCATCGGCGGAAAATAAATTTGATAATACCGTTATTAACGCACCTAATAACACATACCCTGATAATACATGAGTAATCAATAGCAGCTGAGAAAACCAACTACTAGAATTTGCATAAATATCACCAAAACCTAACGTAGTCATGGTTACAACAGAAAAGTAAATACTACGTATAAATGATATATCACCCTCTACAGAGGTTAGGGATGGAAACAACCAGTAAATCAATGCATATAATAAGCACACCGAGAAAAATGACTGTATTACCCGTTTGGGTGAGCTTCCATAATTTGATGCAAACCAAAATAGTCGGACTAAACGCTTATTAAAAAAGCCATTATTCTTATACCAGTCATTCCAATTATGTCGGCGGTTACAATATTGAAGAGACTGCCTTAATCCTACCGAATAGCATGCGCTTTCGAAGCTAATTGTTCGAAAGTCCGTCTCTTTGGACACATCTGCCAAATGAAAATACGTTTCGCTCGTAAACTTAGCATTATAAAAACTTGCCCCGCATAAGTT
This sequence comes from Salinivibrio siamensis, assembly GCF_001996005.1. Taxonomy (GTDB): domain Bacteria; phylum Pseudomonadota; class Gammaproteobacteria; order Enterobacterales; family Vibrionaceae; genus Salinivibrio; species Salinivibrio siamensis. Next base: position 81,555 of record NZ_MUFB01000016.1, on the reverse strand, counting down.
AAAACGTAACTCTTGGCGCACAAGCGGATTATAGCCTCCTCCGTAAAATTTTGTCTTTGACAAGTCAGCACGATTGAAACGGCAATTCTGAAAATGAGACTCATAGAATTCTACAGAAAACATATTCGCTTCTTGAAAAGAAGCGTCATAAAAATCACAGAGAGTAAAAGTACTTTTAGTTACCTCTGCTCTCACAAAGTCTGCACGATGGAAAGCTGAACCTTCTGCACGAACAGATGAAAGGTTTGCCTCCATAAAATGGCAGTCAGTCATATCAACTGATAATAAGTGAGCATTACTGAAGTTGGCACCATAAAAGTCAGCACCCTCGCCATTTTTATTCTGGAATATAGCCTCTTTGATCACTAAACCTTCAAAATTTGCTTCACGTAATTTTATTAAGTCTTCAGTTTCTTTAACGTATTCGTTCCACGCAGAGAAATCCTCTTTTACAGCACAGCCCACTATCAACAAGTACTGGTCTTTATTCAGCTTTTCTTTCATATCTCCACACTGCTTTTAATATCACTTAACGCCCCAAGCTGCGGCGCTAAGCGTCCGACAGCCTTGGCTTGTTAAGTTTCGTCATATGCGTACCATGACTGGTAATTGTTGGATGTAGCAGGAGTCCCCGCTTTCTTTTCTATTTGGTTACATTCTTTGCATAAGAGTTGAATGTTGGACACATCATTAAGTCCATATCTTGCTAACGGCACAATATGATCATAATTCTCTACATTTTCATAATTTAATATGCCAGATAAGTCTTTATCACAAAGAACACATCTACCTCTATCTCGGAAGAATACCGCTCTTTGAACCCATTTAGGTATTGTTTTTCTGATGAGGGTGCCATTATCTTTAAATAGCTCTTCCACTTCTTCTGGAACACCACATTCGACTTGGAACTTTATCCCCTTAGAGACCATGTCATTGAAAAGGAGCATTAGCTCTCTATTTTGAAATAGAACATGGAAAACTTCCTTCACAGTTTGCTCGATTAAGGCCTCATACTCACCAGTGAACCTGAGTTCAGCCATATAGTCGTAAATGTCATCTTCAGTACATTCTATGAAAGTTTTGTTCTTCTCTTTCAGATATTCTTCAAATGCACAATGCTTTATGCCATGGAATTCAAGTGCAAGCTCTACCGGTAACTTTTTGTATTTCCCATCTTTCAAAACAGGAGGAAGGTCGGCAAATCTCTCAAGGTCTTCCTTCCTTTTATCGAGATCTATTGATGAAGCGCTCTCATAGAAAACATCATCTACTATGAATTCTATAAATCTGTGAAATGTAGAATATTTCTCGAAAGGGTCGATCAGATTCAGATATGCATCATCACCGTAGAAATCATGTAGATTTCTTATATAGGTAAATTGATCATGCAAAACATTTCTTATGATGTTGCAGAAGTAGTAGGTTTCATAAAACCTTGCTTGTATCACCATAGTCTCCTAGAAACTTAACGCTTTGCTCACCGGTAAATTATGAGCGAAGCGAATAATTTATCCGTGTGCAGCAACTTGTTAGGCTAAAACACCCGATGCATGTATATTTTACAGTAACGGTCTTTTACCAACTCAATAAAATCATTGATGTCAACAAGACCTCTAAGATCGTCCATTCTTATAACAACTATGCGGATTCCATCTCTTGTAAGATGCTCATGAAGACGATAGACCGCACCTCTATTTTGATTGTCCCCATTTACGAAGTCCCCTGTAACACCATTAGCAGCAATAAAAATCCCGGTTGTAAGATGTTTTAGTCGAATCTTCGCTGCAAAATTATCTATTAAATGTGCTCCAGCCGGGTTAGACCAATTCTTACATTCTACTGATATTAAATTATCCCAAGGCTCAAACACTTGTGAGATTTTTGCATTCCATAACAGAAGATCAACTTCTTCTGCTGGACCATTAATATTCGTTTCCCTTACTTCTATCCCGTCAATGCTATTAAAAAGGTAACTTGATAAACCCTCCAGTGAATTGCCTTTCTCTTGATTGGTGACTGCATTATCAACAGCGTCTACGTGAGTAGCAAAAGTGGCGGCATCAAACATCAACCACCTCTATACATAATAGTTAGAAGCTGTTGTTTTATTGCCAAATAGAGATCTCTTGGGTTTTCTATATCAATTAAGTCATCCCTATCGAGCGCTACGATTAGAATTCCGTATTCTCTCTTAAGTTTATTGGCAAATGCTGCAGAGTCTCTTTTGTTTTTAGCGGTTGTAAGCAAAAGCAAGCTACGAAGACCTTGCTTCCGGATATTTTCAGCGAGCCTAGACCACTGACTAGAGTTCATGGAGTTCAGTGCTTTTAATTCAACCGGAATTGGATTTCCTAGAGACTGAAGCTCCGGATCATCTCCGGCATTCCAGACCATAAAATCGAATGCTTCTCGAGAGTTACCTTTTTCAGACTCTATTATCTGCCATTGATTGATATTCTTAGCCAGTTCGAGAAACCATTGCTCAAACAGCTTATGTCTTTTTGAGCCACTGAATGCATATAGATCCCGGTATTTAATTTCAGGGGCATAATCATTAAAGTATGAATCAAATATAAACTTGGAATCATAGCTGGAAGTATTAACAAACGAGCTTGACTTGGAGCCATGCTCTATTGCCCGAAATATTTCGTACGCCACATGTTCAAAACTATTCCCTTCAGTAATGATGCATTTTTGGAAAGAAAGATCGAAGGGAATCTTATTGTGCGAATCGGCAATAATAATTACATTCTTTTTAGCACCTTGAGCCAGACCAATTTCATAGAAAATATTTGGACTACCTTTGGATATATAAAAAACTATTACGTCACACATATCCAAGATAGATTGGATTTTGTTTATCGTCGGCAGTTCTGGATTAAGTCTATTTATCGTCTCAACCCGAATTTCTTCACGACCATCAAAATCGTGCAATATTTTGGATATTGGCTCTTCAATATCGATGTTATCTGTTATGAAACCAACTCTTTTCACGATAATCCTTCTTCTCGAACTCTATTAGAGCCTAACGCTTCAATCAGACGCCTCGTTAGCGGTCGGCTGCATTGATTTGTTAGGCTCTGTTGTGTCAGTGGCTATATGCTTTACAATTTTTTCTAGTTGCTCTCGACTCCGACTGCTATACGGTATTGAGCTAGCGGCCAATATGGCGATTTTTTCATTATTATTTTTTAGGGCATAAGCTACGACCGCTTCAAGCGCTTCGCCCTTCGACGACGAGTAAGAAATACTATTGGCTGCTATAAACATCAACTCAGCTTTAGATGGTGTATCACTTACTTCATATGGAATTGAGAAAACAACTTCATCTTGACGATCGGAAGGTGACGGCATATTGCTAGTAATCCAACTGAATGCCCAGATAAATGCTGGAAATGCCAGCATGAAGCCAAAGTAACCGACAAAACCAATCATAGGCTCTAGAATTTCTGTAATAGAACCACCAGACCGGGTAGTGCCACCTTCAGATGAAGGTGATTCTTCAGTCTTTGCAGGACGAAACGTTGCGGCTTTATACAAACCAACAAGCGCCGTAGCCAGTATTATCAATTGAGTTACCAACTCTGTGGTCATACCTTCAATTCCTTACAGAGCCTAACGCTTCAAACAGCGGAGCGCGTTAGCGCGTCCAGCCACGAAGTGGCGTTGCTACTTTGATTTGTTAAAAGTTGAATTATACTAGCAAACATATTTGTCTTTGATATAAGCATGATAATAACGGCCAACTGAGCTTGCATTTATGAATTCTTGAAATACATGCTCAGGCACACGACAGTAAGTGTAATACGGGTCACTATCTTCGAAATCGATGTACATTCGACTTGTGGATGCGTCATAGCCAATCTTTCTTATGGCTGATGACCTTACATTTACCCAATTGGTCATGTTCACTCCTTTGGACTTTTAACGCCCGAGTTACGGGCTGGTTTGTAGCGCTAGCGGACAGCCGATCCCAGTAGACGCGATTGTTATAACCAGAGACCAAGCCCGCTAATCACCAATGTAAGCACGGCGACAACGAGAGATGCCGCAGCTATGTACAATGCTCGTTTCGAAGACTTTTGAGCGTGCTCGTACTGCTTATATGTGAGGTAGCCAAACACGGCTTCCGGTCTGAGCCGCCAGTCGTATACTTGATTCTTGTTGGGTGGCGGGGCTTGCATGCTCGCATTGATAAAAAGGCTATCGCGTATGTTTTCGAACTCAGACTCGGTCATGTCAGCCGATTCGAGTCCTGGCTCCATGTGATATGAGCTTCGCTGAGCAATCGCATAGTCCAAAAGCTTAATGTATTTGTGTTCTTCAATACTCATACAAACCCTAGTCAATTAGAGCTATAACGCTAGGCTCTGCGGAAGACAAAAGTGGAGGCCGCTTTTTGGCCAGAGCTTTTGGCTGTCCGACAGCAGCCATTTGTTAGAAACTATTCTATTCATGCTGCCGAGCAACCCATTGGGTATGCTCTCGCGAGAACGCTAATTCAGCCTCGTTCACAAAGTCAGAAAACTCACCTTCCTCTTCTATTTCGTCAATTCGGCCCTGAATAATCCCTATCTCATGAGCTGTAAGCGTGTATGATGATGATAGTTCGTTGAATTTTTTTATTTGAATCCAGCCTACAATGGAGGCAGCCAGCACTGTCAACGGCTCCGTTGGCCAGAGCTTTATCTCCGGAAAAGAAATCCTTAACAAGACACTTAGTGTGGCGAGCAGATAAACCAAAACCATAATGCTGACCCAAAATCGAAAGGCAGATTTATTTGCTCCTGCTTTCTTTGTATACCACTTTCTCTGGTCTGTAATCCGTAGACTTTTATAAAGATCTTTACGTTGTTCCAAGCTCAGCAACCGGACTCGCTCCATTTCTCCAGTAATCTGTTCTTCATCTGAAGAGTACCCTGCGATATTTTCCCCGACCTGTTTGTTATATTTAAGAATCTCTCGGAGGTGATTTCTAAATTCTGCACGAGGCATTCTTATTGACTCAGCGTCGTCAAAAGGCTCTGCCCTCATCATATATCGCCATGTAGATGTTTTTATTGACTCGGCAAGAGCTCTACACCTGTACCAGACTTGTTCAGGCTTTCGAAAGGAACGGAAAAGCAATATTGCCGCGGCGGCAACAAAAACGAGTGCATATGCGATGAGGAAGTGCTTTTCAGTAGCCCAACTCATACTGAARGCTGCTGCACATACAAGAAGAAAATACTCTGCTCTCAATAAATGAAGATATTCTTTTTGAGCATTATTGGAAGCAGAGTCGGCACCTAGATAAAGTGCTGGATAATGTTCCCTATCCATTAGCGGCGCAACCTTCTGATCGCTCCCACCATCGAAGCCGTGTTCCAATTCACAATTTCGTCGGCAGCTTCTGAGACTGCCCGAGGCATCACTTGAGCGCCTCTCGGCCTAATCCCAAGTATCGGCTTTCCAAGACTTTTAGCAAAATCAATCTCGAATTGGATCCAGTCACTATGAGCGATATACATACCACCGACTATCACTACGACTTGGGTTGGGCGTATCTGCTGTCGTAATTCTTCTTTAAGTTGACTCACATTCATCCGGTCAAAAGCCCTATCCGAAGGAACCGAATAGTTCGTATAGCTAAAGTTGTTGGCTGCATCCAGAAAGTCTATTACTCTCCGATACCGGTCGCCGTAGCGCCATGCATGACTTATAAATAGCCTGTACGAAAACAAACCTGGCATTACAGTTTTCTCCTTTTTGGGTAACTCAGAACTCCGAAATATTTCATTGTCTAACGCGCGGCTCACGCGCCGGTTTGTAGCCGCGAAGCGGCGGAAAATCAGTCGCTGTGCAGCCGATTGTTATGATTTTACTATACCAACCTTAATTGCAAACTCTCTCAGTCGCTTTTCGTCGTCGAAGATGTTATCAAAATCCATTTTCACAAAGCCGGTAAACTCGGTAGCGGTTGGTTCGATTAAGCTTGATAGCAAGTTTCTCATCTTCATCATCCAAGCATGGTTTGTCATAGTAGATGAGTAATTAAACTTGCCTTCTCCAAAACCAATAAAAGAGGGTAAAAAATGTTCGTAGGCATCAAGAGAGTACCGAATGAAGACAGAGTACTCTCCCAGCTCGTCTTTAACATTTTTGTATGTGGCGTCATCCAAATAGCTGGAAAGATCAGCTAATTTGCTTAAATCATGTCCGGTCTTCTTTACCAATCTATAGATTTCTTCCATGTTTTCACTTTTGTGGGAAAGAAATATATGAGATTTCAAAATGCACTCAAAACCCATTAAGAGCTCTACAAAGCACTTAAACCTTTTAGTTTTAGAGTACTCCTCGTACAGAATATCAAACCGGTCTAAAAAGTCGGTGGCATCCGTAAAGAAATGGAATGCTAAATCATTCCTAAGACTAGTTTTTCGAACCTGCACTAAAGCCCCCTAAAATCATAACGAATGACATGGATTCCCCCTCTTGAAGATCTGCCACACTTAGGTGCGGCCTAGAGAATTCAACAAGCTCGGTCACGATACCCGTATCATGGCCGCAAAGTACGTCGGTCCTTATCGCACAAAAGGAAAAAATGACCTGAACGATGCCGTTGCCATTTGTGACGCTGTTCAGCGTCCAAACAGCCGGTTCATTCCTGTTAAGTCACCCGAACGCCAAGCGATTCTCGCGACTCATCGTGTACGTGAGCATTGGGTCAATGAACGTACCGCCCTCATTAATCGTATTCGTGCATTACTGGCAGAGTTCGGCATTATTATTCCAACGGGACGAGCCGCCATTCACAGAGAGGTACCACTCATTCTCGAGGCAGCAGAGAATGGCCTGCCTGATATTGCTCGTGCTGTMGTGGCAGATTGTTTTGACCACCTACAAACACTTAATCAGCGTATCGCCGATACCGAGCAGTGTTTCKATATGGTTACCAAGGCCAGTCCTAATGCCCAGCGTATTCTTAATGTTCGCGGCATTGGCCCACAAACAGCAACGGCGATTATCGCCACTATCGGAAAAGGCGAACAGTTTGATTCCGGTAGAGATTTTGCTGCTTGGCTTGGATTAGTGCCCAAACAGTACTCAACCGGMGGAAAGCCTCGATTAGGTCGTATTAGTAAACGAGGAGATAAATATCTCAGAACACTCTTAGTGCATGGCGCGAGAGCCGTCATCACGAACCTAGGCGATAAGCAAGATAGGCTCAGTGTTTTGGGGGCGAAATGTCCTTGAGCGACGTGGCATGAATCGCGCCATTGTCGCTCTCGCAGCCAAAAATGCACGCATTGTGTGGGCGTTATTGCACCATCAAACGGATTATCAAGACTACGCGGCCTAACTCGTCGCTGTCGTAAGGAGAAATACACCAACCGGGTCATTGCACACGCAAGTTGATGAGTATCGGTGAAGACCATTTGCAGAGAGCCTGTTAATGCGGCGGGCACCTTGATGCCTTCTAACGAATTAGGCACTGCAACCGCGCAATGTCATCAGGGCCATGACGTGAGTCAGTAAAAGGCCGAATGTAGAGCGGCAGTCCAAACCAAACTCAATACGCTTCGCGGATGCTTGACGAACGGGGGAAYCCATGTAGCCCAATTAAGATGTGAGCCACGCTACCACGACACTCAACTTGGACGCCGTAAACACTAAATTTGACCCAAACCAAAAATGCCAAGCGTGGGGAATCCCTCTNTATCGGTGAAGACCATTTGCAGAGAGCCTGTTAATGCGGCGGGCACCTTGATGCCTTCTAACGAATTAGGCACTGCAACCGCGCAATGTCATCAGGGCCATGACGTGAGTCAGTAAAAGGCCGAATGTAGAGCGGCAGTCCAAACCAAACTCAATACGCTTCGCGGATGCTTGACGAACGGGGGAATCCATGTAGCCCGCATTTGCGGATGGTTTGGAGCGCAGCGGAAAACCATTCCGACAACATGCGCTTGTTATGACTCATTGCCCGAAACAAGGATATCATCTGGGAGCAAAGATACTATCCATCTAATGATAGCCTCTCTAGTTATTTGAAAGCATGCTCGATGAATCGCATCTCTGTGAGTGTTTTCTGCGTCCATTAACGGATCAAAGTAATATGTTCGGGAAAACTCACCATTTGGGAATTCGCCTGAGTGAAAGTGGGCTGAACGGACTGACCCATACAGGTAATTCAACAAATCATCAATATCGCTATATGAGCAAACATGCTTTCGCATAAAATCGCTGAAATTACCGCCAGGATCTTCAGTCTTACAAATAGCCTCAACTGCTGCGACTCGATAGGCAAGACCTACAGACGGAAATGACCTGCCGCATGTAGCTGCCACTTGATATAGTCGAGCGCCACGATCGAATGCTTCTCTTATTTTTGGTTCAGCGCTATCGATTCCTCTTAATATTTTTCTTGTTTCAGGAGGGAGACTCATTAATTCACCCATTACCCGATATTGTGCTGATAGTCTCCCTTCGTACTTCCCCAACTGACATACGGAAGACTTCTTTGGCATCTTATCCAGATTAGTCTCTTTTATTGCGAAACCTAGCTGCAATCGCTCACTGGTCAACCCAGCGCCATCTTCCGGATTTTTTATTACCCATCTATGTGCATTATCGGGTTGATATAATGCTGTATTGAGTAGAAGCGACATTCTTGACGCATGACGCCGCGCCGATTCCTCTGCAATTGATGTGGCGTGCATATCATCAATAGCTTCAATCTCTTGATCAATGCTGATAATTCTTTCAGCATTCATAAGATGGGGATTAGGATCATTTGGGTAAGCTGGTGCAAACCTAAACCCGGGAAGCCAATACTCCCCATCCAGTTGCTCTCCAATATAGAAGAAAAAATTACGTTTAAAATATTTCTTCTTTCTTTCAGAGATCACAGAAGATAAAACGGATGAGATCAGTGCATGGGCAGATATCTTCCATCCTGTCTCATTATCTCCCGCCTGGTTAGGAAAAACAGAAACCCTATCCAGCATGCCATCCGGACGAATCGTTACCTTCCAAACAAGGTCCACTTCACCTGAATCTAACTTTGTTTTCCCGGCGACTGCGGTTTCAAAATTTCCGTCTTCGGCGACACCAGACGATCCTCCAAACGAACCCATTCTTTCTCGAAGTGAGGAATTCAAATAATCGAGAAACTCACGTTGTCGTGGTCCCGGAGGGAGCTCAACTTTTATATCCATAGTTTCTCTACTTATTGTCATAACGCTGAGCGCACCGGTGGCCTTTACAGAGCGAAGCGGCGTAAAGGACATCCGCGTGACGCGTATTGTTAAATGGCACCGGGTACTACGGTAGATTGGTGATGCAGCATTCGCCAACGCCCATTTTGTTTTACCCAAATAGAGCTTCGATAGGCTAACTCCCGAGCTGATTTCACCGACCTATACGTAACCAAAATATGCTCATCTCCCAACGATTTGAACTCAAAATCACTGAGCTGATATGTGGCGATGCTCGGAGTGTCGGTGCTATCTACTACGTCCCGCTTACGGATCACCATTCCTGAGCTACCGAACTCAAGAAAATCATCTGACAGTAGTTCCTGAAGACGAGCAGCATTCTTTTGCGTGCTGGGATCTACCAGCTCCTTTTCTAAAGATTCGATTTCTTGGAAGGCATCCATTTCTGATTCCATTTAACGCCTTGGGTAAGCTGCCGGGACGGAGTGCAGCGTAGTATCGGTCAGCTTCACCCACTTGTTAAGGCTTCATCCCAAGGAGTTCAGAGACTTCCATGTTGATACGCTCAATCTTAATCCCGGCCTCGTAGATTTCTTCGGTGTCCCAGTTTTCGGGCTCAAGCCAATAGCTGCTTTTCTCTCCTAGACGCCGTGCCAAATCGGGGCCAAATTCGCGAGCGTGAACGCCGGCAATAGACCAGAGATCTGATAGCTCGTGTTCTTTTTCAATTGAACGTTCTGCACCCCTATCACGAAGCGCCAAATATTGCTTTGTTTCTTGTAGGGCCTGCCGAATCGCCATTAGCGCCTGATCCTGCTGATCCCGCTTGTAGTGGCGCTCATCACGAAAATAATTCAGCAGTTCCGTTAACCCTTTAAGCATCCATTTTCCTTGTAGCCTTAACGCCCGCAGCATGCGCGGCTTTGTAGTGTCGGCGTAGCCGCAACGGAAAGGCCGTCGCCGTGGCTGCGATTGTTATATTTTCGCAAGCAAATCTCCGTACCCACAGATTACAGTTCCCACAATGGCCAATAAAGCTCCCAAATAACCTGCAATTTGATCAATGAGAATTTGCCTTTCGTAGGCGATGTCTTCTTGGAAGCGTTCAACCTCTATCATGTTTCGCCCATTCTCAGGATCTTCAAATGAACCAACAACCTTACCGATGCTTATCCCATTGTGAGGGGCACCACCAACACCAGAGACTCCCATCCTGAAGATGCTTCGGTAACTCAGAATCGCACCAGCCAGAACAACAAATGCACCTGATCGCTGAAACCACGTGTAGGAATCACTTCCCCAATCAACAAAGAGAGAAACAACAGAGATAGAAATGCTCAGAATTGCGTAAATAAAAACTCTCATGTTCCCAGCTACTTCAAAATATAACATTGTATTAGTGCGCGTGCTCGATTTGTCAAAACCGTTATACGCGTCATTTTTTAACTAACTACCTATAATTAAACACATTTTTAAAGCTTGAAGCAATCACCTTGTCTGCAAAAGTGTGCATGCCGCCTATCCCGGACAATGCGTTCACACTATCCTCAAAGGCGAAGTTATAACCGTCTGATTATATTGAACTAAAGTTTTCTCTTTCGGCGATAATGTGAATGTGCCTCGAAAAAGCGTGCACACTATTTGGCTTTCTCTACCAATAAGCTGTATGAATAAACAGTCTTAGATGGAGGGAAAGGATCATGACCAAAAGCCCGTTTATGGCAAGCCTTCAGCATGAGATTAGGCGACGAGACTATGCGATCAAAACTGAGAAGAGTTACCTATACTGGGTGCGCCGGTTTATCCTTTTCCATCATAAGCAACATCCGACAGAGCTCAGTGACGAGGATGTAAAAACGTTTCTGTCTTATTTGGCGAATGCGCAGCAAGTTTCACCGAACACACAAAAGGTTGCCCTTAATGCACTGGCCTTCCTATACAACCAGTTTTTAAACCAACCGCTAGGTAAGATTGCGTAAAGCCTTAAACCGTGCGGTGCAAAAGGCCGGCATCACCCATAAGCACGTTACCTGTCATACGTTTCGCCATAGCTTTGCCACACAGATGCTTTTGGCGGGTTACGATATTCGCACCATTCAAACCTTATAGGACCATACCGATCTCTCTACCACGCAGATCTATACCCATGTGATCGGGCAACAATTTGCGGGCACGACAAGCCCAATGGATTTGCTTTAACGCCCACACTACCGCCGTTGGTTAGCGGCGTCCAAAAAGCCATGTAAGAGGCAGAAATATTGAGGGTTAGCGTACCAGAGTGCAGAATAGCTGTTTAGACAGAATCGCCTAAAATGTTGGCGGGGTCAGAGTTTAGAAATTTACGGGAGTATAAACGCAAAAAAGCCGCTGACTAAGCAGCGGCTTTTCGGTATGTGGCGGAGAGATAGGGATTTGAACCCTAGAAGGGCTATTAACCCTTGCCGGTTTTCAAGACCGGTGCTTTCAACCACTCAGCCATCTCTCCGGAACGCGGCGTATATTATTGGGTTGGGATTGGCTTGTAAAGCAAAAAACCATGAGTTGGGGTGCGTTTGGTTAGCTTTCAGCCAATAAAAAAGAGGCCAGCGTTTGGCTGACCTCTTTTGGGTGTTTGCTAGGCGGTTTTAGATGTTTTCGACATCAAATTCCACTACCGGGCTCACGTCTGCGTCGTAGTCTACGCCTTCAACGCCAAAGCCAAATAGCTTCAAGAACTCAGCTTTGTATTCGTTGTAGTCGGTCAGCTCAGTGAGGTTCTCTGTGGTGATCTGTGGCCACAGGTCGCGACAGTGCTGCTGAATGTCTTCGCGCAGCTCTAGGTCGTCTAAACGCAAGCGACGCTCGCTATCTACCTCTGGCTCGCTGCCATCGGCTTGATACAGGCGCTGAGTAAACATGCGATAGATTTGCTCCATGCAGCCCTCATGGACGCCTTCTTCGCGCATTTTCTTGAACACCATGGCGATATAAAGCGGCATCACCGGGATCGCTGAGCTGGCTTGGGTGACCACACTTTTGAGTACCGCCACGTTGGCGCTACCACCTTTGGCGGCAAGTGTTTGGTTTAGCGCGTTGGCAGCACGGTCTAAGTCCATTTTCGCTTTACCTAGCGCGCCTTCCCAGTAGATTGGCCAGGTAAGCTCTGTACCAATGTAGCTGTAAGCGACAGTTTTGCAGCCTTCAGCAAGGACACCGGCGTCATTAAGGGCGTTGATCCAAAGCTCCCAGTCTTCGCCGCCCATCACGGTGACGGTATCTTGGATTTCTTGCTCGGTGGCAGGCTCTACGCTCGCTTCGATAAGTTGGTCTTTGTTGGTATCGACGGCGGTTGAGGTGTAGGTCTCACCGATAGGTTTCAGTGACGAGCGCACTAGCTCGCCACTGTCAGGTAGCTTACGCACTGGCGAAGCCAGTGAATAGACAACCATATCGATTTGCCCCAAATCTTGTTTGATCAAATCAATGGTTTTTTGCTTGGCTTCATGCGAGAAAGCATCGCCGTTCAGGCTTTTTGAATACAGGCCTTCTTGCTTGGCAAACTTGTCGAATGCGGCTGAGTTGTACCAGCCTGCGGTGCCAGGCTTTTTCTCGGTGCCTGGTTTTTCAAAGAACACGCCAATGGTTGCGGCGCCGCCGCCAAAGGCTGCCGCAATGCGTGAGGACAAGCCATAGCCGCTGGAGGCACCCACAACCAGTACACGCTTAGGCGCATTCGCAATCGGGCCTTGCGCTTTGGTGTAGTCAATTTGCTCTTTTACGTTGGCTTCACAACCAACAGGATGTGTCGTCGTACAGATAAATCCACGAATTTTAGGTTTGATGATCATATTCAACGTCCCTCACAAAATTGAGGCTAAGGATAAATACTAACGCCTGCCTATGCATCCCCTTTTACGGAAAAAGGGCAAAAATACCCAGTGGTTGGAGGTGTTGCAGGCAAGAATAGTGGGCAAGATCTCAGCACTGTGGCCCCAAGTGTCAGCGCCAATAAAAAAGCGCCTGCGAGGTGCAGACGCTTTTTCGCGCAAGTTAGCGACCTTTATGCCGCTTTGCTTGGATTGGGCTTGGCAATGGCACCGCCTTCTAACTGGCTGGAGGTAAACCATTCGGCTTTAAAGTCATCCACTTGTACCGCATAAGCACGCAGTGCATCAGCCTCTAGCAGTTTGTCACGCGCCTCGGCAGTAATGAGATTTTGCTCAACCGCTTGTTGCGAGCGATCCGCCAAGCTGGCTTTGCCATCAATCTGCTTGGCTTTCACCGCTTTGATCAAGGCTTTTTCGGTGTCACGACACGCCCACATTGCGGTAAACGCACGCTCCATCACCGCCACCGGATCGTCGGCTTTGTCGCCCACATAGCATAAGTGCGTCCAACGATCGCGCTCTGCGCTCGGTGTCATTAACTGCTCGGCAATCTGATTAAGCAGCTTGTCAGAGGGCATTTTGTAGTGCAGGCCGAGCGGGAACAAGAGCACACGTAGGCTGCGGCCCACCCCTTTGGCAGGGAAGTTATTAAAGGCCCCATCAAACGCTTTGGCACACTGGGCTAGGCAATATTGCAGCGCATAGTGCACCATCGGCAGATCTTGGCTCGGACGGCCTTCATCTTCGTAGSGCTTCAACGTTGCCGACGCCATATAAAGATGGCTCAGAACATCCCCCAGACGCGCGGACAGCATTTCTCGGCGTTTCAGCTCACCGCCAAGAGACAACATCGCGACATCGGTGGTCACCGCCAGTGCACGACTCATGCGGGTAAGGTGACGATAGTATTTGGCCGTCTCGCCACTCACCGGCGCGCGGTTGGTCAGCGATCCGGTCAGCGCGTTGACCAGCCCCATCACACTGTTTTTAGTGGCATGGCCAATGTGTTTAAACAGCAATTTATCAAACGCTTGGGCGCCGGCCTCTTGGTCTGGGTTCGCCGCGGCTTCCATCTCTTTAAGCACGTAAGGATGGCAACGGGTCGCCCCCTGACCAAAGATCATTAGGTTGCGGGTAAGAATATTCGCGCCTTCCACCGTGATTGCCACCGGAATGCCAAAGTAATGATGGCCGATGTAGTTTAGGGGTCCCAACTGAATCGCACGACCCGCGTGCACATCCATCGAGTCATTCAAGATGGTGCGCGCAATTTCGGTCATGTGATATTTGGAAATCGCGGTGATGATCGCCGGTTTTTCTCCCTGATCAAGCGCGGTGGTGGTCAGGGTGCGGGTCGATTCAATTAAGTAGTTCAACCCGCCCATGCGGCCTAGGGCTTCTGCTACCCCTTCAAAGCGGCCAATGTGCATACCAAATTGTTTACGCACATAACTGTAAGCGCCTGTGGTACGGGTGGCGAGATGCCCTACCGCCGTCCCCAGTGCGGGTAACGAGATCCCTCGACCGGCTGATAGGCACTCCACCAGCATACGCCAACCGCGGCCAACGTAGTCTTTGCCGCCGATGACCCAATCAATCGGGATAAAGACATCCTCGCCCTTAGTGGTGCCGTTCATAAATGCCATGTTGAGCGGATTGTGACGATCGCCAATTTCAACGCCAGGGTGGTCTGCGGGGACCAGGGCACAGGTGATGCCAAGCTCTTTTTTGTCACCCAGCAGGCCGTCTGGATCGCCCAGTTTAAACGCCAAGCCCACCACGGTCGCCACGGGGGCCAGAGTAATGTAGCGTTTGTTCCAGCTTAAGCGGATCCCCAGCACTTGTTCACCATTGTGTTCACCCATGCACACCACGCCGCGGTCTGGAATACTCCCAGCATCGGAGCCTGCTTCTGGGCCAGTTAAGCCAAAGCACGGCACTTCACGGCCATCGGCCAAGCGTGGCAGCCAGTAGTCGCGCTGGTCTTGGGTACCATAATGGGTCAGCAGTTCACCCGGCCCCAGYGAGTTAGGCACCATCACGGTCACCGCTGCGCTTAAGCTACGGGTGGCAATGCGCGATACGATGGTAGAGTTGGCAAGCGCCGAGAACGCGAGGCCACCGTATTCTTTGGGAATGATTAGCGAGAAAAAGCGCTCTTTTTTCAGATAATCCCAGACTTCTTCCGGCAGATCTTTTTGCTCTTGGACAATTTTAAAATCATCCAAAATCGCCAGGAGGGTTTCTAGCTGGTTATCGATAAACGATTGCTCTTCCGCGCTTAACCCCGGCTTGCCATATTGGTGCAAGGTTTTCCAGTTCGGCGATCCGGAAAACAGTTCACCGTCCCACCACACACTGCCGGCTTCCATCGCTTCACGCTCAGTGGCGGATAACGGTGGCAGCACTTTTTTGAAGAAAGTAAACGCTTTATCACTCACCAGTGAACGACGTAATGAAGTTTGAGAGCTCATGATTCAGGTCCTTTTGTTGATCATGGTTGCACTCTTTTTACTGTTATTGTGCGACCAGAACGGGTTTTTACATTGCACTTCACGCACCGTGATACACCTGTCGCTGCGCTGAGTGGTTCAAATAAGCGGGACGCACCGCATCCTCGCTTGATGTGTTTTGATTGCCCTACTCCGCTTGTGACTCCGTCGCGAAGGCGAGCACTTGCCCCTGCTGTGCCATTGCCGCGGGTTTGGCGTTCATCCCTGCTGCTAGATACGGAATTAAGCGGTCAACGATCGCTTCAGTATCAAGGGTGCGACCAAAATCGTTTTCGGCAATATCACGCAACGCTTCGCTGGACGCCATGGTGAAAATGGCCGCCCCAAGGGTGAAGTGTAAATGCCAAAACACCGCCTCTGACGTCAGTGCGGGGTTGGCTTTGCGTACCGCTTGGTTAAACAGCGATAGCACGTGTTCGTAACGGGTGGTGATAAACCAACGTAAATGGCCTTGTACATCGGTATAACCGCGGCCAATCAGTTGCATAAAGGTGGCTGCACCATGTGGCCGATACGCATCAAGCGCAAGCACTGGCTGTTTTGCGCATAAGAACACTTGTTCCATCGTGCAATCTGGTCGCACTAAGAGCGCTTGCAGCTGCTCACCGAGCGCTGGCATAAACGCTTCGAGGTAGCGTCCGAGCACGGCACGCACCAGTGATTTTTTGTCGCCAAAGTGATAGTTCACTGAGGCAAGGTTAACGCCAGCCTTGCTGGTAATCGTGCGTAACGACGTTTCTTTAAACCCGTGCTCGGCGAAGAGCTGCTCCGCGGCATCCAGAATTTTTGCTTTGGTGTCGCCTCGTCCTGCCATTGTTCATTCACCTGTATTAAACGCTTGTTTAACTTTATACCCAGACATGGATTTTAACAAGCCTGAAACACACACGCATCGCATGAGTAACATCACATTATTGAGTGATTTCGCCGAGACAGCGACCAGGTGGGTTTATACCCGCGTTTGCTGCATGACCGTATATTGTTTGGTAAATCATGATGACGTTTTGCGCGCTTGGCTGACTATGTAACGCGTTGAATAAAAATGGTTAAGCAGCCAGCTCTGCCACGCTCTCAGCCATGGCTGTGCTTTTTTTGAACAAAAGTGGGAACCCATTCGCATTTCTGGTAGTCACACCTTGTGCCACTGCTTTTTCTAGAAGACTTTTCTTCTATGCCCACTCGCCGTTTGCTTGTGGGCTTTTTTATGCACTTGCTCCCAAGTTTTGACTTTTCTTGTCGCGATTACGCCAATTCATTCGGCCTCGCTGTACAGTGTGCACGCATTTAGTGACAACGGGCTTGGTTAACGCGATATGGAATCCTTACTCCTCTTAGTGTTTGTCGCCAGTTTGGTGATGCTTATTGGTGGTATTTGTGGCCTCTCGGCCCTATTCAAAGTCAACGCACTCAATCGAGAGCTCTCGGAAGTGCGCCATACCCTTTCCCAGTTGCAATCGAAAGCGGACGCTGACGCGGTGCCGACGTCCACTCAAGCCAACCTCACGGCTGAGGCTCACACAGAGCCGGTTGAAGCTGGCCGCGATACAGACGCGGCTATGGTATCGCGTGATAGCCACCCATTAACGCAGGAAGCGCTTGCCACATCGACCCAGCATGCGCCATCTAACACTGAGCCCAGTGTTGCAGAGCCGGTCGCAACCAACGCCGCCCATACCGCCTCTGACGCGCAATCATCAGGCGATAACCGTCATCGTCTCGCTTGGCTTGAGCGCGCGAAGCAACAGTGGCTGGTTTGGAGTGGCGCCGGTATTTTTACCCTCGGCGGGCTTTTCTTAATTTCCTACCTGATCAGTGAAGGTTATTTTCCTCCGTTAGCCCGCCTTGGCTTGGGAGCGCTGTTTGGCGTCGGCTTGATTGTTGGCAGTGAATGGCTGCACGATAAGTTGCGCCGGTATACGCAAATTGATTGGCCGAGCTATGTGCCGGCTGCGATTGCGAGCGCGGGCTTTATCAGCTTGTTTGGCCTGACCTTGATGGCGGCGACGCCCTATCAGTTTATTTCCGAGCCAGTCGCCGTCGTGATGCTGGCGCTGATCTCGCTCGCTGCCACCTTCTACGGGCTTAGATTTGGTCCGTTACTGACCGTGGTCGGGCTCATCGGGGCGTATGGCGCGCCATTGTTCTCTACCAGTGCCACCCCCAGCTACGGATTGCTCGCCAGTTATTTCTTGCTCGTCGCTGCCGCCATCACCTATGTGGCTCAGCGCGTCGAGCGCCGATGGCTATGGTATAGCTTGTGGGGGGTGCACCTTGCTTGGCTGTTTGCTTTTGCGCATTTTTCGGTGCCATTGCTTATCGTTACCGGGTTTGCCCTCGGCTCTGTGTACCTATTAGTCGCGGTACCAACGTTGGGGTGGTTACTCAAACCAACATCTGACGCGCCACTGTCTTGGCGCACCCTTGTCGATATTCGAGCTTGGCATCATCACGCACTCGACACTTGGCTGATGCTGGCAATAATGTTTATTGCCTCTACTGCAGCGTTTTCTTTACCGTTTACGGTCGGGATGCCATTGATGGCCGTGTTGGTGGCATGGCTTTATCTCGCGCCGCTTTTCTCCGCACGCTGGGATGCGTGGCCGGTGCTGGGCTTAGCTTGGGTCGCCCTCTGGTTATGGTTCGGTGATCTTGCCCGCGACCCGCTTGCYCAGCAGGTTGGCTTGGGGATGGGTGTCATTACCCTGCTCTATGGCTTAGCCCTAGGTAAACGGTCACCGCAACGTATCCATTTCATCTGGCTAGCGTGCCTGGCCACGCCCTTCATGGTGAGCCTTAATGCGAAGGTGACAGGCGCGTTTTGGGGCGGAACGCTTGCGTACGCGTCTAGCGCACCGTTATGGGCGGCTTGCCTCGTCGGTGGCGGCGCGGTGTTAGCGGCCTTTACTCGTCATTTTAAAGGTACCGATCAGGCCCATGTTCTGGCTCGATTGAGCCTGTGGTGTGGCGTCAATGCCCACCTGGCGCTCGCGTTAACGTTGCTGCTGAGCGATTACGCTCTGACCTTGGCCTTGACCGCGCAAGCAGTGGTGATGCTTTGGCTCACCCATCAATACCGGATAGCGCTCGCCAATTGGGTGATCCAAGCACTGCTCAGCGTGGTGCTCGCGCGCGCGACCTTGTTATTGCTCTCCACCCATCATATGGCATCACTGCCAGACACATTATGGCTTTATCCGTCGCTTGGGCTGCTGATTTATGTTGGTCAGCGCTGGGTCCAAAACCACACACTGCCCGCTTGGCTCACTGGCGCACAACTGCAACTCGCCGCGCTGTGGCTCACAAGTGCAACACTGTGGCTATGTGATCTTCAAGGGCTGACCAGCGTGATGCACTCGGTTTCTGGCGCGGTGGTCATGAGCATGAACTGGTTATTATTGGCGTGTGTGTATCTTTATCGTGCTCGCGCCGCGCAGACGTTCGCGTTTTTGTACCGTATCGGCGGCATCGCCCTCTTAGTCTTAAGTGCACTCACCCAATTTATTCTCTTTTTCGAGCATAACCCATACGTTGAGAAGGTCTCGATTGGTGACTCGCCACTTGCCAGTTTACTCTGGCCTTGGTGGGGCGTTCCTTTGCTCGCGTGTGTGTGGTTAGCGAAATGGGGATATCCATCGCTACCCTTGCCAAAAGCCCGAGTGCAAACAGCGGCCAGCACCTGTGCCGCGGTGTTTGTTTTTTTGCTGGTTAACGGTTTGATCCGTCAGACTTGGCAAGGCGATACCATTGCCCTGTCGCAATTGACCTCACATGCAGAGCTGTATACCTACTCATTGGTATGGTTGGCAATAGGGAGTTTGAGCTTGCTGGGTGGCTACTGGCAGCAATCGGTACGGGTGCAGCAAGGCGCAATGGCGGTGTTGGCGCTAGTGATCCTAAAAGTGTTCCTGGTTGATATGGCAAGTTTAGAGGGGCTGATGCGAGCATTGTCCTTTATTGGCCTTGGGCTTTGCTTGGTGGCGTTGGGTGGATTGTTCCAATGGCTCAAGCAACGGCAATGGGCCGCCTAGCCCGACGTCGGTGACACGCTAGGCCATCTCACGCTATTGCAATACCTGTGTTGCAATAGAGTGGGATAGCGGCATTAATTGCCGCCATTTATGAGACAAGCGTCACATCTACATCGCCTATTGATTAAATATCACGACTTTTTTTAATTTGTAGGAACTTCTTTAAATTCGCCCAGTCCTAATGGGTGCATCGGTAAGAAATGCCTTATCCCCCTCAGAACGTGAGGGAGCATGATTCATCTTTCTTTCCGACCTGCTGCTGCTTTTTCTACTTACTTTAGAGTTTGTTTGTCTCTACCTTTATTTTTGCCCACCTTGTGTGGGCTTTTTTTATTTTGGGGCTGGGTCGTCCGAAGTCACCTGACCATCTGCGATCATTTGATACGGTGAGGCATAACGTAAGTTAAGTCCCAGTTGCGATAGCGTCTGCGAGGCATCAATCCATTTACCATCGCCTGCACTTGGCTGATACTCAGGCGGTGTTAACCCCATTTCACGCGCTGCCCAGCCGTAGTACACACTTTTCGCTGGGTGCAGCTCCGCGCACAGATGAAAGGTGTGACCCCATTGACGCTGATGGATAATCGCACTGATCGCCGCCATCACATCACTGCGGTGGATCAAGTTTACCGGCTCATTGCCGCCTGATAAGCCTTGTCGACCCGCGAGCATGGTTGAAGGATGACGCGCACCGCCAATCAACCCCGCGAGCCGCATGATTGTTCCTTTCTCTCCATACGTTTCGCGCAGATGCGCTTCGATATGTTCGTGTGCTTTGCCCGACGCCGTGGTGGCGGCGGTCGCGGTGTGCTCGGTCACCTGCCCTTGAAGCTCCCCATATACTGAAGTGGTGCTGATAAAGAGCACATGCTCAACGCCTGCTTGGGCCAGGCGGTCGATAAACGCGCACATGGCATCGCGGTATGCATCAAAGTCGGCGTGACGACGCCCCGCCGCGATATTGATCACCACGATGTCAGTCTCGAGCAATGCCGCCGCTGATTGATAATCCGGCGCCATCACATCAAACGGCACCACGGTGGTCGCCAGCGTCTCGCTCAATGCTTGCGCCGAGGCTGACTCACGTTTGGTCCCCACCACGTGGTGTCCAGCGCCAAGTAGGTGTGACGCCAGCGGTTGGCCCAACCAACCACATCCACAAATTCCAACTTTCAATCCTGACACACGCGCTCCTTATGATTACCTAGGGTTACGTAATTATTTTTCAATGTAATGGTTAACACCACCCAATTTGGCTGATTTTTGACCATTTATTTATTTCGCGCTGTAAATATATTCCTTAATTGTGTAAGGAAATAACTAAAAGCGTGAATGGTGACAAAGTTTTTATGCTCAGATAGTCATAATAATGTCATTACAATCCGCGAGAGGATAGACTATCTGTTACTAAACGGCAGTCAAAAGCCGTGGTGAATGACGCACTTAACACTTCATTGATGCTCGCTCTCATCGAGCGACAGTTTTTAACTTTGGTCTTGAACGTAAGCGGTAACTCAGATGAATACTCTGGAAAAAATACAAAAAAATCTTGAAAACTTCAGCAAATCTGAAAGAAAAGTTGCTGAAATCATTGTCGCCTCCCCTCAAACCGCTATTCACTCGAGTATTGCGACTTTGGCAAAGATGGCTGATGTG
This sequence comes from Salinivibrio siamensis, assembly GCF_001996005.1. Lineage (GTDB taxonomy): Bacteria > Pseudomonadota > Gammaproteobacteria > Enterobacterales > Vibrionaceae > Salinivibrio > Salinivibrio siamensis. Next base: position 60,292 of record NZ_MUFB01000016.1, on the reverse strand, counting down.
AGCGAGCCAACGGTTAACCGTTTTTGTCGTCGCCTAGATACCAAAGGCTTCCCGGACTTTAAACTTCACTTGGCACAAAGCTTGGCCAACGGCACCCCGTATGTGAACCGCAACGTTGAAGAGAACGATGGTGCGGATGCTTACACGGCGAAGATTTTTGAGTCAACCATGGCCTGTTTGGATGTAGCGAAAAACAGCATCGACACGCACCAAATTAACCGCGCGGTCGACATGCTAACCCAGGCGAAAAAAATCGCCTTTTTCGGGTTGGGCGCATCAGCATCGGTCGCGCATGACGCGCAAAACAAGTTCTTCCGTTTTAACATTCCGGTGGTGTGCTTTAACGACATCGTGATGCAACGAATGAGCTGTATTAACTGTAATGATGGCGATGTGGTGGTGATGATTTCACACACAGGGCGTACCAAAAGCTTGGTTGATGTGGCTAATTTAGCCCGTGAAAACGGTGCCACTGTTATCGGCATCACGCAGCGCGACTCGCCGCTAGATAAAGTGTGTTCCCACACCATCCAGCTCGATGTGCCGGAAGACACGGACGAATATATGCCGATGGCAAGTCGGGTCGTGCAAATGACGGTTATCGACGTGCTAGCAACAGGCTTCACACTTCGCCGTGGCCCAGGATTTAGAGATAACTTGAAGCGTGTCAAAGAAGCCATTCGCGATTCACGCTTTCATAAAGAATCCCTGACCTAACTAAAAGGAGTGCGTTGGCACTCCTTTTTTGTGTCATCTTTTCGACGTTTTTGATGCGCTACACTGATGTCAGCATGTCGTCGAATCCAGACTTGGCGGTGATGTTGCCCTTTCTGCACTATCCCTTAAAACATCACCCTGTATATAGGAGTTAATCATGTCTGCAAAACTGAGAAGAACGAAGATTGTTACCACATTAGGCCCTGCCACCGACAAAGACAGTGTGTTGGAGTCAATTATTGTCGCCGGTGCTAACGTCGTTCGCCTCAACTTCTCTCACGGCAGTGCGGAAGACCACATTAAACGCGCCGATCAAGTGCGCGCGATTGCGGCGCGACTTGGCCGCCACGTGGGTATTTTGGGTGATTTGCAAGGCCCTAAAATCCGTGTTTCGACCTTTAAAGACGGTGCCATCACTCTCTCCGTTGGCGATAAGTTCACGTTAGATGGCGAGCTCTCGCCTGGCATGGGCGACCAAGACGCGGTCGGCCTTGATTATAAAGCCCTGCCCCAGGACGTCACCAATGGCGATATTCTGCTGCTCGATGATGGCCGCGTACAGCTCAAGGTACTGGCGGTTGAAGGGGCCAAAGTGCATACCGAAGTCACGGTAGGCGGCAAGCTCTCTAACAACAAAGGGATCAATAAAAAAGGCGGAGGCCTGTCTGCCCCTGCACTGACGGAAAAAGACAAGCAAGACATTCTGACTGCCGCCAAAATTGGCGTCGACTTCTTAGCGATCTCCTTCCCGCGCAACGGCCAAGATATGCACTATGCCCGCTCTTTGGCGCGCGACGCTGGCTTGGATGCGCGTTTGGTGGCCAAAGTAGAACGTGCCGAAACCGTGGTCAGTGATGAGAGTATCGACGACATTATTGAAGCGTCTGATGTGGTGATGGTGGCGCGCGGTGATCTTGGTGTGGAAATTGGCGATCCAGAATTGGTTGGGGTACAAAAGCAGCTCATTCGCCGCGCGCGCAGCATGAACCGTTTGGTGATCACCGCCACGCAGATGATGGAATCAATGATTTCCGCCCCCATGCCTACTCGCGCGGAAGTGATGGATGTGGCCAATGCGGTGCTCGATGGCACCGATGCAGTGATGCTATCGGCAGAAACCGCTGCCGGTCAGTTCCCACTGGAAACAGTACGCTCAATGGCTGAAGTGTGTGTCGGGGCTGAGAAGATGCCGTCGGTTAACGTATCGAATCACCGCCTAGACCGCCAGTTTGATAGCCAAGAAGAAACAGTCTCTATGGCGACCATGTACGCGGCGAACCATATGAAAGGGGTCAAAGCCATGGTGTCGCTGACCGAATCGGGCCGCACAGCCTTGATGATGTCACGTATTTCATCCGGTAAGCCGATTTTCGCGTTATCGCGTCATGAACATACGCTTAACCGTGCCGCACTCTATCGTGGTGTTACCCCGGTGTATTTTGACAGTGACAGCGGTGCCGGCTTGCAAGTGGCGGAGCGCGCCCTGCAAACCTTAAAAGAAGGTGGCTTTTTGGCCGAGGGAGACCAGGTGATCATGACCCAAGGCGATCAGATGGAAGTGATTGGCTCTACCAACACCATGCGTGTGCTGACAGTGAAATAGTCGTGCTCTCACGCCTGCTATGTAAATAACTCGCAGACAAAGCGCATACTAGAAACGCAAAAGGCGACCTAATCGGGTCGCCTTTATTATTACCTGTGGGTGACTGCTGGTGCATCCGTTAGACGGTCGCGGGTCAGGCCGGTTTAGGTCGCCAGTGCGGATTGATGTGCGCCATTAGAATATGATCTTCCCATCGGCCATTAATCAACAAGTAATCACGCGCTCGGCCTTCATATTCAAACCCCACTGCCTCTAGCACCTTGGCACTGCGCTGGTTACATGGCATGTAGGAAGCACACACACGATGGATATGGACGTTATCGAATAGCCACTGATTGGTCGCGGCGAGCGCTCGACGCATGATCCCTTGTCCTTGTGCCGCTTTATCTAACGAGTAGCCCACGGTGCACGAATAAGACGGGTATTGCATCACACTGGTATAAGAAATCACCCCTAACACGTGAGGCGAGTCTTGCTTGGCGATCAAAAAATAATAAGCCAGCTGATGCTTTTGTAACTCCATCAGCTGCAGCACGCGCCGCTTCCATCCCTGTTCAGTATAAAAGCCCGCCGTACGCTCAGGCTCCCAAGGGGCGAGAAAATCACGGTTGCGCTGAAAGTATTGCACCACCCGGGTCACGTCCTCGTGACTGATGGCATCTATGCGTAGCTCATCAACGGACAAACGCGGGAAGTGACTCACTGACGTCTGATACATACTGGCTTCCGGCATCAGCTTACTTTTTACCAATCCCATAGTCGCGCAGTTTATTGGCAATGGCAGTGTGCGAGACATCCAACCGTTTAGCCAGCTTGCGCGTTGAAGGGTAGCTTCGATACAGGTTATGCAAAATCCCCGACTCGTAACGCTTCATGATTTCATCTAACGAGCCATCCATCGATTCTTCACTCATAAACTGGGTGTTTTCAATTTCTGGCAGTTGGACGTCATCAATCGTCATCACTTCTGCGTCAATTTGGGTCATCGCATGAAGCAACACATTACGTAACTGGCGGATATTCCCGGGCCACGCATAGTGGGTAAGATAGTCCGCCAACGCCTCATCGATGCGCGGCTTGGATTGCCCTAAATCGGCAGCAAATTGTTTGACGAACAGTTCTGCAAGCGGCATCACGTCGGCCGTTCGCTCTCTAAGTGGTGGGACAGTGAGCGATAACACATTGAGACGATAGAAGAGATCTTCACGGAACTGATGGGCCGCCACCAGCTCAGGCAAGTTTTTCTGTGTTGAACAGATCACTCTTACATCCACCTGCATCTCGCGTTCTTCCCCCACGCGGCGGAAGGTACCATCTTGCATAAAGCGTAACAGCTTCACTTGCAGGTGGCGGCTCATTTCGCCCACTTCGTACAAGAATACCGTGCCGCCATCCGCTTGCTCTAAGATGCCTTTTTTGGCGCTACCGCCTTCTTCGGCGGCCGCCATACCAAACAATTCGGTTTCAGCGGCGTTATCCGGCATAGAGACGCAGTTAACGAGTAGGAAAGGTTTGTCTGCGCGCAAGGAGTGACGGTGGCAGGCACGCGCTATCATTTCTTTACCTGTGCCCGTTTCGCCTTGTACTAAGAGAGGTGCATCCAACATCGCCAGCTTTTTCGCTTGGCTAATAAGCTGCTTAAACTTGTTTGACTGACCCACAAGATGATCAAACCCATGATCGCTCGGGGTACGGAACACAGTTTGCGAAGTGTTATTCATCGCCACCTGCTTGAGCTGCACCACCGCACTCACCAATACAGGCTGCTCACTTTCGTCATTGATGTGCACTGGCATCACTTTCATGAGGAAGTCGAGCCCAGCCATTACCACCATACGACAGCTTTGGCTGGCTTCTTCTTTTTCCAGCCAATGGGCAAACTGAAAGTCAGGAAACACGCTGTTTGCATGTTCATCGATAAGCTGGTGTTCACTCGAGCCAATCAAGTCTTGCGCCGCCTTGTTGGCCATATCAATGTAGCCATCGAGGTTAATCGACACCACAGGATCGGTCAGGCTTTCAACTAACGCTCGCAACTCTTTATGTTCACGCTCAGCCGGTAAGAATTGTACTTTGCGTACGTCGGTGACCCCAGAAATGAGTCGAATTTCCGACATCAACTGGCTAAAGGCGTCGAATTCAATTTCCGGACAGTTGAGGTATATGATCCCGACCTGGTCAATTTCAATACCACGTAGGTCGATGTCGCGGCGCACCAGAATATCGAGGAGTTCGCGGGTAAGCCCGATCCTATCTTCACAACAGACTTTCAGTCTCATAATGGATTCCTGTAACTTGACAGTGATACCCAATACCGGCAGCAAGCCTTTTTGCGATGAGTACCCTAAAACTATGCCCGCTTCAACGGGTTACTGAAGCATTCATCGTCGCGGCTGCATGCGCTGCATTAGCTGTCAGGATAAGTTGACACTGAAGCGGAGTTTGAGCGGGTTGGGGGGAACAGTCAAGCCCTGATGCGATTTTTGCCTTACGCCGTCACGTTTGTAGCACAGAGAACACGCAATTAACTCACTGATTATTCAATGAATACCAATGTGGCTGGTAAGTCTACCTACCAGCCACCTTACCGGCGTGGACTATGACGCGTCTTGTTGACGCTTCCCCACCAGCCGCTTTACCAACTCACGGCGAAGTTGTGACAGGCTAGGCGCGGCTTGACCATGCCAAGGCAGTGGTCGCATGAGTGTCATGGTTTTAAGACCCAACCGCGCGGTGAGAAGGCCAATGCCGAGCCCCTGCGCCACCCGGCCTGATACTCGGCCAGCGATATTGACGGACAACACATCAAAGCCCACATCGGTCATCGCCTCACTGGCACCCGCCAGCGCCATGTTAGTGAGCACCATTTTCAGTAGGCGAAAACGTGCTTTAACGCCCAGTTGGATCCCGTAGATCTGCGCGATACGCGTCATCAAATGAAAATTACGCCAAGCAACCAACAACATGTCTGCCGCCGCCAACGGGCTCACCGCTACCATGAGTGCCGCCTCTTGCGCGTGCTTGGTTACCAGGTCACGCGCCGCTTTATCTTGCGCACTCAGTACTTGCTGCTCATAGAGGCTCAGAATTTCACTGTCGTTATGTGTGGCCGCCAGTTGCTGCTGCCAGTTGGCAAAGGCTACCGTTTGGGCCTGCCCGGTTTGCTCAGCCAATTGCTGACAAAACCGCTCTCCTTGCCCGACCGCATCACTGCTTAGCAGCTGTTCCGCTTGCTCCCGCACGGCTTCACGCTGAACCAAACGACGCATCGCCCGCCATTCTTTGCCCAGCATCACCAGTCCGGTTGTGGCAACCGCGACTAGCAGACCCTGCCAACCCAGACTCAACCAATCTCGTTCGAGCCAGCTTTGATAGACGCTGTCCGCCGATTGCCACACGGCGAGCAGCACAGTCACCAATAGCAAAAATGGCCACACGCGGCGACGTTTACGTGGCGAAGGCCTTAAGGTCGCATCAAGATCCGCATCCCACTCTTCACTCGAGACAGGGGTAAAATCGGTTTCCGATTCGAATTGGGTTCCTTGTTGTAATTGGCTTTCCGTGTCACGTTCTACGTCCACATTTTGTGCAAAGGTTTGTTTTGGCTTGTAGTGCGTCATAGCGCCCTCGCTTATCGAAATTTATCACCCAGCAAGTAATCCAGTGCCTTATCCATACGAATGTGCGGTAACGGCGCATCCAGTGGCGCTTGCTGAGGACGGAAAGAGGGAAAGTCAAATCCTTGCGCTTGCCAGAATGCTTCATCAGGTAGCTGCGCTGGCACATCGCCGGGATACAGGGTGACTGGCGAGTTGTCTGCAAGCACACCTTTTAGCGCGCTCTGGCTATCGCCTTTGACCGTGACATAGCCTGGTGTGGTGGCTTCAATCGCGGCCACACTTTGACAACGCATATCAATGCCCTCAAACGCGGCTTGCTGCCACGCCTGATGAACGATTTGTTGTAATAAGCTCACCATATTTGGGTGTTGATCGGGCGTCACATGATCGGCTTTAGTGGCCGCAAACAATACCTTGTCAATCCGTGGTGAAAACAGCCGTTTCATCAGCCCTGACTTGCCATATTTAAAACTTTGCATCAGCTGCTCAACGGCAAGACGCATATCGTGAAATGCCGCCGGCCCTGCATTCAGGGGCTGCAACGTATCCACCAGGATCACTTGCCGGTCTATTTTGGCAAAATGCTCGCGGTAGAACTTGGCGACCACGTGCTCGCAATAATAGTCGTAGCGCGCTTTTAGCACCCCGTAATTCGAGTCTTTCCCGGCTTTGGCTAGATCGTGTTCATTTTGGCTACCAACCCAAGGGAAGAATTGCACCACGGGCGCGCCCGCTAATTCACCTGGCAGCACAAATCGACCAGGCTGTACCCAGTGCAAGCCATCATGTGCTTTGCATTGGTGTAAAAACGCCGTGTAGTCTTCAGCAATTTCCGCCAGCCTTTTTTCATCAGCAGGGGCAAACGGGTCAAGAGTCGCTGCCTTAGTTGTCCAGGTGGAGGCCAGCTCGCCCCGACGGCCGGCGAGTAGCCCAGCTTGTTTGGCCGACCATTGCGAGTAGGTTTGGCTTAACAAGGGTAAATCGAGCAGCCACTCTCCGGGATAATCGACAATGTCCACGTATAGCGTGGCCATTTCGTTGATCGCTCTCAGGGCAGCCGACTGCGGTCGATAGCGCACCGCAAGGCGCACTTCACTGACATCACGTGTCGGCGACGGCCATACTGGCGGAGTTTGATGAAGCGCTTGCATAGCACTGTCGTAGTCAAAGGCTGGCAGGTGCATATGCGGGTGGGGTTCACGACGTGCGCCCAGCCCACGCCCCTGTTGCACCAGTGACATCAGCGGTAAGTTGGGCTCTGTGCCCAAATGCGTCAATTGATTGATAAGAGAGGTAATAAAGGCGGTTTTACCCGCACGAGAAAGACCGGTCACCGCGAGGCGAACATGACGGTCAGCCCCACGGCTCACCCACTGCTTCACGCGCCTTTTCACTGATGGCATAGGTTGATATGGCTCCTAGTTGGCCAAGCTGCCCAAACAGGGCAGCGAGGTTAGAGTTTTTTGAAGGCTTGGTCGACGTTAAAGGTCGATGAGGTTACATACGCCTCCATGTGCGTCACCTTGTCTTCCATGTGGCTAAACTCGCGGTCGAGATCCGCGATCAATTGGCTGGCAGACTTCCCTGATTGCCAAGGTTTTTGCTTCACTTGATGGTCTTGCTGCGCGGCACTCGGCTCTTGACTGACCTCTGACGGCTTTTTATCCAGGATCAGTACCGCCGCGATATAAGCGACCACCACAAAGAACCCAAAACCGAGTAAAAATGCCGAAACAGTCAGGATGCGCACTAACCAGGTTTCCATGCCAAAGTGATTGGCAAGCCCGGCGCACACCCCTGCGATGCGGCCATTTTCTGGATCTCTGTACAAGGTATTACTCATGCGCGTTGCCTCCAATGAGGGGCTTCTGCATCCAGTAGACGCTCTAGGTTATCCACCCGTGCCTGCAGCTTTTCGGCACGCTGAGCCAATTGTTGCAGTGTTTCGTAATCTTGCCCACTCAAGCCTTGCGCCACTTGTCGCTTACTGCGGTAATGCAGAAATAACCACAATGGGGCGACAAACAGCAAGAAAATCGCCAGTGGGAAACCAAGAAATAATGATGACATGTCCGCTCCTTGAGGTATCGTTACGATTGATTGTCTTTCATTTTAGCTTTCAAAGACGCCAGCTCTTTTTCAATCTCGTCTTGCGCTTGTAAGTCAGCGAACTCGTCTTCTAGGCCTTTTCCTTTGCCCATTTGATAACTGTCTGCTTCCGCTTCTAGTTCGTCAATACGGCGCTCATATTGTTCAAATTTCGCCATTGCCTCATCGGCACGCCCACTGCCGAGGTGACGGCGCACATCACGGCGATTGCCTGCTGTTTCACGACGAATCGTCAATGACTGCTGACGCGCGCGTGTCTCGCTTAACTTGTTTTCTAATGCCGCAATTTCGCCGGCAAGCTTCTCTACGCTTTCATTAATCAGCGTCAGCTCTTCGTCCAGCGCGACTTTAACATCATGCGCTTTTTGCTTCTCAATCAATGCGGCGCGAGCCAGGTCTTCACGATCTTTTTGCAATGCGAGTGAGGCTTTGTCCTGCCACTCTTGGATCTGACGCTCGATGTTTTCAATTTTGCGCGCCACTTCTTTTTTATCGGCTAGCGCTTTTGCCGACGAGGTACGCACCTCAACGAGGGTGTCCTCCATTTCTTGAATGATCAAACGGATCATTTTTTGTGGATCTTCTGCCTTGTCTAACAATGCGTTGACGTTAGCATTCACAATATCAGCAAAACGCGAAAAAATTCCCATCATAGACTCCTTAATACGCTTCCTCGTTGATGAGCCCTAGAGTTAAGGCCAGTGGCGCGTTAACCCGTGGTACTCGGCTCTGACACACTCAATAGAATTCAAATCCCATGCCAACTTTTAAGGTGTTTATTTTCAATAGGTTAAAACAGATTGCGTTAAATTGAGAAAAAGGCCATGATGAAGAAAACCACTATTTGGTAAAAATCGCCATGCGTGAACAAGACAATTTACTGGGTGAATCGGACCGTTTTCTCGCCGTGTTGGATCATGTCAGCCAACTGGCACCGCTTAACCGTCCTGTTCTGATTATGGGTGAGCGCGGCACGGGGAAAGAGTTGATTGCACAGCGTCTTCATTATCTCTCCGCCCGTTGGTCACAACCACTAGTGAGCTTAAACTGTGCGGCGCTCAGCGAAGGGTTGATCGACTCAGAGTTATTCGGGCATGAAGCCGGTGCCTTTACCAGCGCCAAAGGCCGGCATGCGGGGCGCTTTGAGCGAGCAGAAAGCGGTACCTTGTTTTTAGACGAGATAGCGACCGCGCCATTAGGTGTGCAGGAAAAGCTGCTACGCGTGATTGAATATGGCGAATACGAGCGTGTTGGCGGCWCATCTCCTCTGCGTGCCGATGTGCGTCTTGTCTGTGCAACGAATGAAGATTTACCCGCCCTTGCCAAACAAAACGCTTTTCGTCCCGATTTGCTTGACCGGCTGGCGTTCGATGTCGTTCACCTCCCGCCACTGCGTGAGCGTCAGCAAGATATTCTGTTGTTAGCTGAGCACTTCGCGATGAAAATGGCCGTGGAGCTTGGCTATTCGCTGTTTGCTGGCTTTTCGGCACAGGCTCAATCTCAACTTCTCGCTCACACCTGGCCAGGTAATGTGCGCGAGTTAAAAAATGCGGTTGAGCGCGCCCTCTCTCGCCACAATGATCCTAGTACACCCATCGACACGATATGTTTAGACCCTTTTTCACCACCTTGGCGCACAGCGGATGCCGAGGCACCTGTGCCCATTGAGAGAGAGGCATTGCCGTCATTGCCCCTGGACCTTCGCCAGTGGCAAACCACGCAAGAACACGATTTGGTCACAGCGGCCCTGTCACAAGCCAACTATCATCAGAGAAAGGCCGCACAGTTACTCGGCCTGAGCTACCATCAATTCAGGGGATTGCTGCGAAAACATCATGTGGGGCAAACCGACTGACGCAACGTGTACGTGCATAGGTACACTCCGCACGCACAGAAACATCAGATAGCCCCTACTTTGCTTGGTGGTAAAGCCGTTTCAGTGGTAGATTACGGGGTTTACTTTGATAGCTGATTTTACTTGGTTTATGCGCGTTTTTTTCCAGTATTTGATCCTGGGTGTGAGTGGTCTGCTCCTTGCAGGTTGTGACGCTGCCAGCGATCAACGTGCGGCCGACAATCGTGGCTTTGTGTTTTGCGGCCCTGGCCAGCCTAACACCTTCAACCCTCAGTTGACCGATGGCGGCCTCACGGCTGATACCTTGTCGAGTCAGCTTTATGACCGTCTGCTGCGACTCAACCCCGAGACGTACCAACCCGAAGCGATGCTGGCGAAAAGCTGGCAGGTGAGTGATGACGGTAAAACCTACACCTTCTCTCTGCGCCGGGGCGTGGCATTTCATCGCAGTGTCAAATTCACCCCCTCACGCTACCTCAACGCAGACGATGTCGTGTTTTCCTTTCGTCGCCTTATTAATCCACGCCATCCTTTTCATCGCATTTCCGGTGGTCAGTACCCGTGGTTTGATAGCATGAACTTTGGCGGCTTGGTGACCCAAGTTAAAGCGCTCGATACCTACCGCGTCCAATTTACACTCTCTCGGCCCGATGTCTCTTTTCTCTCCACGTTGGCCACCAATTTTTCGGTGATCCTTTCAAAAGAGTATGCTAACCAATTACTGGAAGCGGGTACGCCAGAGAAGCTCGATACCTATCCGGTTGGTACCGGCCCGTTCGCGCTAGCTGAGTATCAACCGCGAGAGTTTATTCGACTACGCCGCCATTGGCAGTATTGGCAAGGCCCTGCGCCGATGGAGCAGGTGGTGTTTGATGTTTCCACGCGCGGCACAGGGACGCTTGCGAAAATGCTGACTGGCGAGTGCGATGTGCTCGCCTCTCCGGTTGCGAGTCAGCTTCCCGTGGTTGTCGGTGATGAACGCTTCAGTTTGTCGTCGCAAACGGGCATGAATGTGGCTTTTATCGCCCTCAACACCCGTCATCCTGCGCTTTCGGAAGTGGAAGTGCGTCAAGCGATTAATCTTGCGATTGACCGGGGAGCCCTGCTCAGTTCGGTCTATTATGGCACGGGCGCGCCCGCCACCAGCTTGCTTCCGCCTATGTCATGGGCTTACGATCCAAACCGAAAAACTCAGCACGATCCCAAACTGGCCGCAGCACTCCTTGCCAAAGCAGGCTATCGCCATGGCTTTAGTGTCGATTTAACCGTGCCGCTAAAACCGACCGCGTTTAATCCCAGCCCACGTAAAACCGCAGAACTAATCCAAGCGGACTTGGGTGAAATTGGCATCGACGTCAATATTATTCCGGAAAAAACGGTTAATCGCACGTCCATTCGCCAAGGTGATGACAGTCACGATATGGTATTAACCGGATGGGTAGCCGACAACGGCGATCCCGATACGTTTTTACGTCCCTTGCTCACCTGCAACGCGAAGTTTACCGGTTGGAACATTTCTAATTGGTGTAACCGCTTTTTTGACCAAACACTGAATCAGGCGATCGCCACGGACAAGATAGCCAAGCGCAAGGCGTTGTATCAGGCCGCTCAGACGATTCTCGACCGTCGCATGCCCGTTATTCCGCTCGCCCACGGTATTCAACATCAAGTGCGTGATGCTAGCCTGACGGGGCTCACGATGACGCCCTTTGGCGCGGATAGTTTCGCCGATGTGTCGCGGGAGCACTAACTCATGCTGATTTATACGTTACGACGCTTCAACCTGTTCTTAATCACGCTAGTGATCCTCACCTTGGTCGCCTACAACATTATGTTGCTGGCGCCCGATTCACAGTGGCACCAATTTGATTACTGGATAGGCTGGATTTACTACATTCGACAGTTGCTCGATGGAAACCTTGGCTTGGCCGCCAGTGGGTCGCCGGTTGTTGACACCCTGGCACACGTCGCGCCGGCTACCTTAGAACTATGCTTTGCCGCGCTCTTTATCAGCTTGATTGTGGGCGTGCCCTTGGGCACGCTGGCTGGCATTCGTAGCCAAGGGCCAGCAGATAAAGTGATTTCKTCATTTGCCCTGGTGGTGTTCTCCATCCCTACATTTTGGTTAGCTATCCTYTTTATCATGGTTTTCTCACTCGACTTGCAGTGGTTTCCGGTATCAGGGCGCTATAACCTTTTGTATGAGATCCCGCATATTTCCGGTTTCGCGCTGGTGGATTTATGGCTGTCAGACTTACCGCTACAAGGCAAGGTCGCCTCTGATATTGTCCGTCACCTCGCACTTCCCACCTTGACCCTTGCGGTGGTCCCTACCACAGAGATCATCAAGATGGTGCGCGACTCCATGGCTTATGTGATGCGCCAGAACTACATCAAAGCGGCAGCGACCAAGGGACTATCAAAAACGGAAATCGTGCTTCGCCATGGGATGAAAAACGCCATTCCACCGATCATCCCTAATTTTGGCCTACTGGTTTCCACCATGGTGACCTTTGTCATCATCGTTGAGTCAGTATTCAACTGGCCTGGAATTGGGCGCTGGCTGCTCGATACGCTCATCGCTAAAGATTATGTGTCAGTACAAGGCGGCGTCTTGGTCATTGGTGGGTTTGTGTTACTGATTAATATCATCTCGGATGTATTAGGGGCTTTTATGAACCCGCTGGTAAGGAAAAAATGGTATGCCCTCAAATAGTGTTTACGTTGAACAGCATATCCCTACCCAATTTGAGCGCACCTGGAATGCATTTCGTCGCAACAAGCTTGCGGTGATTGGCTTTTGGTGCCTGGTTGGGCTCATCCTTGTCACCCTATTTGCCCCTCTACTCGCCCCGTGGAGCCCGCAGCATCAAACCGGTCATTTACTGATGGCGCCCTCTTGGGTGCAGTCTGGGCAAATTGAGTACTTTTTAGGGACCGATGATCTTAGCCGCGATATGCTCTCGCGCCTAATTGCCGGCTCTCGGCTCACCTTTGGTTATGCACTGATGACCGCATTGGCCGCGTCACTTATCGGGGTCGCGATTGGTGTACTCGCCGGGATGACCAAGGGGCTCAAATCGAGTGTGTTGAATCATATCCTAGATAGTATTCTCTCTATTCCTTCGTTACTGTTGGCCATTATCGTGGTCGCCTTTTTAGGGGTGGGCGAAACCCAAGTATTGCTCGCTATCTGGCTGTCACTCATTCCACGGATTATCCGCGCGGTGTATACGGCCGTACACGATGAGATAGGGAAAGACTATATCATTGCCGCGCGCTTGGACGGTGCCAATGATTTTTATCTGCTTTACCATTCGATTCTGCCCAATATCGTCACAGTACTGAGTACCGAAATTACCCGCGCTATTTCGGTGGCGATTCTTGATGTGGCCGCACTCGGCTTTCTGGGCCTTGGAGCACAGCCGCCGGCGCCAGAATGGGGCGCCATGTTAGGGGATTCTGTCGAGCTGATTTTCACGGCGCCTTGGACTGTCACTCTGCCTGGAATGGCGATTGCGTTCAGTGTGTTGGTTGTTAACCTAGTTGGTGAGGGGATCAGCCAAGCCATCAATGCAGGAACTGAATAATGCCGTTACTTGATATTCGACACCTGACCATAGAGATAGAAACCCCACAAGGTATGGTGAAAGCCGTCGACCGTATGAGTTTGACCATCAATGACGGTGAGATTCGTGGTTTGGTGGGGGAGTCCGGCTCAGGCAAAAGCTTGGTGGCCAAAGCTATTTGCGGTGTCACGAAGGATCAATGGCATGTGACCGCCGACCGATTACGTTTGGGTAATATCGACCTATTAGAACTGCCCGCGCGCGAACGTCGCCATGTGGTCGGCAAAGACATTGCGATGATCTTCCAAGAGCCTTCCACGTGTCTTGACCCATCCGAGGTAGTGGGTCATCAGCTTGAAGAGGCCATTCCACCCGCGTCATTTTCCGGTAGTTGGTGGCAACGCTTAAATTGGCGTAAGCAGCATTCTATCGCCTTGCTGCATAAAGTGGGCATCAAGGATCACAAGCGGGTGATGGAAAGCTATCCGTATGAGCTTACCGATGGCGAGTGTCAAAAGGTGATGATTGCAATGGCGATTGCTAACCGCCCTCGCCTTTTGATTGCAGATGAGCCGACCAACGATTTGGATCCCATTACTCAGGCGCAGATATTCCGTTTACTGAGTCGCACCAATCAGTTATCTAACACGACAATCTTGCTGATTAGTCATGATCTCACCTTGGTGACGCGTTGGGCTGATAGGATCACCGTGATGTATTGTGGCCAGTCGGTAGAGTCCGGTAACCGCGAGCAAATTTTAACCACGCCGCACCATCCTTACACGGATGCTTTATTACGGACAATGCCTGATTTTAGCCGCGACATTCCCCACAAGAGCAAGCTCGAAACCTTGCCTGGCTCAATACCACCACTGCAGCATCTGCCCATCGGTTGTCGACTGGGGCCGCGTTGCCCATACGCACAGCGTAAATGTGTCGAAACGCCCCATACGCAAAAAGTGAAAAACCATAAATTTGCCTGTCATTTCCCGCTCAACATGGAGAACAAGCATGGCCGCTCTTCTTGAAATTGATGGGCTCACCAAAGATTATCACCACCGCACAGGGTGGTTGAGAAAGCGTGTCACCCACGCGGTGAAGCCGGTCTCTTTTTCTTTGGATGTCGGGGAAACCATTGCCTTTGTGGGCGAGAATGGCTCAGGAAAATCAACCCTAGCACGCATGATTGCTGGCGTTATCGAGCCAACGGCAGGCGAAATCCGGGTCAATGGTGAGACGCTGCGTTACAAAGATTACCAAACCCGCTGCAAATTGATTCGGATGATCTTCCAAGACCCGAACACCTCGCTCAACCCACGCAACCAAATCGGCCAAATCTTAGAAGGCCCCTTGCGGCGAAACACCAATATGACCCCGCAAGAGCGAGGTAAACGCATTAAGAACACCCTCTTGCGGGTCGGCTTGCTGCCGGAGCATGCTTATTTTTATCCGCAGATGCTGGCAACCGGCCAAAAACAGCGGGTATCACTCGCCAGGGCCTTAATTTTGCAACCGAGTGTCATTGTCGCCGACGAGGCGTTAAATGGTCTCGACATGTCCATGCGCTCGCAAATCATTAACTTACTGCTTGAGCTTCAAGATGAGATGGGCTTGTCTTACGTGTATGTGTCGCAGCATATGGGGGTGATCAAACATGTCACCGACAAGCTGATGGTGATGCAAAAGGGCGACGTGGTGGAATCGGGTAATACCGCTGACATTTTTGCCAACCCGCAACACAGCTTGACACAAAGGCTGATTGACAGTCATTTTACCGCACCGGTAATGGATAGGCGGTCGCGCAAATCAGTCAGCGCCCGCCCATAGTGGCGAACACGAGCGGCGCGATCCATAGCCGCTCTGTTAACGCGTCCCCTGCCGCTCTCTACCTCGTCAAGCGCTTAGCTTGAAACATTGGCGAGCTCAGTCATTAGCAACGGCGGTTATTGACAACCGCGATTGCTAGTAAACGCTAGTGTTAGGCGCTTAAGTTACTCGCAACGCCAGTCACTCGGCACTTTGGTCATTCAACGATTGGTTAATTGACGCAAGCACAGCAGCGGGGTCCGCCGCTTTCGTGACAGGACGACCTATGACGAGATAATCAGAGCCGGCTTGTACCGCTTGCTCGGGCGTCATCACTCGGCGTTGGTCACCCTTGTCGCTCCCAGCTGGGCGTATACCTGGCGTGACTAATTTAAAGGCGTCCCCACACTGTGCCTTGAGCAGGCTCGCTTCCTGCGCGGAGCAAACAACACCATCAAGGCCTGCCTGCTGCGTCAGACCCGCAAGGCGCTGCACTTGCGCCTGTGGCGATATCTGAATACCACTGTCTGCCAAATCCACCGCCGTCATGCTGGTTAACACGGTCACACCAATCAGCCAAGGGCGGTTGCCCCCATAAGGCACTAAGGCTTCACGTGCAGCAACCATCATGCGTTCCCCGCCAGCGGCGTGGACGTTAACCATCCAAACACCCAGCTCTGCCGCTGCCGCGACCGCTCGTGCACACGTGTTCGGGATATCGTGAAATTTAAGGTCGAGAAAAACCTCGTGCCCACCCGCATGCAGCTGCTTAATCAATGCCGGCCCAAATAAGGTGAACATTTCCTTGCCCACTTTTAAGCGACATGAACCTGGTTCTATCTTCTCGGCAAAGGCCAAGGCGTGGTTCATATTCGCATAATCAAGTGCCACAATGACTTTTGGGTCGTGCATGTTGTCTCCTAGTTCCTTGTTTACGATTCATCTCAGCAGGTATACCGCCACGATAGATAAAAAAACGGCGATGCTTGCGCATCGCCATTATTCACCATCAAGCCCTCGAATTGGCTTGATTGCCCCCCAGCTTTTGCAAGAAGGACATTGCCAGTAGAGCGAGTGGGTCGAGAAACCACATTTTCGACAACGATAATGCGGCTTCACTTTCATCTGTTCCGCCACCAAGTCTTTTAGCGTGTTCAGACTGGTTTTTGCGCGTCCCTCTTCCGCTTGCTCAACATGGTATTCCATTAACTTGTGAAAGCCGCGCATGGTCGGATTGCGAGTAAGCTGGCGGGTGAGAAAGCTTTGCGCCATCGCGATATTTTCGTTGTTACCGATCACTTCTGATAGCATCAACTCCGCGCTCACCCCAGCATTCTTTTCAATGCATTCTTTTAAAAACCGAACCAGATGCATTTCACGCCCTAGCGCGCGATAGCTCTCCGCCAACAGTGGTAACGCCTCACTGACAAAGTCCGCATCCTGCTCAAGGATGTTCTCTAGCTGCTTGATGGCGCCTTTATAATCTTGGTGCTCAATATCAAGCTTGGCCAGCTTCAAGCTGGCGCGCACGCAACTTTTATCATACGACAAGGCGCGACGTAGCCATTGTCGTGCTTTATGTTCGTCGCCATCGGCGAGCTGTTGCATCGCCAGTTCGCAGTGAAAATGAGCGATGTCTTTACGTAATTTTTGTTTGCCCATCTTGACCAGTTTGCTCGCGGTATCAATCGCGTTTTCCCACTCTCGGGTTTGCTGAAAGATGGCTAACAACTGCTGAAGGGCAAACTCTTGATAATCTGGCTCATCCACCAGCTCAGAAAATATCTTCTCTGCGCGATCAAAAAAACCGGCGACCATGTAATCTTTGGCCAGTTGTTGCATGGCAAGGTTACGTTGATCAAGCGTCAGATTAGGGCGAGCAATCAGGTTTTGGTGAATGCGAATGGCGCGATCGACTTCGCCCCGAGAACGAAACAGGTTGCCTAGGGCAAGGTGGGTGTCAATGGTCTCATTGTCGACCTGTAAAAGCTCAATAAACAGATCAACCGCTTTATCAGACTGTTCAGACAGCAGCAGATTCAGCCCCGCCACATACTGGCGAGACAAGTGATGTGACTGTTCTTGCCGTCGATGACGAGCATTCCTGTTACCCATGTACCAGCCATAACCGGCGGCAATAGGGAGCAACAGAAACAACAGCTCTAGCATGAATTATTGTTCCTTTAGCGGGTCCGTACGCAATTTATCAAGTTCTTTGCGTTGCTTTTCCACCTGTTTACGCAGCCCTCGAGCGGTCACTCTCGCTTTTAGGTATAACGCACCGCAGACTAACCAGCCGATGCCAAAGCCAATGACAAAGACAATACCCAAGATAACAGAGAGACGAAACTCACCTTGGGCGATTAAGTAGTTAAAGTTGACCACATCTTGGTTTTGCGCTCCCAGCGCCAAGGTGATCAGAAAACATAACACCAGAAACAGAATGCCGAGTATTTTCACAAGTATTCCCTCATTGCGAAAGGCCTAGTGCCTCTTCAATTATGGCAGAACGACAAGATGCGAGGCACTTGTCACTGTGAACGTTTGCTTGATACAACAAAACGTTACTAATGCACCCTTGGCCCGTGCTATCCACTCGCATGATGGCAAGCGACAAGGTTTTAGTTGTGGGTACAAGATCTTACACAGAAGGTATGATTATGCAGGAAATTCGCCACGCAAGCTATGATCGATAGACATAAAAAAACGGCATACCTACAGCATGCCGTTTTTTTCAGCGTCTATCGCTTAACCATAGATGTTAACGCGATCACGAAGTTCCTTACCAGGTTTGAAGTGAGGGACGTATTTACCGTCAAGCTCAACTTTTTCCCCTGTTTTCGGGTTACGCCCCACGCGAGGCGCGCGATAATGTAGTGAGAAACTACCAAAACCACGGATTTCGATCCGATCACCGCTTTCAAGTGTGGTCGCCATATGCTCAAGGATTTCCTTGATAGCATCCTCTACCTGCTTAGCAGACAGATGGGCTTGCTGACTACAGAGCCTTTCAATTAACTCAGATTTGGTCATAGACACCCCGCTTTAGTATGTTTCTCAACAGTATAAATGCAGAGGGGGAAAATTTCCCCCTCAACTTATACATTATTCGCTCTTCGCTGCTTTAAACGCGTCAGCCATAGCATTACCGATAGCGCCTTCATCAGATTTGTTCAGGCTAGCCATCGCTTCTTGCTCATCAGCTTCGTCTTTCAGACGAACAGACAGGTTTAGCACGCGGTTCTTACGGTCAACACCGGTGAACTTCGCTTCAACACTGTCGCCAACTGAAAGCACTTGAGTCGCGTCTTCAACACGGTCACGCGCAGCTTCAGAAGCACGCAGATAACCTTCAACACCGTCGGCTAGCTCAACCGTTGCGCCTTTCGCGTCAACAGCCGTTACCGTACCGTTAACGATAGCACCTTTCTTGTTAGCTGCCAGGTAGTTGTTGAATGGGTCTTCTTCCATCTGCTTGATGCCAAGTGAGATGCGCTCACGCTCTGCGTCAACCTGAAGAACCACTGCTGAGATCTCGTCGCCTTTCTTGTATTCGCGAACGGCTTCTTCGCCAGCCACGTTCCAAGAAATGTCAGACAAGTGAACCAGACCGTCGATGCCGCCGTCTAGACCGATAAAGATACCGAAGTCAGTGATTGACTTGATCTTACCAGTAACACGGTCGCCTTTGTTCTGAGTTTCAGCGAATTGCTGCCATGGGTTGGCTTTACACTGTTTCAGACCAAGGCTGATGCGACGACGCTCTTCGTCGATGTCCAGAACCATGACTTCAACTTCGTCACCCACATTAACCACTTTAGATGGGTGGATGTTCTTGTTGGTCCAGTCCATTTCAGACACGTGTACCAGACCTTCAACGCCTTCTTCGATTTCAACGAAGCAGCCGTAGTCAGTTAGGTTGGTTACGCGACCAGTCAGCTTGTGACCTTCTGGGTAACGGTTAGCAATAGCTACCCATGGATCTTCACCCAGTTGTTTCAGGCCGAGTGATACGCGAGTACGCTCACGGTCAAACTTCAGAACCTTAACGTTGATTTCGTCACCAACATTAACGATTTCTGATGGGTGCTTAACGCGCTTCCACGCCATGTCAGTGATGTGAAGCAGGCCGTCAACGCCGCCAAGATCAACGAACGCACCGTAGTCAGTCAGGTTCTTAACGATACCTTTAACTTCCATGCCTTCTTGCAGAGAAGCTAGCAGCTCGTCACGCTCAACGCTGTTTTCTGACTCGATAACCGCACGACGAGAAACCACAACGTTGTTGCGCTTCTGATCAAGCTTGATTACTTTGAACTCGAGCTCTTTGCCTTCCAGGTGAGAAGTATCACGTACTGGACGAACGTCAACCAGTGAACCCGGTAGGAACGCACGGATGCCGTTCAGTTCTACGGTGAAACCACCTTTCACTTTACCGTTAATAACACCGTTAACGGTTTCAGCTTCTTCGTACGCTTTCTCTAGCTGGATCCAAGCTTCGTGACGCTTCGCTTTCTCACGAGAAAGCTGAGTTTCACCGAAACCATCTTCCACTGCGTCCAGGGCTACATCGACTTCACCGCCGATTTCAATTTCAAGTTCGCCAGCAGCGTTCTTGAATTGGTCAGCTGGAATAGACGATTCAGATTTCAGGCCTGCGTCAACCAGAACAAAACCGTTCTCGATAGCAACAACAGTACCCTTAACAATAGAACCTGGGCGAGTTTCGATTTCTTTTAGAGACTCTTCAAAGAGTTGAGCAAAAGATTCAGTCATTATATTTAAATCTTCAATTTGATAAACGTCCACGGGTATCCTACCGCATGGGGTTGTTAAATATGTTAGCTATCATCCTTGCAGCTAACGGTTATAGACTGCTTATGCAGCCGATAATTTGCTTTCAATAAACGCCAGTGCTTGTGCAATCACATCGTCGATTGATAACGACGTTGAGTCTAGCACTAATGCATCTGACGCGGGGCGCAATGGTGCTACCGCTCGATTGCGGTCACGATCATCACGCTCTTGAATTTCGCTTAAAAGGCGGTCAAAGGTAACATTAACCCCCTTGCCTTGCAACTGATGCTGGCGCCGGCGTGCGCGTTCTTCTGCGCTAGCATCAAGGAAGATTTTCGCCTCCGCTTGCGGGAACACCACGGTACCCATATCACGGCCATCAGCAATCAAACCTGGCTCGCCGACAAACGCACGTTGACGACGCAACAATGCCTCGCGAACACGCGGGAGTGCAGCGACTTTCGACGCTTGATTACCCACCTGCTCTGTGCGTAAGGTACCCGATACGTCTTCCCCTTCGAGAATCACCTTCACCAGATCACCTTCGGCGATAAATTGAACGTCTAGGTTCGCAGCCAGCGGTACCAACGCGTCTTCCGATGAGGTATCCACGTCATGATGAATCGCCGCTAATGCCAAAACACGGTAGATGGCACCAGAGTCTAGCAAATGCCAGCCTAGTGTCTCCGCCAACCGCATACATAAGGTTCCTTTTCCTGCACCACTCGGTCCATCTACTGTAATCACAGGCGCCTGTGTCGGCATAAATCTCTCCACGTTCGTCAACTTTACTCGATTCGCTTCGCTTGAGGCGTTAAATGGGTTTGACGCCTGCCATACCGTGACGCGACAAACACACCGTTTGCCCAACAAGCACATCGATAAATCGGCGCATAGTATAGAAGAAATCCGGCTGGAAATCATTGCTGCTGCGTGGATATCAGCAGCAATGTGTTGCAGCATGGTTATTTCGTGGTGCTGATTGCCGCGAGCTTCTCGAAATAATCAGGGAAGGTTTTTGACGTACAGCCCGGGTCATTAATAGTGACGGGCGTATCACTCAATGCGACCAACGAGAAGCACATCGCTATCCGATGATCGTCATAGGTATCGATGGCCGCGTGGTGTAACTGCTTTGGTGGCTCGACGTATAGATAGTCTTCGCCCTCTTCAACCACAGCGCCCACTTTTTTCAGCTCGGTAGCCATGGCATATAAGCGATCGGTTTCTTTAACACGCCAATTGTACACGTTGCGAATCCATGTCGGCCCTTCTGCAAACAAGGCCGCGACGCCAATGGTCATCGCTGCATCAGGAATATGATTAAAGTCCATGTCGACGCCTTTAAGCGTCTTTCCACGGGCGAGAACATAATCCTCTCCCCACTCAATCTCGGCGCCCATCGCCGCGAGTGCGTCGGCAAACTGGATATCACCTTGCACACTATGACGCCCGATGCCCGTTACTTTGACTTCACCGCCCTTAATCGCGGCCGCCGCGAGGAAGTAAGAAGCGGATGAGGCATCACCTTCCACCATAAAGTGACCTGGTGATTGATAACGCTGTCCAGCTGGGATCACAAACGCTTGGTAGTTATCATTTTGTACCTCAACACCAAACTGCGCCATGATTGCCAAGGTAATATCAATATAAGGCTTAGAGACAAGCTCCCCTTTAATGGTGATCCGGGTCTCTTGCTCAGCAAACGGCGCGGCCATCAGTAGTGCGGTGAGAAACTGACTCGAGATGCTACCATCGATACTCACATCGCCACCTGCCAGGCCAGTGCCTTGGATACGTAGTGGCGGATAGCCCTCAGTTTCAAGATACTGGATATCAGCACCAATCGCATTCAGGGCGTCAACAAGGTGGCCAATAGGACGCTCTTTCATCCGTGGCTCACCCGTCAGGGTGACGTCACCCTCTCCCAAGCATAGTGCCGCCGTCAAAGGGCGCATCGCCGTTCCCGCATTACCGAGAAACAGCGTGGTTGGCTCGGCGAGATGAAACGGCTGTCCCAGCCCTTGTACCACACATTCGGTGCGATCGCTGGACAATTGATACTCTACTCCCAACGCGGTAAACGCATTGAGCATATGACGTACATCGTCACTATCCAGTAAGTTGGTTAGTCGGGTGGTGCCTGAGGCTAGAGCGGCAAGGAGTAATGCGCGATTCGACACGCTTTTTGAGCCGGGAAGGTTAATCTGGCCGTTGACATAAGAAATCGGGGAAAGTGTCAGTTGCTCCATTCTGGTTTATATCCGTGATGCTTAGTGCCCCCAGAGTAACCAAAATACCGGCAGTCTCACAATTATTATTTTTATCACCTTCAGTGAAGAGAAAGCAAAAGCCACCTCCAACAAGGAAGCGGCTCGTTTTTCACACTGTTTTCTACTTAACACCGTTAAAAGACGCAGCCATCGCTAACGTCTGTCATTAGCCATATTTTTTCTCGAACTTGGCCATAAAGTCGACCAACGCTTGCACCCCTTCAAGGGGCATGGCGTTATAGATAGAGGCTCGCATGCCACCCACATCTCGGTGGCCTTTCAGCGCATGTAAGCCTTGTTCCGTTGCTTCAGCGAGGAAAGTCTCATCCAGGTCGCTGTTCGCCAACTGAAACGGCACATTCATCAAGGAACGATTGTCTTGGTGAATGTCATTACGATATAAGCTCGATTGATCGATAGCTTGGTAAAGCAGGGCTGCTTTTTGTTGATTGCGTGCATAAACGGCTTCAATCCCGCCTTGTTTTTTCAGCCATTTAAAGACTTCGGCGGCCAGATACCAGGCAAAGGTCGGCGGCGTGTTGAACATCGAGTCTTTCTCTACCAAGACCTTGTAATTAAGCACACTAGGAAGCACATCTCGCGCCAGTCCCAATAAGTCGTCACGTACAATCACCAGGGTCAGCCCTGCAGGGCCAATGTTCTTTTGCGCACCGGCGTAGATCACCCCATATTTAGATACGTCAATCGGACGTGACAAGATGGTCGATGACATATCGGCAACAATGGGTTTATTGGTCTCAGGCAAATCATTAATTTCAATGCCATCAATGGTTTCGTTAGGGCAGAAATGGACATAGGCTGCATCATCACTTAGTAGCCAGTCTTTCGCCGGCGAGATTGCACGTTTCCCCTCTCGCTCGCGGCGAACATTGATAACGTTGGGCGTACAATAGCGCTTGGCCTCTTTGACCGCACTTTCTGCCCAGTAACCGCCATCGACATAGTCTGCGATGGTGTGGTTCCCCATGAGATTCATGGGCACCGCGGCAAACTGTGCACGCGCGCCCCCTTGGCAAAATAGAATATGGTAGTTGTCAGGAATCACTAGGAGTTCGCGCAAATCTTGCTCTGACTGACGAGCAACGTTTAAGAATGCTTTGCTGCGATGCGACACTTCCATGACCGAGGTACCAAGGTCTTGCCAATTCATCAATTCTTTTTGTGCTTTTAGCATCACTTCACGCGGCAACATCGCGGGGCCTGCGGAGAAATTATATACCTTATCCATGTTGGGGAGGGGCTCCTGCTTATTCATCACTTGTGGCCAGGAGGCCTACAAGGATTGACTCTGTTTTAAATGGTGTGTGATTGATTTAACACGTTTCGCGCGCAATTTGAAAGCGCCAACGCAGATTCGATCACAATTTCCATGCTCTCCTGTCAATAGGCAATAAAAAAGGGTGCAGTTCACTGCACCCTTAAGACATTATCTAAGCGACGACTTACGCGTTTTGATCATCATCAGACGCGGGCGACTGATCGTTATCATCGCGTTGATCATCATCGGTAGGCGCTGATGCCTCGCTGCCGTCCGACTGAGTGGTTGTCCCGGCTTCATTGGCCAAGGCTTCCATCTCATCTTCGTCTGGCTCTTCGATGCGCTGTAGGCCCACCACTTTCTCGTCATCACTGACGCGAATCAAGCGTACACCTTGGGTGTTACGCCCCACTTGACTCACCTCTTCTGCGCGAGTACGGACTAAGGTCCCCGCATTGGTGATCATCATCAGCTCATCGCCTTCACAGACTTGGATGGCACTGACAACGTCGCCATTACGCTCAGAGACTTTGATCGAAACCACCCCTTTGGTCGCACGACTCTTGGTTGGGTATTCTGCCAACGCTGTACGCTTACCAAAACCGTTCTCGGTCACGGTCAAGATTTCCGCATTCTCTTGCGGCACAATCAAAGAGACGACCTGATCGTTTTCAGCCAATTGAATGCCTCGTACCCCCGCGGCGGTACGACCCATCGCGCGAACGGTGTCATTCGATGCGAGGAAGCGCACTACTTTACCGAATTGCGAGAACAGCATGACTTCACTGCTATCATCAGTGAGCTGGGCCCCAATCAGGCTATCGCCCTCACGCAAGTTCACTGCAATGATCCCGGCGCTACGTGGACGGCTAAAGTCAGTCAGTGGGGTTTTCTTCACGGTACCGTGAGCCGTGGCCATAAAGACGTATTTGTCTTCTTCATACTCACGCACTGGCAGGATCGCGGTAATACGCTCATCTTCTTCCAGCGGGAGTAGATTCACAATTGGCTTACCGCGCGCATTACGCGATGCATGCGGCAGCTGATAGACTTTTAGCCAGTACATACGCCCGCGCGTCGAGAAGCACAGTATTGTGTCATGGGTATTAGCAACCAGCAGTCGCTCAATGAAGTCTTCATCCTTCATTCGCGTCGCTGATTTCCCCTTACCGCCACGGCGCTGCGCTTCATAATCGCTCAGAACCTGATACTTAACGTAACCATCGTGTGACCAGGTCACTACCACGTCTTCTTCATTGATAAGATCTTCAATATCAATGTCTGCACTCGCGGCAGTAATTTCGGTGAGGCGTTTATCGCCAAAACCATCACGGACGGCTTCGAGCTCTTCGCGGATCACTTCCATCAAGCGCTCGGTACTGGCCAAGATATGCAGCAGCTCCGCAATTTGCTCGAGCAGGCCTTTATACTCGTCCAGGATTTTTTCGTGCTCAAGCCCGGTGAGCTTGTGCAAACGTAAATCCAGAATCGCCTGTGCTTGTTGTTCAGTGAGGTAGTAAGAGCCATCATCACGGGCACCAAATTCTGGCGCCAACCATTCAGGACGCGCGTTTTCGCCACCCACAGCTTCCAACATGGCAGACACGCCACCGAGTCCCCAACCTTGATCTTGTAGCTCTTGTTTGGCTACCGCAGGCGTAGGGGCTTGACGAATAAGCTCAATGACTTCGTCGATGTTCGCCAGTGCGACCGCCAAGCCTTCCAAGATATGGGCACGGTCACGGGCTTTGCGTAATTCATAGACCGTGCGACGTGTGACCACTTCACGGCGGTGGTTAACAAAGCACTCAAGCATCCCTTTTAGGTTAAAGAGCTTCGGCTGGTTATTATCCAGCGCCACCATATTAATGCCGAATGACGTCTGTAATTGGGTTTGCGCGTAGAGGTTGTTCAGTACGACCTCAGCCACCGCATCACGTCGACACTCAATAACAATCCGCATGCCGTCTTTATCAGACTCATCGCGTAGCGCGGAAATGCCATCAATTTTCTTGTCTTTAACCAGCTCGGCAATCTTTTCAATCAAACGCGCTTTGTTGACTTGATAGGGGATTTCATTGACAACAATGGTCTCTTTACCATTTTTGTCGGTTTCGATATCCGCCTTGGCACGCAAGTAGATTTTTCCACGCCCTGTTTTATACGCGTCTTCAATCCCTTTGCGACCATTAATCATTGCCGCTGTCGGGAAGTCTGGGCCTGGAATGTGATCCATCAGCTCATCAATAGTGATATCTTCATTATCGATATACGCCAGACATCCGTTAACAACTTCAGTAAGGTTGTGAGGTGGGATGTTGGTTGCCATCCCGACCGCAATCCCGGAGCCGCCGTTAACCAGCAGGTTGGGGACACGCGTTGGCAATACGTCCGGGATTTGCTCAGTACCATCATAGTTCGGCACATAATCCACGGTTTCTTTATCGAGATCGGCAAGCAGCTCATGGGCAATTTTCGCCATGCGCACTTCGGTATAACGCATTGCGGCTGCTGAATCACCGTCGATGGAGCCGAAGTTACCTTGGCCATCTACCAACATGTAGCGCAGTGAGAACGGTTGCGCCATGCGCACAATCGTATCGTATACCGCACTATCACCATGCGGGTGATATTTACCGATTACATCGCCGACCACACGGGCCGATTTCTTATATGGCTTGTTCCAGTCGTTACCAAGTACGTTCATCGCGAATAATACGCGGCGGTGTACTGGCTTTAGGCCATCACGCACGTCAGGAAGAGCTCGGCCAACAATGACGGACATTGCATAGTCGAGATACGAGCTTTTTAGCTCCTCTTCGATATTGACTGGCGTGATCTCTTTAGCAAGATCGCTCATGGAGCCAACATCCCTCAAATAATGTTTGCGTATTCAAATACGTGACCACGGAGAATAACACAAACCCTCTTTGGAGACACGCGAATATGGCTAAGATGTATCACGGATCTCGTTCGCAGACGCTCTGAACGCGTCTACACGGACAAAAAGCCACCACTTGCGTAGCTAACTATGGTTTTTTTACCAGGAAAGCCCACAAGGTGTCTGAGCGCGAAAAAGGAATAATTAGCTTAACTTGAGCACAAGATCACTTTTTTAGCAGGCGCCGAAATATCAACCATACTTAGAAGTGACGTGCCTGACCGACCTAACGTTGGTCAACTTGATACTAAAGAGGAGGCATGATGCTCACTCGTATCGTTAACGCGATTGGTGCCTGCCTAATAGCAGGCAAATACCTTTTGGCTGGAATAATAGCGACCAGCGCCATTTTAACCGCGGCGTAACGCCGCTCCCTTCTGCACGGCGGTGGCTGGCCGTCGTGCTATTTCTTTACCTCTACATGTTACCTCCCACTCAGCGTCGCCGATCCCTATTCACGACACCCACCGGTCCCGCGAGAAGCACGGCTTCTTTTTATCGCGTTGGATTTCGTTATAATGCAGCAAAACCGATAAGGAAGCTGCAGTTATGAGCCAAGTACCCAATGTCGATCCGGCAGAAATTCAAAAATTCGAGGATATGGCCTCGCGTTGGTGGGATTTAGAGGGTGAATTTAAACCTTTGCATCAAATCAACCCATTACGCCTCGATTATGTCTTGGATAAAGCGGGCGGATTATTCGGCAAAAAAGTACTTGATGTCGGATGCGGCGGCGGCATCTTAGCCGAAAGCATGGCTCAGGAAGGAGCGGAAGTGACAGGACTGGATATGGGAAAAGAGCCTCTCACCGTCGCGCGGCTGCATGCCCTCGAAGCCGGAGTCGATGTGCACTACATACAATCAACCGCGGAAGAACATGCCAGCAGCTATGCGCAGCAATACGACGTTGTCACTTGTATGGAAATGCTCGAACACGTGCCTGAACCCGCCTCCGTGATTCAAGCCTGTGCACAGATGGTAAAACCCGGTGGTCATGTCTTTTTCTCGACACTGAATCGCAATGCCAAATCTTGGCTGTTCGCGATCGTCGGCGCGGAGCATGTGCTTAAATTGGTTCCCAAAGGCACCCATGAGCACCATAAGTTTATTCGCCCCTCAGAGCTGATGAACATGATTGATAACACCCCGCTAACGGCCAAAGACATGACAGGGCTGCATTACAACCCGGTGTTTGATACCTACAAACTTTCCAACGCCAATGTCGATGTGAATTATCTCGTTCACACCGTCGCGCCCTAGCCGACTGATAAGGAGCTCGCCAGCATGATCCCATCGACCATTCTCTTTGATTTAGATGGCACCTTGCTTGACACCGCCCCCGACATGGGTGAGGCCGCTAACCGCGTCCTCGCCGAGTTTGACTTGCCTCCTTTAACACGCGAGCAAATTTATACCCATACAAGTTTCGGTGCGCGCGGCCTGTTAAGTGCTGGGTTTGGCGAACAAGCACAATATCAAGACCCTGTTGCCCTCCGTGCGCGTTTTCTTCATCACTATGGGGACGCGATATGTCATGGCACCCAGCTTTACGCTGGCATAGACACCCTGCTCGATAAGCTGGATCAGTTACGTATCCCTTGGGGCATTGTGACGAATAAGCCCGAAGGGCTCACGCATCAGTTACTCGCCTTCTTCCCACGCCTGCAAAAGGCCAAAGTCATCGTTGGCGCCGATACCTATGCTCATGCCAAACCGCACCCTATGCCTTTGCTTGAAGCAGCCAAAAGCCTCAATTGTGTGCCACAACAAGGGCTGTATGTCGGAGACATTGAAAACGATATATTAGCGGCGCGCGCGGCGAATATGGGCGCAGCCGTCGCAGGATGGGGTTACACCGGTGATCAAGCCTTAGTTCATAATTGGAAAGCAGATCATATTTTCGCCAAGCCTGATCAACTTAGCGCCATTCTTGGATCCTAGTCACACCCCACATTTTGTGGGGTTTGCTGTCTTTTCAATCAGTTAAAAACGATCACTGATCATCGCTAAGATCAACCAAAATAAATTTTTTTTATTACCAATTTTTGCCTTTCAGTGATTGAAATTCTCACTAATCTTGTCGGCCTTGCGTCACTAGGTTGGTGATTACTAACTTTAGATATAACATCCCCAAGATATCCACACCCACCCTAACAAAGACTGGCTTG
Organism: Salinivibrio siamensis; assembly: GCF_001996005.1. GTDB lineage: Bacteria > Pseudomonadota > Gammaproteobacteria > Enterobacterales > Vibrionaceae > Salinivibrio > Salinivibrio siamensis. Next base: position 31,555 of record NZ_MUFB01000016.1, on the reverse strand, counting down.
CAAAAAGCAGGTTATATCACTATCTTGTAACCGACTCGGACATCGCCCCCTATATATAGTGTATGAGCGACGAGATGTCCGCATAGAGGCCGACCAAAAAATCATCAGCATTTTATAAAAACTTGCGAAAAAGAGCAGTTTGGCAAGGGAATATTGGGAAAGCATACAAATGAACCAAGAAATTACCGTATTAAAGCGTGATGGACGCAAAGAAAACTTAAACCTCGATAAAATCCATCGCGTAGTGACTTGGGCTGCCGAAGGCCTCTCAAACGTTTCTGTTTCTCTGGTTGAGATGCGCTCTCACATCCAGTTTTACGATGGCATGCGCACGGAAGATATTCACGAGACAATCATCAAAGCCGCTGCCGATCTAATCTCCGAAGAAAGCCCAGATTATCAATATCTTGCGGCGCGTTTGGCCGTCTTCCACTTACGTAAAAAAGCCTATGGCCAGTTCGAGCCACCTAAGCTGGTTGATCATGTCAAAAACATGGTCGAGAAAGGCAAGTATGATAAGCATATCTTGGAAGATTACAGCGAAGAGGAGCTCGATACCCTAGACAGTTACCTCGATCACTGGCGCGATATGAACTTCTCATACGCCGCGGTGAAGCAGCTGGAAGGTAAATACCTGGTGCAAAACCGTGTCACCGGTGAGATTTACGAAAGCGCACAGTTTTTGTACATGATGGTCGCTGCCTGCCTGTTTGCGTCATACCCTAAAGAAACGCGTTTGGACTACATTCGTCGTTTTTATGATGCTGCCTCGCAGTTTAAGATCTCACTGCCAACGCCTATCATGTCCGGCGTACGTACGCCTACACGTCAATTTAGCTCTTGCGTATTGATTGAGTGTGACGATAGCTTGGACTCTATTAATGCCACATCCAGCGCGATTGTTCGCTATGTATCACAACGCGCAGGTATAGGTATTAACGCGGGCCGTATTCGCGCGTTGGGTAGCCCTATCCGAGGTGGCGAAGCCTTCCACACTGGCTGTATCCCGTTTTATAAATATTTCCAAACGGCGGTGAAATGCTGCTCGCAAGGCGGCGTTCGTGGTGGCGCAGCAACCTTATTCTATCCAATTTGGCACCGTGAAGTGGAATCGCTGCTGGTATTGAAAAACAACCGCGGTGTAGAAGAAAACCGTGTACGCCATATGGATTATGGTGTGCAAATCAATAAGTTGATGTATACCCGCCTACTTAAAGGTGGCAACATTTCCTTGTTCTCTCCGTCAGATGTGCCTGGCTTATACGACGCCTTTTTCGAAGACCAAGACGAGTTCGAGCGTCTATATACCCAATATGAAGCGGATGCCTCTATCCAGCGCGAAACAGTCAAAGCGGTTGATCTGTTCTCACTGATGATGCAAGAGCGCGCCTCAACAGGCCGTATCTACGTTCAAAACGTTGACCATTGTAATACCCATAGCCCGTTTGATGCATCGGTGGCACCTATTCGTCAGTCGAACCTGTGTTTAGAAATCGCGCTGCCGACCAAGCCACTGAACAATGTTGAAGATGAGAACGGTGAGATTGCACTGTGTACGCTATCCGCCTTTAACCTGGGTGCGCTTGAATCACTCGACGAGCTGGGTGAACTGGCCGACTTGACCATTCGTGCGCTTGATGCGTTATTGGACTATCAAGATTATCCGTTACCTGCCGCGCGCAAAGCGACCATGAACCGCCGTACACTCGGTGTGGGTGTGATTAACTTTGCCTATCACCTCGCCAAGCACGGTGTACGTTATTCGGATGGCAGTGCGAATGGCCTTACGCACCGTACCTTTGAAGCGATTCAATATCACTTATTGCGTGCATCCGTGGAGCTGGCGAAAGAAAAAGGCGCGTGTCCTGCGTTTAACGAAACCACTTATTCGCAAGGTATCCTTCCTATCGATACCTACAAGAAAGACTTGGATGCGATTTGTGATGAGCCGTTACACTTGGATTGGGAAACCTTGCGCAAGGATATCCAAACCCATGGTTTGCGTAACTCAACACTGACCGCTTTGATGCCATCAGAAACGTCGTCACAAATTTCAAATGCCACCAATGGCATTGAACCACCACGTGGTTTTGTCTCGGTGAAAGCCTCAAAAGATGGCATTCTCAAACAAGTGGTACCTGAGTATCACAAGTATAAAGATAATTACGAACTGCTCTGGAACATTGGCAGCAATGAAGGCTACTTACAGCTAGTCGGTATCATGCAAAAATTCGTCGACCAAGCGATTTCTGCCAACACCAATTATGATCCGAGCCGACATGCAAGCGGTAAAGTTCCTATGAACCAGCTGCTTAAAGATTTGCTCACCGCGTACAAACTGGGGGTTAAAACCCTGTACTACCACAACACCCGTGATGGCGCGAGCGATGGTCAGTCGGAATCAACCGCGGCGCAAGCTGCTGAAGACGATTGTGCCGGCGGTGCATGTAAGATCTAACACACGACATGCAAAGGGCCTCTGGGCCCTTTTCTAGAGGTTTATAAGATTCATGGCTTACAGTACGTTTTCTAAAATAAACAATGACCCGCTCAAAGAACCCATGTTCTTGGGTCAGTCCGTTAATGTTGCCCGCTACGATCAGCAAAAATATGAAATTTTTGAAAAACTGATCGAAAAGCAGTTGTCGTTCTTTTGGCGCCCAGAAGAAGTGGACGTATCGAGCGATCGTATTGATTACAACAAGCTACCTGAACATGAAAAGCATATTTTCATCAGTAACTTGAAGTATCAAACGTTGCTGGACTCTATCCAAGGCCGCAGCCCTAACGTCGCGCTACTCCCATTGGTCTCTATTCCAGAACTCGAAACCTGGATTGAAACCTGGAGCTTCTCTGAAACCATTCATTCTCGCTCTTATACCCACATTATTCGTAATATTGTGGCTGATCCGGCGATTGTGTTTGATGACATCGTGATGAATGAGCACATTCAAAAGCGCGCAGAAGACATTGCCCAGTATTATGATGACCTTATTCAGCTGAGTAACTATTATCACCAACTTGGCGAAGGGACGCATTCGATCAATGGCCAGACAGTCACCGTCAGCCTGCGCGCGCTGAAGCGCCAGCTGTATTTGTGCCTGATGTCGGTCAATGCGCTTGAAGCGATTCGCTTCTATGTCAGTTTTGCATGCTCCTTTGCCTTTGCCGAGCGTGAACTGATGGAAGGTAATGCTAAGATCATCAAGTTTATTGCCCGTGACGAAGCCTTGCATCTGACCGGCACGCAGCACATGCTCAACATTCTACGTAGCGGTCAAGACGACCCTGAGATGGCCGACATTGCCAAAGAATGCGAGCAAGAGTGTTTTGATCTGTTCAAGAAAGCGGCTGAGCAAGAAAAAGACTGGGCTGAGTATTTGTTCCGTGACGGCTCGATGATCGGCCTGAACAAAGATATCTTGTGTCAGTATGTCGAGTACATTACCAATCTGCGTATGTCTGCCGTGGGTTTAGCGCCTGCCTATGACAATGCGACACAAAACCCCATTCCTTGGATTAACGCTTGGCTGTCCTCGGATAATGTTCAGGTGGCCCCACAGGAAGCAGAAATTAGCTCGTATCTGGTCGGTCAGATCGATAACGAAGTCAGCGTCGAAGACTTTGGTGACTTCGAACTATGACCCGTATCACCATCGAAGTGAACGGCATAACGGTGGGTGGCAACACCCACCAAAACTTGCTAGAGCAGTTAGAAGACGCCGGTATTCAGCCTGAATATCAATGCCGAAATGGCATGTGTGGCGCATGCCGCTGTAAGCTTAATCAAGGGTCTGTCACGCAGGGAGAAAGCATGGCCTTTGTGATGCCAGGCGAAATCCTCGCTTGTCAAAGTGCGCCGCAGACTGATGTGTCCATTGCGTTCGACTACCAACCCGCTGACATCAAAAAACAAGTTAACGAGGCGTAATACAATCGCCTCGCCTTCCCTTCTCTTACCGACCTTCTATTCTATGCTGTCTGCATCAATATAAATATCGTCATGTCGCGTCAGTGAGGCATAATCGGCAATCACCGTATATCCATTTAAGTAGCGCCTTAACATATCTAATAACACCGTAGAGATGTAACAGCGCGCATCGTCGTGAGACAGTTGCCGTTTAAAGCTTAATCGCTGTCCCCACTCGCCCTCGGGTGTGGAGATAGCCACACAAATTTGTCCGTGAAGTTCCGGACCACAGGCAAGGCCAATTTGCTTTTGCTCGGGGCTGATCGTCGCACTGGCCATCGCCAGTGAGGCTGCTAACGGATTGGCCAACGCTTGCTCTGGCACATGGGCGTTCGACATCACCCAGCCTTGTTCAACCAAATAAGCCGCTTGCCCATTGAGTAAGCTTGATAGCCAGCCACCGGTGAACTGCTCAGCCACTTTCAACGCAATACCGTGACGATTAACATCAAACGCTAATGCTGAAGCCATTGGCTCATTATATGACACCACATAATCAGCGAGCCGATGTTGCAGCGCCTCAAGTATGGTGTCTTTTTCATCATGCTCTGCATCAATAAACAGCTTCACCTCAATAAAAGGCAAACTCGAGCGATATCCCAGTGACACATCGTCAGGAAGCACTAATGATGCCATCACGTCACTGATCCCGGACTCTGACAAGCCAAATGTAAACAAACGGTAACACGATCGCGCTTTTGCCGCGTAAACATGTAACAACTCAGGAAGGATTTGGCGCTCAACCATGTCGAAAAACTCAGAGGGCACACCAGGTGTAAAATAAAAATGACACCCATTGAGTTCACAGTGAAAACCACACGCCGTCCCTTTCGGGTTCTCAATTAAGCGCGCACCGTCAGGTAACATCGCTTGCTTAAGGTTGCTTTGTGCCATCGGCCGGCCGTGTCGCTCAAAGCGCTGTTTCAGCTCATCAAGCCACGCTTCGTTCAGTGTTAGCTCAACCCCCATCGCCGATGCCATTGCTGCCGTAGTGAGATCGTCTGTGGTCGGTCCCAGCCCTCCGTTCACAATGACCACTTGCTCTGTCTGTGATAATCGAACCAGCTCGATCGCCATATCATCAAGGTCATCTCCAATGGTCACGCGACGAGACATTGTTAGCCCGTTCTCAAATAACGTCCTTGATAGCCATGCTGCATTGGTATCCGTGATATCTCCCAGCAACACTTCCTCTCCGGTAGAAAGCATCGCGATTTGTGGCATTGGTGCTTGATGTTGTTGGTTTTCCACCCTGCCGCTCCTTATTGGTCACCGTGATTCGTCTTTGATTATGACATTAGACCGCTCGATTCACTACCCCAGCCTAACCGTACACTTTACTTTACTTATTCGTACCTTTAGCATTACACGCATCCGTTTTTTTATCTGCATAGACAGTGCACAATGCGCATAAATTCACGTTATCTTTTGTGCGAACACAATAATTAACTTTTTATTAACACTGGTTAAACATAATATGAATAAAGTACTAGGAAGTTCGCTGATTATCGCAGGGACAACCATTGGCGCAGGCATGCTAGCTTTACCACTTGCCTCCGCTGGTATTGGATTTGGGGCATCGATGGCATTAATGGGGGCGATGTGGGCTCTGATGACCTACACAGCGCTATTAATGCTAGAGGTCCATCAGTACGCTGACGCGGATGCCACATTACACAGTCTGGCCAAACAGTTTTTAGGGGATAAGGGCAAGTGGCTTGCCTCATTCGCCATGTTGTTCTTATTTTACTCTCTGTGCGCCGCTTATATTGCGGGCGGTGGGAGCCAGCTCAATGAGAAGCTGGCACAATGGTCAACCATCGAGCTACCGCCAGCAGCCGGTGCGGTGTTGTTCACCCTCGTATTTGGCTTAGTGGTGACCCTGGGTACGAGTAAAGTGGATTTAATCAACCGTGGTTTATTTACTGTTAAAGTCTTATTCCTGATTTTAGCGTTAACCTTACTCACCCCACACGTCTCCAGTATTAACCTCGTAGAGATGCCAGTCGAAAAAGGGCTCTTGGTCGCTGCACTGCCCGTTATTTTCACCTCTTTTGGCTTCCACGGCAGTATCCCCTCGATTGTACGTTATGTCGGGATAGATCTGCCTTCACTACGTAAAGTGATGATCGTCGGCTCGACTCTTCCACTTGCACTGTACATTTTTTGGCAAGTCGCGAGTTTAGGAACAGTGGCACAAGCTACCTTGGTGCAAAACGGTGAACTGTCTCAGTTCGTTGCCATCATCCAATCGGTGGTGCAACAAGATTATATCGCCTCCAGCATTTCGCTTTTTGCTGATTTAGCCTTAGCCACGTCATTTCTCGGCGTTAGCTTAGGATTATTTGACTTTATTTCCGATAGCTTTAATCGCCAAGACAGTGTGCGTGGCCGCTTGCAAACCGCCGCTATTACTTACTTACCGCCTTTGGTGTTCGCACTTTTCTACCCTCAAGGGTTTATCACTGCGTTAGGTTACGCGGCAATTGCTCTGGTGATTCTTGCGGTGGTGCTACCTGTGCTGATGGTGCGTAAAGCACGTCAAACCGTCTCGACGGATGAGCATTATCAGGTGATTGGCGGGAACCTTGGCCTTAGCTTGGCAATGGTGGGAGGAATAAGCGTTGTGGTGGCACAATTTATTGGCTGATTATCACTCACTAACCATCCAATGATTCAATGACGCCCCACTGACTCTGGGGCGTCATTGCGTTTTACACGTTTCATCCACCCATCAAGCCGCGTACCAGCGTGCTGACCCCAGCTAAGGTACAAAGTAGCAACATTGCCCGACGGACGAGCTGCGGTTTCACCTTTGGTGCGACCCGATAAGCAAGCCATGTCGCCACCAGTACGGCAGGCACCGCAAAAGCCGCTTGCTTTAAGTGCCACCATGTCAGAAAGTCCGTGGCGCTTAAGGCGATCAAAGACAAGATGCAGCTGATCGCAAAGTACCCCGCCAGGCATGCGCGCATCTTATTGACATCAGAGTGTTGCAGTACAAGGGCCATTGGCGGGCCACCAATACTCGTCGTCGTGCCCATCACCCCAGAGGTAAAACCGGCGACAAAAAAGTTTCGTCGATTAGGGGTAATGTCAAAGCGCATGACACTGGCCAATACTGCGATTAAGACGGCTGCCCCGATGATAATTTCCAGCATTTGTGTTGTGACGACTAACATCACGCCCCCAGCCACGGCAGTCCCCGGCACACGGCCTAAATAAGCCCAACTAAGATCACTAAATGAGAGTTGATGCCGATATTGCCAAGCATTAATGCTCGCCAATGTCAGCCCCACCATAGAAATGGTGGTTGGGACGAGTTTGGGATCAATCATCAGCAATAGTGGTGCCGCCACAATCGCCATACCAAAGCCTACCAAGCTTTGCACAAAACAGCCGAGACCCAAGATCATGGCCACCGCTATGGAAACGCCGATATCAGGCATAAAAAGTAACTTCAGGTAAAGATAGGTAACCAGAGTGTAACGATTTACTCAGTCTTGAGCGAGCTTTTACGGCTGATCATCTTATCGACACTTGTTCACCGCGCGTAACACGTCAAGGATGGGCTGGTGTGCTGGGCGCATTAATCATTTCAGCATGAATCAATAGATTGCGAGGCGTCAATTCACGCTCACAAAACTGCATCAGACTCACCGAGTATCCGTGTTGCTCAAGAYATAACACCCTGTCCAACACCAGCCATATTTCCATTGCTCGGCGAAAAGCGCTCTTAACGACGTTGATTTGTTCGAGAATGGAAAAACGCACCTCCCCGCGGCGAAAGTAGCCATCCACATCGAAATCATCGGGTAACGAGAGCCCTTTTTGTGCCGCACCCCAACGACAGAATTCCGCAAACCCTTGGCTAAGTTGTGATTTTTTCAGTGCAGGTAATGGCAAGTAATGATCCTGGTTTTGCCAGTCTCGCTGCCATTCATCAAAGCCTAAGCGATAAATAACTTCCTGTTCCCGTTGGCGACGCACTCGCTGTCCGCCAGTCACCGATTCTTGGACGGCAAGTTTAAGGTCAGCTTTTGTCAGCCGCATTCCCGTATTCTGGGCGACATCCGAGAGTGGCTGATAAATCTCCCCCCGAATCAGCTGATAGCAACATGGAGAGACGGATAGACGCGGCATACCACACGTCACTGCTTTTTGCAGGAGCGTTACATGCAAGTCGCCGCAGGCATGTAACGCTAATCCGTGGTCACAACCGGCCATCACAGCGGCAGCCTCCGTGCCCATGGCATCTAAGGGATAAAATCGCATCGCGAGGGCGTTGCGCTGTGCAAACGCTTGTCCTTGATCACAAAGTGCTTTTTGCCATTCGATACTCTCAACCGGCTTACCGGTCACCGATGAGATGGCACGCCCGAGATACCCTTTTCCGGCACACCATTCGAGATAGCGTACCGTCTCCCCGTGAGTGGGAACCGCACCGATGTATGCCTCGATTTGCGCCCACTTTCTTCCCGGAACCCCTACCGCCAACCGCGGATCCACACCCACCTTGGTCGTACTCGCCTGCGGTACAGCAGTCAGTTCGGTCAATGACGCCAACGCAGGCCACCAGCTCGACAACTGGGTAATCACAGCTTCAGGTGCTGCCTTGAGTGCTGTTATCTGGGAATAATCCAAGCTGGCTAGCCAAGCGCACAATGCGTCTTCTTCCTGCCACGGTAAACATCTATGTGCCATTGGCATCGGTTGCCATAACCATTGAAACTGGGTAAGAAGTTGGGTTAATTGAGTGAACTGCTGCTGAAAAGAGACGGAAGACATGGCTGCTATCAGGACTTGAATAAAAGCGTGATCAAAAAAGGCTGCTTGACGCAGCCTTGTCGTACACGGGCAGTTTAGCGAATTGGCAGCGGAATGTCCTTAAACATGGCATCAATTTCTTCGTTTGAACGCAGAGCCACCGCTTTATCTATCATATTGCGCGTCAAGTGTGGGGCGAAGCGTTCAATAAAGTCATACATGTAGCTGCGAAGGAAGGTGCCTTTACGAAATCCAATTTTGGTCGTGCTAGCACCAAAAATATGGCTAGCGTCAATGGCGACCAGATCCGAGTCAGCTTGGCTATCCATCGCCATACTGGCGATAACGCCAACCCCTAACCCTAACTTCACATAGGTTTTGATTACGTCCGCGTCTGTGGCGGTAAATACAATCTTGGGAGTGAGGTTGGCGCGATGGAACGCCTCATCCAACTCTGAACGCCCGGTAAAACCGAAGACATAGGTCACAAGAGAATAGGCCGCTAAATCCTCAATGGTGATATTGTTTTTTTTCTGTGCCAGTGGGTGATCAGGCGTCACAATAATCGAACGATTCCAGTGGTAACACGGCAGCATCACTAAGTCTTCATAGAGGTGGAAAGCTTCGGTCGCGATAGCAAAATCTGAGGTGCCTTTGGCGACCGAGCTGGAGATCTGCGTCGGCGTTCCCTGATGCATATGCAAAGAGACTTTAGGGTAGCGGGCAGTAAATGCTTTGATCACATCGGGCAGTGCATATCGTGCCTGTGTGTGGGTGGTGGAAATATTGAGATTTCCCATTTCTGGATGAGTATGTTCACTCGCCACCGCTTTAATGCTTTCAACCCGAGACAAAATACTTTGAGATATTTCCACAATGGCCTCACCAGCAGGAGTGACTTGGGTAAGGTGTTTGCCACTGCGCTCAAATATTTGCACGCCTAGTTCGTCTTCTAGTAATCGAACTTGTTTACTGATCCCAGGCTGAGAGGTATACAAACTCTCTGCGGTCGCAGACACATTTAGGTTGTGGTTGACGACCTCAACGATATATCTAAGCTGTTGTAATTTCATAGTGCAGACGCGCGAGCCTCATGGGTTAAGTGACAGCATTGGGTTGTGATAGATTATTTATATACCCAAATTAGACTATTTAATAGGCTTTGGTTATATAAACGTTAGCGATTGCACATTCACTAAGCAATTTGGTGAACAAATAGGGTATTGCCCAATCGCTAAAATCCGATTATTTCAACCAGTTTATCGCCAAGTGCACGATTATGGGCCACACTATTACCAGCGCATGCGAATCGGATGTAATGTGCAGAGTTAGAGGCGGATCACTCATGCTGCCTCCATCCTTGATTGATGCTATCTCTGTCGGTTGAGATCGTGTATCTTAACCAGTTGAGTTTATTACAAGGAACATCGACGCTGAATTATGAATATTGCCTTGATAGCTGGCCTTTGTGTCATATTGCTCGGCCTGATTGTCGGCTACAACATATTGGCTCAACAACGTAAGCAAATTGAATCTCACAAGCGCCAAGAGATGGCTAAGCACATTGCAGTGATTGACGCCACTGAAGAGCTGATTGGTAATGCACATAATCTGCCATATAGCGGGACGCTGTTGGTTTGCTTGAATAAGAAGATCCTAGATTCTTTGAAAGCCATGTACGAGATTGATGATTCCGATAAATCCATCAAGCAACGTATTAGTGCGACGCAAGCGCAGATCGATGAAATCAAACAAAGCTACTCAAACCGCGAGTCGACTTCCTTTAAAGTGCCAGATAACGATCGACAAGCGATTTCGATGCTCAAGCTAGTAAAACGTCTGCGCTCCGTGGTGAAAGCGGAGCACTCTAAGGGACGACTAGCGACGCAAGCGTTTGTGGCTGAGAACGCACGCTTGGAAAAGATGCAACTTAAAATCAATATTGAGAATGTGATTAAGCGTGCCAATGACGCCAAGCAAAAAGGGCAAATGGGCACCGCTCAGCAGTTATTGAAAAAAGCCATTGATGTGGTCTCGCCCAAAACCGATGATTACTCGCAAGAGATGAAAAAGCATTTAGAGCAAATGCATAGCGATATTACCCATACACTGAATACGGGCCATGAAAAACTCCAGTCGGAGCAAGAAGAAGAAAGAAGCGATCTAGACGAGTTGTTTGCACCGAAAAAGAAATGGTAAGTCAGCTCACGTAGGCTTAAAACAAAGGCGCGTTCATCACGCGCCTTTTGCTTATTCTTCCCACCCATGCGTTCATCCTAGACGCGCACTCTCTCAACTATCGAGGCAAAAGATGCGCTTCAATATGATTCAGCACCCCATCTGCCGCTTGTTCAAGCAAGTCTAACACGCGCTCAAAGCCGTCAGGGCCACCATAATAAGGGTCGGGGATCGGCCCCTCGGTATGCTCTCCCCAGTGGAGGAATAAAGACAGCTTGCCTTGGTGCTCGGGTGGGCATTGCGCTTGCAAGTCAGCCAGGTTGCTCTCATCGGCTGCCAGAATCATGTCATGACACACAAAGTCTGCGGGGCCGACCTGGCGCGCTCGAATACCTTCAAACGAGTAGCCTCTCGCCTGCCCCGCCGCTTGGCTACGTTTATCAGGCGGATTACCCTGGTGATAACCTGCCGTGCCCGCCGAATCAATATCGACTGCCAAGCCTCGCGCCTGTGCGCGAGCACGTAATACGGCTTCTGCGGTGGGCGAACGACAGATGTTACCCAAGCACACCACCAAAACACTGGGCCTTTGATTATCAGTTGTCATCAGCGTCAAACCTCCTTATTGATAAGCCCTCAGATTACCAATAAGGCTAAGCACTGCCTATAGTGAGGCAGGTAATACTCGGTGATAGGGCAGTTTGTCAGCACCTATGCAGGCACGGAATAATCCACAACAATAATGTCTTCCAGGATAGGACGAAATATCGCTTTTAGCGCCTCATGTTCAGGATGCGGTAAATAGCGCTCCCGCGCAGCACTATCACGAAACGTCATCACAATCACATGCGTGTAGCCTTGGTCTTTACCTTCTGGGCTGTTGTTTTCTCCCCATTCGACCGGCCCAACGCCATCAATGACGCTAGGCATTGATTCAAATTTATCTTTCAATGCTTGGATCTGATCATCGCGCGCGTTAGCGGTAAAACGAACAAGCAATACATGACGAATCATTTCTTTTCTCCTCGTGTCACTATTCCATCCGATCCGTCAAAAACGTTTTAAACGCCTGCCAAGACTTTTTATCAGCTTTTTCACGGTACCTCTCCGAGCCAAATACGGTAAACGCATGCGGCGCCCCACCATACACTTGCGACCAGTAATCGACACCCGCCTGCTCTAGCGTTTGTATAAAGGTCGCAAAATCTGCCATGGGCACCGCTTTATCCGCCCCACCATGAGCAATAAACAGTGGCGCAATGTCCTCTGAATAGCCTTGACCATCTGGCGTGCCCAAACCGCCATGAAAACTCGCGTAGCCACTGACAGGCATATTGCCTGGATTGCGTGCAAGCTCTAACGTCACCGTGCCACCGAAACAATAGCCAGCCACTACTGGCTGCGTCACACCTTGCGATTGCGCGGCACTCATCCCTGCTTCAATCAGTTCGCGCATCCGCACTCTGTCTTCATACAGTGAACGAGTCGCCGCTTTCTTCGCCTCTAGGCTGGTCGGTCGATTCCCGGCGCCAAACATGTCTAATGCAAACGTACGATAGCCCAAGTTTGCCAGCATATCCGCACGTTGACGTTCGTAGTCCGTTAGCCCATCCCAGTCATGAATAATCACCACACTGCCTTTCTCAAAAGAGGCAGGGATAGCTAGGTAGCCGGAAAATGCCTCCCCGTCTAACTGATAATCTATCTGTTTACCCGCCACAGCAGGCAGCGAGCATAGAGCCAACAAAGCAATAAGAGCGTGCGTTCCTTTTCTCATCATAGCGTCCTTTGGCTGGGGCCGTCGGTTTGCGGCCAGAATGTCATGGGTGGCATCCACCCTATCGTCCCTTTACTATAGACCTAAGTTAACCAAAGGTTGGAAATCACATGTCAGAACACAGTCATCAACAGCGCCAGCAAAAACTGAAAGAAAAAGTCGATGCTCGGATTGACGCCGCACAACAAGAAAAAGGGCTATTTCTTATTATTACAGGCAACGGCAAAGGCAAATCGACATCCGCTTTTGGCACCGTCGCACGCGCCGCAGGCCATGGTTTCAAATGCGGGGTGGCGCAGTATATCAAGGGAGCGTGGGCATGTGGTGAGCGAGACTTACTCAGTCAGCATGGCGTGGACTTTCATGTGATGAGTACAGGGTTTACCTGGGATACCCAAGATAAAACGGCCGACACGCAAGCCGCACAAAAAATCTGGTCAGCATGCAAAACCATGCTCAGCGATCCTAGTTATGATTTGGTCGTCCTGGACGAAATCACCTATATGATCACCTATGGCTACATTGACCTGGACGATGTCATCGATGCAATTAGCCAACGCCCAAGTGAGCAATCTGTGCTGATCACGGGTCGAGGCGCTCACCGTCGTTTAATCGAAATCGCCGATACTGTCTCTGAAGTTCGCAATGTCAAACATGCGTTTGATGCCGGCATTAAAGCGCGCCAAGGCATTGATTGGTAACCTTTAACAACGTAGACAATACGTGTGCACGGCGTGCGCTCATTGTTTTTCAGAGGCCGTCGCCGGTAAGGCGGCAGATGAGATGGGCTCGGCCCAACGCGGGTCAGTTTGCTGACACGACTGCCGGCAGAGTTTCGCGTCAATCGATTGATCGCCCAACAAACGTTGCCACAACGCGGGTAGCGCGGTCTCGGGCAACGGGCCAGGCTCAAGTTGTTTGGGCGACACAGGGTACCAGTCCCCGTCTGTATTTTGTTCTGCAAGCAAAAACTGGAACGGCTGATAGGCGGCCACACCAAAGCGCAAGTCGGTGACTACCTGCTGCCCGTTTCGGTTTTCAAAGCGAATAAAATTACGTGAAAACGTCCGCAGAGCGCTGAGGGTATCAGAGTTGGCCAGTGGCCACTCTCCTAGAGGCTGCGCCACCCAATCAATTGACGGGTTGGCATCAAGTCGTGAGGCTAACCCCTCCCAGTATTGCTCTTCGCCACTGACGACCACACGCCACAGTAAGGTATTAAACGGCGTTGGCATAATGATTAACGGCTGGCCTTCCAGCAAGGTTCCTTGTGTTTGTTCAGCAACACGGGTTTTTATTTGTTGGAGCTGGTACACAGAGCTGGCCAAGTAAAGGCTCGAGACCATCAACCCAACACCACATGCCTTGGCTCCCAGATGGCGCCATACCAATGCGCTGATGAGCGCAACCAGTAGAGGCACCGTATACAGGGGATCGATAATAAACAGACTCGCCACCGCTACCGATGGCACCTCAAGCGGCCAGAATAGCTTGGTTCCATATACCGTCATTGCATCGAGCAATGGATGAGTGACAAGCACCGCGATGACTAGCGTCATCACTTGCCAAAGTGGCCACTGACGCTGCCAGCGCCACCAGCACCATGCAATGAGTGCGCCGACCCAAGGCAACACAAACAACGAGTGGCTGAAGCCACGATGATTCACGGTATTCGCCACCGGGTCGCCGTAATCAATCAATACATCCAGATCCGGTAAGGTTCCGAGGGCTGCGCCCGCCAGTAACACTTTCGGAGAGCAACGTTTACCGGCAACCAGACCCGCGACAGTGGCGCCCAACGCTGCTTGCGTGACAGAATCCATAAAACGTCCTTTAATGGCTTTGCATTAGATAGCCCGATAGCTTGTCAGCCGATCACTGAAATAAATTAAGGAGTTTATCTGCCGTCTCTTTGACCTTATCGTCATCCGCTTTATCACCCAGTAGCTTTTTCAACCCTCGTTGCGCCTCTTTGCGGGCTTTTTCTTCCAACGCGTTATTACTGCTGAGTAGCTGCTTAATGTCTAGTTTATAGCTCGGCGATTGCCAGGTACCGGCCACCGTCACTGGGATGGTGACATCACGCAGTTCATCAATATCTTTACCGCCTTGGCCTTTACTGGTCTCGACCACCGAGGTATAGACATTAAAATCGAGTGTCTCTTGTAACAGATCGGTTTGTCCGTCACTACGTACCCGAAGCGCGGGCGCTTCCAACAGTAAGTCGGTGGTGCGTGCCATGCCGTTGCCTAAGGTAAAGCTCGCAGTGAGTGCGCTAAAGTCTGTTTTACGTACTTCATTGGCGGCCGCTGCCGACTCACCTTTCAGCGTCGCTTTCGCCTCTCTGAGCATCTGCGCCAAGTTTATCCCATTAATCGCGCCATCTTCGAAGAAAATAGCGACACTGCCTTGAATCGCTTGACGCAATGCATACGGCGACAAACCTTTGCCCTGTACATTGATATCGACGTTACCCTTACCCTCTAAAAGATCAACCTGGGCAGCATCTTCCAGCAGCGGAAGCACTTGGATCCCACGTGCTTTTTTACTCACCTGATAGCGAGCGGGAGTTTGCGTAGCATCTAACATCCCTTGCACAACCACGCTGCCTTCATAGGCTTGCGTCGTCAGCTCTGACACGTCGACCTTGCCACGGTCGATGGCCACCGTCGCGCGTATTTGCCCTAAGGTAACGTTACTCACAGTAAGCCCTTTCATTGCCAGTGAGCCGGCAATATCTAGCGTCTTCAACACACTCAAATCAGGCTCTTCTTTGCTCAGTGGCGCCGCTTGCGTACTCGGGCTGGATTTATCATTAGAGCCAGATTCACTATCGTTTGCAGATTGATTAGGCGCTGCATTGTCTGTCGGTATCAGCGTATCGAGGTCAATRTGGTTGGTATTCAGCGCAAAGCGGACTTGGGGGATCTCMGTCAATTTAACTGCCACTTTGCCATCCACCACAACATCATCGTCGTTTAATCGGCTGATCAATTCACTGACCGTCAACGTTTGCTGGTTGATGTCAAACACAATATCAGCGGCTAGCGCTTGGCTAAGCGACTGGTTGGGGATAGGCTCGCCAGACACCGTCGTGAGCATGTCTAACCCCTGAACCGTGATCTTATCTTGCGTCGTTGCGATAGTGACCTGGGCTTGCCCCGAGCTTTCAACGTCGATGTCTGCGGTTTGCGCGTTGATATTAAAGCCCAACTGCGCCGCCTCACCCAGCGCCAAACGATCGAGGGTAAGGTTCGCTTGTTCTAGGGTCAGTGCACCTTGCTCGGCGGAGAGCGTCAACGCCAGTTTGCGCATCTGGCTTTGTATCAGGTCACTGGCCAATTTCAACTCACCTTGACCTTCCAGCTCAACGCGAGCGTCATTTTGCTCGCCGCGCAACGACACTGACAGTGGCGTCCACACATCCGTCGCCAGATTGCCCACCTCAAGATCCACATCGCGCAACGCTGTCATGGTGCCCGCTTGGTCATCTTTGACGACCACACTCGCGTTGGCCACACTGAGCCCTTGTAGCGATACGTTCCACGCCTTTGCCTCGGTGCTCGTGCTATCAGCGGATGTGCCTGATTGTGGCGCTGGCTCAGCTTGAGGCTCAGCCGTCGGCGATGCCGCGATGAGGTTGCTCTCCCCATTACTCAGGGTTTGAATAAACACATGTGGGTCTTGCAATGTAATTTCGCCGATCTGCAAGGTTTGCGACATCAAAGGCAACACATCGACAGAGAGGCGTGCTTGAGATAAGCGCATCAAATCGGGTTCATCAAAGCCGGGGCGATTTTTTATCGCGACATCCTCGATTGAAAAACCCAAACTTGGCCAAAACTGCCAAGCAATGTCGCCACCGATCACCATGTCATAGCCTGTCTGTTTTTTAACTTGCTCGACCAACAATGGCTTAAACTGGTTAGGATTAATGGTGGCGAGCAAAGCGGCGATGCCACCCATGACGACCACCACCAAAACAGCGAGAGTAAGGGCGATTTTTTTTATCATTGCAAGATGCTCCTTGTGCGTAACAGGCGATACCACTTACGAGAGATACCCGCATTATCGACCATGATTTCGCGATCGGGTTCCACGTTAACAAAAAAATGCGCCCGTAGGCGCATTGCAATCGTTAAACCTTGTCTTGGCTAATGCGAGAGGCAACTGCCCCTTGCTGATTTTTATACTTTGCGTTGTCGCGTTTGTTATACGGCTTATCAGCCGCGCCCGACATAGGCTCAAAACTTAACGCACCAATCGGCATACCGGGTCGTAGCGCCAAGGGCAAACGACCATTGTTATAGAACTCCAGCACAATACGGCCCGACCAGCCCGGGTCAATCCGGTGCGCAGTCACATGCACCATCAGCCCCAAACGTGCCAACGACGAGCGGCCATCAAGCCAGCCGACGATATCGTCTGGCAGGGTCACCGCTTCATGCGTGACAGCAAGCGCGAGCTGGCCTGGATGAAGATAAAAAGCCTCACCATCAGCAATCTCAATTTCATCACTCATCACACGTTCAAGCTGGGCATTGACCTCTTCTTTCGGGCCAGACAGATCGATAAATGCTGCGCCGTGGTCATTAAACACCCGGAATTGATTGCCCAAAGTCACATCCGCCGTCACACCAGAAATCGACGCCTCTGCCGGACGTGGCTCAATTTTGATGCGGCCATCATCAAGGTGTTCTTTGATATGCCTGTCGCATAGTCGCATCGGATAGTCCTCACGGTTAATAGATGGGGCGATACATTCACGCACCGCATTCATTTAGCTTGTTGTCCACTGCATAAAAAGCAGCGAGATTGAGGTCAGTGAAACCATCATACCCAAATCAGGCTTTCAGTAATCGCGCGATATGCGCTTTTAACACATCAATCGCAATGCGGTTTTTACCCCCGCGTGGCACGATAATATCGGCATATTGCTTTGACGGCTCAATAAACTGCATAAACATAGGGCGGACCGTCTTCTGATATTGTTCCATCACGGAGTCCATCGTGCGACCACGTTCAGCCACATCACGTTTCATGCGGCGCAACAAACAAATATCAAGGGGAGTATCCATAAAGACGCTGGCATGGATAAGATTGCGCAGGCGTGGATCGGTTAGCAACAGGATCCCTTCCAAAATGATCACCTTTTTGGGTGTCATGGTGGTGGTGTCATCCATGCGGGTATGCTCTGAGTAGCTGTACACAGGCACATCGACAGACTGACCTGCCGCGAGGCTTTCTAGGTGCTCGCAAAGCAAGTCATGGTCTAGCGCTTGTGGATGGTCATAGTTGGTTTGTACGCGCTCTTCCATGCTGAGATGGCTTTGATCTCGGTAATATCTATCTTCCGTGATCACGCCGATTTGATGATCGCCGACTTTTTCCTTTAATTCCTTATAAATGGTGCTAGCGATCAGGCTTTTACCGGAAGCAGAGGCACCTGCTATGCCGATAATAACGCATTGGTGGTTGTTGTCACTCATAATATGAATACCCAGAGGAAGCTTGGCGGAATCTACATAAACCGCCTGATTATAGGGAGTTGAAGCCGCTGGCGCCAGAGAAAATCACGCTTCCCTGACTGACCCGCTGCTTTAAGCCTGCGATAGCTGCACGTTGCTCAATCAGGGCGACACCGTTTGTACGCTTATTTGTTCAGGGCGCGTTTCCCCTTGCCAATAAAGCTGACTGGCGACGGTGGCGGCCATTTGACGATAGACAGCAGCATGCTCGCTGTCAGGGCGCGCCACCATACTCGGTGTGCCGGCGTCTATGTCCTCACGAATCGCGACATGAAGCGGCACTTGAGCTAACACTGGCACGCCTTGCTCACGAGCCATTTTCGCTGCACCACCAGTACCAAAAATCGCTTCATGATGACCGCATTGCGAACAAATGTGGTAGCTCATGTTTTCTATTACCCCGAGAACCGGCACCTGTACTTTCTCAAACATCGCCACGCCTTTAATTGCATCAGCCAGTGCGAGATCCTGTGGCGTGGTGACCACCATCGCTCCCGTCACCGGGAACTGCTGCGCCAAGCTAAGCTGAATGTCACCGGTGCCTGGTGGCATATCCACAACTAAATAATCAAGTTCGGGCCAGCGCGTTTCGTTGATCAATTGGGCAAAGGCTTTCGAGGCCATTGGCCCACGCCACACAGTGGCATTATCAGCGGGCACTAGGTAACCAATTGAATTAGAGGCAATACCATGACGCATCACAGGCTCCATCAGTTTGCCATCATGGGTTTGCGGCTCGCTGTCTTTAGCGCCGAGCATAATCGGCAGCGATGGGCCATACACATCGGCATCGACAATGCCCACTGACGCCCCTTCCGCCTGCAGTGCCAGTGCCAAATTAACCGCCGTCGTCGATTTACCCACGCCGCCTTTGGCCGAGCTCACCACTAACAGGTTTTTCACCCCTTTGACGGGCGCCTTATCACCACTTTTTAGCGGCGCCACTCTCTGTGTCAGTTGAAACTGCTGCGCCAATGACGTCGACTGGGCACTCAGCCACTCATCAAGCGCTTGCCTCACTGACGCCGCTGCAAATGGAAACGTCACCTTAAAACCATCTTCACTCGCGCTCACCCAATGTGGTTGGCTTGCCCACTGCTCCACCAGACGTGGATGTGAAAACTGATTCAATAGACTTACTGCATCGTCCACATTGGTCAGCGGGGCGGCCGTGTCTTCTTTTTGTTTTTGTGCTTTTTTCTTTTTAGAACCAAACAACATGCATCACCATCCCATTGATTAAAATATAGTAGGCCAGATTGGCGACGTTTAACGGATAAACAGCCTCACTCACGGCCTGCACTAGGCAAGGCATATCGTATCAGGTAAGATTTCCGCAATCATTCCATTCATATCATAAGAGCGAACAAACAAGATTATGGCTGCAAACCCACGGAAAATTCTGGTGACCTGTGCGCTACCTTATGCGAACGGCTCGATTCATTTGGGCCACATGCTCGAGCATATTCAGGCAGACGTATGGGTTCGCTATCAGCGCCTGCGTGGCAACACCACTCACTTTATTTGTGCCGATGATGCCCACGGCACCCCCATTATGTTAAAAGCGCAGCAAATGGGTGTGGAGCCAGAAGCCATGATCGCTGGCGTGCAAAAAGAGCACAAAACCGATTTTGATGGCTTTGATATCAGTTTCGATAACTATCACAGCACACACAGTGATGAAAACCGCGAGCTCGCCTCGTTTATTTATACTCAGCTCCGCGATAAAGGTTACATCACTAGCCGTACAATCTCTCAACTGTTTGATCCGGAAAAAGAAATGTTCCTGCCGGATCGTTTTGTCAAAGGTGAGTGTCCAAAATGTCACGCCGACGATCAGTACGGTGATAACTGCGATAACTGTGGGGAAACCTATACCCCAGCCGAACTGATTAACCCACGTTCAGCGGTGAGCGGTGCCACGCCCGTGATGCGTGACTCTGAACACTTCTTCTTCGATTTGCCACAATTTGAGCAAATGCTGAATGAGTGGACAAAATCCGGCTCACTGCAAAGTGAAATTGCCAACAAAATGAATGAGTGGTTCGAAACCGGTCTTCAGCAGTGGGACATTTCCCGCGATGCACCCTATTTTGGTTTCGAAATTCCCGATCAGCCCGGCAAGTTTTTCTACGTTTGGCTGGATGCGCCTATTGGTTACATGGGGTCATTTAAAAACTACTGTGACAAGCGCGGCGACATCGACTTTAACGAATACTGGAAAGCCAATAGCGACACCGAGCTATATCACTTTATCGGCAAAGACATTGTTTATTTCCATAGTCTGTTCTGGCCMGCCATGCTCGACGGTGCCGGTTTCCGCAAGCCAAATAACGTCTTCGTGCACGGTTATGTCACCGTCAATGGCGCGAAAATGTCCAAGTCGAAAGGGACATTCATTAAAGCGAGCACTTACTTAAAACACCTTGATCCCGAATGCTTACGCTATTACTACGCCGCCAAGCTCAACAGCCGTATTGATGATCTCGATTTAAGCTTGGATGACTTTATCCAGCGTGTGAATACCGACATTGTCAACAAAGTGGTCAACTTGGCCTCTCGCAACGCGGGTTTTATCAGCAAACGCTTTGACGGCCAGCTGTCGCCCGTTTGCTCTGAGCCTGAGCTTTATCAAACCTTTATCGATAAAGCCGAGCACATAGGGGAACTCTACGAGGCACGCGAGTTTAACCGAGCGATCCGTGAGATCATTGCGCTTGCCGATAAAGCGAACCAATACGTCGACGAGAAAGCCCCTTGGGTCATCGCCAAAGAAGACGGTAAAGACGCCGAACTGCAAGCGATTTGCTCGGTGGGTATTAACTTGTTCCGAGTGCTGATGACCTACCTAAAACCTGTGATGCCAAAACTGGCCGAGCGTGCGGAAGGCTTTTTAAACGACACCTTAACGTGGGAGAGCATTGCGACCCCGCTGACTGGCCATCAAATCACCAAATTCAAGGCGCTATTTAACCGAATTGATCCAAAAGCGGTCGATGCCATGATTGCTGACAGCAAAGAAGATGTCGCGACTGAAGAAGCAGCGAAAGCAAGCGCGCAAGGGCCACTTGCCGATGAACCACTCGCGGATGAAATCGAATTTGTTGATTTTGCTAAAGTCGATCTTCGTGTCGCTAAAATCCTTGAGTGTGAAGCCGTGCCAAAAGCGGATAAACTGCTCAAATTCAAGCTCGATATTGGCGGTGAAACACGTCAGGTTTTCTCTGGGATCAAATCGGCCTACAAGCCGGAAGATCTGGTGGGCAAGCACACCGTGATGGTCGCCAATTTAAAACCAAGAAAGATGAAGTTTGGCATGTCAGAAGGCATGATTTTAGCGGCCGGCCCTGGCGGGAAAGAGATTTGGATCTTAGAGCCTCATGAGGGCGCCCAGCCAGGTATGCGGGTCATGTAACCTTGCTGCCTCGTCAATTTGCACAAGCAGAGAATAAAGAGCCCAGTCGGGCTCTTTTTTTGTCCAATGGGTGCCATCCATCGATTCTCCCCTGCACTACGAGTGAGCAATCACGCCCAAGTAAGGTGCGTAGTAAGAGCACATCCACGCGCCAGTCATTGCGCTACAAGGCGTGATTAACCTCTCAATTTTGGCATGCTTCATGCTCCGCTCTGTATACGCGGAAGCCATAGCAAGGAGAGCATATGGGATGGTTAGTGATGATAGGAATACTGGCGCTCACGATTGCTAGCGTGGTGGCGGTCATCGTGTATCGTCAACGACCGGATTGGCGATTGCATCAACTGCATGAGTTACGGGCTTTGCTCCAGCACGCAGGTTACCTCGCCACCCAACCGCGCGTCGATCCGTATGACTATCAACGATTGCTGGATCAAACGCGTCAATTACACCACTTGGCACCCCATGCGCAAAAGCCAATGTATCGGCTTTTTTTCCATCACCTTCACGCCTTGCCACAATATGATGATGTGACCCAGGCCAAGATGAAAAACCGCGCCTTGCAGCACCTAGCGTACTTAGTGGATGAAGCTATCCCGCCGGTGTTAATTGCCTGTGGTGATGACCACACGCTCTCGTCTTACCAACAAATTTGGTATGCCGTGTTAGAGCTCCTTCAAGCTCGCCAACGCTTTTCCTACGCGTCAATACAACTGGAGAACGCAACGCCCAATGCGCACCAGTCCCTAAGCCTACAACAACAAATACTCATCAAGCGCTTAGCACAACTGCGCGACCTTGAGTTGGGCGATGCATTCACCGATAAGATAGATCAGGTTATCTCACAGCTTGATGATGTACACACCTTGTCACTCAATCGCCGCCTGGCGCTGGCACAGCAAGTTAACGCCGTGATGCTGGATGCACTCGATACCTTTCTGGCTGCCCTGCTCGCCCGCTTTCCTACACCAGAAGATGATATCTTCAATACGCTGTCACCCATCAATGATCCACACCATCAAAGATTCAACCATACACAGCAATAAAAAAGCCGGCGCAAGGCCGGCTTAATAGCAACACGATGACACTTACCCAATATGAGTCTGTCCACCCATGTATGGACGCAATACCTCAGGGATTTCAATACGGCCATCTGCTTGTTGGTAGTTTTCCAAAATAGCTACCAAGGTACGGCCCACCGCCAAGCCTGAACCATTCAAGGTATGCAACAGCTCAGGCTTTTTCTCACCTTTACGGCGGAAACGCGCCTGCATACGGCGAGCTTGGAAATCCATGGTGTTTGAGCACGATGAAATCTCACGATAGGTGTTTTGTGCTGGCAACCAGACTTCTAGGTCATAGGTTTTCGCCGCACCAAAACCCATGTCGCCTGTGCAGAGCAACACTTTGCGGTATGGCAAATTGAGCAGTTGTAATACCTTTTCTGCAT
The DNA here is from genome assembly GCF_001996005.1 of Salinivibrio siamensis. Classification (GTDB taxonomy): domain Bacteria; phylum Pseudomonadota; class Gammaproteobacteria; order Enterobacterales; family Vibrionaceae; genus Salinivibrio; species Salinivibrio siamensis. Next base: position 8,470 of record NZ_MUFB01000016.1, on the reverse strand, counting down.
CGGCAGTCAAAGATTCAAGCGCCTCCATCGACTCTTCTGGCTTAACCACCTTCACCAACTCAACTTTGTCGAATTGGTGCATACGGATAAGACCGCGCGTATCGCGACCATACGAGCCAGCTTCTGAACGGAAACACGGTGTGTGTGCCGTCATGCACAGCGGCAAATCGGCTTCATCGACGATCTCATCACGTACCATATTCGTCAGCGGCACTTCCGCCGTTGGGATCAACGACATGCCCACCCCTTCTTCCGTCGCAGGCTGGGTGTGGAACAAGTCTTCACCAAATTTCGGCAGCTGACCGGTGCCATACAAGCTGTCCGCATTGACCAAGTAAGGCACATACATCTCAATATAACCGTGCTCATTGGTGTGCAAGTCGAGCATAAATTGCGTGAGCGCACGGTGCATACGCGCCATTTGCCCTTTCATCACGATAAAACGAGAGCCAGACAGCTTCACTGCACTGGCAAAATCAAGGCCACCGGTGAGTTCACCGAGGTCGACGTGATCTTTAATCTCGAACTCAAATTGACGCGGCTCGCCCCAGCGTGAGATTTCCTGGTTCTCAGATTCATCTTTACCGCTTGGTACGTCGGCCGCAGGTAGATTGGGCACGCTCATGACCACGTCATTCACTTTTTGCTGGAGTGCCGCGAGCTCCGTTTTCGCCGCATCCAATTCATCACCAAGGTTTGATACTTCTTCTAGCAATGGTGCAATGTCTTCACCCTTTGCTTTAGCCTGGCCAATGGACTTCGATCGGGAATTACGCTCAGCTTGCAGTTGTTCGGTGCGAATTTGCAGCGCCTTACGTTGTTCCTCGAGTTCACGCATAGCGTCAACATCAAGCGTAAAGCCACGACGAGCGAGTTGTTGAGCGGTTTCTTCCAGCTCAGTTCGAAGTAATTTGGAATCCAGCATGCTAATCCTGTGCTTTCGGGTTATTGACTGTAAATTGACGAAGTTAAACCTTACCCAAAAAGGGTAAATTTGCCTAGCGCTTTTGCGGGCTTTTTGCATCTTGCTCAGCGAGAAAGGCGAGCTTTTCGGCGATTTTAATTTCTAGCCCACGATTGACGGGCTGATAGTAACGCGCCTCGCCAAGCTCTGGGGGCAGATAGCGCTCGCCCGCCGCATACGCATTGGGTTCATCATGGGCATAGCGATAGCCATCACCATGTCCCATTTGCTCCATCAATGCTGTTGGTGCATTACGAAGGTGCATGGGAACGGGCGCGTTGGCGGTGTCTTTCGCGTCACGCAAGGCTTGTTTCCATGCGGTATACACCGCGTTGCTTTTCGGGGCGCTGGCCAAATACACCGCGGCTTGTGCAATGGCGCGCTCACCCTCCGAAGGCCCGACGCGGGTAAAGCAATCCCATGCGTTCAGTGCCACCTGCATCGCGCGCGGATCGGCATTACCGACATCTTCAGAGGCAATCGCTAACAAACGTCTTGCCACGTAAAGCGGATCACCTCCCGCGCTCACAATGCGTGCATACCAATACAGCGCGGCATCGGGACATGAACCACGCACTGATTTGTGAAATGCAGAGATCAAGTCATACCACGCATCCCCCTGCTTATCGAACTGTGCCACTTTTTCACCGGCCACGTCTTTAAGCATCGGCATCGTGATTTGGCCATCGGCCATGTCTGCCAACATTTCCAGTAGGTTTAACGCCATACGTGCATCACCACTGCACGCTGCCGTTAACGCCCTTTTAACGCCATCATCAAAGACCAGAGACTGCTCACCGAGCCCACGTTGTGAGTCGGCAAGTGCTTGATCAATCACCGCTTCCAAATCGCTCTCGTCAAGGCTGGTTAAACGGTACACACGGGCACGCGATAGCAACGCGTTATTAAGCTCAAACGAGGGATTTTCCGTGGTGGCACCAATAAACGTGACCGTTCCCGCTTCCACATGGGGCAAAAACGCATCCTGCTGGCTTTTATTAAAGCGGTGCACTTCGTCCACAAACAGAACGGTACGAATACCAGCTTGCTTGTTTTGCTCTGCGCGTCCAATCGCCTCTCGGATCTCCTTGACGCCAGAGGTCACAGCCGAGATTTGTTCCAGCTCTGCGTTGGCTTGGCGCGCGGCAATATCGGCGAGTGTGGTTTTACCGGTCCCCGGAGGCCCCCAGAAAATCATCGAATGGAGGGAGCCAGACTCAATCGCCCGGCGAAGCGGTTTACCCTCGGCGAGAAGATGACGCTGACCGATGTACTGGTCAAGCGTGAGTGGCCGCATACGCGCGGCCAGTGGGCGAAAATCGTCTGCAAAATCAAGCGGTAAGGTCGACACAGTCACCTCCGAGGCAATTATCTTGGTTGGCGCTGATCGTCGAGCATCACTGAGTCGGGTGGCGTAAACGAAAACACGTCCGACGCCGGTGCTTGTCGGCTAAATTGGCTCAGCGTGAACTGGCTTTGTTGCCCATCTTGCTCAACCACAGTAAAGCCGGTCAAGGTACCATCCGGCTTCACGGTGACTTCAAATTCGCCAATCGTGCCTGTGGTTTTCGGCGTTAGGGTAAAGGTGTCAGCCTCTTGGGTGATTTGATAAGCCTGCCAGTCACTTGGCTGATTGCGTGTCAGTAGGACAAACGGCGTTTGTGCCGTAGCATCCTCCAACCACATCGCCGTCACTTGCTCAACAAATGGGCTGTAGTACCAGAGCGTCTCGCCATCGGAAATCATGATGGTTTCATCGGGTGAGGTCGTGGTCCAGTTGAACAAGTTTGGCCGCTGAATCGCCAATCGCCCTTTTGCTTGATGAATCACCTCTCCTTCTGGGCTTTGCACTGTTTGGGAAAATTGCGCACTAAAGGCGTCAACCTGACTCAAGCGATCCATCAGGTGTTGTTGTGCCTGCGTTTTCGCCTGCACCGACAATGCAAAAAGTAGAGACAGCACCACCATTAGGTGGCGGATAGCAGAGAATCGAGTCATGAAACCTTCCATTCGATCAATCTTTGGGTGGCGGTGGCGCGATGACTTCGCGATTACCATTATGGCCTGGTGAGCTTACGACACCATGTGCTTCCAGTTGTTCCACAATACGCGCCGCACGGTTGTAGCCAATTTTAAACCGGCGCTGCACACCAGAGACAGAGCCTCGGCGGCTCTCGGTGACAAATTCAACCACTTGGTCGAAAAGCTGGTCCAACTCTTCCCCATCTCCGCCTGAGGGTGCTTCACCGGGCAACAAGCTATCAGAGCCTTGATCCCCTTTGGTTATTTCGTCTAGATACTGTGGCTTACCACGTGCTTTCCAGTTATTCACCACACGGTGAACCTCTTCATCACTGACAAAAGCGCCATGTACGCGGATGGGGTGGTTGGAGCCATTGGGCATAAAGAGCATATCACCCATCCCCAGTAACGACTCTGCGCCGCCTTGGTCGAGGATAGTGCGTGAATCTGTCTTAGTAGACACCGTAAACGCCATCCGCGTTGGAATGTTGGCTTTGATTAAGCCTGTAATCACATCAACGGACGGACGCTGAGTGGCAAGCACAAGGTGAATCCCCGCTGCCCGCGCTTTTTGTGCTAGTCGCGCAATCAGTTCTTCCACTTTTTTGCCCACGACCATCATCAAATCGGAAAACTCATCCACGACCACCACGATATACGGTAATTTCTCGAGTTTAGGCGCCGATTCGTCCATCGAATCACCCGGTTTCCAGAGCGGATCGGGGATAGGGTTATTGGCGGCTTCAGCCGCCTTCACTTTTTCGTTAAAGCCTTTTAGATTTCGCACCCCAAGCGCCGACATCAGCTTGTAACGACGCTCCATCTCACCCACACACCAACGCAGGGCATTGCCAGCGTCTTTCATGTCGGTCACGACCTCTGTCAACAGGTGTGGGATCCCCTCGTATACCGATAGCTCGAGCATTTTAGGGTCAATCATGATAAAGCGTACGTCTTCGGGTGAGGCTTTATACAACATGCTCACCAGCATGACGTTCACGCCCACCGACTTACCCGAGCCTGTGGTACCGGCCACCAGCATATGTGGTGCCTTCCCCAAATCAGTGATAATCGCTTCACCCGCGATATCATTCCCCAGCACCACCGAAATAGGCGAGTGGCTATTCTTAAAACGTTCGCTTCCAATCACTTCGGACATAAACACCGTCTCCCGGTGCTCATTGGGAAGCTCAAGGCCAATGTAGGGCTTCCCTGGGATCACTTCGACCACACGCACTGCCGTGGTCGACAAAGCACGTGCCAAGTCTTTGGATAGGCCAGAAATGCGCGAGACTTTCACCCCAGGGGCCAAGTCAAGCTCAAAACGGGTGATCACTGGGCCTGGGTACACGCCAACCACTCGCGCCTGGACTTTAAAATCTTCTAACCGTGCTTCAACCAAGCGGGCAATCTTCTCAAGCTCTTCACGCGTCGCCTGCTCTGCAGTATGGCGAGCGGGATCGAGTAGATCGAGGGTCGGGAAAGGCTCTGTCGGCGTGGGTAAATCCGGCTCATCTTTTACCAGGAAAGGATGGTCGAGCCCCGCCGCCTGCTGTTGAGCCTTTTGCGCTTGGCGAATGGTTTCTTGGAAGGGATCGTCATCCTCATCCGCGCCACTACTCGCTTGTTCTGCACGCTCAAGCTCGGACAGTCCATCTTGATTGCCATAGGTTGTGTCGGCGTGGCGAGACGATGAGGCTGAAGGCGCTTCATCCGCTTGCGAGTGGTCACTCATTTGCTCCGCTGATGCGCTGATCGCCTCTGTTTCCTCTACCTCAACATCCGATGACGAGAAAGATGGCACTTCGTGCTCGATCGCGATATCCCACTGCCCTAGCGTCGGTTCACTAGGTTGATCGCTCTCATGGGCCACGGATGCCGCATCGCCTGCGGATGAATAATCGGTCGCTGGTACATCGGTTTCCGAACGCGCTTGTCCACCAAAAATAATAGGCGACGCAGCCTGGTTCTGTGTGTGCTCATCATTGGTGGTACGCTCCGCCTTATCCGGCGCTGACGGCGTCAGGCGACGTAAATCACTGAGCTCCATGGGTTCAGATGCATTGGCTGCGGTACTCTGTGTCTCGGTGTCTGGCACGCCTAACTCGGTCGGCGCGTCACCACGAATCCGATTCACCGCCCACGTCACACCGTTGAGCGTCATCGCGCCAAGATGGTCAACAATGGTTAACCAAGAAATACCGGTAAAAAGGGTAAAGCCGGCCGCCCAACCAAACAGCATCACCAAGGTCGTGCCTAGTACGTTAAATAGCGGCAGCGCCAAACTGTTGGTGACATCCCCCATCACGCCACCAGAGGAAAAATGCCAAAAGTCGTCAAAATTCAAATCGGCCAACGAGCAGCTGGTTAAAAACAGGATGAACAGTCCTAATATGCGCGCACCGATAATAGTGTAATTAATCGGTTCATCGTCGCTGCGGCGACGCAAGAACACCCACCCCCCGAGGATCGCCGCTGGTGGCAGCGGATACGCTAAGATGCCAAACGAAAAGAAGAGACTGTCGGCGAGCCATGCGCCCATGGCACCCGCCGCATTGTGCACATCACCATGCCAAGCAGTTTGCGACCAGGATGGGTCGGCCGGATTAAAAGACAATAGGGCCACCATGGTGAACACGGCTGCCGCGAGTACCAGAATAAACCCACACTCTTTTAATCGCTGAACGCCATCTAAACGCGCTTTAGCACGAGCCGCTTTGGGCTCCCGACGTAAAGAAAACTCCATCATCACCTGTTTAATACCGTTCTTGAACCGCATTCCTCATCCTACTTTGAGGCTTGCTCATGTTGCCCTGACTTTATCACATTCATGCCGTGAGGGCAGGCATGATGCATGTTTACGCCAAATCTTTACCGAGATATCACACAATCTTATGCTATCCGCACAAAAAATAAGCCGAGCATGACGCTCGGCTTCAGTCTCGATAGGTGGTGCATCGCACCCCTTTTCATCACCTGGCTAACGGGTATGGATAACCAGATGATTGCTCTGTTTAACCTCTTCCATCACCACATAGGTACGGGTGTCATTCACGCCGGGCAAACGCAGCAAAGTTTCACCCAATAACTTGCGATAAGCCGACATATCCGCTACTCGTGTTTTAAGCAGGTAGTCAAAATCCCCTGACACCAACGAGCACTCTTGAATGTCCTCAAGCGTTTGCACCGCTTTGTTAAATTGCTCGAACACATCAGGCGCGCCGCGGTTGAGTGTGATTTCGACAAACACCAACAGTGATGCATCCAAATACTGGGGGTTAAGCAGTGCCGTATAGCCAAGGATATAACCTTGACGCTCAAGACGTCGTACACGTTCTAGACAGGGGGTAGGAGAAAGACCAACACGTTTTGATAACTCAACGTTAGAGACTCGCCCATCCTTTTGGAGCTCGTTCAGGATGTTGCGGTCAATGCGGTCCAATTCCTTGGAGGGCTTTTTTTTGGTATCTACCATTTTTTATTCCACCTTGTTACTTCCTTGCAAAAAGATATACCAAATTAAATAACATCTAAATAATCTTTAGCATCAAATGCTGGTTTGTTGCCTTTATACTAGCCTGAAAATTGACAATATCAATAACAAGCCAGCCGATAACACTGAATAAACAAGAGGTGACAGCATGATCATTGGCGTTCCAAAAGAAATCAAAAACCATGAGTACCGTGTTGGTATGGTGCCAGCGAGTGTTCGCGAGCTTATTTCTCACGGCCACTCTGTCTACATTGAGACCAACGCAGGTAACGGTATTGGTTTCTCTGACGACGACTATAAAGCCGCCGGCGCGTCTATCCTTCCTACTGCTGCTGACGTCTTTGCCAAAGCAGAGATGATCGTCAAAGTGAAAGAGCCACAAGCCGTTGAGCGTGCGATGCTCCGCGAAGGACAGATTTTGTTCACCTATTTGCATCTTGCACCAGATTTTCCGCAAACAGAAGACTTAATTAAAAGTAAAGCCATCTGTATTGCCTACGAAACGGTAACAGATTCTAAAGGTCGATTGCCACTCCTTGCGCCCATGTCTGAGGTCGCCGGCCGCATGTCTATTCAAGCAGGTGCACAAGCGCTAGAAAAATCACACGGCGGTTCGGGCATGCTGCTCAGCGGTGTACCTGGCGTTGAGCCGGCGAAAATCGTGGTACTAGGCGGTGGTGTTGTCGGCTCGAACGCTGCTCGTATGGCCGTTGGTCTGCGTGCTGACGTCACGATTCTCGACAAAAATGTCGATACCTTACGTCGCCTCGATGAAGAGTTCCAAGGGCGTGCCAAAGTGGTCTACTCCACAGAAGAAACCCTTGAACAACACGTATTGAACGCCGATCTGGTTGTCGGTGCCGTGCTGATCCCAGGTGCTGCTGCACCCAAGCTGGTTAACGAAGATCACATTAAGCGTATGAAGCCAGGCGCCGCCGTGGTGGACGTCGCTATCGACCAAGGTGGCTGTTTCGCAACATCACATGCAACAACCCATGCAGATCCCACCTATATCGTGGATGATGTCGTTCACTACTGTGTTGCCAATATGCCTGGCGCGGTAGCACGTACTTCTACTGTCGCTCTGAACAACGCCACACTGCCTTATATCGTCAAGCTGGCGAATAAAGGCTATCGTGATGCCTTGGTCGAAGATGCGCATCTACGTAATGGTCTGAATGTCATTGGCGGTCAAGTAACCATCAAAGAAGTCGCAGAAGGTTTTGATTTACCTTATGTTGACGCAATGGACGCACTGAAGTCGGCACATTAATCGGCCACGCCAATCATAGAAATCGAGGGCACCATCACGGTGCCCTTTCTTTACCTTTCTAATTTACCTACAATCAGTCCATTCAAAAACGAACCTCTTTCCTGCTCGGAGACGTGAATGAGTAACATTAAGCATGCGAACCTATTGATCCTGGGTTCAGGCCCGGCTGGCTATACGGCCGCTGTTTACGCCGCGCGCGCTAACTTAAACCCTGTGATGGTGACCGGAATGCAACAAGGTGGCCAGCTGACCACCACCACCGACGTTGAAAACTGGCCTGGCGATCCTGAGGGACTGACAGGACCGGCATTGATGGAACGCATGAAAGCCCATGCGGAAAAATTCGAGACTGAGATTATCTTTGATCACATCAATGACGTGGACTTATCCTCACGCCCGTTCCGCTTAAAAGGTGATAACGGTGAGTTCACCTGTGATGCGTTGGTTATTTCTACCGGTGCCTCTGCGCAATATCTTGGCCTTCCATCTGAAGAGGCATTTAAAGGGCGGGGCGTCTCAGCCTGTGCGACCTGTGATGGCTTTTTCTATCGCAACCAGAAAGTCGCGGTGATCGGTGGTGGTAACACGGCGGTCGAAGAGGCCTTGTACTTGTCGAATATTGCCTCAGAAGTGCATGTTGTTCACCGTCGCGAGACCTTCCGAGCCGAGAAAATCCTCGTTGACCGCATGATGGATAAAGTCAACAACGGCAATATTG
>NZ_MUFB01000015.1 GCF_001996005.1 Salinivibrio siamensis | reverse complement strand
GAATCATGTATCAGAAGCAAGTTGAGATTACTGCAGAAAACGGCCTACACACTCGTCCAGCGGCGCAGTTCGTCAAAGAAGCGAAAAGCTACGACGCTGACATCACTGTTGAATCTAACGGTAAGAGCGCGAGCGCAAAAAGCCTATTTAAACTTCAAACCCTTGGCTTGACCAAAGGCACTAAGGTGACTATCTCTGCTGAAGGTGCGCAAGCACAACAGGCCGTTGATCACCTAGTAAAACTGATGGACGAGCTGGAGTAATCCGGCTCTTTTTCTATCGGTTTTAAGTTGGATAAACGTAAGGTAAAGCTATGATTTCAGGCATCCTGGCATCACCTGGTATTGCTTTTGGTAAAGCACTGCTGCTGCAAGAAGAAGACGTTGTCATCAATAAAGATAAGATTGCTGCGTCTCAAATCGACAAAGAAATTCAGCGCGTATTGGATGCTCGCGAACAGTCTAAGACGCAACTTGAAGCGATCAAAGACAAAGCAAGGGAGACCTTTGGCGAAGAGAAAGAAGCTATCTTCGAAGGTCACATCATGCTGCTTGAAGATGAAGAGCTCGAAGAAGAGATCGTCAGCTTCATTAAGTCAAACCTAGCAACCGCTGATCACGCAATCTACAGCGTTATCGAAGAACAAGCGGTGACGCTTGAGTCACTCGACGACGATTATCTGAAAGAGCGTGCCGCGGATATCCGTGATATCGGTTCACGCTTCGTCAAAAACGCACTTGGCATCAACATGGTGTCGTTGAGCGCTATCAACGAAGAAGTGATCCTAGTTGCAAACGATCTGACGCCTTCAGAAACAGCACAGGTTGACCTGAATTATGTGCTTGGTTTCATCACCGACATTGGTGGTCGCACTTCACACTCTTCAATCATGGCGCGCTCGCTTGAGCTACCAGCGATTGTAGGCACCAATGATGCAACCAGCAAAGTAAAAAACGGCGACATGCTGGTGCTTGATGCGATTAACAACCAAATCGTTATCAACCCATCAGACCAAGAGCTCAGCAAGTTCAAAGCGATTCGCGATCAACATATCGCCGAAAAAGCGGAACTGGCTAAGCTTAAAGATCTGCCAGCCATCACGCTGGACGGTCACCAAGTCGAAGTGTGCGGTAACGTAGGTACAGTCAAAGACTGTGACGGCGTGAACCGTAACGGCGGTGAAGGTGTCGGTCTTTATCGCACCGAATTCCTGTTTATGGATCGCGACTCGCTTCCTACCGAAGAAGAGCAATACCAAGCTTATAAAGCGGTAGCGAAAGCGATTGATGGTCACCCAGTGATCATCCGCACCATGGATATCGGCGGTGACAAAGATCTGCCTTATATGGACTTGCCGGAAGAAATGAACCCATTCTTGGGTTGGCGTGCAGTCCGTATTAGCCTCGATCGTCGCGAAATTCTCCGCGATCAGCTTCGTGCCATTCTTCGCGCATCGGCACACGGTAAAATCCGTGTGATGTTCCCGATGATTATTTCTGTGGAAGAAATCCGAGAGCTGAAAGAAGCGATCGAGACCTATAAAGCAGAATTGCGCCAAGAAGGTCACGACTTCGACGCTGATCTGGAAATCGGTGTGATGGTTGAGACGCCAGCCGCGGCTGCGATCGCTCACCACCTCGCAAAAGAAGTGGAATTCTTCAGCATTGGCACCAACGATTTGACCCAGTACACCTTGGCGGTCGATCGTGGTAACGAGCTGATTTCGCACCTGTATAACCCACTGTCTCCTGCTGTATTGACGGTTATCAAGCAAGTGATTGATGCCTCACATGCGGAAGGTAAATGGACGGGTATGTGCGGAGAGCTTGCAGGTGACGAGAAAGCAACGTTACTATTGATGGGAATGGGTTTGGATGAGTTTAGTATGAGTGCCATCTCTATCCCTCGCATCAAGAAGATTATCCGTAATGCCAACTTTGCTGATGTGAAAGCGATGGCCGACAAAGCACTCACTCTGCCAACTGCGGCAGAAATCGAGGCCTATGTCGAAAAATTTATTGCGGAAAAAACCGCTTGCTAATATACAATCAGCAAAGAATCACTGCTTAGGAGCAACACTATGGGTCTGTTCGACAAACTGAAGAAGTTGGTGTCTGAAGACAGCAACGACGCTAGTGCCATTGAAATTATCGCCCCATTGTCGGGTGAGATCGTCAACATCGAAGACGTGCCTGACGTTGTGTTTGCTGAGAAAATCGTCGGTGATGGTGTTGCGATTAAACCATCGGGCGACAAGATGGTTGCGCCGGTAAACGGCACAATCGGTAAGATTTTCGAAACCAACCACGCTTTTTCAATTGAGTCTGATGACGGCGTAGAGCTGTTCGTGCACTTTGGCATCGACACTGTCGAGCTAAAAGGCGAAGGCTTTAAGCGCATTGCGGAAGAAGGTCAAACGGTGAAAGCCGGTGATACCGTGATCGAATTTGATTTAGGCATGCTCGAAGAAAAAGCCAAATCAACGCTAACGCCGGTTGTTATCTCTAACATGGACGAAATCAAAGAGCTGACTAAGCTCTCTGGTGCCGTCACTGTGGGTGAAACATCTGTATTGCGCGTTACTAAGTAATTAGGTTTACTTAGTGAGGAAAAAACGCAGCCTCGTGCTGCGTTTTTTTATGCTCGGCGTTGCCCAGTCTATGTGAACTGATAAAAAAAGCGCTTTACGCGCTGGCTTCTCAGCCAATAAAGGCTCGCCCACACTAACCAAAGCCCGTGCAAGGCAAGCAACCAATCAAACCGTCCCCCCGTCATCGTGAGCGTATGTACCACTTGATAGGCTTCCCACGTCCACAATAGCCACACCCACCAATAACCTAAGTGCCAATGCTGTGTTAACCATTCAGGCGCCTTGTCGCAGTTCCCTACCAACAGTAATAGCCCAAGCGGCACCAGGCCAATCCCTAAACTGAGATAAAACGCAGCGGTGTCCGGATAAACCAGCGCAAGCAGCTCGCTGCCCTGCTCTCGGCTGACACCGGCCATCGCCAGTAGCCACCATGCGCGACTTAACAGTAGCAGGCACAGTACAGCGATCTGGGGGGCCTTGATATACCCTTTGTCGTCGAAATGATGAAACGTGTCCATAAGATTTTTGATTGAGAAGTCACGCATTTACCATGGCGACATGCGATAAAAACTGCAAGCGCAAAAGCAAAATTTGTTATCCTAGGGACGAGCCATTTATTTAGCGTTACATGGAGCCCTCATGGCCAAAACAAAAGCCAAAGCAACGATTTCGCCAGAGACGCAACAAGACGCCATGCGCGTTGCCAAAGCCACGCAAAAGCCTGGACAAACCAAGGCTCAGACGAAACTGATCGCTCAAGGGATTGAGAAAGGGATTGCGCAGTACAAAAAAGAACAAAAAGCAAAGGCGCGGGCGCAGGACAAAGCGCGCAAGAAGCAGCAAAAACCGACACCAGCTGTCGACCAACTCAGCGAGCCTGCCTCTTCACCGCAGCCTACTGCACAAGATAAAGGGCACAGCCGTTTACCTTGGCTTTTACTCGTCGTAAGCTGGATAGGGTTTATTGGTTACACGCTCGTGGGGGCATAATGGGAAAAAATCTGCTCGGCCTCATTGTACTTTTTACACTGTTCGGCTGCTCGAAAGGAGGCCCCATGGCAAAACAACCGCCTGTCACTGCCTGTGGTGACAGCCCTAATTGTGTTTCAACAGAAGACACGCGCGCGACATTTCAGTTAGCGCCCTTACCGCTGGCTAACACCGATGTTGCCTTGGCGACCATTGTTGAGAAAATTGCCTCAATGCCAGGTGCTCAAGTGGTTTCAGCCCAAGAAAACTACGCACACTTACGCTTCACCACCCGGGTGCTGCGCTTTGTCGATGATGTTGAAGTCTCACTCAGTGATAACCAGCTCGCGCTTCGCTCTGCCTCTCGTATTGGCTATTACGACTTTGGCGCAAACCGTCAGCGTGCTGATGCCATTCGACGCACACTGGTCGAGGCGAAACTGGTCCGTCCCTCAGGCGATCACTAGTTGATATACGAGCGAATGTCTCGCTTTTTATCCTCGACCCAATCGCGACGAAACGGGCCCCAGTCTTTTAGCTGGTAATAACCATCGTTGTGGCGCTTGCCATCTTGGATAAATGTCATATCAATGCCTAGCCCTGACAAAGATTTGAGCACATCCTGGATAGTGCGACGCGGCCAGCCTGTTGCCTCAATCAAACGCGGAACATTTGGGCGCTCCATCTCTTCTACCAGTGCGGCGAGATACAAGCGCCGAGCGAATACCGGGTTGAGTTCCATACGAACCTCCAACAATTACGAATGATCCCATTATTCATGGCGCCTGCTAAGAGGTTTTGCGTTTGATCAAAACGCCATCAAATCGACGTGCTGCAGGCGCATTTACCCACGCATTTCACACGGTTTTGCGCCATCACATGGCGTACATCCCTGCCGCGCCAAGTATTGCGTTCATTAACCAGTGGTGTCACTCTTAAACCTTTGCCAACAATCACGATAAGACCATGACAACTGTATTTGGGATTAAAAACTGCGACACCCTAAAAAAAGCCCTAAAGTGGTTGGATAACCAAGGTATCGACTACCAATATCACGACTACCGGAAAGATGGCTTAGACGCACAAATGCTGCAAACTTTCGTTGCCGAACTGGGCTGGGAAGCGTTAATCAACAAACGTGGCACCACCTACCGCCAACTAAGCGATGAGCAAAAAGCCCATTTAGACCAAGCCAGCGCTATCGCAATCATGCTCGACAACCCAGCGATCATTAAACGCCCATTGCTCGTACACAAAGGTAGCTATTACCTCGGCTTTAAAGAGAACCAATACGCTGATATTTTCGCGTAATGTGATAGTCGATTCATTTTTGTTGTAAGGAAACCCCGATGACTGACTCTGCCACGCTGGCTTTAGCGAAAGATCTGATAAACCGAGAATCGGTCACGCCGGAAGATGCCGGCTGCCAAGATCAAATGATTGCGCGGTTAGAAGCCTTGGGCTTCACCATTGAGACCATGGTGTTTGAAGATACCACTAACCTTTGGGCCAGGCGGGGGACGGAAGGCCCTCTGTTTGCTTTTGCCGGCCACACTGACGTGGTTCCCTCAGGGCCGCGCGAACAATGGCATACACCGCCGTTTGAAGCGACAGTGATTGACGATCACCTCCATGGACGTGGCGCCGCGGATATGAAAGGCTCATTGGCCGCCATGGTTGTCGCGGTTGAGCGTTTTATTGCCCAGCACCCTGACCACTCTGGCTCTCTCGCGTTTTTAATCACCTCAGATGAAGAAGGCCCGTTTATTAACGGCACTACCCGCGTCGTCGATACCCTAATGTCGCGCGGCGAGAAGATCGATATGTGTATTGTTGGCGAACCGTCTAGCACACACCATGTCGGTGATGTGGTGAAAAACGGCCGTCGCGGGTCAATCACCGGGGATCTCTACGTCAAAGGGACACAAGGCCATGTCGCCTATCCGCATCTTGCCAACAACCCAGTGCATCAGGCGATGCCAGCGCTCACCGAGCTTGCGCAAACACTCTGGGACAAAGGCAATGCGTTTTTCCCCCCCACAAGCTTCCAAATCCCCAATATCGAGGCTGGCACAGGCGCGGCCAATGTCATCCCAGGGGAATGCCATGCGCAGTTTAACTTCCGCTTCAGCACCGAGCTGGACAGTGAAACCATCAAAAAGCGGGTTTACTCTATTTTGGACGCCCATGGGCTCGACTATACCCTTGAGTGGACGCACAGTGGTGACCCTTTCTTAACCGATAAAGGTACGTTGCTGGACGCGGTGGTGGCGGCGGTGGAAGAGGTGAATCATCAAACACCGGAACTGCTGACCACTGGCGGCACCTCCGACGGACGTTTTATTGCGCAAATGGGTGCGCAAGTGATTGAGCTGGGCCCGGTGAATGCCACTATCCACAAGGTGAATGAATGTGTCAGTATCCCGGATTTAGAAAAGCTGACGGACATGTATCAAAAGGTGTTGGAGAAAGCACTCCCTTGACCCCAACGTCCGCACAGCTCACTGGCCAAGACGGCTCAGTGCTCGCACCGATCAACAACCAACCTAATGCACCATGCTTGCATCAGGCTGTACTGGCTGATTTTGCCGCCTTACAACAGGCGGCATCACAAGCGGGCTTTACCCTAATGGTCGCCAGCGGCTATCGCTCGTTTGCCCGTCAGTTGGCTATCTGGAATGGTAAATTTAATGGCGAAAAACCGGTGCTAGATGCCGACAGCCAGCCACTGGATATCACGCAACTGTCTGATGATGCGCGCGTCAAGGCAATATTGCGTTGGTCAGCTTTGCCTGGGGCAAGCCGCCATCATTGGGGAACAGATTTAGACGTGTATGACAAGCGTGCACTGGCTCCACATCAAAGGTTGGCGCTCACCCCACCGGAATATGATGATGGCCCTCAGGCCGCGTTTTCTCAGTGGCTTAAAACCCACGCCCCGCAATGGGGGTTCTTCCTTCCTTATGCCGAGGATAAGGGCGGTGTTGCGAGGGAGCCTTGGCATATCAGCCATATCGCCACCAGCGCCACCCTTTTGTCAGCATTTAGCCAAGACATGCTTGCCAACGCGATCGGCAATGCGCCTATTTGTGGTAAGCGTACTATTCTTGACCAATTGGATTGGATATATTCAACCTACGTCACCAATCTCTGCGAGGTGGAACAATGGAATGGCTAACCAACCCTTATGTCATTATTGCCATCGTGGTTGCCGTGGTGGTCAGTAATATCATGGCACTCAAGTACACCGCCAACGCAAAGTTTGGCCTTAAGTACAAAGATAAGCCGGATAAACAGGCGTCATCCAAAGAAAGCGATACGGGGAATGATCAAGCGCAATCAGACGAGCATAAAGAGTAAATAGCGCCATATTGATGGCGCTATTTTTAGCGCGCAAAAAGCAAACGTTTGCTTTTTAAAGCCAAAAATTACAAGGTAAGGCCGATACGCTTTGCCACCTCGATGTAAGCATCCACAACACCACCTAAGCCTTGACGGAAACGGTCTTTATCCAGTTTTTCTCGGGTATTGGCATCCCACAATCGGCAACCGTCAGGACTAAACTCGTCACCCAGAACAATATTACCTTGATGATCAACACCAAACTCAAGTTTATAATCGACCAACAACAGCTCTCCTTCCGCAAACAGCGCTTTGAGGACATCGTTCACCTTGTAGGTCAGTGATTTCATCGTCGCCAATTGCGCTTGCGTGGCGTAGCCCAAAGACTCACACAAGGATTCATTGACCATGGGATCGTGCAGCGCGTCGTTTTTTAAAAACAACTCAAAGGTGGGTGGCGTCAGTGCCGTCCCTTCCTCGACGCCAAGGCGACGGCAAAGTGAACCGGCTGCAATATTGCGCACCACACACTCTACAGGGATCATATCTAGCTTTTTCACCACACACTCGGTATCGGACAACAATTGGTCCATTTGAGTGGGGATGCCCGCCTGCTCAAGCTTTTGCATGATGAAGTGATTAAATTTGTTATTCACTTCGCCTTTTCGCTCAAGCTGCTCAACACGCTCGCCATCAAAAGCCGACGTGTCATTGCGAAAGTGCAGAACAAAGCGGTGCTCATCATCTGTGGCATAGACAGATTTTGCCTTACCGCGATACAACTCAGCACGTTTTTCCATTACCTATACTCTCCATTAGGCGCTAAAAGTAAGGGACGCTCACCGCGTCCCTATAAAATTACTCTGATGCTTGGTTCACTTGGGCAATGACCGCTTTGAGCGCTGGGCTCAGCGCTTCTAACGTCGCCTCATCGACAGGCTTACCATCGCTGTTRGTCACGTTAAGTGACGTGCGGTTGCCTAGATCGCCCAGCAACAAGGTATAGCTGTTGTCCGGGAACGAAATCGGATCAACGCCAAGGGATTGCCAACGCTCATCATTTGGCGCGACGTGACGGGTTTTCACCGTGCCTTGCGACTGGTTACGACTTTCTACCGTGAACCCTAAAGGCTTGATGATAGCAGGCAGCTTTTCCCAAACCACGTCATATGGGGCGCGCGCGATGATGACCGGCAACCCACTGCGATCGGTACCAAAGCTAATCGGAATATCAGACTGGCGCTGCTCCGCCAAACGGCGCGCTTCGGCACGCAATGCCGCATCGTGACTCACCGTGATAAGGTTAGTCATCAGGGTGTTGTAGCGCTCACGCAACGCAGGGGTGAGCGGTTCATCGCTGGCTTTCGCACGCGAGTCAATCATATTCACCCCTAACGCAAAGCGGCGACCTTGCTCAAGGCGCGATAAACGGAAGCGTGCTTGATGGGCGCTGTCTTCTTTTTCCCAAGCAATCCAACCGGTTTCTACTTGGTCTGCCGTTTGCGACGACACTGGGATGGTCTGCTCGCTGACCAAACGCTCTACCGTTTGCCATACTTTATCGAGTTGCTTTTCATTGGCAACGGCAAGGGTGACGCCACGGCTATCACGTTGTATCCGTGCGCCCGGGATCAGATCCAGCACTTGGCGCGGCGGACGAATATCAACGTTCTGACCGACTTCACCATTAAAATCTTGTGTCGGGATCTGATAATTGGTGGAAAAATACGGCGCTTGATCCGGCAAGGTTTGCCATGGCGACAACGGGGTTGTTTGCAAATAGTCAAAGTCATCTTTGGCTTGACGGCGCTGCTCGACGCCACCACTGCAGGCCACCACACTGGTGGCCATGATGGCACATAGGCCGAGCTTAAATACTGGTTTCATTGACACTCCAACGGCTTAAACAGCACCTGCGACACGCAGTGCCTCACGAACATCTGGACGCAAGTGCTCGCTTAACTCAGTTAATGGCAGACGAAGGTGCCCATCCGCAATCAAGCCCATCTCGCGGACTGCCCACTTCACAGGGATCGGATTGGCTTCGTCAAACAGGTGACGATGTAGGGGGATCAAGGTTTCGTTAATGGCATGCGCTTGCTCTGCTTCACCTGCGCGCGCCAGTTTGATCATTTTAGCCATTTGCGCAGCCGCCACATTATTGGTTACAGAGATAACGCCGTGCCCCCCGGCCAAGACAAAATCCAAGCCCGTTAAATCATCGCCACTGAATAAGAGGAAATCGTCGCCACAAAGTTCCCGATGAATCGCCACTCGGCTTACATCAGCGGTGGCATCTTTCAGACCAATGATGTTGTCGAATGCCGCCAGTCGCGCTACTGTCTCAGGCTGAATATCGACCGCGGTACGCCCGGGAACATTATATAAAATCTGTGGCAGGTCCGTGGCTTCAGCAATGGCTTTGTAATGCTGGAACAAACCTTCCTGGGTTGGTTTATTATAATAAGGGGTCACGCTTAGGCAGGCGGCCACACCTGAGCCAGCAAACATTTTGCTGAAAGTGATTGCTTCATGGGTGGCATTGGCGCCAGTTCCCGCAATAACCGGAATACGCCCGTTAGCAAATTCCAAGGTTTTCAGCACAACTTTAATGTGCTCATCCACGGTTACTGTCGACGACTCACCCGTCGTGCCTACTGCGACAATCGCATCAGTGCCCGATTGGATATGAAACTCGACCAGTTTTTCCAGGCTAACGTAATCAACTTCGCCGTGTGCATCCATTGGTGTGACGAGCGCCACAATGCTTCCAGAAACCATGTTCGTCTCCCTTATTAGTGATGCTTGCAATGTTACTTTTGGCGCTGGGCAAACACAAGAATAACCCTGCGTCTAGGCATGTCTTAATCGACATTTTTTCATCGATAGGTAATGTGTCTTATCGTTATAATCGAGGAAGGGGTGAGTCTGCGTCAATGAGCAGTCAAATCCTGTCAAGTCAGTGATCCTATTATCAAAAACTTGCGTAATCGCGAACACCCTCTATCATCGTGAATTCGGTTTACCGACAAAAAGGAAACGCAGCGCATGCAAACAATCACCGAAGGCGCACAAGCGCCCGATTTTTCACTGCAAGATCAAAATGGCGACACCGTCACGCTTAGCCAATTCAAAGGCGACAAACGTGTTCTGGTTTATTTCTACCCAAAGGCGATGACACCGGGTTGTACAACGCAGGCCTGCTCGCTACGCGATACGAAAGCCGAGTTGGATGCACTTGACACCGTGGTGCTTGGCATAAGTCCCGATCCGGTGAAAAAACTGGCCCGTTTTGTTGAACGCGACGCACTTAACTTCACGCTGTTGAGCGATGAAGATCATGCCGTCGCCGATGCGTTCGGAGTCTGGGGACCGAAAAAATTCATGGGCAAAGAATACGATGGGATTCATCGTCTAAGCTTTTTGGTTGGCAAAGACGGTAAAATAGAACATGTGTTCAATAAGTTTAAAACCAAGGATCACCACCAAGTGGTGCTTGATTACTTAAACCAAGCGTAACGTCAGTCCACGTTAGCTTTGGCGACAAAGCAGCCTACATGCTGCTGACTAAAAGCGCACGTACACCGTGCGCTTTTTTGTATGATTAGCCGACAGGCTTTGCCAACGCCTCAGGGTATCCGCGGCGTGTCGCAAGCTCGCAAGCGGTATCGATTATCTTCGCGGTGTTGGGGCGAGACAATGGCTGATAAGAGGTAGGAGATATCCAACCTGAATCTTCAAATTGCGTCAGTACTTTATTGATGGCCGTCAGCGCCGACGATGCTTTGACAATTTCCAAACGCGCATAACGTTCACCATCAAACGACACATCCGAGGCACGTAACGAAGGATCATCCCCGGGGATTTGCTGTGCACCACACAAGGGTTTGCCACCTACTTCGGCCTGTTTAAATGCCGGTAACCACTGGCCAAAATGGTCAATCGCACGATCAGTGCGTTCACACACTTCTTGCCAGTCCCAGCCTTTATCGATGTTTTTCACATAACGTGCATCGACAGTCGGTTGCGCCGACTCCGCAGAGCTTTTCACTAAACCACGCTCAAACAAGGTGACGTCTTGAGTCATACCGTGCAGCTGGAAAAAACCATCCGGGTAAGGAGTCAACTGCGCCATTCCCTGTGGGGTGCCCCGTTGACCGTGGACAATGATTTCCGGCCACTGATACTCAGTCCGTGTCCAATGTGCGATATACGCGGCTTTGTATTCGACCAAACGCTCGCGACCAAACCCGGCCATATCATCGATTGTCCCCGTGCGGAATCCGGCCGCATTGATAAGATAGTCAACGTCGGTGGTCTGTATCTGGCCTGACTGGTCTTGATAGGTTACCCGCCACCCTGACGAGATGGGCTGAGTGTCCATCACTTTGTGATTGAAATTAAGCTGACAATGAGGCGCGTCGGCAAGGGTCAATTGCGCTTCCGCCGCCAAGCGAAACACGCTAAGCCCGTATTCTTGCACCAGGACCAGAGGGTATTTCATTGCACTTAAATCGAGCGATTGCGCCACGGGCCACATCCATCGATCGGCAGCATCGATCACGCTGTGGTAGTCTTGAGCGCGCAATGCTTCCAGCTCCTCTTGCTGATACAAACGGAAATAATCGCTCGGCTCACCCATGACTTTATTATCGCTATCGATCTCAACCAATTGCGCATAACGCTCACGCAGGGTTTCTAAACGTGCAATCACACTGTCTAATGAGCCTGGGTCTTGCTGAGGAACGGCAAGGACAGTCGGTCGACGATTGACCGAATGCGGATACATGCGCACCGTGGCCACCGACTGTTCGAGTAAGGTCAGGCATTGATCGAGTGAAATTTCACGATACAAATTGCCGCCCGCGTGCAGATGGCAAATTGGCGGCCCACTCACCAAGCCGGTGCCCGCCTCAAACACCTGGGTGTCCACCCCGCGCTCAGCCAATCGCATTGCCGCTGTGGTTCCCGCAACACCGCCACCTATCAC
Source organism: Salinivibrio siamensis (assembly GCF_001996005.1). Lineage (GTDB taxonomy): Bacteria > Pseudomonadota > Gammaproteobacteria > Enterobacterales > Vibrionaceae > Salinivibrio > Salinivibrio siamensis. The sequence continues at coordinate 63,588 of NZ_MUFB01000015.1, read as the reverse complement.
CGCGACGCGAAACTTTTCTACTTGCGTTTGTTCTTGCCTGTGTTGTGCCATGCCAACCCTGTTTTCATTACTACTTCTGTGGGCCAAACTGATCACGACGTGTCGATGTTTACCTGCCGCTCAGCCCCTTTTATTAGGGGCGTGAAAACAAGATGGATCACTCAATATCTGTCTTGGGATCGTCATCCAGCTCAATCACTGGCAGCGCTTGCCACACCGCTTTCACTAAGGTCGCCAATGGAATAGCAAAAAATACCCCCCAAAAGCCCCAGAGTCCACCGAAAACCAGTACGGCTATTATGATGGCGACTGGATGTAAATTCACCGCTTCTGAAAAAAGCACGGGGACGAGCACATTGCCATCCAACGCTTGGATAACGCCATAGGCGATCATTACATACCAAAAACCAGGCTCAAGCCCCCACTGGAACAAGGCAACAATGGCTATCGGGACGGTGACAATCGCCGCACCAATATAAGGCACCAAGACAGAGAAGCCCGTCGCCACACTGAGTAGGACCGCATAGCGAAGGTCTAACAGGCTAAAGGTCAAATAACTGGTCACCCCGACGATAATGATTTCAGTCACTTTGCCGCGGATGTAGTTGGAGATCTGCTGATTCATCTCATGGCCGACTCGAGAGGCAAGACGACGGTTGCGTGGTAACAAGCCTTTGAACATCGCCAACATTTGTGCTTTGTCCTTGAGCAAAAAGAACACCAGCAGGGGCACTAAAATCAGATATACCGCCACCGCGACTAAGTTCACCAAAGACGCCAATGAACCTTTTACCAATGTTTCGCCAAGGTTGAGTACTTTATTTTGCAAGGTATCGACAAAGGTATTGACCATATGGGGGTTGATCAGCTCTGGGTAGCGTTCTGGCAAACTCAGCATCAGTGCTTGCATGTTATTAAACATATTTGGCACATCGGCCACCAAGCTGACCCCCTGGTTCCATATGGTCGGCACCAACCCGAATAACGCCATCAAGGTTAAGCTGACAAACACAGTCAGTACCACCAGCACTGACAAAATGCGGGGCAAACCCAGCCGGCAGAGACGATTTACCGGCCAATCAAGTAGATAGGCCATCACGATCGCGACCAATAATGGGGCGAGCAAATTGCCAAAAAAGTAGATGGTAATAAAACCAAAAAGAAGGATCGCCACCAGGCTCACGGCATGTGGGTCAGAAAAACGTCGCCGATACCAGCGATGTAACATATCAAACATAAAAAGCCCGCTATTTCTTTGTGATGAGTAGCCGCGAAGCTGGCGTGTCTAACCACCTCATGCTGAAGCCTTCGCGYTTAAAATACTTGGGGATATCGTCTTTCGCCCCTTGATCACCGAGTAAAATCACCAATTGCTCACCTGACTGCAATAACGCGGCGGCGCGCTTTGCCAGCAATAGCGCCATTGGACAAACATGTTCTCGCAAATCAAGTGTTTGAGATTCCATTCTGGCTCACCGGTCGGTATTATCGTCAGTATTGTAATGGACATTAGATAGAACGCCAACGAAACCCTAACGGGTTTTATCGGTCTATACCTAAGTACATCCTGCATTTAAAGGTCATCACGCTTATGTCATCTCGCGCACCTTGCTCGAACAAAGGAACAAAGGCTCGTCGCCTACTCGCTTATGCACTGGCGGGCGTGTTAGCGAGCGCACCTGTGTCTGCACGCGTTGAGTCATACCAAAGCGATTYGCCCGATATTGGTACTGCCGCCGTCAGTACCTTATCGGTTGCCAAAGAGAAAGAATTTGGTGATGCCTACATGCGGATGCTAAGAGCCAGTAAGCCCATCATCAGCGATCCTTTGCTCAACGAGTACATTAATGGCTTAGGCCATCGACTGGTGGCGAATGCTAACGACGTTCGTACGCCCTTTCGATTTATTCTCATTGATAACAAGGCCATCAACGCCTTTGCGTTTTTCGGTGGCTACGTGGCCATGCACTCTGGGCTGTTCCTTCACGCAAAAACGGAAAGCGAGCTGGCATCCGTGATGGCCCACGAAATCGCCCATGTCACCCAACGTCATTTGGCAAGAAGCATGGAAGAGCAAGCACAAACCTCACCGCTCACGGTGGCCGCCTTAGTGGGGTCGTTGATGCTTGCCATCGCAGCACCTGAAGCTGGCATTGCAGCGGCACATGCCGCCACGGCTGGCAGTATGCAAAACCAAATAAACTTCACCCGTCGCAATGAAGAAGAAGCCGACCGGATCGGCATTGAAACCCTCGCGCGCGCGGATTTTAATGTACAAGCGATGCCGCGATTTTTCTCGCGATTGGCCGATGAATATCGCTATGCCAGTCAAATGCCTGAATACTTCAGTACGCACCCCTTACCCGCTTCACGGATCACCGACTCGCGTGCTCGTGCCCGCCAATACCCACAAAAGCGGGTGCCTGTCTCGCCGGATTATCAGCTGGCGCGCGCGCGCATCGTCGCGCGATATAGCGGTATCGCCAGTCGCTCTGCCATGGATTGGTTTGAACGGCGTCATAAAGAGGCCTCGCCGGCCGAAAAACAAAGTCTCGATTACGGGATGGCGCTGCTTGATATTGATGCACGTCGGTTTGACGACGCGCGTGAAAAGTTAACCCCACTGATCAAGGCACAACCTAATAATCGATTTTTCATCGATGCGATGACCGATTTAAACATCGGTGAGAAACAGTACGACAAGGCACTATCACGCCTTGAGCAGGCGTTGAACCATCAACCTAACAACCGCGTATTGTTGCTCAATCGTGCCTACACCCTCGTCAAGGCTAAACGAGGAGGCGAGGCGATCTCGATGCTGGAGCGGTATACACACCAGCACCCTGATGACAGCAATGGCTGGTTTTTGTTACAACAAGCCTACGAAAATACGGGGACGCATCGAGACGGCGAGCTGGCTGCACAAGGTGAGCGCTATGCATTGCGCGGACAGTGGGACAAAGCCATTCGTAACTATACCCAAGCCGCTCAGCTCGCAGAGTTAGGCAGCTTAGCGCAAGCACGGTATGATGCACGTCTCGACCAACTGCGTCGCCAGCAAGCTCGCTTTAAAGCGCTTAGCGATCGGTAATTCAATCAAAAAGGATCATTGTTGTGACCACCATTACCCTCTACCACAACCCGCGTTGCTCCAAAAGCCGTGAAACACTTAAATTGCTCGAGTCTCACGGTGTGACGCCGACCATTATCAAGTACCTTGAGAACCCGCTTTCTGCTGAAGCCTTGTCAATATTAAAACAGCAACTCGGACTTAACTCATTTCGGGAGATGATGCGAACCAAAGAAGCGGACTATAAAGCGGCGAATTTGGGCGATGCCTCAGTGGATGAAACACAACTGCTCAATGCCATGGTTAACAACCCTAAGCTGGTCGAGCGCCCGATTGCGGTAAAAGGCGAAAAGGCGGTGATTGGTCGTCCGCCAGAGAACGTACTAGCGCTGATAAAATGACAAAGGTATTGGTGCTTTACTACAGCCGGTCAGGAAATACACGTAAGCTTGCCCAACAAGTGGCTCGGGGCATCGAGGCTCAAGGCGTGGAAGCGGTGCTGCGTACTGTCCCTGAACTGCCCGCTTACCCTGATGGCCAAACCCCAGCCTCGACGGCGAAAGACCCTTTTGTCACTCGGCAAGATTTGTTGGATTGCCATGGCTTGGCCCTTGGCAGCCCTGTGCGCTTTGGTAACATGGCCGCGCCCTTAAAGCAGTTTATCGACAGCACCAGTGGCGAGTGGTTATCAGGTGCACTGATTGATAAACCCGCGGCCGTGTTTGGCGCGGGCTCTATGCTGCATGGCGGGCAAGAAACCACCCTGCTCACCATGACAGTGCCACTGCTTCATCATGGCATGATGCTGCTCGGTGTCCCACATAGCGAGCGCGCGTTACACACCACAGAAGGCGGTGGTTCACCTTATGGTGCGTCAAGTGTGGCTGATGCAAACCAGCCTTTAATCGCAGACGAAAAACAAATCGCCAAAGCCTTAGGCCAACGTCTCGCGCGTTTCGCGCAAACCGTTCACCATCACTTGGGATAAAAGGATAAAATTGTGACTGACTCTCGGCTTGCATTAATGCGTAAGCTCTCGTTGTTGAGTAACCTCGGCCTGATTGCCTGGGTGATAATCTGGCACGCATCGTTATCGCCCCACCCTCACCTTAATGCTTTGGCGGTGACCATCGGCTGGACCATTCCTCTTCTACTCCCGCTCCCGGGGATCGTGAAAGGAAAAGCCTTTACCCATGCGTGGGCGAACTTTATTTTGATGTTTTACTTTTTACACGCCTTAACCCTTATTTATGTTGATGAAGGGGAGCGTTGGCTAGCCGCGACTGAGCTCGTCTTAGTGACCTGTGCGTTCGCCAGCAACATTGTCTTTGCGCGTTGGATGGGAAAATCACAAGGCCTGAAGCTGCCACGTCTTTCCCAAGTAGAACGTGAAGAACGTCAGCGTTTTGAAGGCAAGGATAACGTCTCGTCTGACTGATCACTGACCTTTATCCTCGCCCTTGCCATGTTAACCGCCTCGGCGAAGCCAAGCACCGTGCTTGGCTTATACTGGGTACGGGCGGCGAGAGAAATACCGGTGACCACACTTACTGCATGGGGCAATCACATCCACACGGCTGTGGCGTGTCTGGTGTTGACACTGCTCACATTGCAAGACCCCCAGCCCCACAATTTCACCCGCTTCATAGACACCATGATGCTGGAGATCATCAAACACTTCACGCCACTCTAGCTGAGTGCGGTCGGTGATTTCTGCCAGTTGCTCCCAAATCGAGTTAGCAATCAAATCGTTAAATACCTGGCTATCAATGTCCTCGTCCTGGGACTTGTTATACTGCTCGCCAAAGGCTTTCACATCACGCTTAAAGTAAGCTTCAATTAGCGCCCACTCATCTTTGGTCAGATCCGCGGCCGCTTTGAGGTATTGGTCAGATAACTCGACCCAGCGAGACAAAGCCTCTGGACTGTTTTCCAGTGCCTCTTTTACCCGCTCAATGATACTTTGTTGCGGTTCTTTCTCTTTATTCATGGTTCTGTCCTGATTCAAGTGTTGTTGCGGTCTCTGCCTTTCGTTATTCTATGACGATATTTCTCTTTCAGGTTTTACCTTTCTCACAGAATCTCGGAAGCCATCGATGCAAGAACAATATAGCCCGCAAGATATTGAACAAAAAGTTCAAGCCCATTGGGACGACAATAAAACCTTTGTGGCTCATGAAGACCCTAACAAAGAAAAATTCTACTGTCTTTCTATGTTCCCTTACCCCAGTGGCCGACTTCACATGGGGCATGTCCGTAATTATACCATCGGTGATGTGATCTCGCGTTATCAGCGCCTGCAAGGCAAAAATGTGATGCAACCTATTGGWTGGGACGCATTTGGTTTGCCGGCCGAAGGGGCCGCTATCAAAAACAAAACCGCCCCTGCACCTTGGACATATGAAAACATTGATTACATGAAAGGCCAGCTGAAAATGCTGGGCTTTGGTTACGACTGGGATCGCGAAATCGCAACCTGTAGCCCTGATTACTACCGCTGGGAGCAAGAATTCTTTACCACGCTTTATAAAAAAGGCTTGGTATACAAAAAAACCTCGTCAGTGAATTGGTGTCCACACGATCAAACCGTGTTGGCGAACGAGCAGGTGCATGAAGGCTGCTGCTGGCGCTGCGATACCCCGGTTGAGCAAAAAGAAATTCCACAGTGGTTTATCAAAATCACCGATTATGCAGAAGAGCTGCTGCAAGACATCGACAAACTGGATGGTTGGCCAGAGATGGTAAAAACCATGCAGCGCAACTGGATTGGCCGTTCAGAAGGCGTTGAGCTGACCTTCGATGTTGAGGGCGATCACCCTGCGCTGGGCGTCTACACCACCCGCCCTGATACCCTGATGGGGGTGACTTATGTCGGTATTGCCGCTGGTCACCCACTGGCCGATGCCGCGGCCAAGAACAACCCAGCCTTGGCGGAGTTTGTGCAAGAGTGCCGTAACACCAAGGTAGCGGAAGCTGAGCTGGCCACCATGGAGAAAAAAGGCATGGCGACGGGCTTGTACGCCACGCACCCATTAAACGGCCGCCGCGTACCTATCTTTGTCGCCAACTTCGTGTTGATGGATTATGGGACGGGCGCGGTCATGGCCGTGCCTGCACACGACCAACGCGATTTTGAATTTGCCAGCAAATACGGCCTCGATATTGAGCCTGTGATCCTGGATGAAAATGGCAACGCACCTGATTTGTCTGAGCAAGCACATACCGAAAAAGGCAAGCTATTTAACTCTGGTGAATTCGATGGCTTAGACTTTGATGCCGCGTTTGGTGCGATTGCCGCTAAGCTTGAGTCTTTGGGTAAAGGGCAAAAAACGGTCAACTTCCGCTTGCGTGACTGGGGCGTTTCTCGTCAGCGTTATTGGGGCGCACCTATCCCAATGCTGAACACCGAAGACGGTGACGTGGTGCCTGTCCCGACGGATGAGCTGCCGGTTATCCTGCCAGAAGATGTAGTAATGGACGGGGTGCAAAGCCCGATTAAAGCTGACAAACAATGGGCACAAACCCAGTATCAAGGCAAGCCTGCGCTGCGTGAAACCGACACCTTCGATACCTTTATGGAATCGTCTTGGTACTATGCTCGCTATTGCTCGCCGCAGGCCGATCAGATGCTCGACCCAAGTGCTGCCAACTATTGGCTGCCTGTCGATCAGTATATTGGTGGGATTGAGCACGCCTGTATGCACCTGCTTTACTCACGCTTCTTCCACAAGTTGCTGCGTGACGAAAACATGGTCGATAGCGATGAGCCCTTCAAGCAACTGCTCTGTCAAGGCATGGTACTGGCTGATGCCTTCTACTATACCGATGACAAAGGCGTGCGCGTGTGGGTCTCGCCAACCGATGTCACCGTTGAGCGTGACAGCAAAGGGCAAATTGTTAATGCGGTAGACAGCCAAGGCAATGCGGTGACCCATGCGGGCATGACCAAGATGTCGAAGTCTAAAAACAACGGCATTGATCCGCAGCTTATGGTCGAGAAGTACGGGGCTGATACGGTGCGCCTGTTCATGATGTTCGCCGCGCCTGCGGATATGACGCTGGAGTGGCAAGAATCAGGGGTTGAAGGGTCACACCGCTTCTTGCGTCGCGTCTGGAAACTGGTTTACGAGCACAGCCAACAAGGACCTGTCGTGGCACTGGATGCTAGCGCGCTCACCAATGAGCAAAAAGCGCTGCGCCGCGAGGTGCACAAAGCCATTGCGAAAGTCAGTGATGACATGGGGCGCCGTCAAACCTTTAACACCGCCATCGCGGCGATTATGGAGCTAATGAACCGATTGGTGAAAGCCCCACAACAAAGCGAACAAGACCGTGCGGTGCTCGACGAAGCCCTCAAAGCGGTGGTGCTAATGCTTTACCCCATTACCCCGCATATCTGCTTTAGCCTGTGGAATGCATTGGGTGAGACCCACATTGATGACGCAGCGTGGCCAGAGGCAGATAAAGAAGCCATGGTTGAGGACGAAAAGCTGATTATCGTCCAAGTCAACGGTAAGCTACGCGCCAAGATCACCGTCGCCGCGGATGCGGAGAAAGACGCAGTGGAAGCCCAAGCGATGGCAGATGAAAACGTGGTGAAATTTACCGAAGGCAAAACCGTGCGCAAGGTGATTTATGTACCTGGCAAGCTGGTTAATATTGTTGCCAACTAACAAGGAGCGATGGAGTGAATCTGTTTAAGACAATGCTTCGCTCCCTGCTTGTCGCGATGGTCTGTTTGACCATCGCGTCTTGCGGGTTTGCCTTGCGTGGCAGCTACAACCTGCCCGATGAGGTTGATAAGGTGTCGTTAACGAGCTTTGACCCTTATGGTGAGCTCACCCGGCAAATGCGAAATGCCTTGCGTCAACACAAGGTCGATCTTGTCTCCCCTTCCAAGGACGTGGCCAATATCCACTTGCTCGGTGAAAGCAATAGCGAACAGACGCTATCGCTTTATCAAAACAGTCGCGTGGCGGAGAAAGAGTTTCGCTATGTCGCGCGCTATCGCGTCACCGTGCCAGATAAAGGCAGTTATACCTATAACACCACCTTAAGCCGTAATTTCCTTGATAACCCGCTGACAGCGCTGGCAAAATCGGTGGAAGAAGATAAGTTAGTCGCTGAGATGCGTACAGAAGCCACTCGGCAAATTATGCGTCAACTTTCCCAATTAAAAGGCGATATCGCCGAGTTTGAACGCCAACAGGCCGAACAAGCGGCCATGGAGAAGCTCGAGCAAGGTGAAACGCCAACAGAGCCCAACGTGATCATCGAAACGCGACAAACCGAGACGAATACCGCGCAATGATGAGAACCTATCCCGACCAATTGGCGCAGCAGCTCAATCAACCGCTGCGCCAAACTTACTTGGTCTTTGGCTCCGACCCATTACTCAAACTCGAAGCGCGTGACGCCATTACAAGCGCGGCACGTACCCAAGGTTTTGAAGAGCATCATAAATTTGTCATCGATGGGCAACTAGATTGGCAAGAGGTTATCGACTGCTGTCAAGCGCTTAGCTTGTTTGCTTCTCGGCAAATTATTGAACTTTCCTGCCCTGACAATGGCCTCACCAGCACGCAAGCCAAGCAGCTTACCGAGCTGGCCGCTTATCTGCATCCTGATATCCTCTTATTGGTGCAAGGGGAAAGGCTCAACAAAAAGCAAGAAAGCGCCAAATGGTTTTCAGCGCTCGCTCAACACGGCTTATACGTGGTGTGTAACACCCCGGAAGTTCGTCACTTACCACGCTTTATTGAGCAACGCTGTCGTCACTTGGGACTAAAGCCTGATCAACCTGCGCTACAGCTATTAGCACAATGGCATGAAGGAAACCTCCTCGCCTTAGTGCAAAGTCTGCATATCTTGCAGCTACTTTATCCCGATGGTGCACTCACCTTGCCTCGTATTGAAAGTTCGCTGTCACGCCATCATCACTTTACCCCCTTCCAGCTCACCGATGCGCTGCTAGCCGGTAAGGCACAACGCGCGCAGCGGATACTCGACCAGCTTCGCGCTGAAGGGGAAGAGCCAACACTTCTGTTGCGACTGATTCAAAAAGAGCTTAAGCAGCTGTACAGCATTCAAGAGCAAGGACAAAAAGGCAGGCCGTTGAATGCCACCTTTGATCAGTTCCGTGTGTGGCAAACCCGTCGTCCCATGCTCACAGCCGCTCTCAATCGACTCAATAAAGCCCGGTTAACCACACTGCTACGCCGCTTGGCGCAGATAGAAATCAGGCTAAAAACGGACTTTGGTAGCGATCCTTGGCCGGATCTGCAGTATTTTTGTGCACTCATGACCCAAGCGTCCGAACCACTCACGCCCTAGCGTGTCCAAAGTGGTAGCAAGTGGTATACTGCCCAGATAAAACCAAGAGCAAAACACAGAGGTTTTCTTTGCAAGCGAACGAGTTAAAACAGTTTGTGACCGATAAGGTCGATGAGTTAAAAGCCAGCGATATTGTGACCCTGGATGTCCGCGACAAATCATGCATTACCGACTTTTTAGTGCTGTGCACCGGCAATTCTCGCCGTCATGTCGCCTCCATTGCCGAGCATGTGTGTGAACAAGCCCAAGCAGTGGATATCGACTCTCTCGGCACGGAAGGCCAAGATGACAGCGAATGGGTGGTCGTCGATTTAGGTGACGTCATGGTGCACGTCATGCAAGAGGAGCAACGCCAACTCTATCAATTGGAAAAGCTCTGGAACTAAACCATCATGAAAATCCAACTGATTGCAGTCGGCAATAAAATGCCCAAATGGGTAGAGCAAGGCTTTGAAGAGTATCAACGCCGCTTTCCAAAAGACATGCCACTCGAGCTAATAGAGGTCCCTGCTGGCAAGCGCAGCAAAAATGCCGATATCGCCCGCATCTTGCAAAAAGAAGGGGACGCCATGTTGGCGGCCGTCAGCCGGGGTAGTCGCATTGTGACACTCGATATTCCCGGCAAGCCTTGGGACACACCACAATTGGCTAATCAGTTGGAAAAGTGGAAACTTGATGGCCGCGATGTCGCTATTTTGATCGGTGGGCCAGAGGGGCTTGCGCCACAGTGTAAGGCTGCTGCGGAGCAAAGCTGGTCGCTGTCACCACTGACTCTGCCTCACCCATTAGTTCGGGTTATCATGGCGGAGAGCCTTTACCGCGCGTGGAGTGTCACCACCAATCATCCGTACCATCGAGAATAAGTTGAGATGAAGCGCCAACGAGTTGAAATACGAGACCACAGCGCCGAGGCGGCCTTGTTTGGGCGTCGCGCTATCGTCTGCTTTGTCGGTATTATGGCGTTGGTCGGGGTGCTGCTGACTAACCTTTATCATATTCAGGTGACCGAGCACCAAGACTACCAAACCCGCTCGAACGATAACCGTATCAAGGTCGTTCCCGTCGCCCCTAACCGTGGCCTTATTTATGATCGCAATGGAAAATTACTAGCGGAAAATCGTCCCGTTTATCACCTAGAAGTGACCCCTGAGCAAGTCGATGATATGCCGGCAACCCTCGCCCAGCTAAAAGACTTACTCTCATTGACCGACAAAGACATTGCCCGCTTTCAAAAAGAGCGTCGTCGCTCGCGACGGTTTAATGCCGTCGCACTAAAAACTCAGCTCACCGATAAAGAAGTTGCCATTTTTTCCGCGCACCAGCATCAGTTTTCTGGGGTGGAAATAAAAGCCTACTTAAAACGCCATTACCCTTACGGCGATGCACTGACCCATGTGCTCGGCTATGTCGCCAAAATCAATGATCGCGATATTGCCAAGCTAAGACAAAAAGGGGTGCTGAACAACTACAAAGCAACCCGAGACATCGGCAAGCTGGGGATCGAGAAATACTACGAGTCAACGCTGCATGGTAAAGCCGGCTACCAAGAAGTTGAGGTGAACAGCCGTGGCCGCGTGATACGCACGCTCAAATATGTGCCTCCGCAACCAGGCAAAGACCTTATCCTCAACCTCGATATTGATCTGCAGCTCTATGTGCGTGGGATCCTTGGTGACCGACGAGGCGCGGTGGTGGTGGTCGATCCTGACACCTCAGGCGTACTGGCGATGGTCTCTAACCCAAGCTATGACCCTAACTTATTTGTCCATGGCATCTCTGGCAAGCAATACCGGCAGCTGCTCAATGATAAAGAGCGTCCCTTGGTCAATCGCGCCACTCTCGGTATTTATCCCCCCGCCTCGACGGTGAAGCCTTTCATTGCCGTTGCCGCGCTCGAAGAAGGCGTGGTCACCACCAAGACCACGCGTAACGACCCGGGTTATTGGCGGATCCCCAACTCGGATACGCGCCCCTTCCGCGATTGGCTCCCTTGGGGGCACGGACGGGTCAACATCGTGCAGTCGATCGAGGAGTCGGTCGATACCTTCTTCTATCAAATCGCTTATGACATGGGGATCGATAAACTCTCTATGTGGATGGAAAAATTTGGCTTTGGCCAATACACGGGCATCGACATTCAAGAAGAAAGTAGCGCTAATATGCCTAACCGCGAATGGAAAATGAGTCGCTACCGCCAACCCTGGTATAAAGGTGACACGATTCCCGTCGGGATTGGGCAAGGTTATTGGACCGCCACCCCGATGCAAATCGTCAAAGCCTTGACCGTGCTACTCAACCGTGGCGACGTCAAAGCCCCCAAACTATTAAACAAAACGCGCGATGAACATGGCACCCACAAACCCGACGCCGAGCCATTTCCACCGATTAAAGGAGTCGACGATAAATATTGGGATGTCGGCCTTAAAGGTATGCAACTGGTTAACCACGGTCGCAAAGGAACCGCGCGCCGTTCATTCCGTTCTGCAGAGTATTTGTCTGGCGGAAAATCAGGGACCGCTCAGGTATTTGGGCTGGGTGAAGACGAAGAATACAACGCGGATGAAATTGCTGAACATCTACGTGATCACGCACTTTTCATGGGCTTTGCGCCCTTTGAAAACCCAGAAGTCGCTGTCTCTATGGTACTGGAAAACGCAGGCGGTGGCTCGAGCAACGGCGGCCCTATTGCCCGTCGCATCTTCGACCATATTTTGTTAGAAGACAAAGAGACAAACGAGGCCAAACAATGAGTTCACTTGCCCAAGTCAGCGCGAAACGCTCTTTGTTCGATCGCTTACACCTCGACCTGCCGATGCTGGTTGGCATTTTGTTACTGATGGGCTTCGGCCTTGTGGTGATGTATAGCGCCAGTGGTCAAAGCATGGTGATGATCGAACGTCAGGCGATCCGCATGCTGTTGGCGCTCGCGGTCATGTTTGCCCTTGCCCAGGTACCACCTCGCCACTATGAGTTCTGGGCGTCCTATTTGTATGCCGTGGGCGTGGTCTTACTAGCCGCCGTTCTATTGGTTGGCGAAACCGCAAAGSGTGCTCAGCGCTGGCTCGATCTCGGGGTGGTGACCTTCCAGCCATCAGAAATCATAAAACTTGCGGTACCGCTCATGCTGGCCCGCTATATTGGCAAAGATCCGCTTCCTCCCAAATTCACCCACTTACTCATCGCTCTGGTGTTACTGTTTGTCCCCACCATTATGATTGCTAAGCAACCCGATTTAGGCACATCCATACTGATTGCCGCCTCTGGGGTGTTTGTGCTGTTTTTGGCCGGGATCAGTTGGAAAATTATTATTGCTGCCGTCGTCGCGCTCGCCAGTTTTGTCCCTGTACTCTGGTTTTTCCTAATGCATGATTATCAGCGTACCCGCGTGCTGACCTTGTTTAACCCAGAATCCGATCCCTTGGGCGCAGGCTATCACATCATTCAATCTAAAATTGCCATTGGCTCTGGTGGCTTAAGCGGCAAAGGCTGGCTGCAAGGGACACAGTCCCAATTGGAGTTTCTCCCTGAGCGACACACTGACTTTATTTTCGCCGTCATCGCTGAAGAATGGGGGTTGATCGGTGTCTGTGTACTGCTGGCCCTGTACCTCTTTTTGATTGGCCGCGGGCTAATGCTCGCCAGCCGTGCCCAAACGGCATTTGGCCGGATGATGGCTGGCAGCATCGTGTTAAGCTTTTTTGTTTATGTTTTTGTCAATATTGGCATGGTCAGCGGCATTCTTCCTGTGGTTGGGGTACCCTTACCACTTATCAGTTATGGCGGCACCTCGATGGTCACACTGATGGCCGGTTTTGGCATTCTGATGTCTATCCACACTCATCGTAAAATGTTATCCAGGGCATAAACATGCGAGCTATTATCGTTTCTAGCGCTATCGTCTTATTAAGTGCATGCAGCAGCCAGCAAGGTCGCTACGACATGCAAAGTGATAAAGCACCCGAGACGGTGCCACAAGTTATTCACGCAGAAAACGCCCAACCCAGGTATGAGCCTTACAGCCTCGCGGGTAACAAAGATTACACGTTAAATGGTCAGCGCTACCAAATCTTACGCGATCCAAAAGGCTACCAAGAGGCGGGCATTGCCTCCTGGTATGGGGAGAAGTTTCATGGCCATCGTACCTCCAATGGCGAGGTGTATGATATGTACTCCATGTCAGCCGCGCACAAAACCCTTCCTCTGCCCAGTTACGTGGAAGTCACTAACCAGAATAACGGTAAAACAGCGATTGTACGCGTCAACGATCGTGGGCCCTTTCACAATAAACGCTTGATAGACCTGAGTTATGCTGCCGCCAAAAAGCTGGATGTCCTAAAAACGGGTACCGCCCCCGTGTCCTTGCGCCTCCTAACGCCGAGCAAACCAGCGGATGACGAATGGCACTCCGCTCGCCATCATGCCTATTATGTACAACTCGCCGCGCTATCGAATGGCCTAAAAGCCAATCAAACAGCGGAACAATTGGCGAAAACCCATGGTCTACCTACACATATTGCCCGCCGTGATACCGTTTATCGTGTTCGCTTTGGTCCTTTTTATGATCGAGAAAAAGCGCAACAAGCGATGCGCACGGCAAAGCAGCATCAGTTGCCGGGGGCATTTATCGTCACCGAAGCACTTGTTAATGGCGACACACCTGCCACAAGCGCTAAAACAAATAATCAATAAGTTAAAGAAATCGACCCTGTCCCTCTATTCGCAATTTGGTATAGTGAAGGCACAGTATCGACATCGATAACCGACATAAGTACTAACAATGATGAATAAAACCGTTTTCCGCATGCGTACACTGCTTTCTGCAGCCTTGTTCGCCTCTGCTACCGCTCAAGCCGCGCCTGCTGTTGTCCCTGATGCGCCGCAAATTGCCGCCAAAGGCTACGTATTGATGGATTATCATTCCGGCGAGGTACTGGCTGAAAACAACGCCTATCAACGCCTTAATCCTGCCAGTCTGACGAAAATGATGACCAGCTACGTGATTGGTCAGGAGGTTGAGCGTGGCAATATCTCAATGGATGATGACGTCGTCATTAGTGAGAATGCCTGGGCCAAAAACTTCCCCGGCTCTTCGAAGATGTTTATCGAAGTCGGCACCACGGTCAAAGCAGCCGATCTGAATCGTGGCATTATCATCCAGTCGGGCAACGATGCCTGTGTCGCGATGGCTGAGCATGTGGCTGGCTCAGAGGACGCCTTTGTCGATTTAATGAACCGCTGGGGCGAAACCTTGGGCATGGACAGCACCCATTTTTCCAATGTCCACGGTTTAGACTCCAAAAACCTTTACACCACACCGTATGACATGGCGCTGCTCGGCCAAGCCCTGATTCGCGATGTGCCTGCGGAATACCGAATTTATAAAGAGAAGGCCTTCACCTATAACGGCATCACGCAATACAACCGTAATGGCTTGCTGTGGGATAAGAGCCTTAACGTCGACGGTATCAAAACAGGCCACACCGAGGGCGCAGGCTACAACTTGGTCACTTCAGCGACTGAAGGAGACATGCGTCTTATCTCGGTGGTGATGGGCACGAAAAGTGCCAATGCCCGTAAAGCAGAGAGCAAGAAGCTACTCAACTATGGTTTCCGCTTCTTTGAAACCGTCGCGCCACACAAAGCCAACGAAACCTTTGTCACAGAAAAGGTCTGGATGGGTGATACAGACGAAGTCGCGCTAGGCGTCACTGAAGATACCTTTGTCACCCTGCCTCGTGGCAAGGCACAAGATCTTAAAGCCAGTTTTGTGCTCGACAACACTTTGGAAGCGCCTATCAGTAAAGGGGATGTCGTAGGCAAGCTCTTCTATCAAGTGGATGATGAAGACGTGGCTGAATATCCACTCGTCGCGTTAAACGATGTTGAAAAAGGCGGCCTTTTTAGTCGCTTAATAGACTACATCGTAATGATGTTCAAAAACCTCGTCGGTTAATCGCTCTCCGTACCGCCCACCAACTTGGTGGGCGGCTTGTTTTCTCGCGCTTGGCAGATTAGTATTTCGCGTTAATCGTGATCAATCGCACAAACGCGTGCCTCTATCAGCCTGCAGTTGGGAGTTAACATGCAAGAGCAACCGAAATTAAAAGATCTGTTGGAGTTTCCTTGCCAATTCACCTACAAGGTGGTGGGCCAGRCAAAACCTGAGCTACCCGATCATGTGTTGACCGTGATCCAGCGTCATGCGCCAGGCGACTACAGCCCTGCTGTTAAACCGAGTGCTAAAGGCACTTACCATTCGGTCTCTATCACTATTAAGGCGACATCCATTGAACAAGTGGAAACCTTATATAAAGAGCTGGGTGAGATTGAAATTGTCCGCATGGTTCTCTAATACGAATACCCACACGACTGGCGGCTTTAAATCACGCTGCCAGCCTCTATAATATCGCCACTGACAACAACACGGGAAATGGGTTTGCAGCACCAACTCGTTGTAAGGCACCTTGGCCGTCAACCGTACCTACGCGTCTGGGAACAGATGCGAGACTTTACCGATCGTCGCGACGAAAACACGCGTGATGAAGTCTGGCTGGTTGAGCATGATCCGGTTTTTACCCAAGGACAAGCGGGAAAAACGGAACATGTGTTGGTCCCAGGAGACATCCCAGTCGTACAATCAGACCGAGGTGGGCAAGTGACCTATCATGGGCCAGGCCAGCTCGTCGCCTATTTCCTGATAAATCTCAAACGTAAAAAAGTCGGTGTGCGGGCGCTCGTTAGCCATATTGAAGATCTTGTGGTGAGCACATTAGCACACTTCCACGTTGACGCTTACGCCCGCCCAGATGCGCCTGGTGTTTACGTTAGCGATGCAAAAATATGTTCTCTTGGGCTCCGTATTCGTCGCGGGTGCTCATTCCATGGACTGGCACTCAACATCAATATGGACTTATCACCGTTTCAGCGTATTAATCCATGTGGTTACGCTGGTATGGCCATGACGCAACTGAGCGATCAGGTTGGCAAAGTCACGCTCGAGGACGTTCAACCTGTGCTGGTAGACACTTTAACTCAACAGCTGATGTATTCTGAGGTTGAGTTTACAACGGAAAGCAGCGATTTATGAGCAAACCGATTCAGATGGAACGCGGAGTTAAGTACCGCGACGCCGACAAAATGGCGCTTATCCCGGTCAAAAATATGCCGGCCGAGCAAAAAGAAGTGCTGCGTAAGCCTGATTGGATGAAGATCAAGCTCCCGGCTGAAACCGCACGTATTAAAGAAATCAAAGACGCGATGCGCAAAAACAACCTTCACTCTGTGTGTGAAGAAGCCTCGTGTCCCAACCTTGCAGAGTGCTTCAGCCACGGTACGGCAACGTTTATGATTCTCGGGGCCATCTGTACCCGTCGTTGCCCTTTCTGTGATGTCGCCCATGGTCGTCCTGTCGCCCCTGATAGCGAAGAGCCAAAACACTTAGCGCAAACTATCAAAGACATGAAACTGCGCTATGTGGTGATCACCTCGGTTGACCGTGATGATTTGCGTGACGGTGGTGCCCAGCATTTTGTCGATTGTACCCGTGAGATCCGCGCGCTCAATCCAGAGATCCAAATAGAGACATTGGTTCCTGACTTCCGCGGCCGTATGGATCGTGCACTGGATATCTTGCAAAACAATCCACCCGACGTCTTCAACCATAATTTAGAGACAGCGCCACGCTTGTACCGCAAAGCGCGCCCTGGTGCCAATTACCAGTGGTCACTGGATCTGTTGAAAAAGTTTAAAGAGATACACCCCAACGTCCCTACCAAGTCAGGTTTGATGATGGGATTAGGGGAAACCAAAGAAGAGATCATCGAGGTCCTCAAAGACTTACGTGCGCACGGTGTCACTATGCTCACTCTTGGCCAGTACTTGGCACCAAGCCGTCACCACTTGCCGGTAGAGCGTTACGTGCCACCTGAAGAGTTTGACGAGCTGAAAGAGATTGCCCTTGACTTGGGCTTCACCCATGCCGCATGCGGCCCGTTTGTTCGCTCTTCTTATCATGCCGATCTACAAGCGAAAGGCGTAGAAATTAAATAGACGTCCAGACTGTCGAGACAAAAAACCGCTAGTCTGGCTAGCGGTTTTTTATTGTCGGTTATCTTGGATGCTCAGTGACGTGATAAATAGTCCGCTCGCCCCACCCACTTATAGGTAGTCAGCTCCTCAAGCCCCATCGGGCCACGTGCATGCAGCTTTTGCGTCGAAACCGCCACCTCAGCACCAAGCCCAAACTGCGCACCATCGGTGAAGCGCGTTGAGGCGTTGACGTACACTGCCGCCGAGCCGGCACCATTAATAAAGGTTTCTGCCGCCTGCAAGTCGTTGGTCAAAATGGCATCGGAATGGCTGGCATTGTGCGCGCGCATGTGCGCGAGTGCCTCATCCACACTATCAACCACCACCACTCCAAGGGTTGGCCCTAGCCACTCGGTATCAAAGTCCCCTTCCTGCGCCTCACGCAGTTGCGCCACGCCATCCAGATACGGTAACGCACTTGATCCAGCGACAATGTGCAGCCCATGCTGATTAAACGCCGTCAGCAAGCGAGCAAATAATTGTGCTGCCACGTCTTTGTGGACCAGCAAGGTGTCTAGCGCGTTGCAGGCGGATGGGCGGTCTGTCTTGGCATTGAGGATCACATCAGGCGCTTTATCGAGATCAGCACTGTGATCGACATACAAGTGGCTAATGCCAAACCCCCCGATAATCACAGGAATAGTACTGTTTTGTTTACACATTTTGTGCAGTCCGGCACCACCGCGTGGAATGATCATATCAACGTAGTCATCAAGGGTCAGTAACTCAGAGACCAGCGCACGATCAGGTTTTTCAATATATTGCACCGAGGCATGCGGCAGCCCCGCTTTCTCCAACCCAGTCTGTATCACCTTCACTAATACCTGGTTAGTCGAGAAGGTTTCTTTCCCTCCCCGCAGAATCGCTGCATTGCCCGTTTTTAAGCACAATGCCGCGATATCAATGGTAACGTTAGGGCGCGCCTCATAAATCACCCCAATCACCCCCAGCGGCTCTCGACGCTTTGACAACGACATACCGTTTTCAAGTAGCTTATGATC
This sequence comes from Salinivibrio siamensis, assembly GCF_001996005.1. Taxonomy (GTDB): domain Bacteria; phylum Pseudomonadota; class Gammaproteobacteria; order Enterobacterales; family Vibrionaceae; genus Salinivibrio; species Salinivibrio siamensis. The sequence continues at coordinate 45,096 of NZ_MUFB01000015.1, read as the reverse complement.
GATCATCTGGCCCACAGGATCGGCTAAGGCTATGACTTGCCTCACATCGCTGGCCATATTGGTTAAACGGTCTGGGGTCAGGGTTAAGCGGTCCAACATCGCTGGATCCATGTCTGCCTCCCGCGCGGCGGCAAGATCACTTTCATTGGCGGCTAAAATCGCTGTTTGCTGTGCGTCAAGCTCATCCGCAATCATCGCTAGCGCTTGGTTTTTGGTGGCCGTGGATGTCACAGCCAATTGATGTGCAGCCTCTTTAGCCGCTTTCCCCATATTTTGTAAATTCATTGTGTCCCCGTCTTTGCTTTTTTAATTGTCTACCACCACAAGATCATCACGGTGCATCGCAACTGGTCCATACTCATAACCTAGGATATCTGCGATTTGTTGGCTATGCGCACCGGCAATACGGCGCAAGTCACTGGCGGTATAGCGACAAATTCCTCGCGCGACGCATTTCCCCTCCACCGACAGAATACGTACCACCTCGCCGCGTGCAAACGTCCCTTTCACCGCAACGATGCCTTTGCTCAACAAACTGCTGCCTTTTTGCGTCACGGCGGTAATCGCGCCCGCATCGACGACAATATCCCCCGCGGGTGGCGGTCCGGCAAGGATCCAGCGTTTACGGCTTTCTAAGGGGCTTTCTAAGGGCAAAAAGCGCGTGCCTGCGTTATCCCCAGCGGTGACTTTTTGAATCACTTCAGGCTTACTCCCCGCGGCGATGGTCACCTCTACCCCCGCTCGACGGCCAATATCAGCCGCTTGAAGCTTGGTCGCCATACCACCTGTGCCCAGGCCCCCTACGCTACCACCTGCTAATTTGCGTAAGGTTTCATCAATGGTATGGACTTCACGAATCAGCTCGGCATCCGGGTTTGAACGCGGATCGGCCGTGAACAAGCCGGGTTGGTCAGTTAAAAGGAGGAGTTTGTCTGCATCGGCGAGGATGGCCACCAAGGCAGATAAGTTATCATTATCACCCACCTTGATTTCGGACGTTGCAACCGCATCGTTCTCATTCACAATCGGCACAATACCATTATCCAGTAAGGCCTGAAGCATATCACGCGCGTTGAGAAAGCGTTCACGGTGCTCTAGATCGGCCCGGGTAAGCAGCATCTGTCCGACTTGAAAGCCGTACAAACCAAATAAATGCTCCCAGGTTTGTATTAAACGGCACTGACCCACCGCAGCCAGCATTTGCTTGTTGGCAACCGTGTCAGCGAGTACTGGATAGCCGAGGTGCTCTCTGCCCGCGGCAATCGCGGCTGATGATACGATGATCACCTGATGACCTTGCTGCCGCAAACGGGCACATTGACGCACCAGCTCAACCATGTGTGCCTGATCTAAGCGCGCAGAACCGCCCGTCAACACACTGGTGCCGAGTTTTACCACAAGCGTTTGGGGAGAGACGCTGGCCGCGAGGTCACCGTCTTGAAATACATCTTGAATTGTCATGGTTGCCTGATCCACAAAAGCGTATGTCTCTCTTTTATCAATCCCTCACCTATTTAACAAGGGGTGGGATCAGGCAAATGGCGGGTTATTCAGAGCAGGCCAGTTCCGGCTCAGTCAGTGCTTGGCTTGGTGAAAGAGACAGGCCTAGCTCATCGTCCAGCAACGCACTCAATTTGGCATAAAAGTTAGTCAAGGTTTTATCCACGGCCGCTTGCGCTTCACGCGGAATCGACTTGGCGACCCAATCCCCTTTTTTATCAAATAAACCAAACCCATAACGATAGGTAAACCCTTCCCCCTCCGGGGTCATTTCAAACCACCAGCCCCAGAACTCACGTGCGTCAGGATCTTTTTTAGCATCCACACAGACAGAAAGGCTATCGAAAAAGTAGCGCTCGGTGTCTGACTTTCCTTCTCGAAAGTAGGGGCCCAATGCAGTAAAGCGTGTTTTTAATCGTCCATGTGAAAGCGGTAATTTATCGCTCATCGTGTCCTCCAATGGCACTGTGACGTCCTTGTTCATGGTATATCATGGGCTTAGCCATCAGGTGAACGACAATATCCCGCTTTCAGCGGTGGATCACATCTTCATTTTTATCCCTCTCACGGATAGCGCCTATGCTATCCGTGCCGCGGTATCCCGATTAGAGCACATCCTCGAACCACTTAACGGTTTCGGTCAAGGCACGGTGATAACCATCGTGCAGTGGGGTATTGGGTAAGGTCATGGCTTTGCCACCGCGACTGTACCTGGCGATCATTTGATTGTCTGACTCCGGACAAACGGGATCATCTTTTAGGTTAAGCGCTAAGATCGGCACCTCAGTGCGCCGGCCAGTAAGCAACCCTTGGTTTTTTAGCGACCAAGCCTGTAAGCGCGTTTTTAATGTGTCGATAGGAATACGACGCCCCAAGCGTGATCCGAGGGTATCCAAGTACATAGGCGGCATTTTTTTCATTAAAGAGGCGTCTGTCAGTAACGCATGAACAATACCACCGAGTGACGCACTGGCTTTCACGCGATGCGGCTCGAGAAAAGCCATTCTCACTGCCGGATTGGCACCAAAGCGAATGCCCATGGTGCCCACACGGTGATGATCCACCCAAGGGACATCGACCAACTTATCCAACATCGCGGTGTGCAAACGGCTGGTATCTTCATTGAGATGCCAATGGCAGCTATGCCCCACGGAAGGCATATCTAGGGTCAACACAGCAATGTCGGCGGGGGCAAAATAGTCAACAAACAAGCGCCACAAGTCAGTTTGTAAGCTATCTAAGCTGCCGCTTAATATAACCACCGGTAGCGTAGCGTCGGTGCGGGGTAAATAGAGATACCCTTTCAGTGATTTCCCATCTAGCCGCGTCTCCACCGTTTTCACTGTGAACGGCAGTTGCGCAATCGCACTTTCGAACGCCTTAAATGCCAAGGTTTCCGACTGTAGCGCCAAGCTGTCCCCTTTCAAGTGTGGGTAAGCGGCAATACCAAAATATGTGCAAGCTTGTAGCCATTGCTCCCCCGCTTGTTTGGCTTTTCCCTCATCCATCAAGGCTTGGGCGGCTTTTTGATGCTGCATGCCAACCGCTGTCCATTCATAATTCCAGTTTCCCGAGCGGTAGCCTTCAACGGTATCGAGCAATGTTTCTACCGAGCGCGAGTTGTCTGAGTGAGCGATACGGGCAAAGATGGCCTCCATTTCCAATGGCTCAACCCCTTGCCACGTCCACTGACCACGACGGCGCATTCGATACCAACTCGACTCGCTGTCACCATCAAATGCCGAGTAATCTGACTGTTGGGTTTGCTGAACGGCACCGAACAGGGTCGATGTCTCGGTGGCATGCTTGTGTTTAGCAAACAGCTTGACCGATAGATTTTGTGATTCGTTGTCCGACACACCCGCTCCTAGGCTTTTTATGTAACGTGCTGTTAGTTTAAACCATACACATATCAAGGCCATGATTTTCCGCACTAATCAGCCATACCAGCCAAAAGCGTCACCCCAGAAACCAAAAACGCCGCGTAACAACGCGACGTTTTTTGGGGTGGGAGTATGAATGACTTACTTGGCGATGGGATCAATATAACTGACCGCCATATCCCAAGGCTGCTCAATCCAGGTGTCTTGGGCAATATCGACCACATAGTCATCAACCAAAGGTTTCCCTGCAGGCTTAGCACTGACAGTGACGAAGCGCGCTTTCGGGTATAACTGGCGGACCATTTCTGCGGTACCTCCGGTATCGACCAGATCATCCACCACGATAAAGCCTTCACCATCACCTGGGGCTTGCTTCACCACTCGCATATCGCGTTGGTGGTCATGGTCATAGCTTGAAATACACACAGTATCGACATGACGAATACCCAATTCACGAGCCAGTATGGCTGCGGGTACGAGGCCTCCGCGGCTTACGGCAATAATCCCCTTCCATTGCTCTGCGGGCAGCAATTTCTCCGCCAACTGACGGGTGTACATCTGCATATTGTCCCAAGTGATAATAAACTTATTGCTCATGGTGAAAACCTCGTGGCGACTCTCGCCTTGTTATAACATCAATGTGGGCAGCTGTTTTACACCAAGAAAACGAACTTGAGTAAGAACAACCCCGCCAAAATCCAAATACTGACAGGGACTTCTCGCCCTTTGCCCGCAAAGGTTTTTACGGCACAAAACGCAATAAAGCCAAGCCCGATACCGCTTGCAATCGAATACGTCAGCGGCATCAGCAAACAGACAACCACCACAGGGGCCGCTTCTGTGAGATCTCGCCAATTGATACCGACTAAGCCAGACATCATCAAGATCGCCACATAAAACAATGCGCCGGCGGTCGCATAAGCTGGCACCATCCCTGCGAGCGGCGCAAAAAAGAGCGCGAGCAAAAACAAGATGCCGACAACGACCGCCGTTAGGCCTGTGCGCCCGCCCGCGGCGACCCCGGAGACACTCTCAATGTAAGAAGTCGTGTTTGACGTGCCTAAAAGCGCCCCGACGGAGGTCGCGGTACTGTCTGCCAGTAAAGCACGATTTAAACGCGGTAGTTTACCATCTTTGTCGAGAAGTTCCGCGCGCTGTGCCACACCCACTAAGGTTCCTGCGGTATCAAAAAGGTCAACAAACAAAAATGCGAACACAATCGACACCAACCCCACTTCCAATGCGCCAGAAAAATCTAGCTGCATAAACGTCGGTGCTAAGCTCGGTGGTGCTGACATCACGCCCCCATAAGCCACATCTCCGGCAATCACACCAATCACGGTGACCGCTAAAATGGCAATCATCACCGCCCCTTTCAAGCCACGATGTACAAGGCCAATGGTCAGGAAGAACCCGAGTGCCGCCATCGCGGGGGCGAACGCGGTCACATCGCCCAGTGCCACCATGGTGGCTGGATGATCAACCACTATCCCCGCATTTTGTAAGGCAATCAGTGCCAAGAAAAGACCAATACCAGCGGAGATCCCCGTCCTCAATGACATAGGAATGGAGTTAATAATCCACTCTCGCACGCGCAATACACTCAGCAAGATAAAACATAGGCCCGAGATAAAGACCGCCGCTAGCGCAACTTGCCACGAGTGTCCCATTTGCAATACCACCGTGTAGGTGAAGAAAGCATTCAAGCCCATCCCCGGCGCCTGCGCCACCGGATAGTTGGCAACAATCCCCATCACCAAACAACCAATTGCGGCAGCGAGACAGGTGGCGACAAAGACAGCGCCTTTGTCCATGCCCGTTTCGGCTAAAATCGATGGGTTGACGAATATGATGTACGCCATGGTTAAGAAAGTGGTAAACCCAGCAATCACTTCCGTGCGAAGATCTGTGCCATGGGCCTTGAGTTTAAATAAACGCTCTAACATCGGTTATGTCCCAAACTAAAAGTGGTGTATCGCTAGATACCAAAAGGAAAACGTTTGCGTGGTAAAATTTGGCGCAAATCTTACCGATCGATGGCGGAAATTTCCAGCGTAAAAAGACCGGAACAAGGGTAAATATCGCCGACTCGAACAGATAACTGTCAAAATCGTCATTATTCGGTAGCAAACAGGCAAAAAAAAACGCCACACATTGTGCGGCGCCAGAATTAAAGCGTTTGCTTCTGGATCAGAAATGTCTCTGTAAGAGCGGGGGAATCGTAAAACTTACTTGCTATACCCGAACGGTGCCGGATACGTAAAACCTTGTGTATAGACTGACTGCTGGTTCCAGTAGTAGCTTGATACCATGCCTTCCATTTTTAACCTCTCTCAAGTTTAAACCAATGTTGTTCACATTTATCTCGGTTCCTTGGAGGCGAATACTCGGGTTCACTCCATGAACAACTGGCAAGCTTGGTTGCCAATGTCTAGATAATACCCCAATGGTAATTTATTTACAAGCATAATGGTGACCATAGTCACAAAAAGTTCATATGTGTAATTTAATTACAATAAAAACGCCTAGTAATGCCGGCATAAGTGGTTTCTCTCCGTGACTGTTGTCGACATAGAGACAGTGATATCCTTGGGTTTGTTTTTCCATTCCAGAGAGGCCTGCTACGAAAAAGGCCATAGGTAAAATAAAATGGAGTCTACCGTGTCTGAAATCAGCCAATTATCACCCCGCCCCGTTTGGGCATTCTTCGACCAGATCTGTGCTATTCCTCATCCCTCTTATCATGAGTCGCAACTTGCTCAATTTATTATCGACTGGGCTAAAGGGCGCGGCCTAGACGTCCGTCAGGATCAAACGGGGAACGTATTTATTCGTAAACCGGCAACGCCCGGAATGGAAAACCGTAAAGGGGTCGTACTCCAAGCCCACTTGGATATGGTGCCGCAGAAAAACGAGCATACCGATCACGATTTCACTCGCGATCCTATTCGTCCTTATGTCGATGGTGACTGGGTGACCGCTGATGGCACGACATTAGGCGCGGACAATGGCATTGGCATGGCTTCATGCCTTGCGGTACTAGACGCTGATGACATTGAGCATGGCCCGCTAGAGGTGCTACTTACCACCAATGAAGAAGCCGGAATGGATGGCGCATTTGGCTTGGAAGCAGGATGGCTAGAAGGCGACGTTTTGCTCAACACGGATTCGGAGCAAGAAGGCGAAGTCTATATGGGGTGTGCCGGTGGCGTCGATGCCAGCATGCATTTTCCGATTGAGCGACAAATCAACGACGAAGGGCTTGCGCGCTTTACCGTGGGGATCAAAGGGCTAAAAGGTGGTCACTCAGGAGTCGACATCCACACCGGACGCGCTAATGCCAATAAATTACTGGCCCGTTTGCTCAGTCACCATCTTGGAGAAACGGATACACGCCTACTCGCATTGCGGGGCGGCACCTTGCGTAATGCCATCCCGCGAGAGGCGTTTGCCGATATCGCCATCCCTAAAGGCCAGCAGCAAGCGCTGGCGGCGGCTGTCGATGATTTTGCCATGCTGATGAAAGACGAACTTGGCCAGCTTGAACAGCAAGTCACTGTCATTCTAGAGCCGTGTGATAACCCCATTGCACCGCTGACACGCGCCGTGCAATCCCGTTTATTGGCGGCCTTGAATGCCGCACCAAACGGCGTTGTCAGAATGAGTGATGATGTTCCGGGCGTGGTCGAAACGTCACTGAATTTAGGGGTTATCAACACCGAAGAGGATCGCATTACTGTGCTATTTCTGATCCGCTCGTTAATCGATTCAGGCAGAGAAATGATGCAGGGGATGCTGCAATCTTTGGCAAGCCTCGCCAATGTCACGGTCGAGTTTTCAGGCGCATATCCAGGCTGGAAGCCCGATCCTGACTCACAAATCATGCATATTTTCCGTGACACCTATGAAGGTATTTATCAGCGTAAGCCTGACATTATGGTGATTCATGCTGGCCTTGAATGTGGCTTGTTTAAGAAGCCGTATCCAACGATGGATATGATCTCCTTCGGCCCGACCATCAAGTTCCCACATTCACCCGATGAAAAAGTGCATATCGATAGTGTGGGCCATTACTGGCAGCAAATGCAGGCGATTTTAAAGGCGATCCCCGCTAAATCAGCCTAACCCAGTAAGCTAAGTTGGGGGGCATTATCGTCCCCCAATCCCACCGATAGCCCAATCAGTCGTATGTGTCGTCCCTCGCCACGATAAAACGCCTCATGCAGCAAGGTATCAAACAACGCGCGGTCAAGTGACTCGCATCGATGCGCCACCGTGGTGGTTTGAAAATCATTGAACTTGATTTTTATCCCCTGCCGACAAATTCGGCCACTAGCATCGGCTTTTTCTAAGCGAACCAGTAACGCTTGATAGAGGTGATCTATCCAGGGTAGACAAGCCTCGAGCTGGTCAATATCCTCCGAGAGGGTCCGCTCTACGCCCACGGATTTGCGAACTCGCTCAACTTCAACCTCTCGTGGGTCAATACCGTGCGCCCGCTGCCATAGCACGGCACCAAATTTCCCCATCCGCTGTATCAAGTCGGTTTGATCGCAGGCCTGGATATCTGCGCAGGTAAAAAGGTTCCATTCATGTAGTTTCGTCAATGTGACTCGACCCACACCAGGAATTGACTGCAAAGGGAGGTCACGGACAAAGTCATCCACCTGCTCAGGCCCCACCACACAAATGCCATCAGGTTTGTTTTTGTCAGAGGCGACTTTAGCGACAAACTTCACCGGTGCTACACCGGCTGATGCGGTGAGACCAAGCTCTTTATAAATATCGCGCCGAATCGCTTGAGCTATCCGCGTCGCAGAGTTTTGTAGACAAACAGTGTCGGTGACATCGAGGTAAGCTTCATCCAAAGATAACGGCTCGATGAGATCGGTGTAGCGATGAAAGATAGCATGAAGCTGCTGAGACACTCGGCGGTATTTGCCCATATCGCCGCGCATCACGGTTAACCCAGGGCACAGTTTAAGAGCTTGGGCGGTCGCCATTGCCGAGCGGATCCCAAATCGGCGCGCCGGATAATTACAGGTCGCTATCACACCTCGCCCATCCGCAGACCCACCAATCGCTAAGGGAATGGTTTGTAACGCAGGATTATCCCGCATTTCGACGGCCGCATAAAAACAGTCCATGTCGATATGGATAATTTTCTTGCTCGCTCGGCGGGTTTTTGAGCTCGTCATTATGCTGCGTCGCTAACAGCCCAACCGTGGCGGTCACCACGGTGGGCATTCTCTTTAGATGATTTGGTTTTTCTTCCATTCACGCGTTTTTTCCGCGCGATCTTCTCGCTTTTTCCGCGCATCACATGGCTCTGGGCAGTCGCACTCTTTCTCGATACCGACGGCCCCTAAGCCACCACAGCTACCACTGATCGTTTTCTGCTGCACGATGTAACCAATTGCCATACCGGCAATGACGAGTACAAAGACAGCAAAGGTGATAAGAAAAACTGACATAATTGCTCACCTACTTTTAGTCGTCACGCTCAGCAACATAACGCTGAACGCTAGTTCCACGCCTAATGCGTGTAATAGTAGCCGCCAGTGCGCGTGACGCACTAACGGTTTAGGTACGGTTTAAAGGCCTCTGACGCCATTTCTGTAAACCCGTCATCGGTTTTGACCACCATAAACGCGGGAATATCCGCTTGGTTGGCCAGCGCCATGGCCTTTTCCGGCCCCAACACCATAAAGCCCGTCGCTAAACCATCGGCAGTCATGCAAGACGGATCAAGCACAGTGACGGACACGAGGTGATGATTGATGGGCCGCCCGGTTTCAGGGTCGATAATGTGCGAATAACGTACACCATCTTGCTCAAAATAGTTACGGTAATCGCCAGACGTGGCGACCGCCATATCACCCGGCTGAATGATCTCTTGCACAGATTGCGCGCCAGCACTTGGCTTTTCAATGGCAATGCGCCACGGGTTTTGATCTTGGTTGACACCTTTTAATTGTAACTCACCACCAATCTCAACCAAATAGTTATCAAGGCTAAGCGATCCTAGGTAGTTCGCGACCACGTCAACCCCATACCCTTTGGCTATCGTCGACAAATCGACATACAGATCAGGATGGGTTTTGGTGAGGGTGTTACCTTCGACCTGTAAGTGCTCCAACCCAACCCTTTCCATGCGTGAGGCGATGTCTTTGTCGCTCGGAATATTCTCTGGACGTTTCTCTGGGCCAAAGCTCCATAAGTTCACCAACGGGCCTACAGTGACATCCAGTGCCCCTTGAGTGAATTCATTCAGCCGAATCGCTTCTTTCACCACGGTCGCCGTTGCTGGCGATACGTCCATTGGTGTGTCAGCCTTCTGCTGATTGAACTGGCTAAGTTCAGAATCGGTACGATACGTCGACATCTGATCGTTAACCGTTTCCAAACGTGCATCAATCTCAGCTTGAACCTTATCTTGCGACGGGGTGTTCTCTGTGGCGATATACTTCACGGAGTAGTATGTGCCCATGGTCTCACCAGTCAAATGCACCAGCTCTGGCGCGCGATCGCAACCAGCCAAGCCCATAACGACGGCCAATAGCCATGCGCAGCGTAACCATAACGTCTTCATAGTGGTGTCCTTCGACATCAGTTTCATACGTAAAATGGCTGACCCATAGGCCAGCCATTAAGCGGTAAGACAGACTGTCGGTGTTTATCCGCCGAAGTCATCCAACAGGATGTTTTCGTCTTCGACACCCAAGTCTTTAAGCAAACCAATCACGGCGGCGTTCATCATCGGCGGCCCACACATGTAGTACTCACAATCTTCTGGCGCTTCATGATCTTTCAAGTAGTTTTCATAAAGGACATTGTGAATAAAGCCCGTGTCCCCTTCCCAGTTATCCTCTGGAAGCGGATCCGATAGCGCACAATACCACTCGAAGTTATCGTTTTGCTCTTGGAGCATATCGAAGTCTTCGACATAGAACATTTCTCGCTTAGAGCGCGCACCATACCAGAAGGTGATCTTACGATCGGTGTTCAGACGCTTAAGCTGGTCAAAGATGTGTGAGCGCATTGGCGCCATACCGGCACCACCACCCACAAATACCATCTCCGCATCGGTGTCTTTAGCAAAGAACTCACCGAATGGCCCAGAGATTGTACACTTGTCGCCTGGCTTGAGTGACCAAATATAGGACGACATCTGACCTGGTGGCACATCAGGATTACGTGGTGGTGGCGTTGCCACACGCACGTTCAGCATGATAATGCCTTCCTCTTCTGGGTAGTTTGCCATCGAGTACGCACGGATGATCTCTTCATCCACCTTCGACTCATAGCGGAAGAGATTAAACTTCTCCCAGTCTTCACGATATTCCTCAGGAATATCAAAGTCTGAGTATTTGATGTGATGCGGTGGCGCTTCAATTTGAATATAGCCACCAGCTCGGAATGGTACCGACTCGCCATCAGGGATACGCAGTTTCAACTCTTTGATAAAGGTGGCTTTGTTATCGTTGGAAATAACTTCACATTCCCACTTCTTCACCCCAAAGATTTCTTCGGGAAGCTCAATTTTCATGTCTTGCTTTACAGCAACCTGACATGAAAGACGCTCACCTTCACGTGCTTCACCTTTGGTGATGTGGTCAAGCTCAGTTGGCAGAATATCACCACCACCTTCTTTGATCTTCACGCGGCACTGACCACATGAACCACCGCCACCACAGGCAGACGATACAAACACACCAGCACCGGCCAGTGCGCCAAGCAGCTTACCGCCTGGCTGAGTCACGATCGCTTTTTCAGGATCGTCATTGATATCAATTGTGACGTCTCCGGTTGGTACCAGCTTGGATTTGGCGAACAAGATCACCAATACCAATGCCAGCACAATCAGAGTAAACATCACTACACCAAGAATAATGTCCATTGACTATTCCTTTTCTCGCAGTTTACCCGGCTTACAGTTGCACACCAGAGAAAGACATAAAGCCCAATGCCATCAGGCCAACAGAGATAAAGGTGATCCCCAATCCCCGCAGTGCTGGCGGCACGTCTGAATACTTCATTTTCTCACGGATACCCGCAAGGGCGACGATGGCTAACATCCAGCCTACCCCAGAGCCGAAGCCATATACGACTGACTCTGCGAAGTTATAATCACGCTGTACCATGAATGATACGCCACCAAAGATGGCACAGTTCACCGTAATAAGCGGCAGGAAGATACCTAACGCGTTATAAAGTGGCGGGAAGAAGCGATCTAATACCATTTCCAAGATCTGAACCAATGCGGCGATAACACCGATAAAGGTCACAAAGTTGAGAAAGCTAAGATCGATCCCTTTCACCAGTGCATCTTCGCGTAGGATCAGGTTATAGACCAAATTGTTAACCGGTACTGCGATAGTCAATACCACAACAACGGCGACACCGAGGCCGAACGCTGTTTTTACTTTCTTAGACACCGCCAAGAACGTACACATGCCGAGGAAGAATGCCAGCGCCATGTTCTCAATAAAGATTGAGCGCACCAGCAGGCTCAAATAATGTTCCATGTGCTGTTACTCCTTCGCTTCAACTTGTTCTGGTTTGAAGGTACGCACAATCCAAATCAAAAAGCCGATTAGGAAGAATGCAGATGGGGCCAGCAGCATCATACCGTTTGGTTGATACCAACCCCCTTCACTGACCACAGGCAGGATAGACACGCCAAAGACAGAGCCTGAGCCGAGCAGCTCACGGAAGAAGGCAACCGTCATCAGAACGAAACCATAACCCAATGCGTTACCTAAACCATCGATAAATGACGGCAGCGGCGACGATTTCATCGCATACGCTTCCGCGCGCCCCATCACGATACAGTTGGTAATGATAAGACCAACGAATACCGACAGCTGCTTGGATATATCGTAAACAAAGGCTTTCAGTGTCTGGTCAACCACGATAACCAATGACGCGATGATCGCCATTTGCACGATAATACGTACACTGTTAGGGATATGATTACGAATCAGCGATACGAATAAGTTAGACATCGCGGTAACAAACATAACCGCCAAGGTCATAACAAAGGCTGTTTGCATCTGCGTGGTCACCGCAAGCGCCGAACATACACCGAGAACCTGAAGGGCAATCGGGTTATTGTCTAGCACCGGCGACAGCAGATTTTTCTTCAGTTCTTTCGTTTCAGCCATTGGTCAGGCCTCCCTCACGAACTTTTGCTAAGAATGGACCAAAGCCCAAATCACCTAGCCAGAAATCAAATTGTTTCTCTACACCGTTACTGGTCAGGGTTGCACCCGATAGCGCGTCAATACCGTGCTCGCTATCACTCGGTGCTCCACCTTTAACAACCTTAATAGCTGGCTCGCCTTGATCGTTGAATAGCTTTTTGCCATCCCACTTCGCGCGCCATTTCGGGTTTTCAACTTCGCCGCCCAAGCCAGGAGTTTCCCCTTGCTCGTAATAGACGATGTCGGCCACCGTATTGCCATCCGGTTCGACCGCGACAAACGCATACATCATGCTCCATAGGCCAGAGCCTTTAACGGGCAGGATGAGGCGTTGTAAATCACCTGAGTCGTTTTTCACCAAGTAGATTTTTGCGATATCGGCACGACGGCCAAAACCAGCAATATTTTCTTCACTACTGAGTTTTTTCGACATCCCAGGGTCTTTGGCCGCTTCACGTTGGTCGTAGTCAGCAACTTCTTCGACGTTGGCCGCGTCAGGGCTAACAAAGTCGCCTTTCTCCAAGCTAACCAGGCGCGGTTCAATGTACTTGTTRTAAGCATCRTTGATCGCACTCTTACCGCCCGACACCTCAATGCCGGCAACCGAGAGGATGTTCTTTTGTACGTCTAGCTTTGCGTTCATCTGCTGCAAAGGACGTAACGCTACCGCTGCACCGGACACCACGATTGAGCAYACCAAGCTCAACGCGATAACAACGATCAGCGTCTTCTTAATACTATCGTTACTACTTGCCATTACGAGCCAGTCTCCGTTTGATGTTGCCCTGAATCACCAAGTTATCGAACAGAGGTGCAAACAGGTTAGCGAACAGGATCGCCAGCATCATGCCTTCAGGATATGCTGGGTTGACCACGCGAATGATCACAGCCATGGCACCGATCAATGCGCCGTACCACCACTTCGCTTTGTTAGTAAACGCGGCTGAAACGGGATCCGTTGCCATAAACATCATGCCGAATGCAAAACCACCCAGCACCAAGTGCCAGTAAAAAGGCATGCTAAACATCGGATTAGTGTCAGAACCAATCAACTGAAACAAGGTTGATGCCACGACCATGCCGGCGAACGTGCCCAAAATGATACGCCATGAGGCAATGCGCATGTACACCAAGGCCGCACCACCAATCAAGATGGCAAGGGTTGATACTTCACCGATAGAGCCTGGAATATTACCGAGAAAGGCATCCATCCAAGACATCGTTTGTCCAGTGACATTGTGTTGCAGTGCTTGTTCACCGCCTGAGTACCATTGGCTCAGTGCCGTTGCGCCTGAGTAACCGTCTGCAGCTGTCCACACCAGATCGCCTGAGATCTGCGCGGGATACGCAAAGAACAAGAACGCACGTCCGGCAAGCGCAGGATTTAAGAAGTTACGCCCTGTGCCACCGAAGATTTCTTTCGCAACCACCACACCAAAGGTGATACCCAGTGCAGCCTGCCACAATGGCAAGGTTGGCGGCACGATAAGTGCAAAAAGAATCGAGGTGACGAAGAAGCCTTCGTTGACTTCGTGCTTACGTACGATGCAGAACAATACTTCCCAGAAACCACCCACAATGAACACAGTGGCGTAAATCGGTAGGAAGTAGGTCGCGCCTAGAATGGTTTTGGTTCCCCACCCCGCGGCGGTTAGCGGCCCCGCAATTGACTCCGTCAGCCAATAGTGCCAGTTCCCTTCAATGATTTGCGCAAGCTGTGCGCCTTCATATAAATGGTTCAGGCCCATGATGGCTTGGTTACCGGTGTTATACATGCCCCAGAACATCGCAGGGAACACGGCAAACCACACCATGATCATGATGCGTTTCAAATCGATGCTGTCACGTACATGCGCGCCGGCTTTGGTCACCATACCCGGGGTGTACAAAATGGTGGCGACCGCTTCGTACAGGGCAAACCATTTTTCATGTTTGCCGCCTGGCTCAAAGTGTGGCTCGATTTGCTCTAGAAAATTTTTAAGGCTCATCTGTTACCCTTCCTTCTCAATCTTTTCTAGGCTCTCGCGGAGCATTGGTCCGTACTCGTACTTGCCTGGGCAGACAAAGGTACAAAGGGCCAAATCCTCAGGATCTAACTCCAGCGCGCCCAGCTGTTGCATGCTATCTGTATCGCCAGCACAGATATCACGCAGCAGCATTGTTGGCTCGATATCTAGTGGCATTACTCGCTCATAATTACCGATTGGTACCATGGAACGATCACTGCCGTTGGTCGAGGTGGTCAAATTGAAAAGTTGGCCTTTGAATAGGTGGCCAAAGTAGGCACGCGTCACCGAGAAGCGGTTTTTACCTGGCGACAACCAACCAAACAGCTCTTTTTCGTTGCCTTCACGCAATACAGACACTTGCAGGTGGAAGCGACCCAAATAAGCATGCGGGCCAGAGGCTTTGGTTCCCGAGAGCACAGAGCCAGAAATAACACGGCTTTCACCCGCCATTAGCTCGCCATCAGTCAACTCATCAAGGTTCGCGCCTAACTGCGTGCGCACCAAGCGTGGCTTGTTAACCATCGGGCCTGCCAATGACACCACACGGTCAGTGTTGATTTCACCGGTAAGGAACAAGTGGCCAAACGCAATCACATCTTGGTAGTTCAGATGCCACACCTTTTTCTCCATGCTTGCTGAGCGCAAGTGGTGGATATGGGTGCCAACTAAGCCTGCTGGGTGAGGACCAGCGAAGACATGTTGTTCAACGTTAGGTTGCTGACTGGTGGGTAACTCAACATCCGCCTTACAGACAAACACTTTTTTGTCAGTTAATCGGGAGAGTACATCAAGACCTGCAACGAATGCCTCTTTTTGCTCATCAATGATCACCTTCGGATCCGCGGCGAGCGGATTGGTGTCCATTGCATTTACAAAAATAGCTTCCGGCAACGCATCAATAGCGGGCGAACGGCTAAACGGGCGCGTGCGGAGCGCAGTCCACATCCCCGATTCAACCAATTGATCAACCAGCGCTTGACGCTCAATGGAGGCCAATTGCGAGGCTTCGTACTTGTTGAATGTCACTTGCTCGTTGCCATCGACTTCTATGACGACAGACTGAAGAACACGTTTGGCACCGCGGTTGACTTCAACCACTTTACCAGCTGCTGGAGCAGTAAATACCACACCTGGGTTTTTCTTATCTTCGAAAAGACCCTGGCCTTTTTTCACCACATCACCCACTCGCACATGCATCGTGGGGCGCATTCCAACGTACTCTTCGCCAAGCAAGGCGACTTTCTTGACAGCTGGGCCATCATTTATCACCTGAGCAGGAGTCCCAGCAATGGGGATATCCAAACCCTTTTTTATTGTAATCATACGCACTTGCACTACATTAACGGGAAAAAGAATTCTGTTATTGCGCAGTTAAAGACACGACTTTCGACTGTATGGTGGCCTGATGGCGCACCGTCGCAACATCCTGCTAACCATAACGTTACACAAAGGTAGCCTAGGTTAGTCTTTAAGCACGGCATTCTATCACTAACCCCAGTATTGATTCTATGGGTATTGTCACTAGGGCGTGGCAATTATGCATACCTGTTCAAACAATGCTCGTTGTAAGCTCACAATTTTACTGTTGTTTTTTTGCTCGCCTTAAGGTTACGTTCCCCGACCACACGCCCTTAGCGTTGTGTGCCAAGGGGCGCGTTAACACGATCGCCACCGATGACTTTATGTAAGAATTTGTTGCCATAACGTGAAGAATCAACACGCCTAAGCATATTGGCTAACCATTATTTCAAACCGCCACCGCGGCATGCTGGCGAATCTGGTGCTTGCGCCTGCTCTTGCCACTCTTCTGGGGTGTAAGTATGAATAGCCAATGCATGAATATCATTGGCAAGCTCGTCCGCCAAGGTGGTATTGATAGCACGATGACGCTGTATTAAACGCTTACCTTCAAACTCATCTGACACTACGACAACCTTGAAATGACTCTCTGCGCCTTCGGGCACATTGTGCATATAGCTTTCATTGCGGACATCAAGATGAACAGGCGCAAAAGCGTGTGCCAGTTTCTCTGTAATTTGCGTTTGAATTTTCATGGCTTCCCCAACCTATTAAGGGCAAGTTGCCCAGATCTTAGTCGTTATCGATAAAATTGCGAATTCAATAGCCTGATCACGTCATCATTAATGGCATACGCACCGAGTTTGAATTGCAGTTGTGGTGTGAGTGCGACAATATACGCAGTCTGTGACCTCCGACGCAAACGCTCCCATGAAAACAGAACTTGCAACCCCAAGCGGCGAATCTCCCCTGACACTACACCGCTACCCGCGCCGAAAAAATGAAACGCTCCAGGCCTTTGATGCGGCAGATGAATATATCATTGAGCACGCTAGCACCTGGCAACTTGAGGCCGGCGATCGGGTTTTAATTCTCAATGAGCAATTTGGCGCGTTGAGTTGTTGGGCAAGCGCGCTGGGTTGTGACGTGGTCTCCGTCAGCGACTCCGTGGTGTCACAACAAGCAACCCTCGAGAATCTTCGCCAAAACCAGCTTCCAGACATTGAGCTGGTAAAGAGTACGGAACCACTGCCTAAACGGTTTGATGCGGTGCTCATGCGGGTGCCTAAAAGCAGTAAAATGTTGGCATGGCAACTTCAGCAACTGGCTTCTGTGACGACACCGGCCACACGCATCCTCGCCGGTGCCAAGGCAAAAGAGATCCATACCTCTACGCTGAATCAGTTTGAGCACTGGCTTGGGGCAACCACCACCTCGTTGGCAAAGAAAAAAGCGCGCTTGATTTTTGTTACCGCTAACGCCCAGACTCAAAAGCCAACCGAGCCACTTAGCTATGTCGATGTGCCTGAGTTTTCGATGCGCTTGGCTAATTGGCCCAATGTTTTTTCCGCCAAAAAGCTGGATATCGCGGCTTACTTAATGCTTCCGCAAATCCCAAGTTCGCGCGACGAAAGAAAAATAGTGGATTTAGGCTGTGGTAATGGTGTGCTTGCCCTGCAGGCGGCACGTACCAACCCACAGGCATACATTTATGCGGTCGATGAAAGCCATATGGCCGTCGCCAGYGCRMAACACAACCTTGAAAGCCATGGTATTGACGCGCGCCGTTTCCAATGTGAAGCACGAGATTGCCTTACCGGTTTTGAACCCACAGATATTGACCTAGTGTTATGTAACCCACCCTTTCACCAGCAACAAACCATCACTGATCACATTGCTTGGCAAATGTTTTGTGACGCAAAACGTGTTCTGACCACGAATGGTGCGCTTTTAGTCATTGGCAATCGTCATCTTGGCTATCATACTAAGCTAAAACGTCTTTTTGGTAACGTGACTGTCGTTGCGTCAAATAAAAAATTCGTTATTCTCAAGGCAGTCAACGCCCAATTTTAACAAAAGGATGCTGAACCCCATGAAGAAACTGATTATTGCCGCCGCTGTGCTAGTCCTAGCGGGCTGCTCAACACCTCGCGAGCCACAACTAACGATTGCACCGTCTCCAGCGTCATCCAATCAGCAACAGGTCAACAATCTTCCTGTGGTGGTAAAGAGTAAGGACTTACGGACGGCTCAGTTCGTCGCGGTGATTGATAGCGGTCGCTCCAATGTCAAACCTTTACATGCCAGCCAAAACTTGCGCGTGGTTCTTGAAGACACACTTTCACGCCAGCTTTCTGCACAAGGGTTCCGCGTCGTGGCGAACGGCCCTGGCATGCTACGTTTAGATATTCTCGACGCGTTAGTTCGTGTAAAACACACGGTGTTTAAGCACGATATGGAAGCGTCCGTACAGCTGCAACTGGTCGCTGAATCGCCCGATGGCCGCTTTGTAAAACGTTATACCGGCAAATCAACCCAAAGCGGCGTTAGCAGCGCCTCGCCTGATGATATCGAAATGGCATTAAACAACCTGCTGGAAGCTGTCTTACAAGACATCGCCAATGATGAGCAACTGCTTGATCACATGAAAGCGCACTTTTAATCATGAAGGTACGCGCACTTTTATGGGTACTTGCACTGGCGGTTGCGCCAGTGCAAGCCAATGTGATGGTAGCCGTTGAAACAACCCAAGGAGACTTTGTCTTGCAACTTAATGAGGACAAAGCTCCCAAGACGGTCAGCAACTTTTTACGCTATGTCGAGGATGGCAGTTACATCGGCACCCAATTTCATCGGGTGATCCCACGTTTTGTCGTACAAGGAGGCGGATTTGATAAAGACCTCAATCGCCGTCCATCCTATGAGCCAGTCGATAATGAGTCGCGTAATGGCCTGCGTAACCGTCGCGCGACTATCGCGATGGCCAGAACCCAAGATCCGGACTCTGCCACCCGCCAGTTTTACATCAATGTCAGTGATAATGGCTTTTTAGATGCAACCCCCAACAAGCTGGGGTATGCCGTGTTTGGCCGCGTGGTGGAAGGATTTAACACTATCTTGACCATGACCGAGCAGCCAACCGTTACTATCCCCAGCAAACGGATGCAGGACGTCCCTCAACAACCGATTATTATTACCGCTATCGACCGTGTGTCGTCACCCTAGTATTCATGTAGGCCCTTTGCTATGCAGTCATCCAAGCTAAAAACGACCTTGGCGGCCTACGCCGACCGTCGCCTGCTCTTTGTTTTTTTAATGGGGTGCTGCAGTGGTTTCCCTTGGGTATTAATTGGCTCCAACTTAAATGGTTGGCTCGCCGATGAGGGGTTATCGCGCACGGCCATTGGCCTTTTTGGCTCTGTGTTTGTCCTTTACGCCGTCAACTTTTTGTGGGCTCCCCTGCTCGATAGGCTTAAGATCCCGGTATTGAATAAGAAGCTCGGCCATCGCCGCAGCTGGATTGTGGTGACACAATCATTGATGCTTTTAGCCACCTTGGCCTTGTCTCGCGTTAACATGCAAGGCCTGCAAGCGATCGACCCATGGGTCACCACTCTGGTCCTTTCGTCATTGATTTTTTCTATCGCCCTCGCATCAGCCACGCAAGATATTGCCATTGATGCCTTCCGTATCGATAACTTCGCCGAGCACGAAACCGAGAAGTTTCCGCTCGCCTCGGCCATGTCGGTCATTGGTTGGTGGACAGGTTATTCCGTGCCTGGCTATATCGGTTTTATTAATGCCGATGCCATGGGGTGGAACCAAGTCTATGTGATTATGGCCGGCTTTGTTGGCTTAATGATCTTGGCTACCCTGTATGTCAAAGAGCCTGTCAGTGATCGCGAACAGCGCCAAGACAAGGCCACCAAACATTACCTCAATCAAGGCTATAGTGGCTTCCAAACTTGGTTTGCCGTCACCGTCGTGGAACCTTTTGCCGAGTTCTTTCGTCGCAACGGTATCAATGTGGCCCTCACGCTGTTGTTGTTTGTGTTTTTGTTCAAATTGGGCGAAGCCTTTCTCGGTCGCATGTCGATCGTGTTTTACAAAGATGTCGGCTTTACCAATGAGCAAATTGGCTATTACTCCAAGCTGGTCGGCTGGGGACTCACCGTGGTCTACACCCTGATTGGCAGCTACATTAATCTGCGCTTTGGCGTGATTAAAGGCCTATTTATTGGCGGTGTCGCCATGGCATCCAGCAACTTAATGTTCGCGTGGATTGCGATGGTCGGCCCCAACGAGCATCTGCTACTGGGTGCCATCTTGGTAGACAACTTTACCTCAGCGTTTGCCACCATTGCGTTTGTCTCCTTTTTAACCTTCTTAACCGGTCGCGCGTTCTCAGCTACCCAATATGCGCTGCTCGCGTCCTTGGGGAACTTAGGTCGCACCACAGTCGCGTCATTCAGTGGCATGATGGTCGACTGGCTCGATAGCTGGTCAACATTTTTCGTAATAACTGCGTTAATGGTGATCCCGGGACTGGTCATGCTGATCTATATTGGCAGGCACTTTCGCCAACCTCCGTCACAAAATGATAAGCGTGCTGGACACTGCCTAGATTCCCGTCGCGACTAACCCTGACATATCACAGTGGAGTGCAAAATTTTGTGCGACGCTGTGATTGTTTTAGTAACAAAGATCACATAAAACTGTCATGCAACGCTTTACAACTTGCCGCGGATCACAGCCTTTTTTTGTGTCTATGTTTATTACATTCTTTATAGTGAACTTAATCAATATACTGCCTCTGTCCAATGCGCACTGCGCAACAACAAGACCCAGCAGAGGCAGTCACTATGAAAAAATCCCTACTCGCACTCGCCGTTATCGCCGCCAGCGGTGTATCCGTTGCCAACGCCGCCGATTACTCGGATGACATTTACAAAAATGATCATAAATGGCTTCAGTTTAATGCCATGTATGCCATTAACGAAAAGCCGCAATTTGGTGATGACACCGATAAAGACCACAACTATCTAGAAATGGAGTTTGGCGGCCGTAAAGGCGTGGTCGATCTCTATGGTTATGTGGATATTTTTGACTTGGCAGAAAGCGACAGCGACAACAACAATAAGAAAGACGCCGCTAAGTCCTTCATGAAATTGGCGCCACGCTTCTCGATTGATGGCATCACCGGACAAGACTTGTCGTTTGGCCCTGTACAAGAAGTCTACTTCTCGACCTTGTTTAACTGGGGGGGCGGTAAGTCAGACACAAATAATTCATTCTGGGGTATCGGTGCCGATGTTGAGCTACCTTGGTTTGGCAAAGTGGGCATGAACCTTTATGGCTTGTATGACATCAATAAAAAAGATTGGAATGGCTATCAGTTCTCGACTAACTGGTTTAAACCTTTCCACTTTTTCGACAATGGCAGCTTCCTGTCGTACCAAGGTTATATCGATTACCAATTCGGTGCCGACGATACCTTTAAAGGCAGCAGTCAGGCGACCCATGGCGGTGCGATGTTTAACGGCCTGTACTGGCACTCAGATAACTACGCCCTTGGTTACGGCCTAAAAGCGTACAATGACGTCTACTTAATTGAAGATGCCGGTACAACTGAAAGCTCGGGTATTTCTCACTACCTTAGCGCGACTTACAAGTTCTAATCTATCCAGCGCCGGTCCCTGCCGGCGCTTCGCTCCCTGCTCTATATTGTCTGTGATACACTGGCCTTTTCATCGATAGGCAAGTGTCATGCGGATCACCTTGATAGGCGCTGGTGCGATCGGCACCTTATGGGCGGTAAAATTAAGCCAAGCGGGTCATCACGTTCATCTTATCACCCGCGATAGCGCTCATCAGCGAGAGCTCAACCTGGACGGCGCCTCCCTTACCTTGCCCGCCAATCAACCAGACGTACTTCGATACAGTGATCTTTGGCTGGTATGCACCAAAGCCTATGACGTGCAAGCAGCCTTAACCCCGTGCTTTACTCATCTTGAGCCGGAGACCATGGTGATGTTGATGCATAACGGCATGGGACCGCATCAATGGCTCATTGATTCTCTACCAGCCAGCCAACCGCTGCTACTCGCAACCACCTCACAAGGTGTATTTCGTGCTGAAACAGGCGAGTATCAACACACGGGCAATGGCCCCACGGCGCTCGGGGCAGGTAACAAAGCCGGTGAAGCCTGCCAGTTTCTCGCCGATGTGTTGGATCATGCCTTGCCGACAGCAACCTGGCAAACCAATATCATTGAATCGCTGTGGTATAAACTGGCAGTCAATAGCGTCATCAACCCGCTCACCGCTTTACACGGGATAAAAAATGGTGAGTTGCTCAAGCTTGATTATGAGCCAATCATTGATGCGCTGTGCCAAGAGTTGGCCACGGTAATGCGAGCAGAGCGGATCCTTGCCTCTGCCACCGAAGTACGTCAACGTGTGGAAACAGTCGCCAAGGCAACCGCAGACAACTACTCTTCAATGAATCGGGATGTGTTTTATCAGCGCTCCACAGAGCTGGAATACATTACAGGCTATGTGTTACAACGCGCACAGGCACACCAGATCTCAACCCCACACCACCAGCAGCTTTATCAAGCCATGCAACAAGCACAAAGGAATAGGGAATAAGGAATCATCATGAGTGACAAACGCATCCTGATTTGTATTGCTAACGGCACTGAAGAAATGGAAGCCGTGACCGCCATTGATGTCATGAAGCGCGCCGGCTTTAACGTCACTGTGGCCAGTGCTGATCCGGATGGCGCGCTGACGCTAACCTGCTCGCGTGGCGTGAAGCTAGTTTGCGACGCGGCGCTGGCGATGGTGGCCGATCAACCATTTGACTGTGTGATCTTACCCGGAGGGATTGAAGGCGCGCAGTGTTTGGGGGACAGCAACCTTGTGACTGAAATGGTTAAACAACAACAGAGCGACAATGCGTGGGTCGCTGCGATTTGTGCCGCACCAGCTTTGGTACTACAACGCCACCAGCTATTCCCACAGTCACACATGAGTTGTCACCCGAGCGTTAGCGATCAGATCCCAGAGCAATGGCTAAGCCGCCGCCGCGTGATGACCGATTATGACCACCGTTTAATTACCAGTCAGGGGCCAGGCTCGGCAATGGAGTTCGCGATTGAAATCGTTCACGTGCTCGGCGGCAAAGCCTTGGCATGGCAAGTCGCGGAGCCGATGATGCCTCTGCCTCAACTGCATTATGAGAAAAAGTTTACAGAAGGCTAGGCTCATGCAAGGCTCAAACGTAAACAGGCAGCCAAATGGCTGCCTGTTTTTATTGCGGCAAAACCTGCGTTACACCCGATACACTTTGACATTCTCAAAGCCCATATCTTTAAGATACAGCGCCTGCAAGCGACTCATCACGCCTCGCTCGCAATAGAGCAAATAGGTTTTCGTTTGGTCAAGGTCGCCAAACTGGGTCGCCAGTTTAAAGAAGGGAATATGCACGACATCGACGCCTTCAATCTCAAGAGGCTTATCTTCTTGCTCTTCACGGCTGCGAATATCAAGCACGACCGCGCCGTTCTCTACCTCATTAACCAGCTCCGCTTCCGGCGCTTTTTCTTGGCTCAATGCTTCGATATCACGGATATCCATCACAGTGGCGTTATCAACCACTTGTTCTAGCAAGCTAAAATCAAATTTGGTTTCTTCGTGTTCCAGCTTAGCTTTTTCGGCTTTCACCGTTGGCTTTTTGGAAATCACGCCACAATACTCAGGCATGGTCTTGGCGAAATCTTCCGTACCAATTTTACGCGCCGTTTGAATAATGTCTTCTTTGTCCCAATTAATCAGTGGACGCAAAATCAAGCTATCGGTGACATTATCAATCATGCGCAGGTTGGTCAGTGTTTGGCTCGACACCTGTCCTAACGCCTCACCGGTCACCAGTGCCTGAATACCAAACCGTTTGGCCACCATGGCCGCCGCACGCATAAACATACGCTTAAGCACCACGCCCATTTGCGCGTTATCGATATTTTCCAGGATGTTGTTAACAACTGGCTCAAAATCAATCGAAATAAACTTCACTTTGGCCGACGAGCCAAATTTATTCCATAGGTAATGAGACACCTGCTGCACACCCGTTTCATGCGATTTTCCGCCTAGATTAAAGAAACAGTAGTGCACTTTACTGCCGCGTTTAATGTGCAAATAACTGGAAACGCCTGAATCGAACCCGCCAGAGATCAAGCTCAATACATCTTCCTGTGTACCGAGCGGAAAGCCGCCTAAGCCTGCGTGACGATGTTTCACTACGTTGAGCTTGTCGTGGTCCACTTCCATCATCACGGTGATATCCGGTTTTTTCAGTTGCACGCTGGCCGACGGGACGGCTTGGTTTAATCCGCCACCGACATAGCGCTCAAGATCGATAGAGGTAAAGTCATGCTGCCCACGACGCTTAGCGCGCACACAAAAGGTTTTGCCTTCGATTTGATGACGTACGCCCGCCAAAGTGAGCTCATAAATATGATGTAAATCGTTAAACAGGGTTTGCTCAACCTCAAGCACGGTTTGCACGCCTGGTGTGTTGGTCAGCACATCCAAAACCAATTGGCGCTCGTTAGGTTGTTTTAACGTCACCTCAATGTGATCCCGACGGTTATATACCGCCGTATTATCAGTCCGACGCTTTAAAATATTACGAATATTGCACTCGAGGATTTTTGTAAAACGCTTTCTGACTGACTCACTTTTGACGATCACCTCAGGGTGAATTTTAACGATAAACTTCATAACCGGTTCGATACAGCTGGAAACAAGGCCGCGGATTATACAATAACCAGGCTGCCGCTGAAACCGGGTATTTTTGCGTCGCTAAAAAGTGGGAGTGACCGGTGATAACTTGCCTTATCAGACAGTCAGTTATCACCGGGATAGGCCGCTAGGGGGCATTGGGAGCCGCGTTCTCGGTAGAGATTTCATCCGAATAGGTGGGTTTTCCTTGGATCACAGCAATTTCCACGCGTCGGTTAGATGCACGGTTTTCCGGTGAGTTGTTCGGGGCACGCGGCTTGGTATCCGCCAGGCCTTCCACTTTCATCCTTAAATGGTTAAAACCAGGCACTTTCTCCATCTCTTGTGCCACTGACACCGCACGCTGTGCGGAGAGATCCCAATTGGATCGGTACAGCTCTGACTCCAACGGTGTGCTGTCGGTATGTCCTGAGACTTTTATTTCCCCCGGCACGTCTTTTACCAGTTGCGCGATTTGACGCACCATGGGGCGGAACTTAGGCTGCAGAAACGCCGAGTTTTGTGGAAACGCTCCTCTCTCGCGGATCCTTATCACCAACTGTTGCCCTAAATTCTCTACTTCAACCGCGCCTTCATCGATTTCGCGTTGCAACGCCTGCATCAACGCCTTTTGCAGCTGCTCAAGTTGCTGCTGCATTCGCTGCTGCTCCAATTGTGACGCCACTTGGGCGCTGGTGCCGCCTTCCTTATCTGATGTATTGCGTTGGGAGCCGCCCGACCGATCATCTTCGCCCTCTTGAAAGTCCAAGGTGCGCTGCGTCATATCAATGGTTTGCTGCATGATGACTTCAATCGGTGTCGGCTCTGGGCGTCCCGGACGGAACTCCTGGGCAATCACACTGGTCCCTTTGGGAATGTCTTTCACCTCAAGGACATTTTGTACCCCGAAAGCGAACTTCATCGAACCGGCAATTTGCTTAAACTTAAGCACATCCATCTCTGAAAATGACAACAGAAGGACGAAAAAGCACATAAGAAGCGACATCAAGTCCGCAAACGTCCCCATCCACGGCGGTAAGCCGGGAGGCGGACATTTGCATTCCTCTTCTTCTTGTTGTTGTGCCATGAAGACTCCTTAATTGGCGCTCGCTGAAGCCAAAACCTCAGTCCGATTAATTATCGACATCAACCTCACGCTTACCCTCATTGAGATAGTTTTTCAAAAAGCCATCAATGACACGCGGGTTTTGTCCATCTTGAATCGCAAGTAAGCCGTCCATAATCAAGCGTCGATTCAGTTTCTCTTGCTCCTTGCGCAAGGCAAGTTTATTGGCGATGGGGGTCGCCACCATGTTGGCCAACATCGCACCGTACATGGTGGTCAACAAAGCAACCGCCATTGCAGGGCCAATCGCCTTCGGATCATCCATGTTCGATAGCATGGCCACCAGCCCTATCAAGGTCCCTATCATCCCCATCGCTGGCGCTACATCAGCCAAGGCACTGTAAAAACCGATGCCATGATCGTGGCGCTCCTCGGTAAGGTTAATATCTTTGTGAAGCGTGGCGCGAACCACGTCGGCATCATGACCATCGACGAGCAAGTCCACGCCTTTTTGCATAAACGAGTTACTGACCTCCATCTCTTCGAGCGCGAGGAAGCCACCCTTACGGGCGGCGTCAGCCATCTCAATGATTTTGGCAATCAGATCCTCGGGGTCATCAGATTTGAACATGAACGCCTTGCCTGCAATTTTAAAACAGGCAAAAAACTGTCCTACGGTGTATTTGGTGAGAACAACAAATAAACTCCCGCCAATGACGATAAGCACCGATGGCACATCAAAATACATGTTCATGGTGCCGCCCAACAGCATCGCCATTATTACGAATGCGAACGAGCCGATAATGCCGATGAGCGTCGCTATATCCACGTCAGTCTCCCTTAAATTACATCAAGTCATTGTTTTTCATTTTTTAGGGTATTGATTATATCGGCAACCAACCCTATAGGTTTAGCGTAAATACGCCGATACCAACAAGGATAACATGCCTTTTACTACGGTGGCGCCAAGCACACAAAAACACGCCGAGTGGTTTGACCGCCCTTAACCACTGAGTTACCGTCTAGCCTCTCTTTTCTAATTTTATGGCATCATGGCTGTGAAGAAACCAGAAAATATGACCTTTGAGGACACGCTCAAAGAGTTAGATAGCATTGTCGGTGCGCTAGAGTCCGGCGAACTCCCCCTCGATACCGCGATGAAACGTTTTGAACGCGGCATTGCACTCACGCGTCAAGGACAAAAAACCCTTGCAGACGCAGAGCAACGCGTCGAGATCTTGCTTTCGCAAGAAGATGATGGGCCACTGACTGAGTTTTCTCCTCAAGACGATGATTAACACTGTTGTACACGATGCGCTGCGCGAAACGCAAACCCGAAGTAATCAACAACTCGAAGCGTGGCTTGATACCTTATCCTCTCAAGATCAACCGCTTATCCAGGCAATGCGCCATGGTTTGCTCTTGGGTGGTAAACGCATTCGCCCCTTTCTAACCTATGCCACAGGGCAGTTGTTTGGTGTGCCACTTGCGCAAATTGATACACCGGCTGTCGCCGTGGAGTGTATTCACGCCTACTCGTTGATTCATGATGATTTGCCTGCCATGGATAACGACAGCTTGCGACGCGGGCAGCCAACCTGTCATGTCGCCTTTGATGAAGCGACCGCGATTTTGGCCGGTGACGCGTTACAAACACTGGCCTTTACCGTGCTGGCTGAAGGCGAACTCAATCCAGCGGCCGAACCTTACCGTATACATATGGTGAAAACCTTGGCTACGGCCAGCGGTGCGGCGGGTATGTGCCTAGGACAATCATTGGATTTAGCCGCGGAGGGACGTGCTGTTGATCTTGAAGCACTCAAACGCATTCACCACAATAAAACCGGTGCATTGATCAAAGGGGCGGTGAGGCTCGGCGCTTATGCCGCTGGCGAGTCCGGCGTGCGCCATTTAAGTGCGCTTGATCGCTTTGCTGACGCCATCGGTCTCGCGTTTCAAGTTCAAGACGACATTTTGGACATTACCAGCGATACCCAAACACTGGGTAAGCCACAAGGGTCAGACGTAAACGCAGATAAAAGTACCTACCCGGCATTGCTGGGGCTGGCCGGTGCACAAGAAAAAGCCGAACAACTTTACCGAGAGGCACTACACGCCTTGGAGGCAATCCCCTACAATACCGAACAATTGGAAGTTTTTGCCCGATATATCATCGAGCGCAACAACTAGCATGATTAATAAAAGCGCCGAACCATTATGACACTGGATATATCAAAATACCCCACTCTCGCTCTTGCTGATACGCCGGAAGAGTTGCGTACCTTACCACGCGATCACCTGCCGCAGCTTTGTGAAGAGTTACGTACCTATTTACTCAACACGGTCAGTCACTCAAGTGGCCACTTTGCCTCTGGGCTAGGTACCGTGGAGCTGACTGTGGCGCTGCACTATGTGTATAACACGCCCTTCGATCACCTCGTTTGGGACGTAGGGCACCAAGCCTATCCGCACAAGATCCTGACTGGACGACGTGAGCGCATGCAAACTATCCGGAAAAAAGACGGTTTGCACCCCTTTCCGTGGCGCGGAGAAAGCCCCTACGATGTGCTGTCGGTTGGTCATTCCTCAACGTCCATCAGCGCCGCGCTCGGGATGGCCATTAGTGCGCAAAAAGAGGGGCAGAATCGACGTGTAGTCAGTGTGATAGGCGATGGCGCAATCACCGCTGGGATGGCATTTGAAGCCATGAACCATGCCGGTGATATCAAACCCGATATGCTCGTGGTACTCAACGACAACGAGATGTCCATTTCTGAAAACGTCGGCGCGCTGAATAATCATTTTGCCCAACTCCTCTCTGGCAATGTCTACACCAGTATTCGTGAAGGCGGTAAGAAAGTATTGTCGGGCGCGCCACCAATTAAAGAGTTAGTGCGCCGCGCGGAAGAGCACCTTAAAGGCATGGTTGTCCCAGGCACCATGTTTGAAGAGCTGGGCTTTAACTACATTGGCCCAATTGATGGCCACGATGTCGAAGAGTTAGTCAAAACCCTCAAAAACATGCGCCATTTAAAAGGACCGCAGTTTTTGCACGTCATGACCAAAAAAGGCAAAGGGTACGAGCCGGCGGAAAAAGATCCGATTGGGTACCATGCCGTGCCTAAGTTTGACCCCAGTGTACACACGCTGCCTAAATCCAAGCCAGCGAGCCCAACGTTTTCTAATGTGTTCGGCGACTGGCTATGTGATATGGCGGCGCAAGATGACAAGTTACTCGCGATTACGCCAGCCATGCGCGAAGGCTCCGGCATGGTGCGCTTTTCTAAAACGCACCCAGACAAATATTTTGATGTCGCCATTGCTGAGCAGCACTCAGTGACGCTGGCTGCAGGCATGGCAATCGGTACCTACCACCCTGTGGTGGCCATTTATTCGACCTTCCTACAGCGCGCCTATGATCAAGTCATTCACGATGTCGCGATCATGAATTTACCCGTGCTGTTTGCCATTGACCGTGGCGGGATTGTTGGCGCAGATGGCCAAACCCACCAAGGCGCTTTTGATTTAAGCTATTTACGCTGTGTCCCCAACTTGGTGGTGATGACGCCAAGTGATGAAAACGAGTGTCGCCAAATGCTGTATACCGGCCATATTCATAATGGGCCAGCGGCGGTGCGCTATCCTCGCGGCAGTGGTATCGGTGCAGAGATTGAACAGAAGATGCAAGCGATGCCGATTGGCAAAGGCGTGATCAAACGTCGGGGAACACGGTTAGCCATCCTCAACTTTGGTACCTTATTGCCGCATGCTCAGGAAGCAGCAGACGAGCTGGATGCCACCTTGGTTGATATGCGCTTTGCCAAACCTTTAGATGAAGCGCTGCTACTCGACATGGCCAAGACGCATGACTGCCTGGTCACCGTGGAAGAAAATGCGATCGCAGGTGGTGCAGGCTCCGGGGTGATTGAAGCGATGATGCGCCATGGGGTTATCAAGCCTGTACGGCAAATCGGTTTACCCGATCACTTTATCTCTCAAGGCACCCAACAAGAAGTGCACGCCGAGCTTGAGCTCGATGGCCCCGGCATTAAGGCTCAAATTCAGCGTTACTTGGCCACGTTGGCTGAATAGGGGCGTTGACTGCGTAGAGGCGTCGTTTTTGCACCACGAGTCAGGCGCTATCTTCTGGTATGAAAAAACCCGCTACCAATGAGCGGGTTTTTTTATGCTTCAGCGGACATTGACGCAGTGGCTTAGCCCGCTCACGCACGCTTACTTGGTACCAAAAATCTTATCACCGGCATCACCAAGCCCAGGTACAATGTATCCTTTGTCATCCAGCTTTTCATCGATAGCCGCCGTATAAAGCTCAATATCAGGATGCGCTTTTTTCAATGCCTCAATCCCTTCTGGGGCAGAGACCAATACCAAGACTTTGATCTGCTGACAGCCCTGCTCTTTGAGCAAGTCGATAGTCGCAATCATCGACCCCCCCGTGGCCAACATCGGATCCACAACCAAGGCCATGCGCTCGTCGATATTACTGGCTAGTTTATGAAAGTAAGGGACAGGCTCTAGGGTTTCTTCATCGCGATACACACCGACGACACTGATGCGCGCACCTGGGACATGCTCAAGCACCCCATCCATCATGCCCAAGCCTGCACGCAAAATAGGCACCACGGTGACTTTTTTGCCTTTGATTTGATCGACATTAACTGGGCCATCCCAGCCATCAATCGTTACTGTTTCTGTATCGAAGTCAGACGTCGCTTCATAAGTCAGCAGACTGCCCACTTCGGTCGCAAGCTCGCGAAACCGTTTGGTGCTAATATCTCGCTCGCGCATCAAGCCGATTTTATGTTTGACTAACGGGTGCCTTACTTCCACGACCTTCATCTTAGACTCCTTACAAAAAACAAATTCTCGGTAGTATACATGAAAGGTTTTTGCTAGCGTAGGCTTAGGGCTTGACATATCGCCCAGATTCTCGCCAAACAGCCTACGCAAACGTTTTCCTTTCTCTGAATGCACTGATAGAATAGCGCCGACTTTTGACTTCCAACTCCGGCGAGGAATTGCAGTGAGCGGTAAACAATCATCTCTTAGCTATAAGGACGCTGGTGTCGATATTGACGCTGGTAACGCACTAGTCGACCGCATTAAAGGGGTAGTAAAACAAACGCACCGGCCCGAAGTCATGGGAGGCCTAGGAGGCTTTGGCGCGCTTTGTTCATTGCCAACCAAATACAAAGAACCGGTATTGGTCTCTGGTACAGACGGCGTGGGTACCAAGCTGCGCTTAGCGCTGGATGCGAATAAACACGATACTATCGGCATCGATCTGGTTGCAATGTGCGTTAACGATCTGATCGTGCAAGGTGCTGAGCCTCTCTTTTTCCTCGACTACTATGCAACAGGCAAGTTGGATGTTGACGTCGCGGCGGACGTTGTGACGGGTATCGCCCAAGGCTGTCAGCAAGCAGGTTGCGCCCTTATCGGCGGCGAGACCGCGGAAATGCCTGGCATGTACAGCGGCGATGATTACGATGTGGCTGGTTTTTGTGTCGGTGTTGCCGAGAAGTCTGCCATCATTGATGGGAGCCAAGTCAGCGATGGCGACGCCTTGATTGGCCTTGCGTCTAGTGGCCCGCATTCAAACGGCTACTCGCTGATCCGAAAGATCCTCGAAGTCAGTCAAGCAAACCTGAGTGACGACCTAGAAGGCCAACCACTCATCGATCACTTGCTAGCCCCGACCCGCATTTACGTCAAATCGATATTAGCCCTGCTTGAGCAAGCGCCCATCCATGCGATTTCTCATATCACAGGTGGCGGCTTTTGGGAGAACATCCCCCGCGTATTGCCCGCTGGAACCAAGGCGGTGATCGACAACACCAGTTGGCAATGGCCGGCTGTGTTTAACTGGTTGCAAGAAAAAGGCAACGTCAGTGACTATGAAATGCTACGCACCTTTAACTGTGGTGTGGGACTTGTGATTGCACTCCCTCAGGCTGAAGCTGACAAAGCGATTACCCTGTTAAGTCAAGCGGGCGAAACCGCCTGGCAACTGGGCCATATTGCTCACGCGACGGGCGACGACGCACAGGTGGAGCTGAAAGCATGAAGCGCATTGTCGTCTTGATTTCCGGCAGCGGTTCCAATTTGCAAGCATTGATTGATAACATTCACGCGCAGCACGCGAACATTGCCGCCGTGATTGCCAATAAAGCTGACGCCTATGGGCTCACGCGTGCCAAGCACGCCGGGATATCGGCTCAAGTGGTTGCCAACACCGATTATGCTAGCCGAGAAGAGTATGATGCGGCGCTTATTCGAGCGCTAGATGCCTATCAGCCCGACCTCGTCGTACTGGCGGGTTTTATGCGTATTTTAACCCCAGGTTTCGTTGCCCACTATGCGGGGCGAATGCTCAACATTCACCCCTCCCTGCTCCCCAAGTACACAGGACTGCATACCCACCAGCGTGCGATTGATGCTGGCGATACCGAGCATGGTACATCGGTGCATTTTGTCACTGAAGAGCTCGACGGTGGCCCCGTGATACTCCAAGCTCGTGTACCTATTTTTGAGGACGACGACGCAGAGTCTGTCGCCGCGCGCGTCCAACAACAAGAGCACAGGATCTACCCACTGGTGGTCAAGTGGTTTGTCGATGGCCGCCTGAAGATGATGGAAGATCACGCTTGGCTTGATGGTCAGGCACTCGGCCACGCCGGCTATGCCGCAGACGCGTAGCTCGTATAGACACTGACAACATAAAAAAGGCGCGAATGCGCCTTTTTTATTCGCTAAGATACCGATGTGTGATTGGCGCAATACACCTCGCCAAAGTGAAACACACAATATTCCCCTTCAGCCATTTTATGCCAGCGCTCGTTGTTGGTAAGGGGTTGCGTGGCAATCACGGTCACCACATCGTTAGGCGTGGTTTGCTCATGAAAATCGACCGTCATCTCTTGGTCGATCAGGCTAGCTTTTCCAAACGGAGCGCGACGCGTGATCCAATGGAGGTTATTGGTACAATACGCCATGACATAGTCGCCATCGCTAAACAGCATGTTGTAGACACCCAACGCGCGCAGGCGATCACAGCGTGAAGCGATAAAGTCAAACACCTCACACATATTGTCTGGCTGTTGCGGATAGTGCTTAAACAACTCATTCAATAACCAACAAAACGCTTTCTCACTGTCCGTTTCCCCGACAGGCTTAAAGTGGCCAGTATCCAGGCTCTCAAACCCAGATAACTGCCCATTGTGAGCAAACGTCCAATAACGCCCCCAGATCTCACGAGTGAAAGGATGTGTGTTTTCTAAGCTGATCCCACCTCGATTTGCTTGGCGAATATGGCTAACCACCGCACAGCTTTTTATCGGATAACTGGTGACCAGCTCTGCGACCTTGGATTGGCTACTGGGTGCCGGATCTTTAAAGGTGCGAAACCCTTTGCCTTCATAAAAGGTGATCCCCCAGCCATCGCGATGCGGACCCGTTTTACCGCCGCGCTGAATCAAGCCAGTAAAGCTAAAACAAATATCGGTTGGGACGTTGGCACTCATGCCAAGCAGCTCGCACATTCTTTCATCTACCTCCGCGGGGTTACGCTGCCATTTCCTTTTCCACTAGCTGGATAAGAATATGGATAATTTTGATATGGACTTCCTGAATACGATCCGCATAACCAAAGTGAGGCACACGGATTTCAATATCAGCGAGACCTGCCATTTTGCCGCCGTCTTTTCCCGTAAGCATAATGGTCTTCATACCTTTTTGTTTGGCGACATCAATGGCATTGAGGATATTCCCCGAATTGCCCGATGTAGATAGCCCAAACAACACGTCGCCTTTCATGCCCACCGCCTCAAGATAACGCGAGAAAACATACTCGTAGCCAAAGTCATTCGACACGCACGAAATATGGCTTGGATCTGAAATGGCAATCGCGGGATAACCAGGACGGTTTTCTCGGTAGCGCCCGGTCAATTCTTCAGCAAAATGCATAGCATCACAATGCGAGCCGCCATTGCCACAAGAAAGCACCTTGCCACTGGCCTTAAAACTATCGGCCAACAGTTTCGCGGCTTTCTCGATTTGCTGAATGTTATTGTCATCACTTAAAAACGCTGTTAACACATCGGCAGCTTCTGTCAGCTCACCGCGAATAATATCTTGGTACATGGCACCTTCCCACTGTTAACAAATATCTGACGTTCTCGCCTGACAGGCATAACGTCACATGACTGCCAGTGTACCCGCATCGTTTTAGGGCTGTCGACTGCCGAGCCCTTCCGACAAGCGAGCCAGGTCACGTTTGCTTGAATGGCAACCTATCTTGCCAGTTATTCTCATCCTCAAGTGGTGATTTTCTCACCTTGCAAGCTAGGTCACACCGTATCATTTTACAATTCGTTAATTATTTGCTTACATTGAGTGGTACGACCTCTTACCATGACAGTAAGGGCAAACCAAAACCTAAGGAGATGACGTGATGGCAACAGGGTTATATATCGCCGCCATGCTAATACTGGCCGGTGTACTCGCATACCATCGTGCTAAGCTGCTGGTATCGACTGCCGTACTCGCAGCCGGACTAGTTGTAGGGACAATCATGGGCAGCGTCGGGGAGATCACTTGGTTGATCTTTGCCGTGATCGCGTTGCCCCTCAATATCGTGACGTTTCGTCGCAACTGGCTCAGCAAGCCCGCTTTCAAAGCATTTAAATCCGTGATGCCAGAAATGTCAGCGACGGAAAAAGAAGCAATTGATGCGGGAACAGTCTGGTGGGAAGCCGACCTATTCCGCGGCGCGCCGGATTGGAACAAACTGCATGACATTCCCGCCCCGACGCTGAGTGCGGAAGAGCAGGCATTTTTAGATGGACCGGTCAACGAAGTCTGCCGCATGGTCGATGACTACCAAGTCACGCATGAACTCGCTGACCTGCCCGAGGATGTTTGGCAATATTTGAAAGACAACAAATTCTTCGCCATGATCATCAAAAAGCAATATGGTGGCTTGGAATTTTCTGCCTACGCGCAATCCTTGGTGCTGCAAAAACTGTCAGGCGTCTCTGGTGTGCTGTCATCCACCGTGGGGGTCCCTAACTCACTAGGCCCAGGTGAATTGCTCCAACATTACGGCACCACAGAGCAAAAAGACCATTACCTCCCTCGTTTGGCCCAAGGTAAAGAAATCCCTTGTTTTGCGTTGACCAGCCCAGAGGCGGGCTCTGATGCAGGCTCGATTCCTGATTATGGTGTGGTCACCAAAGGTATGTGGCAAGGTGAAGAAGTGCTGGGGATGAAAATCACCTGGAACAAACGTTATATTACCCTCGCCCCAGTTGCCACTGTGTTGGGTCTGGCGTTTAAGCTACGCGATCCTGAACACCTATTAGGCGATCAGGATGAACTTGGCATTACCTGTGCGTTGATCCCTACGGACCTCGAAGGGGTTGAGATTGGCCGTCGCCATTTCCCCCTTAACGTGCCTTTCCAAAACGGTCCAACTCAAGGCAACGACGTCTTCGTACCGATGGACTTTATTATTGGTGGCCAGAAAATGGCAGGCCAAGGCTGGCGTATGCTGATGGAGTGCCTGTCAATTGGTCGCGGCATTACCCTACCCTCCAATACCACGGGAGGACTAAAGTCAGCCGCCCTAGCAACAGGGGCTTACGCACGCATTCGCCGTCAGTTCAAACTCCCCATTGGTAAAATGGAAGGGATTGAAGAGCCTCTCGCGCGTATTGCTGGCAACGCCTACGTGATGGATGCCGCCAGCGCGCTGACGGTGACGGGTATCGATATCGGCGAGAAGCCCTCGGTCATTTCTGCCATCGTTAAATATCACTGTACCCACCGCAGTCAACAAGGTGTGATTGATGCGATGGATGTGGTAGGCGGTAAAGGCATCTGCCTGGGACCAAAAAACTTCCTGGGACGCAACTATCAAGGTTCGCCGATCGCCATCACGGTGGAAGGCGCTAACATCCTGACGCGTTCAATGATCATCTTCGGTCAAGGTGCGATTCGTTGCCATCCATTCGTGTTGGATGAGATTCGTGCCAGCGAAAATAGCGATCAGCAAGCTGCCCTCGCAGCGTTTGATAAGGCCTTATTTGGTCATGTTGGCTTTGTGTTTAGCAATGTTGCACGTGCTTTCTGGCTTGGTCTTACCGATGGTCGTTTGTCTAAAGCTCCCCGCAAAGACGCGACACGTCGTTATTACCAGCAGATGAATCGCTACAGTGCCGCGCTCGCGCTCCTCGCCGATGTCTCTATGGCAGTATTAGGCGGTAACCTCAAGCGTAAAGAGCGCTTGTCAGCGCGCCTTGGCGATGTGCTGAGCCAGCTTTATCTTGCGTCAGCCACCATGAAACGCTATGCCGATGAAGGCTATCAGAAAGAGGATCTCCCTCTGGTGCATTGGGGCATGCAAGACGCCATGTACCAAGCTGAACAAGCACTGGATGGCTTTATCGCTAACTTCCCGAATCGAGTAGTTGCTGGCTTAGTGCGCGTACTGGTATTCCCGCTGGGTAAAGGACGCCGTCAGCCTGGCGATCGCCTTGATGGCAAACTAGCTGTCATTTTACAATCACCCAGTGCAACGCGTGATCGCCTCGGCCGAGGTCAGTACTTCGAGCCAGGTAATGCGATTGGTAATATTGAAAAGGCACTGCATGACATTTTGAATGCCGAGCCTATTCATAAAAAAGTGTGTGATGGCATCGGTGAGAAGCTACCGTTTATGTTCCTCGACCAAGTCGCGGATAAAGGCTTGAGCGCCGGCGTGATTACCGAGCAAGAAGCTGCACTATTGCGAGAAGCCGAGCAAGGCCGTCTTGAAACGATCAATGTGGATGACTTTGACCCGTCAGAGCTGCCCGCCGCGTCGGTCAAGGAGAGCAAGATGCATAACGCGGCTTAACCGTATTTTCCTGCATCAATGGCGTGACGTAAAAAGAGAGGGCTTCCCTCTCTTTTTTATTGCCCGTATAGATGGGCTTACGCGCACCACAGTGCTAGTCGTTTTTATCCGGCCTATCCATATCAAGCTCACTGGCTTGATCGTCTCCGTCGCTGTCCAGTGGAGGGGCTTCCAGCTCTTGCGCCGCTTCAGCCAATTTACGTGCTTTGCGTTTTCGCAAGACAAACCAAGTGGCGGCACCTATCAGCATCACCAATAAGTTACCTAATCCAATGATCAACAGGGAAGTGGTTCGTGCTTCTTCTCGCTCTCGTTGTTGGCGGCGCGCCTCCGCCGCTTCCATCATGGCTTGTTCACGCGCTTCACGCTCTGCTTCGGCTTCTTCCAGCGCCGCGTAATCGGTGACCGCAAAGGTTTGTTCTGGAAGAGGAAAAACCAAGGGTCGTCCCGATAACTGATCCGTCGCATACAAGGTTGTCCGCCATTTGTATTGTCCAGGTGTACTGGCATAAGGAATATCGAGCGTAATCGTTTGCTGCTCTTCCTCAGCGGTTGTTTGGTAGACCGTCGTTTTTCCTTCGGTATCGGTGAATTTGGCGTGAACAGACACGCTACCTGGCTCAATACTGGCCTGCTCGGACTCAACAACCAATTGATGCGGTTCGCCCTCTCCTTGGCTTTGTTTAAATGTGGCCATTAACGGTGTCGGGTAAACTAAGACTTGTTGCTCTAAAGTACGGAAAAAAATACCGTTACCCGAGGTCACGCGTGCGCGGTATTTTCCTGGCATGACGTTAATCGGCAAAGACACGGTGAAAACGCCGTCATTGGGTGCTTCATCAAGCCCCGTGCCGTCGTCACTAAATTGCCCTAATGCTTTGGGCTGTGGCCGCTGATCGGGATTAAGCGACTCCGGATCTTCGATGAACTCAGTAAAGTGTACGGTCAAATCGACACGCTCAATGAAGTCACGCAAGTTAAGGGGCTTATCGCCCAGCATGAGCTGTGCGGTAAACTTCACCGCCTCGCCTTGATAAAGACGACTGGGTAAGTCTTCAACCTGCATACGCAAGTCACTTAAAACACGGACTTTGTTGTCAGGGCTCACTCGGCCAATCGCTTGCCATGGTCCTGGCATGGGGTCGGTAATCGACACGATGTCCATGTCTGATTCTTGATGCCAGGATACTTTGTCTGGGTGGCGCCATGCATAATATTTGGTGCCGTCCGGGTGTACCAACACCACTGGCATGCTTGGCTTTTCTCGATAAATCACGAAGGCCGCACGTTCAATGGTTGGATCAACACGGAAGCGATTTTCCAGCAGACGAATTTCTTGCTCGTTAGCGTGTGCCAACAAGGGAAAACAAACACACACCGCCCACCATCGCTTCTTCATGCCTTCTCCTACTGCCGCCAAAGACAGCTACCGTTTTGCTCAATAAAGTCTAAACGCGCTTCGTGCGCACTCATTTCATCGGCCGATGCGGGAATAACCTTTAGCGATTTCTGACGCTTAACGGTTCTTGGTGCCATTGGACTCGCATTATCCGTCTCAGTACCCGCATTAAATGACAAGTTAGTTTGTCCCCCGGTCATTAATAGGTATACGTCAGCAAGGATCTCCGCATCCAACAAAGCGCCGTGAAGCGTTCGCCGAGAGTTATCAATACCGTAGCGATCGCACAACACATCAAGGTTGTTACGCTTTCCAGGGAAGATTTTCTTCGCCATCGCTAAGGTGTCTGTGATGGTGCAAAGCTCAGTGGTTTGCAGCGAGACACCTAGGTTTTTGAATTCATAATCCATAAACCCCACATCAAAGGGCGCGTTATGGGCGATCAGCTCCGCCCCTTGAATAAAATCAACAAAGGCTTGATGGATTTGCGCGTATCGCGGCTTGTCGGCCAAAAAGGCATCGGTGATACCGTGTACCGAAATCGCCTCAGGATCGATCGCGCGTGTAGGCTGAATGTAGGCATGAAAGTGCCGCCCCGTCAGCTTACGGTTGATAATCTCAACCGCACCGATTTCAA
This sequence comes from Salinivibrio siamensis, assembly GCF_001996005.1. Classification (GTDB taxonomy): domain Bacteria; phylum Pseudomonadota; class Gammaproteobacteria; order Enterobacterales; family Vibrionaceae; genus Salinivibrio; species Salinivibrio siamensis. The sequence continues at coordinate 6,395 of NZ_MUFB01000015.1, read as the reverse complement.
TAATATTGTGGCCTTGATAATGTGGCCCCCCTTCGCGGTTCATACCGGTGGTTTCGGTATCAAGCACAACGAGGCGATCGTAATTCGCTTTCATGGCAATAACTGTGTCAAACTTGGCTCAGATGAATAGCCAATAGTATCAAAGATGACCAAGCAGGTAGAAATTTTCACAGACGGTTCTTGTCTCGGCAACCCGGGGCCGGGCGGGTATGGTGTGGTGATGCGCTACAAACAACATGAAAAAACCTTGAGTGCCGGTTTCACCCTCACCACCAACAATCGCATGGAACTAATGGCGGCAATTGTCGGCTTAAATGCGCTTAATACAAGCTGTAACGTGGTTCTCACTACAGACAGCCAGTACGTTCGACAAGGGATCACCCAATGGATCCATAATTGGAAAAAACGCCAATGGAAGACGGCGGATAAGAAACCGGTGAAAAATGCCGATTTATGGCAACAGCTTGATCAAGCGGCATCTAAGCACCAAATCACCTGGAACTGGGTGAAAGGCCACGCTGGACACCCGGAAAATGAGCGTTGTGACGAGCTCGCGCGCGACGCTGCCAACCACCCTACCGAGATCGATGAAGGCTATCAGCCTGCAGACTAATCCTATTTCTAGCCGCCGTTGGGAACAACGCCGCCCAGCGGTGAGACCGCTTGCTTGAGTTTCCAACGAGGCTTAATGGGTTTTAGTGGGTAGCTACGCTTACGCGCAATGATCAAATAAATGGACCCAAGCGCAGGTGTCACCATACTGGCGCTACTCTCTACCCAAGCATGGCGGGCACTGGGTCGATGAGTCGGCCACAGTCCCATCTGGTGCGCCTCAACCACCTCATAGTTCATGACACTCAACCAATCTTTAACGCGAAGAGGTGAAAACATCCGTCCCCCCCACGGAAGCCGTTGATGCCTGCCACGTAGCACTTTTTTTACGCCCAAAAAGCTTACGGGGTTAACACCCGATATGATCAAGCAACCGTCATCAATCATCACACGATCAACCTCTCTTAATAAACGGTGCGGATCATCGCTATAATCAAGTTGGTGCGCTAATACACACGCATCAAAAGATTTCTCGATAAATGGCAAGGCATAATGTGTCGCGGTCACATTGCGCATTGGGTTATGTTGGTCGACACAGACTTGGTGTTGAATGTTACACTGTTCACTGACTAGCTCGCAGCTTAAGCCGCCCAATTTCAGCAAATGGTAGCCAAATAAGGTCGGCAACCATTCATCCAGCCGAGTTTGCAATTGGGTGCGCGCCCAATCACCGTAAGCAACTTGGTCCCACGTATAGGGATAGTCAAACTGATGTTCTATGCGCGCTGGTTTCATTGATTAAGGCTCATTCTATCGCTGGAGAACCCAATGCTTCATGTAAAAAGCATACCTGCATTTAACGATAATTACATATGGCTCATTATTAGTGAAGATAATCGCTGCGCCGTGGTCGATCCGGGTGAGGCAAGTCAGGTTATTGACTACCTCAAAGCGAATTCATTGACTTTATCGTGCATTCTTATCACACACCACCATTGGGATCACACCAATGGCATTGACGATCTTGTACGCTATGCGCCAAGCGCCAAAGTGATCGGCCCAGATGTTCACCCGATACCTCAACGTTCAATGGCGGTTGGTGACGGTGACCAAATTGATGTCTTTGACCATCGCTTTTTGGTCGTCGGTGTCGAAGGCCACACCGACGATCACATTGCATTTGTCGGCGATGGTAAGCTGTTCTGTGGCGATGCATTGTTTTCAGCCGGTTGTGGCCGTTTACTCGGTGGCACCGCTGAACAATCACTCAACTCATTGAAAAAACTGGCATCGCTCCCCATCGAAACCCAAGTGTATTGTGCCCATGAGTATACCGCCGCCAATGTCGCGTTTGCGCTGACTGTGGAGCCTGAAAACGATGCATTACATCTATACCGGGAAGAAGTGAACCGCTTACGCGCCCAAGGAAAGCAAACGCTCCCCAGTACCATAGAGCGAGAAAAGCGCATTAATCCATTTTTGCGCACTCAAGAGCCGACGGTCATTCAAGCGGTCGTAGGTCGCACCACTGCCGACGATGAGCTTGCCGTTTTCCGTGCGCTGCGTCAGTGGAAGGACGAATTTTGAGCTGAGTCTCTTGTCATCAATGAGGCCAGCCCCTATCATCATCGGCTATTTTGGACGAAGGTTTTATGCAATGAAGTACCGTTTTATTATATTGAGCACGCTGTTGCTGAGCGGCTGTCAGTCTATCGGCGACGCTCAAAATACGGATATCGCCTCCGAGGCACCGCCCGTTGTCGCAAAAAAAACAACGCGCTCGCCTGATAAAGCCACAGAGACGCCCAAGAAAGCCACCCCCGCGACGCCTACGGTACTTTCCCCGCAAAAACAGAGTGATGTGTGGCAACGCATCAGTATGCAGCTTTCGCTTCCAGTACCTGATAACGCCTCGGTGCGCCGTTATCGTAATTGGTACTTAAAGTACCCTAATCACCTTGCCACGGTAGCTGAGCGCGCCACGCCATTTTTGCACCTGATCGTAGAGAAAGTCGAAGCACGCAACATGCCACTCGAGCTGGCATTGCTTCCAGTCGTAGAAAGCTCGTTTGATCAATTTGCTTACTCGCATGGCCGGGCTGCTGGCCTTTGGCAATTTGTCCCAGCAACCGGCCGCCGTTTTGGCCTGGAACAAAATTGGTGGTACGACGGCCGACGTGATGTGGTGCAATCAACCGATGCAGCGCTCGATTACCTCGAGTACTTGCATGGCATGTTTGATGGTAATTGGTTACACGCTATCGCTGCATATAACTCCGGCGAGGGACGCGTGGCTCGTGCTATTCGTCGCAACAAGCAACGCGGCCAACCCACCGATTTTTGGCATTTGGATCTCCCCAAAGAAACCAGCAGTTATGTGCCTAAGCTGATTGCACTTGGCGATGTACTACGCCATCAAGATCAATATGGCTTAGAGGTCCCTGCGATCCCTAACCAGCCAGCACTGACCTTGGTCGATCCTAAGATGCAAATGGATCTCGCTCTCGCGGCTAACTATGCCGGTTTAAGTGTTTCTGAGCTACAAAGCCTTAATCCTGCGTATAACCATTGGGCAACGTCACCATCAGGCCCCACCCACTTATTGTTGCCCAACGACAATGTGGAGCGCTTTAATACTGAGTTGGCTAAAAATGACAACCAAGGGCTTCGTGTGGAACGTTATGCGGTGAAGTCAGGTGATAGCCTGAGTGAAATCGCGGCTGAGTACAACACCACCGTCAAAGTATTAAAACGTGCTAACCAACTCCACTCCTCACGTATTCGCGTGGGTCAGCGCCTGATGATCCCTGTTTCGCTGAAAGATGAATCACAATATACGCTAAGCGCACCACAGCGCCTCGCAGCATTGCAAGCGGCGGAGCGAGACGGCCACAAGCGCACCCACACAGTCCGCCAAGGCGACAGCTTTTGGACAATCGCCCGTCGTTATGACGTTGATTATCGTCAGCTCGCTAAGTGGAACGGCATGAGTCCTCGCGACACCCTCAGCATTGGCCAGAAGTTGGTCGTTTGGGATAAAGAGGGGGATGCACGTCGCATCCGCACGATTACCTACCGAATTCGACAAGGTGATTCGTTGAGCAGTATTGCACAACGCTACAATGTATCAGTCGCCGAGCTGGTTAAATGGAACCAGTTACGCCAAAACGCGTATATCCAACCAGGTCAAAAGCTAACACTGCATATCGACATTTCTCGGAGTAGCGGCTCATGATGCAAGCTTCAGCCAATCCATTGTTCGCCTTAAGAGACATCGTCCTTCGTCCCAGTGCGTGCTTTGCTGCATTAAGTCAGCGCCCGGTATGGGGTTGGTTGGCTTATTTGCTCATGTGCCTAAGCGCTATTGCATTTTGGAGTGCTTATTTTGATCACACCAACCTTGCCGCGCTTCAGCAAGCACTCGCGCAACAATTATCGATGCCACCTGCAGAGGCTGAAAAGTGGTTACAACGTGAAACACTTCTTGCCTCTGAAGTGCTCGGAGATTGGTTTGGCCGAGCGGCGGTCATTTTTGCCTTGGCACTGTGGTTTCGGTTAGCCACCAAACAAGAAGCCCCTAACTTTGGCTATCGTCACTGGCTCACGGCCTCTTGCTTTATCTTTTTGCCCGCCGTCGTAGGCGATTTAGCAAGCTATACAAATATGACTTTATCATCCGGTTTTATTTTGCCGGCTCATGCGGACTTAAATAGTCTTAATGGCTTGCTAAAATTGCCGCTCGCCTCCTCATGGAGTGCATGGGCAGCAAGCTTACCACTACTGCTCCCGTGGTACTGGGTATTAAGCATTACGGTTATCGGCACTTGGACACCACTCAATCATGGCAAAGCGATTGTCGTCGCTACCCTGCCTTGGGTTGCCGTTTTTGCCAGTTGGGCCATCGTCATAGCACTAAGCTAGGAAAGTTCAGCGAGGGGGGGCTCCCCTCGTTGCCTCTATCCTGTCACTTTCAGTTGTGCCTCTATCGCTGCGTGATCGGAGGCACCATTATCTATCGCACTCGCCTTTTCTACCGATAACCCACGGTAGAAAACATGATCCAACGGTAACCCAAATTTAGTCATTCGCTCATCGGGGTGATAACTCATTTCTTGTAATGATAAGCGCGTAACCATCGCTCTCACCGCGTCTAACCGCCGTTGAGACCAAGTATTAAAATCACCGGCTAAAATAATAGGCCCTTCGACACGCGCCAAAGCTTGCTCCAATGCCGCCAACTGTTTCTTATAAGCGGCCATTGCATAAGTAAAGTTAATGCTATGAATATTCACCACCGCAAGGCGCTGTCCATTGGAGAGCTGGTACTCACTATACAAAGCACTTTTAGGAAGGCGCAGGTAAGGCTCGACCGCAGTATACGCACAACTGTGCAAAGGGTTCACTTTGGAAAGGTTCATCACCCCTGCAACAGCATCTTGCATCGCAAACGCATAAGCTTGGTCATAGTGCAATGATGCTTGCGTGATCCAACGCGCCAATTGTGGACCAAAGCTTGCCTCTTGCAACAACATCAAACGGTGAGGTTGATGATACTGGTTTAACGCCGTGTCCCACTGAGGGCGCTGCTGTTTATAGATATTCCACACCAACAAAGAAAAACGGCCTTGTTCGTCAAGCGGCGAAGAATGTGTGTAATCAACGCACTGGCGATGTATACCAGACACTGTATGGAGCTGGGTGCTGTCAGGCACGGTGAAGTAGCCATTGACACCAATCACCGCAGCAGGGACAAAAATAGCACTGCCCCATGCCACTACCTTGCCAATACGTTTTTTCATTGCTTGATCACCACCATAACGCTTGCCAGTGTGAGTATAGGTTGTTACTAGAATGGGCGCCGATTTTGCGATCCTGAAGGCTGAAATACAAGTGGTTGCACTGACTTATTACTTGCTGCTTGCTTCAACTCAGAGATAGGATAGAAAAGAAATAATAACAAAGTGCATTCATGGAGCGACGCCTATGCTTAACAACCTCTTCGTATACGGAACCCTGTGTCCAGAAGGCACAAATCACCACGTGCTCGCGGACGTCCATGGTCAGTGGTTCCCTGCGAGTATACAAGCAATACGCACCGACCGTGGTTGGGGATCGGCCTCAGGTTATCCCGGCATTGAGCTCAGCGATTCTGTCAATGATCGCGTTGAGGGTTGGCTTTTAAAAGCAGAGGACTTATCCCATTTTCTACCTAAACTTGATGCATTTGAGGGATCGGGGTATCAGAGAGTGATTGTGGAAGTCGAATATCACAGTGAGAGCCGAACAGAGCCAATGCATACCACGGCATTTGCCTATGAGCTTTGTTTCAGTCACCAGCCCGATGCAACAGGCCCAAGCCAATTTGTGGCCAAAAACTATTAGAAGACTTGTTGAATAGATCAAAAAAAGCACTGACGGATGTCAGTGCTTTTCGAGTGGCAGGGGTAGAGGGATTCGAACCCCCAACACGCGGATTTGGAATCCGCTGCTCTGCCAATTGGAGCTATACCCCTATAAATAGTGGCGGAGTGGACGGGACTCGAACCCGCGACCCCCGGCGTGACAGGCCGGTATTCTAACCAACTGAACTACCACTCCGCACCAATTCTGTCTCATCAAAGTCTTACGCATATCAGCTTTGATGCTTAAATTGCGAGCTATGCGCAGTGAGTTTTGAAGCGAGACGCACAGTGTATGCCAATACATGAGCATCGCAGCTATCAAAAATCGCAAGCAATAGGCGCAATTTATAATCAAAGCCTGGCGATGTCCTACTCTCACATGGGGAGACCCCACACTACCATCGGCGCTGCTTCGTTTCACTACTGAGTTCGGCATGGAGT
>NZ_MUFB01000014.1 GCF_001996005.1 Salinivibrio siamensis | reverse complement strand
ATACTGTTTTGTTCGTCTCTTACGAGACAAACGAATTGACTGTGCCGAACAACTATTAAAGTTGTCGTTTGGTCACTCAGTTCATCGAATAAATCTTTTTGTCTATTCTCAACGAGTGCCCACACAGATTGCATAGGTCAAATTGTTAAAGAGCGTTGACATTGCGAAGCTGCGCTTCGCTTCGCTTGGTCAGGGCTGCGTATCTTACGCGCCTTGCCGTTAAAGTCAAGAAGAAATTTTATCTTTTATTTTCAACCCGCCGGGTGAAATAAAACCTCTTTTTGACTTCCCTAACGCTTGGCGTTAAGTAGGTCGGCCATCTTAATCTTTTAAAAAATCACGTCAAGCGTTTATTTTTATTTGATTTTTTTCTCGACATGCTCGCTGAACGCTTGCCCTGCGTGCCGTGTCAATGGAGGCGCATTATAGAGAAACCACTCACCTTCGCAAGACTAAAAAGCGACTTTTTTTAGAAAAAGTCGCCGTTCGGTCAAACAATCAGCGTTATGGCCTAAAAGCGGGCAAATTGCTCGCTAAATTCCGCCACTTTTCGCCAATCCGTGTATTCAACCTCTTTGGTCGTATCGGTCTCCCCACCCGTGATATGCATGATGAAGCGAATCATCACTCGATCAAACCATTTATAACGTGGGTAGTAGAGTGCGCCGGCAAAGACACCATGCAGTTCGGGGGTCCAGGGTGACTTTTCGATAAACTTACGGCTATAAGCGCTGGTTTCTGGCGTATCTTTCCCCGGTTTACGCGCGGTGAGATTGACACTAAAGAATGCTGCTTTCACGGTTTTAAGCTGATCTGCATGCGCATCAATGAATTGATATAGCTTTTTATTAAAGTGGCCATAGCGAATAGACGCACCAATCAGTATCCGATCGTATTGGCTGAGATCGATGTCTGGCCGCTGATGAATATCTTTCACCTCACACTGCGCCGAAGCCCCCAGCTGTTGCTCGATAAAATGCAGGATTTTCTTGGTCTGCCCTTCTCGGCTGGAATGTAGCAGTAAGACTTTTTGCGTTGCGTTGCTTTGCTCGCTCATGTCCTCTCCTTCCCCATACGGCTAGCTCCGCCAGAATGTGGGAGTAAATAAAACCAATAATGTGAATATTTCTAAACGACCGAATAGCATGGCAAGGATCAATACCCACTTCGCCGTGTCATTAATATCGCCAAAGTGAGCAGCCACTTCGCCTAGCCCTGGGCCTAGGTTATTGAGGGTCGCTGCAACGGCTGAAAACGCCGTTAGCTCTTCAATGCCAGTGGCTATCAAGGCCAACATACAAATGACAAATACCAGCGCGTAGGCGGAGAAGAACCCCCATACGGCATCAACCACTTGCTGCCGTAGCGCCTTATTACCCACTTTGATGGTGTATACCGCGCGAGGGTGCACCAAGCGTTTCAATTCTCGCGTTCCTTGGAGTGACAACAGCAAGATACGAATGACCTTCATCCCGCCACCGGTCGAGCCTGCACACCCACCAATAAATGACGAGAACAAGAGTAAAACGGGGAGGAACAACGGCCAATGGGCAAAGGTTGTGGTGGTATACCCCGCGGTGGTTGATATTGATACCGACTGAAATAGCGCCTGGGTGAAGGTTTCCGTGGCGCTCTCATAAACCTGATGCCCGCTCAGCATGGTAAACACCACCAGCCATAGTAGGAACTGAATCACCAAAAACGCGCGAAATTCTGGATCACGCAAGTAAAACTTTAGATTGAGCCCATTATTGGCAAAGGCGGCGAAATGGAGAGAAAAGTTACACGCAGAGATCAACAGAAACACCACAGTGATGAGATTAACCGCTGTGCTATCAAAGTGACCAATGCTGGCATCATGGGTTGAGAACCCGCCGATGGCAACGGTCGAAAAGCTGTGCCCAATGGCATCAAAGGCAGACATGCCCGCCAGCCAGTAGGCCAAGGCACAACTTACGGTTAAAGTCAGATAAATGTACCAGAGCACCTTGGCAGTCTCAGCGATCCGAGGTGTCATTTTGGTGTCTTTCACGGGGCCAGGGATCTCGGCGCGATAAAGCTGCATCCCCCCGATGCCGAGTACTGGTAGGATGGCCACCGCCAGCACAATGATCCCCATACCACCGAACCACTGTAGCAACTGGCGATAGAACAAAATCGCTTTAGGTAACTCATCTAGCCCCACAATGACGGTTGCGCCCGTCGTGGTTAAACCAGAAAAGGACTCAAAAAACGCCTCGCTCACGGAAAGATCGGGCTGTTCAGACAGCATCAACGGAACTGCCCCTGCACTGCCGATCACCGTCCAGAATAATACAACAATCAAAAAGCCATCACGTGCTTTGAGTTCATGCCGATAATTTCGATTGGGGAACCAAAGTAACCCGCCACCTGCGAGTAGCAGAAAAAACGTCAAAACAAAAGGATAGCCCGCGCCATCACGATAGATAAACGCAACCAATGCAGGCGCTAACATGGTGATGCTGAACAGGGCCAGCAGGAGTCCGACAATGCGGGTAATGGAACGAAATTGCATAGCCTGACGTGGCCCTCTTATCGGCGGTAGCGACTTTCTACCGTCTCGTCGTTACACGTAAAGCAGGCTAAGTGCCTGACGTTGTCTTATGTTCTAACGGGTGCGCGCTTGCTTGTCCGCGGGTTTGATTTTTAAGTGCCTCAAGAAACACATCGATATAGCGCGCATCGATACGCACACTCAATCGCACATTATGGCTGAATTCTGCATCGAGCTGAACGCCATCGTACTGCTTGAGCAGCGATTCTATCGTATCAATGTGAGCATATTCACAGCTTATCGTGTAAGGGACTGTCACTGCCACTTCTCGCGTGGTCAAAAGGCCCAGGGCTTGCTGCACACTACTGCCATACGCTTTGACCAAGCCCCCAGTACCCAGTTTAATCCCGCCAAAGTAGCGTACTACCACGGCACAAATCTCACCGACGTTCGCACCTGATAACTGCGCAAGCATCGGCTTGCCTGCCGTTCCCGCTGGCTCACCATCATCGCCACACCCCCATTGCTCGGAAGATTCAGGCCGGCCTGCGACAAATGCCCAGCAGTGATGCCGTGCATCTGGATACGCTTCTCGCAACGATTGAATAAATTGCTTTGCCTCTTGTTCTCCGGGCGTATGAGCAAGATACGTAATAAACCGGCTTTTTTTGATTTCAAGCTCGTGCCTCACGGTGTCAGCAGGCACTGCGTATGGGGTGATAGGCATCATGGTACAACCTTTGTGTCTCAGCGATGCACTGTATCATATTCCCTCAAGCACGACAGGGACTCGACCACAGTAAAAACAACCCACACCACATATTTTAAACATTCGTTTAACTTTTGGTTGTCATTTCTTATAACAATGATCCACACTAGGTCGCATCTGGTCTAACCAGAACACTATTCAACCAGGATGGTACTGCCAACGTGGAGAACAACCATGATCTACCAAGGAGATAACCTATCAGTTCGTGCTTTGGATAACGGCATTGCAGAACTGACCCTAGACAGCCAAGGTTCTGTCAACAAATTGGATCTGGCAACGCTAGAAAGCTTAGACCAAGCCCTCGATGCCTTGTCGGGTCGCGATGATATTAAAGGACTGCTGCTGACCTCTGCTAAATCAACCTTTATTGTCGGCGCAGACATTACCGAATTTCTCGGATTGTTTGCCAAACCCGACCAAGAGCTCTCTGATTGGGTATCTCGCGCCAATGCCATTTTCAATCGTTTAGAAGATTTACCCTATCCCACCCTTAGTGCCGTCAATGGCCATGCACTCGGCGGTGGCTGTGAGTGCATACTCGCGACCGATTTACGTGTCACTGGTCAGGACGCGCGTATCGGTCTTCCTGAAACCAAGCTCGGTATTATGCCCGGCTTCGGTGGTACGGTGCGCTTGCCTCGACTTATCGGCGCCGATACCGCGATGGAAATCATCACTGCTGGGAAAGAAAAACGCGCGTCCGCGGCATTAAAAGAAGGCGTAGTGGATGCCGTTGTCGATAACGCGCACCTGCGTGACGCGGCGATTCGAATGCTAGGCCAAGCGATCGACGAAAAAATTGACTGGCAAAACCGTCGCCAACAGAAAAAACAACCACTGAAGCTTAACCGCACCGAGGCAGCGATGAGCTTTACCATGGCCAAAGGCATGGTGGCACAAGTTGCAGGGAAACATTATCCGGCTCCAATGACGGCAGTGACGGCCATTGAAGAAGCCGCAGGGATGACACGCGATGAGGCACTTGAGGTCGAAAACCGCTATTTCGTCAAGCTAGCCAAAACCGATGTCGCACAAGCCTTGGTGGGCATTTTCCTCAATGACCAGGTCATCAAAGGCAACGCGAAAAAAGCCGCCAAACAAGGTAAAGACACACAACGTGGTGCGGTATTAGGCGCAGGCATCATGGGCGGCGGCATTGCCTATCAATCGGCACTGAAAGGCGTGCCGGTGATGATGAAAGACATCGCCCAAGCCTCACTCGACCTCGGTATGAAAGAAGCAACCAAGCTGCTGAATAAGCAGCTAGAGCGTGGTCGTGTCGATGGTTTTAAAATGGGCCAAGTATTGTCGTCAATCACCCCAAGTCTTCACTATGCGGGCATTGAGCAAAGTGACGTGATCGTCGAGGCCGTGGTCGAGAACCCGAAAGTGAAAACCAGCGTCCTCAAAGAAGTCGAAGCGCTAGTCAGTGACGACACGGTCATTGCGTCCAACACCTCTACCATTCCTATCAATACACTGGCGAAGTCATTAGCCCGTCCAGAAAACTTCTGTGGCATGCACTTCTTTAACCCGGTTCATCGCATGCCATTAGTGGAAGTGATTCGTGGCGAGAAAACCTCTGATGAAACCATCGCACGCGTGGTGGCTTACGCCGCCAAGATGGGTAAGTCGCCCGTGGTCGTCAACGACTGCCCCGGCTTTTTCGTCAACCGTGTATTGTTCCCCTACTTCCATGCCTTTAGCTTGCTACTGCGTGACGGGGTGGACTTCCAGCGCATTGATAAAATCATGGAAAAACAATTTGGCTGGCCGATGGGTCCGGCGTATCTGCTTGACGTGGTCGGTATTGATACCGCACATCATGCGCAGGCAGTGATGGCAGAAGGCTTCCCAGACCGCATGAGTAAGTCTGGCCGCGATGCCATTGATGTGATGTTTGAGGCCGAGCGCTTTGGTCAGAAGAATGGCAAAGGCTTCTACCGCTACACCACAGACAAAAAAGGCAAGCCGGAAAAAGAAGCCGATGAAGCCGTCCCTGCTTTGCTCGCACCCGTAATTGAAGGGGGTCAAGCAGAGATCAGTGACGAGGATATTATCGCTCGCATGATGGTGCCGATGATCAACGAAGTCGCCCGCTGTTTGGAAGAAAACATCATTGCCTCTCCGGCAGAAGCAGACATTGCTTTGGTTTACGGTATCGGCTTCCCGCCATTCCGAGGCGGTGCCTTCCGTTATGTCGATACTTTGGGTGTTGATAACTACGTCGCCATGGCTGACAAATTCTCTGAGCTCGGCGCTTTGTATCATGTTCCTACGGATATGAAACGTCGTGCCAGCGATAAACAGGCTTACTTTGATGTCACACCGGTCAACGCACCGCAATCAGCCTAAGTTTAAGGAGAGAACAATGAACAATGTAGTGATCGTTGACTGTATCCGTACCCCCATGGGCCGTTCGAAAGGCGGTGTGTTTCGCCACGTTCGTGCTGAAGATCTATCCGCGCACCTGATGAAGTCTCTATTGGTACGTAACCCTGGGGTAGACAGCACCAGTATTGAAGACATCTACTGGGGCTGTGTACAACAAACGCTCGAGCAAGGTTTCAACATTGCCCGTAATGCGGCGCTCCTTGCTGGCATTCCACATAGCGTGGGTGCCACCACGGTCAACCGCCTGTGTGGCTCGTCGATGCAGGCACTGCACGATGCGGCTCGCGCAATCATGGTCGGTGATGGCGACACCTTCTTGATTGGTGGTGTCGAACACATGGGCCACGTGCCGATGAACCATGGTGTCGACTTCCACCCTGGCTTATCTAAGTCAGTCGCTAAAGCCGCTGGCATGATGGGACTTACCGCAGAAATGCTCGGTCGCATGCATGGCATCAGTCGTGAAATGCAAGACCAGTTTGCCGCTCGTTCTCATGCCCGTGCGCATGCCGCCACCGTGGAAGGCCGTTTTAGAGATGAGATTGCGCCTATTGAAGGCCATGATGCCGATGGCTTACTCACCTTGGTGGAAGACGATGAAGTGATTCGTCCAGAAACCACTGTAGAGAGCCTCGCTGGTTTACGCCCCGCCTTTGACCCTGCCAATGGCACAGTAACCGCTGGCTCGTCGTCGGCACTATCGGATGGTGCCTCTGCAATGTTGGTGATGAGTGAAGAAAAGGCCAAAGCCTTGGGGCTGCCTATCCGTGCACGTATCCGTGCCATGGGCGTCGCCGGCTGTGACCCATCCATTATGGGATATGGTCCGGTCCCAGCGACCAAAAAGGCGCTCAAACGTGCGGGCCTAAGCATCGATGACATTGACTTGGTCGAACTGAATGAGGCATTTGCCGCCCAGTCTCTGCCTTGTGTCAAAGATCTTGGCCTGATGGATAAAGTGGATGACAAAGTTAACCTCAACGGTGGTGCAATTGCACTGGGTCACCCGCTAGGCTGTTCCGGCGCACGCATCTCGACCACCTTGCTACATCAAATGGAACGCCAAGATGCTACCTTAGGCTTAGCGACCATGTGCATTGGTCTCGGTCAGGGGATTGCGACAGTGTTCGAACGCGTTTAACCACAATGCGCACTTTCATCAATAAAGAGCGGCTACGTCCGCTCTTTTTTTGGCTTGCGTCATCCCGCACGCAATCGCATAGTGATTGATGTAACGCATGTGGTAGTAACATCATCTGGCCTAGTATGGCCACTCACTGACTTCAACCGGGAGAATGCCATGTTTAACGCGCTTGTCCTTGAACAACACGAAAAGCAAACCCTCGCCAAAATCACCTCACTCGATGATGACCTTCTTCCAGAAGGCAATGTCACCGTCAATGTTGATTTCAGCTCCCTCAATTATAAAGACGGCTTAGCCATTACCGGCAAAGGTAAGATTGTTCGCCAATTCCCCATGGTGCCAGGGATCGACTTTGCCGGCACAGTTGCCGATAGCCAACATCCCGACTATCAACCCGGAGATAAAGTGGTGCTCACTGGTTGGGGCGTCGGTGAAGCACACTGGGGAGGCATGGCAGAGAAAGCGCGTGTTAATGGCGACTGGCTCGTTCCCCTTCCTGAGGGGCTCACTGCGCAACAAGCAATGATGGTAGGCACCGCGGGGTTTACCGCGATGTTATGTGTGCAAGCCTTAATCGATGGTGGCGTCAAACCTGAAGATGGCCCAGTGTTAGTCACCGGTGCCAGTGGCGGCGTTGGCTCTGTCGCGGTCACCTTATTGCATGCGTTGGGCTATCGCGTCAATGCCGTCACAGGCCGACTTGAAGCCAACCAAGCGTGGCTTAAGCAACTAGGCGCTGACGAAGTGCTACCGCGCGAGTCCTTTAGCGCACCAGGTCGCCCGCTGGACAAGCAACAGTGGGCAGGCGCAATTGATACCGTGGGCAGTCAAATGCTCGCCAATGTCCTTTCACAAATCCAGTACGGTGGCACAGTTGCCGCATGCGGCCTTGCCGGCGGTTTCGATTTACCCGCCACTGTGATGCCGTTTATTTTGCGCAATGTGCGATTGCAAGGTGTCGATTCAGTCTCTTGCCCGAAAGCGCAACGTCAAGCTGCGTGGCAGTCACTGACCAAGCTATTGCCCGCCAGTTACTTTGAACAGGCGTGCCACACCATCGCACTGGCGCAAACCCCAGAGTATGCGGATAAAATTATTCAGGGCGAGGTGAAAGGCCGCGTCGTTATCGAGATCGCTCACCAAGACTAATCCGCGCAAAAAGGCCAATCTTTATTACGGGTTGGCCTTTATTGGCGACGTGCAGACAAAAAAAATCCCGCTCGAAGAGCGGGGAAGCCCAAGAAAACTGGGAGTGAGTGTAGCTGTTGAGTGAGTTAGCCTAGTCAGGCTGCGAGCGTGGCGTTGAGGTCGATAAGGCTTCTACCAATAACCCCAAGGCTGCGGCGCAGATTGCTAGTGTTGCCAAGAGAGTGTGCTCATGACTGTGCGTTAATCCCCAAAAAGCGAGTCCGCTAAGCCCTGTGTAAGCAGCGATACGGTGTCCATAAGCCAAGCTCAATGTGCTCGTTTGTGCTTTTCTCATGATCCCGCCTTTCGTTAACGACTTGTTAAATAATTTACACAACTCATTTACAAGCGCAACCTTGTTTGAATAATTTGTCGCCATAAGTATGATCAGGTCGACACTTTTTGAGGTAAAAATAATGACACTCGCTTTTGACCACGCCGATCTTCAACTTGATGCCTTAGGCCTGCGCTGCCCGGAGCCTGTAATGATGGTACGTAAACGTATCCGTCATATGGACGAGGGACAAACCTTGCTGATTACCGCCGATGATCCCTCAACCACGCGTGATATTCCCAGCTTTTGTCGTTTTATGGATCACACCCTTATCGCAGCCCAAACAGAGAGCGTGCCGTTTCAGTTTTTGATCAAAAAAGGGCTGGCATAACGCCAACCCTTACTCATTCATCATTGTCCTGCGTTAGCTCAGTAGATACCAAGTATCGAGCACAGCCAATGCGGCAAACATCGCCGCCGCGAGCGCCCGCACGACAGCAAGCGGGACATGGCGCTGAATTTTATCACCCGCCAGCACCACAGGGACATTGGCTAGCAACATACCAATGGTTGATCCAATCACTACCACCCACAACGCTTCATTAAACTGTGCGCCCAATGCGGTCGTGGCAAGCTGGGTTTTATCGCCAATTTCTGCGACAAAGAWCGCACTGAAGCTCGCCCAAAACGCGCTTTTGCCCTGAATACCTTCATCCTCAAGCTTATCCGGGATCAGCATCCATACCGCCATCACGCCAAAACTGATGATCAAAATAATATGCAATACGGTATCGGTCAGAATATCGGCCGCAACCACGCCGAGCCAAGCGGCAATGGCGTGATTGACTAACGTCGCCAATAAAATGGCACTGATAATCACCGCAGGTTTACGAAAACGTGTCGCTAACGCCAGCGATAATAATTGGGTTTTATCCCCGATTTCCGCCAAGGTGACGGTAGAGATAGAAATGGCAAGAACGCTCATGACATTGCTCATCTGGGGCAGGGCTTATTATGATTCAACCACGACAACACACACGCCCCACCCCGGTTCGTGCGATTGTCGTTGGTCTCGTCAAGCCCAGAGCACCTAATGGCAGGCTTGCAATCACCATGAAGATTTTGCTTCAACTATGTTGATGATTGCCCCACTGACTGTGCAGTGGTCGACTACTCCCCAAGACGGCGCTAGTGTACGATTTGAACAATCGCTTGGCAACTTCTATTCCTCTTGCCCCTGCACGGAGAAAATAAGCGCCTCAAAGGCGCACAAAAATCCGCCAGCCCCCTACTGCTTGAGCGCGCTGCGAGTTATAATTGCCAGCTATTTTCTCCATTCATCAACTCGCGCGAACCTGACAATGCATAAATTCGATATCAAAACCTTTCAGGGTATGATCCTCGCGCTGCAGGATTATTGGGCCCAGCAAGGCTGTACCATTGTTCAGCCGCTAGACATGGAAGTGGGTGCAGGTACCTCCCACCCGATGACATGCTTGCGTGCACTTGGTCCAGAGCCCATTGCAGCGGCTTACGTTCAACCTTCTCGTCGTCCTACCGATGGGCGTTATGGCGAGAACCCGAACCGTCTGCAGCACTACTACCAGTTTCAAACCATCCTGAAGCCGTCACCCGATAACATTCAAGAGCTGTATTTAGGCTCGCTGCGAGTGCTGGGAATTGACCCAGAAGTCCACGACATTCGCTTTGTGGAAGATAACTGGGAAAACCCAACGCTTGGCGCTTGGGGCCTCGGCTGGGAAGTCTGGCTGAACGGGATGGAGATCACCCAGTTTACCTACTTCCAGCAAGTCGGCGGATTGGAATGTAAACCGGTCACCGGTGAGATTACCTACGGTATCGAACGTCTGGCGATGTACATTCAAGAAGTCGATTCTGTGTATGATCTGGTTTGGACCGATGGTCCATTTGGCAAAGTCACCTACGGCGATATTTTCCACCAAAACGAAGTGGAGCAATCGACCTATAACTTTGAACACGCTGATGTTGATTTTCTGTTCCGCTACTTTGATCAGTGCGAAGCCGAAAGTACCAAGCTTCTGGATCTCGAGCAGCCGCTCCCTTTGCCTGCTTACGAACAGATCCTAAAAGCCGGTCATGCGTTCAACCTGCTGGATGCGCGTAAAGCCATCTCAGTGACTGAACGTCAACGCTATATTCTGCGCATTCGCACACTGACTAAACGTGTCGCCGAAGCCTACTACGCATCTCGCGAAGCGCTGGGCTTCCCGATGTGCCGACACACCAAATAAGGGAGCATCATGGCAACGCAAAATTTCCTGATTGAGCTCGGCACTGAAGAGCTACCACCCACAGCCTTACGCACCTTGGCTGAAGCTTTTGCCAGCCAATTCGACGCACAATTGAAAGACGCTGATCTGAGCCACCAAGGCATTACTTGGTACGCCTCCCCACGCCGCTTAGCACTTAAAGTGGCAGCGTTGAGCGATCGCCAGCCAGATAAAGTGGTTGAGAAGCGCGGTCCTGCCGTCAGTGCCGCCTTTGACGCAAATGGCAACCCCACCAAAGCGGCCATGGGTTGGGCGCGCGGTAACGGGATTGACGTGAGCGAGGCCGAGCGCCTAAAAACCGACAAAGGTGAATGGTTGCTGTATCGTCAACACGTACCCGGTCAAGCCATTGACGCCTTACTGCCGGTACTGGCCGATAACGCCCTGAGCAAACTGCCTATTCCTAAACCCATGCGCTGGGGTGACAAAGACACCCAGTTTATCCGCCCAGTGAAAACCTTGGTGATGCTGTATGGGGACACCTTGATTGAAGGCACTATCCTAGGTGTGGCGTCTGATCGCGTGATTCGTGGCCACCGCTTTATGGGTGAATCGAGCTTAACGCTGGATCATGCTGACCAATACCCAGAGCGCCTTGAGCGTGAAGGTAAAGTCATGGCCGATTATGAAAAGCGTAAGGCGTTGATTATTAAAGATGCCAAAGCAGCGGCTGACGCGGTTGGCGGGATGGCTGAGCTTGATGAAGACTTGGTTGAAGAAGTCACCTCACTGGTAGAATGGCCAGTGGCACTGACAGCCTCTTTCGAAGACAAGTTCCTTAAGGTGCCATCAGAAGCGCTGGTGTACACCATGAAAAGCGACCAAAAGTACTTCCCGGTTTATGACGCTAACGGCGAGCTACTGCCCAAGTTCATCTTCGTGTCGAACATTGAATCGAAAGATCCGGCGCAGGTTATCTCAGGGAATGAAAAAGTCGTGCGTCCTCGCCTCGCGGATGCGGAGTTCTTCTTTGATACTGACCGCAAGCGCCCATTGATTGATCGCCTGCCAGAGCTTGATAGCGCGGTATTCCAAAAGCAATTAGGTACCATCAAAGATAAAACCGATCGCATTACTGCACTCGCAGGACAGATTGCAGAGCGTATCGGCGCCGACAAGTCACACACTGAGCGCGCGGGCCAACTGGCTAAGTGCGATCTCATGACCTCGATGGTGTTTGAGTTCACCGAAACCCAAGGCGTGATGGGCATGCACTATGCGCGTCATGATGGCGAGCCTGAAGCCGTAGCGCTGGCACTGAATGAGCAATACTGGCCGCGCTTCGCCGGTGATAAGCTACCTACCACACCGGTCTCCTCAGCACTCGCGATGGCTGACAAAATGGATACCATCGTGGGCATCTTTGGTATTGGTCAAGCACCGAAAGGGAGCGACCCCTTCGCCCTGCGTCGGGCCGCGTTAGGCGTTCTACGTATTATCGTCGAGAACGGCTATCAGCTTGATCTTGTCGACCTCATCCGTGATGCCAAAGCTCAGTACGATGACCGTCTGACTCACAAAGAGGTAGAGGCGGATGTCCTCGACTTTATGCTAGGTCGTTTCCGCGCTTGGTACCAAGATATGGGCTATAGCGTTGATATCATCCAAGCCGTGTTGGCACGTCGTCCAACCAAGCCTGCCGACTTTGACAGCCGCGTTAAAGCGGTGTCGCACTTCCGCAGTCTTGAAGAAGCCGAAGCACTTGCCGCGGCCAACAAGCGTGTAGGCAATATCTTGGCCAAGTATGACGGCGAGCTCCCTAGCAGCGTCGATACTAGCTTGCTACAAGAAGACGCTGAAAAAGCATTGGCGGACGTGGTCGCAGAGAAAGTCGCTGCGGTTAAACCTTTATTTGCTGACAGCGATTATCAAGGCGCGTTGASCGAGCTGGCGCAATTGCGCACACCGGTTGATACCTTCTTTGATAACGTGATGGTTATGGCAGATGATCCTGCACTGAAAGCCAACCGTTTGGCGATGCTTCACCTTATCCGTGAGCAGTTCCTCAACGTGGCAGATATCTCTGTTCTACAGAAGTAATTATCAGCAACACACGACTCAGCCCCGCTATGACGCGGGGTTTTTTTTGGGTGTTGATACGCGGACGCCCCTCTTCGCTACCAATTCTCATCTACCTTGCTACCAGCTCTCAGCCTCGTTGGCTACCCAATTTAATGACGCTAATCACCCTGTTTGTCGAGCCAAGCCGAGTTGGTTTCACGTGGAACACTTGGATTTCTATCCCTCTAAGCGACTTTCGCCCTAGTGTGTACCGATAACGTAACAACCCCGTCAACCATACCCTTAAATGACGAGAAGATAACAAACTTACCATGCTTTCTTTTACACAATAGATTGTTGTATGTTGATTGCAGCTTAACCACAACATCGATACAGATATTTAAAGGCAGTAATCATGGAAGTCACTCACTTTGGCGAGAAGTTCGCCAATCACTCGGGCATCACACAGTTAATGGACGATCTTAATGACGGCTTACGTAATCCAGATGCCATTATGTTGGGGGGCGGCAACCCCGCGGCGATCCCGGAAATGCTCGACTACTTTAAGACGCTAAGCCAATCAATGCTCGACGACGGTAGTCTCGTTCACGCCATGGCAAACTACGATGGTCCACAAGGAAAATCGGCATTACTGAATGCCCTCGCCGAGCTGCTGAATAAGACTTATGGCTGGCAGCTGTCAAGCAAAAACATCATGCTGACCAATGGCAGCCAAAGTGCATTCTTTTATCTGTTTAACCTATTAGCGGGGCGCTATGCCGATGGCAGCCACAAAAAAATATTGCTACCCCTCGCCCCCGAGTATATCGGCTATGGTGACGCCGGTATCAACGACGATATCTTTGTTAGCTATCAACCTGAGATTGAATTATTGGATAACCGCCAATTTAAATACCATGTCGACTTCAGCCGCCTGAAGATTGATGGGAGCATTGGTGCCATCTGTGCCTCCCGCCCGACTAACCCAACCGGGAATGTGCTAACCGATAACGAAATCCGACAACTGGACCAACTCGCGCGCGACCACAATATTCCTCTGATCATCGATAACGCTTATGGCACGCCCTTCCCGGATATTATTTTTGAAGACGTCGCACCGTTCTGGAATGACAACACCATACTCTGCTCGAGTCTGAGTAAACTAGGATTGCCTGGTGTGCGTTGCGGGATTGTGATTGCCAATGAAACGGTGATCAGTGCGATGTCCAACATCAATGGTATCGTCAGCCTGTCGCCAAACAGTGTGGGGCCAGCAATGGCACTAGCAATGATAGAACGCGGTGATCTCTTACGCTTAAGCAAAGACGTCGTTCGTCCTTTCTACCAGCAAAAGTCACAGCGCACATTAAAGATGGTGCTTGAGACCATTAATGATGAGCGAGTTCGTGTTCATAAGCCAGAAGGAGCTATCTTCCTGTGGCTCTGGTTTAACGAGCTCCCAATCTCTACCCAAGAGTTATATAAACGCTTAAAAGCTCGCGGTGTACTGGTTGTCCCCGGAGAATATTTCTTTATTGGTGTCGATCACGAAGGCTGGGATCATGCTAAACAATGTATTCGCATGAATTATGTCCAAGAAGATGACGCTATGCAACAAGGTATAAAAGTGATTGCTGAAGAAGTCGCGCGCGCCTACGACGAAGGATAAGTTTTGGTTTCACGTGGAACACAGATACATACATGTTCCACGTGAAACCTTTCATTAGACCTCTGGCAACGAGAAAATGCGCCATAACATTTTCCTAATTGGCCTCTATCTAACCTACCTTCCTAACCTACCTTCTTCTGCTGACGGACTACTTTCTCCTTTCGTCAGCTTAAGCCTTAATCACCGGTCGCTTGATCTAACTATCGAACCATTCTGCACCCCATATTTCCAAAAGGGGTAATACGGCGCAGTGTGAACAATCATTTGGCTTGGCTTGGCTTGGCTTGGCTTGGCTTGGCTTGGCTTGGCTTGGCTTGGCTTGGCTTGGCTTGGCTTGGCAAATAGTATTAGATCGTTCTATTAAGACAATCCAAATGTTTCACGTGAAACCTATCGACTCCAATCTGTGCGAATCTTATTCAAGTCCACGAATCTACGGAGAATCTTTTCGGCCAGGCTACAATCGTGGGTTCAACGTTCACCTTCATTCGCAAGGGCTATTCACCAACAGCGGCGAGTGAAAAGAACGTGTCTTTAATGCGAAGAATTGAAGCCAGCTAGTGAATCTGAACACCACGATTCGCTAGCCACAAAAAAGGGCAGCGGTGCTGCCCTCTCCTTTTTCGTATCGTTATGGCCGACACTTACTCAACGTTTTCGAGTAAACGGCTACCGATTTCGATACGACGAGGTTTCTCCTCTTCAGGCACCTCACGCACCAAATCAATATGAAGCATACCGTTTTCCATTTCCGCCCCCGTCACTTTAATATGATCGTCGAGGTGGAACTTGCGTTCGAAGTCACGCTCAGCAATGCCCTGATACAAGAACTTCGTATCTTGATTACGGCTGGCTTTTTTACCCGCAACCGTTAGGCTGTTCTTTTGTTGGGTAATGTCTACTTCGTCTTGGCTAAAGCCTGCTACCGCCATTGTGATTCGGTATTGGTTCTCTTTGCCTTGCTCAATATTGTAAGGAGGAAAACCACCTGCATTTGACGCATTCGTGTTTTCAACCAAATCAAACAAACGGTCAAAGCCAATCGCGGTACGATAGAGTGGAGAGAAATCAAAGTTACGCATAATCTTATCCTTCCTATGAAGCAATAAAATGTTATCTACGGCTTTCCAACCTGGACAAGCCCCCGGCGACCCAATGGCATCACCTCATTACTGTATATAGGGTTGGGTAATTTGATTTCAATAGCGACTTTAAAAATTTTTGCTCTCATGGAGGGCGCACAATTCGAAAGCGTACCTCTTAAGCCCCCTCCCATCATATTAATCAAGCGGCGCAACGCGCACGAGATGCCCATCAGGGTCTTGAATCACGAAGGTTCGACCAAACACATCATCGTAAGGAGCTTGCACAACATTGATGGTTAGGTTGTTCGACCATTGGTCAAAAACGGCATCAACGTCATCATTGGTAGGCACCATAATGCCAATTTCACTCAGTCGTGTCATCGAGGGTGAGGGCTGCTCGCCGCCTGTCCACAACGCGAATAAGGCATCTCCCTGCTCAGAGGCAGAAAACGCCACATACCTGGGACTGGTAAAGACAGGATCACATTGAAACAGTTGCTGATAGAAACCCACAGAACGGTCAATATCAGAAACATAAACCAATTGGAGATTAGCGCGCGTTTTTATAGACATCAGGCTTCCTATCATTTTGTCGTTAAGGGAATGATAAGTGTACTCACGCCAAAAACACTGTATATAAAAACAGTTACATGTTGCGATTTGCCTCCCAAACAGGCATGAAAAAGGCCAGCAATGCTGGCCTTAATTGTTGATAAGCAGTTGATTTATCACTTATACATCGAGGTTTTCTACTTTCAGCGCATTATTTTCGATAAACGCACGACGTGGCTCAACTTGATCACCCATCAAGGTGGTAAACAACTCATCCGCGGCAACCGCATCCTGAATCGTCACCTGCATCATACGACGACCTTCAGGATCCATAGTGGTTTCCCAAAGCTGCTCTGGGTTCATCTCTCCCAAACCTTTATAGCGCTGACGAGACACACCACGGGTTGACTCTTTGATTAACCAGTTGAGAGCTTGCTCAAAGCTCTCTACCGATTGCGTACGTTCACCGCGCTTAACATACGCCCCTTCATCCAGGAGATCATTTAAGGTTTCCGATAGGCTTGCGATTCGACCGTACTCTTTCGAGTTCAGGAAGTCATAGCTCACTAAGTATTTATAATCGACACCATGGGTGCGCACCACCAGCTCTGGCACCCATACCTGATGCTCTTCATCGAGTCGGCATGATGCCTGATACTGGCTTTCACCCGTCGACTTACGATTCAAAATCCCAACAATGTTTTCTACCCATTGCTTAGCCGCCCACTCGTCGCGCAGATCATCGACTGACAAACGCGGTTGATAAAGTAGCTCATTGAGTAGCGCGGCGGGATAGCGACGCTTCATACGCTGAATCAGCTTGAGCACACCATTGTACTCTTTCACCAATTTCTCAAGTGACTCGCCGTGCATCGCTGGCGCATCTGGGTTCACGAACAATGACGCATTCTCCAACGCCAATGCCACCTGATACTGCTCCATCGCCTCGTCATCTTTGATGTATTGCTCTTGCTTGCCCTTTTTCACTTTATAAAGCGGTGGTTGAGCAATATAAATATAGCCTCGCTCAATCAGCTCTGGCATTTGGCGATAGAAGAAGGTCAGCAGCAAGGTACGAATATGCGAGCCGTCGACATCCGCATCGGTCATGATGATGATGCTGTGATAACGTAGCTTGTCCGGATCGTACTCTTCCCGGCCAATCCCGCACCCCATTGCAGTGATCAGTGTCGCCACTTCTTGCGAGGACAACATCTTATCAAAACGGGCTTTCTCGACGTTGAGGATCTTACCTTTGAGCGGCAAAATCGCTTGGTTCTTACGGTTGCGCCCCTGCTTGGCTGAGCCGCCTGCAGAGTCACCCTCCACAATGTAGAGTTCAGATAGCGCCGGATCTTTTTCCTGGCAATCAGCAAGCTTGCCGGGAAGGCCAGCTAGATCCAACGCGCCTTTACGACGCGTCATTTCACGTGCTTTACGTGCCGCATCACGCGCACGGGCAGCGTCAATGATCTTGGTACACACTACTTTCGCATCGGCAGGGTGCTCAATCAGAAAGTCTGATAAGTGGCTGCTCATGGCGGATTCAACCGCCGATTTCACTTCCGATGACACCAGTTTGTCTTTGGTCTGGCTTGAGAACTTGGGATCCGGCACTTTCACCGAGACTACCGCGGTCAAGCCTTCACGGGCATCATCGCCAGACGTCGCGGCTTTGGCTTTTTTGGAATAACCTTCTTTGTCCATGAAGCTATTGAGCGTACGTGTCAATGCGCCACGAAAACCCGCAAGGTGAGTACCACCATCGCGCTGCGGAATATTGTTGGTAAAGCAGTAGATGTTTTCTTGATAGCCATCGTTCCACTGCATCGCCACTTCAACGCTAACCCCGTCTTCCCGAGTATGCTCAAAGTGGAAAACGGATGGGTGGATGGAGGTCTTCTTGTTGTTGAGGTGTTCGACAAACGCGCGGATGCCCCCTTCGTATTTAAAGTGATCCGCTTTGTCTTCTTCGCGCTCGTCAATCAACTTGATGGAGACACCCGAATTAAGGAAAGACAACTCACGCAAGCGCTTGGCAAGCACGTCATAGTTGAAGTTGATATCAGAGAAAGTCTCTTCACTTGGCCAGAAACGAATACGGGTACCGGTTTGGTCGGTCTCACCCATTTCAGCCAGCGGTCCTAGAGGCTCACCGTGCGCAAAATTAAGCTGGTGAACATGGCCATTACGCCAAATAGTCAACTCGAGTTTTTCTGACAAGGCGTTGACCACCGACACCCCCACCCCGTGAAGGCCGCCAGAGACTTTATAAGAGTTGTCATCAAACTTACCGCCGGCGTGGAGGACGGTCATGATCACTTGTGCGGCCGATACACCTTCTTCCTCATGAATATCGACCGGGATACCACGACCATCGTCGCGAACCGATACCGAGCCATCCTCGTGGATGGTCGCCACGATATCATTACAATGTCCGGCCAGTGCTTCATCGATCGAGTTATCGACCACCTCAAACACCATGTGGTGCAGGCCGGTACCATCGTCGGTATCGCCGATATACATTCCCGGACGCTTACGCACGGCATCCAAGCCCTTCAGTACCTTGATACTCGATGAATCGTATTCGTTGGACATTGAGTTACTCTCGCTTATTTATCCTGCGTTAATTTTGCCATGTTCCACATGAAACATCTTACTATTTTCGTCGCAAATTTCCGCGACTTGATCGGCACTAATGGCGCTAACAAAAACCTGAGCCCCAATGCGGGTCAACTCACTGGCCAATAGTGCTCGCCGGCGACTGTCTAATTCGGAGGCAAAGTCATCGATTAAGTAGATACAAGCGATACCTTGCTCCTCGCTATACAACTGGCCTTGTGCAAGCCGAAGTGCACATACCATTAATTTTAACTGTCCGCGCGATAGCACATCATCGACTGGCGTACCTGCCACCTTGATGCGCAAATCGGCTTTATGCGGCCCTGATACCGTGTATCCCATTTGCTGGTCGCGCTCAAAGTTCGCCGCCAACAATGCCTGATAGTCTGCGCCTCGCTCCCATCCTTGGTAAAAACGAAACTGGATGGAAAACTCGGGAAGAAATGCTTGGCATAATGCGGTCGCTCGCGCGGAAACCGCATCAACGTAAGCCTGACGCCATGCGCTGATTTGTTCGGCAAGGCGTGCTAGTTCCGTATCCCATACTTGGATATCGCCATAGTGGCGTGCTGTTTTCAACGCGGCGTTGCGTTGCTTCGTTAGGCGCTTCACTCGTGTCCAAGCTTCAAAAAACCCTGGCTCAGAATGAAACACCCCCCAATCGATAAACGCACGACGAAACTTGGGCCCATCGGTTAATAACTCAAAACCTTCAGGGGTGATCAATTGCAATGGCAGCACTTTGGCCAGGGCCACCAGCTTTTGCCCTTTTTCTTGACCGATTTTAACATCTGCACTGCCGTCTCGGCGCTTTTGAATGCCGACCGGAAGCAAGATCCCATCTTGCGTTTTTACACGACCATGTACTGTAAGATTGGGTTGCTGATGACGAATCACTCGGCTGTTAAGCGCGCTACGAAAGGAGCGCCCATGACCGAGAAAGTGGATGGCTTCCAATACACTGGTTTTACCACTGCCATTGGGGCCAATTAAAAAGTTAAAGCCTGACGACAACTCAATATCGCAGGCTTCAATATTTCGAAAGTCGTGGACGACCAGTCGTGATAGCGCCATAACCTAGAGGCGAATTGGCATCACAACATACATGGCGTCTTCGCGATCGCAGTCCTCAATCAAGGTACTGCCCACCGCGTCTGTCATCGAAAAACGCACCTTGTCACAACGTAAAACATTGAGCACATCGAGCACGTAACTGACATTAAAACCGATTTCGATTGGCTCACCTTGATAGTCGACTTCCAAAAACTCTTCCGCTTCTTCTTGCTCAGGGTTGTTGGCGGAGATACGCAGCTCGCTACCTTCAATATTCATTCGCACGCCGCGAAATTTCTCGTTCGATAACACCGCGGCTAATGACAATGCTTGCTTGAGCTCAGCACAGTCGACCTCAAGCGTTCGGGAAGTGGATTGTGGCAACACACGCCGATAATCAGGAAAGCGTCCATCAACCAATTTAGAGGTAAAGGTAACATTGCCCACCACCGCACGAATATTAGACGCGCCAATTTGGATATTCACCGGGTGCTCGCTATCATCGAGCAAACGCGCCAACTCACTGACGCCTTTACGTGGCACAATCACTTGTTGTGCGGGCAACGCCTCTTCCATGGATAAATGACACACCGCCATCCGGTGGCCGTCCGTCCCAACGGTGCGCAGCGTATGCCCATCGGTTTCGAATAAGAGCCCATTGAGGTAATAGCGTACATCTTGGTTCGCCATCGAAAACTGCGTGGCGTCAATCAGATGACCCAGCTTGCTTTGCGGTACTTGTAAGCTCACTTCGGCATGCCAGTCTTCGATGTTGGGATAATCTGAAGCCGGTAAGGTCGATAATGTAAAGCGGCTTCGTCCCGCTCGCACCACCACGCGGTCACCTTCTTGCGCCACAGTGATACGAGCTTCGCTATGTAAGCCTTTGATGATATCCATAAACTTACGCGAAGGCACAGTGATCGCCCCATCAAGATGCTCACCGTCCAGCGGTGCGGTGGCATTGAGCTCGACCTCCATATCGGTCGCCGTCAGCTTGAGTTGCTGCTCCGCCACTTCAATCAATAGGTTACTTAAAATCGGCAAGGTACTACGCCCGCCTAGTGCCCCAGAAACTTGCTGAAGCGGTTGAAGTAATTGCTCACGCGTAAGAGTAAATTTCATAATTAGGACGACAACGTTCGAATCAGGTTAGAGTAGTCTTCTTTTATATCGTGACTTTCTTCACGCAGCTGCTCAATCTTACGACAAGCATGCAATACGGTGGTATGGTCACGACCGCCAAATGCATCACCAATTTCCGGTAAGCTGTGGTTGGTCAGCTCTTTTGCTAGCGCCATCGCCATCTGGCGGGGTCGCGCCACCGAGCGAGACCGACGCTTAGACAACAAGTCTGCCATCTTGATTTTATAATATTCAGCCACGGTTTTCTGGATATTATCAATGGTGACCAACTTTTCTTGCAAGGCGAGCAAATCCCGCAACGCTTCTCGGACGAAATCGATGGTGATCGCACGGCCTGTAAAGTTGGCATTGGCGATCACGCGGTTAAGCGCCCCTTCAAGTTCACGCACGTTAGAACGTAGTCTTTTCGCGATAAAAAAGGCCACTTCATCAGGCAAACGAATGGCATGGTCTTCCGCTTTTTTCATTAAAATCGCCACCCGGGTTTCCAGCTCTGGCGGCTCAATCGCGACGGTCAGCCCCCAGCCAAACCGCGATTTTAAGCGGTCCTCGACCCCGTTGATCTCTTTGGGATAGCGGTCGGAGGTGAGAATGATTTGCTGGTTACCCTCAAGCAACGCATTAAAGGTATGGAAGAATTCTTCTTGCGAGCGCTCTTTGTTGGCAAAGAATTGGATATCATCAATCAATAGCGCATCGACACTGCGGTAATAACGCTTAAACTCTTCGATAGCATTATTTTGCAGCGCTTTCACCATATCTTGCACAAAGCGCTCTGAGTGCATGTACACCACGCGCGCATCCGCTTTGCGATCAGAAATGGCATTACCCACCGCATGCAACAAGTGCGTTTTACCTAAGCCCGTTCCGCCATAAAGAAAAAGGGGATTATAGGCCGCCCCCGGGTTATCCGACACCTGACGCGCGGCTGCCAAGGCTAACTGGTTCGATTTACCCTCAACAAAGTTATTGAACTTGTGTTTGGGGTTGACGTTGGAGCGATGATTAACATCCGATTGCACCGGTGAGGGAGCAGGCTCCCACACTCGTCCTTGCGGCGGCGCTGGCGCCGCTTGTTGCGGAGCGGGCGCAGCAGCAGGCCCGGCAGGGGCAGCTTGTGGCGTTGCGGCAACCGGTTTGCTCCCCACCTCAAAGCGCAGCATGGGTACGTCGACACCACAAAACTCGTTCAGTAATTGATTAATTTGATGCAGATACTTATCTCGCACCCAATCAAGCACAAAACGGTTTGGGGCAAAGAGGGTCAACGTATTGTCATTGAGCTCGGCTTGAAGTGGCCGTACCCACATACTGAATTCTGTCGCAGGTAAATCATCTTGAAGACGTTCAAGACACTGCAACCAAAGCGATGATGACACGTTTGACTCCACGCAGTTGTACCGAAAAGAGAAAGGCCACAATGGTACTCCTGTCGCGCCCAGATCGCTACCCACAAGATCCCGAAATCAGTGAATAAGATCCGAGTTATTCACATAGATCCCACAGAAATACGTGAGATCGCCACAGCAAACCCATGTTTTACTCACAAGAATAGGATCAGATTGGCCAATGATCCTGTTCTTTCCTTGTGCATAATTTTGATCAATGTGGGGTTTATCCCAGGAATTACACGACAACTTCGGTGAATAAGTTATTACTCATAACAAGAAGGTATTTCTCGCCTGCCACTGCCACCCTCTATATTACGCACCTTATCAATATCGATGTGGTTACTACGGAGCTTTTCATGACTAAATGGTTCATCAACGCCCTGCTCAGCGTGAGCATGATTCTCACTGCCCCCGCCTTTGCTTCTGAAACAGTAAAAGTGGGCATGTCTGGCCGCTACTTTCCGTTTACGTTTGTTAAACAAGACCAGCTACAAGGTTTCGAAGTCGATTTGTGGGATGAGATTGGCGAGCGCAACGACTACGATGTGGAGTATGTCACCGCTAACTTCTCAGGACTGTTTGGTCTGTTACAAACCGGCCGTATCGACACCATTTCAAACCAAATCACCATCACCGATGAGCGCCAAGCGAAATATCTATTCACTGACCCGTATGTGGTGGACGGCGCACAAATCACGGTTCGTAAAGGTAATGATGCCATTAACTCGGTCGCCGATCTGAAGGGTAAAACCGTGGCCGTTAACTTAGGCTCGAACTTTGAACAACTGTTGCGTGAACACCCAGCCGCTGATGATATCAACATCAAAACCTACGAAACCGGGATTGAACACGATGTGGCCTTGGGTCGTGCTGATGCCTTTATTATGGATCGCCTCTCCGCGCTACAATTGATCAAAGAGTCAGGTCTGCCCCTACAATTAGCTGGACAACCTTTTGAAACCATTGCTAATGCATGGCCGTTTGTCGACTCAGAGCGTGGTCAACGCTTACGTGATGAAGTCAATGCTGCGCTAAACGCGATGCGTGAGGACGGCACCTTGGCGGATATCTCAACCAAATGGTTCGGTGGCGATATCACTAAAAAGTAAGTGTTTACTTTCATTTAATAAGCCCGCGCAGGCGGGCTTTTTTGTTTAAAGGTCAATCATGGCGTTCGATTTTGATTACATGGCCTCCTTGTTTCCCCTGCTGCTGCGTTATTTGGGGATCACCATGGAGATGGCTGTACTGGGCCTCATCTTCGCCCTCGCCTTGGCAGTGGCGATAGCCTTGATTCGCGTGTTTCGCATCCCAGGGCTCAATGGTATTGCACAGATCTTTATTAGCTTCTTCCGTGGCACCCCGCTATTGGTGCAACTGTTTCTACTTTATTACGGTCTCCCTCAGGTCATCCCCGCCTTAGTGGGAATGGAAGCCTTTACCGCCGCAGTGATCGGAATCAGTCTGCATTTTTCTGCGTACATGGCCGAGTCAATCCGCGCCGCCATTACCGGGGTGGATCGCAGCCAGATGGAAGCCAGTCTGGCGGTGGGCATGACCACCCGCCAAGCGATGCAACGCATCATCTTGCCGCAAGCGGTGCGTATTGCCCTGCCATCGTTGATGAACTACTTCATTGATATGATTAAAGCCACGTCACTCGCCTTTACGCTCGGGGTCGCGGAAATCATGGCACAGGCGCAAATGGAAGCGTCATCCAGCTTCAAGTTCTTTGAAGCTTACTTAGCGGTGGCACTCATCTATTGGGCCGTGGTTGTGGCATTAACACGCGTTCAGTATTGGGCAGAGGCACACCTTAATAAGGCGTATCAACGATGATAAAGATAGAAAAGCTAAAAAAAATCTATCAAGGCGTTGCGGTGCTCGACGGCATCGACCTCACTATCGACCGAGGCGAAATAGTTTGCATTATTGGTCCTAGCGGCACCGGTAAATCGACCTTATTGCGTTGCATTAATTTTCTCGAGCGTGCCGAGCAAGGGATCATCGAAATCGGGGAACAACGCGTTGATAGCGGCAATATGGCCACCCGTAAGCAGGATATTCTGGCGTTGCGGCGTCAAACTGGCTTTGTTTTCCAAAATTATGCGTTATTTGCTCACCTCAATGCCCGTGACAACATTGCCGAAGGGCTGCGCACCGTTAAGGGATGGGCGAAAGACAAAGCCCGTGAGCGTGCCCAGCAAATTCTCGATGATATTGGGCTTGGCGATAAAGGGGATCATTACCCGGCCTCTTTATCGGGTGGACAACAGCAACGGGTTGGCATCGGCCGGGCGATGGCGCTGGAGGCTGAGCTGCTGCTGTTTGATGAGCCCACATCAGCCCTCGATCCAGAGTGGGTTGGCGAAGTGTTGGCGTTGATGAAAAAGCTCGCCACTCGCCACCAAACCATGCTGGTGGTCACCCATGAAATGCAGTTCGCTCGCGATGTGGCGGATCGGGTGGTATTTATGAACGACGGCCATATTATTGCCCAAGGGACACCGGATTGGTTATTTAACCAATGCGACGATCCCCGTTTGCATAAGTTTTTGAATCAAGTCGGGATCATCCCCTAGTCAACGATCGCTTGGGGATCGATCCTTGCGATCTGTGCCCAAGTGCTTATAATTCACCGCCCGGAGTGGCGTCGGTTAGTGATTGACTAATCGTTAGTCAATAGCTACAATCCGCCCTCTTTGTTGAGAGGCGTCGGAGTCAAGCCTAGTGCTACCCTCCCACGTCGGGTTAACAAACCTAACACTGATCAGTAATAAAGGTAGAAACCATGAAACGCACTTTTCAACCTTCAGTTCTAAAGCGTAAGCGCACTCACGGTTTCCGTGCGCGCATGGCGACTAAGAACGGCCGTAAGGTCATTGCCGCTCGCCGTGCGAAAGGCCGCAAGCAGCTTTCTAAATAATCCGCAGTGATTTGTGAATAAGCTCGCTTATCCTCGGGAGTTACGTCTGCTAACTCCCGAACATTTCAGTGCCGTCTTCCAGCAACCGCATCGCGCCGGTTCGCCGCACTTAACTATACTCGCCAGAAACAACCCACTCGGCCATCCACGTCTCGGTCAAGCTGTACCGAAAAAGCAAATCAAACTTGCTGTTGATCGCAACCGCTTTAAACGTGTGGTCCGCGAAAGCTTTCGCTTACGTCAACATCAACTGCCGGCGAAAGACTTTGTGGTGATCGCGAAAAAAAGTGCTAACAACCTAAGCAATCAAGCGCTGCGAGACGAATTGGACAAGTTATGGCAACGTTTGTCGCGACCGCCGCGCAAAAAGCGCTCATCGCGCTGATTCGGGGATACCAACTGGTTATAAGTCCACTTATTGGACCACGATGCCGGTTTACACCAACCTGCTCTCACTACGCCATCATGGCGATTCAATCCCATGGTGTGATAAAAGGGTGTTGGTTGGCAGGCAAACGTCTATTAAAATGCCACCCTTTGAATGATGGCGGTTACGATCCTGTGCCGCCTTGCGACCACCATAACAGAGACAATTAACAATGGATTCCCAACGCAATATCCTGTTGATTGCCCTATTGTTCGTTTCTTTCATGCTTTACATGGAATGGAACAAACCAGACTCCCCGCAACCGCAGGGACAGGGCGTTGAGCAGCAGCAAACCACTCACAGTGACGTGCCAAGCAGCAATGACGGTGATACCACGTCTCTTGATGCACAGCCTGTCTCTGACAAGCTTGTCACCATCAACACTGACGTTTTAACACTGAAAATTGATACGCAAGGCGGTGATGTTGTCCACGCCGAGCTCCCGCAATATGATGCGGAGCTGGATTCTGACAACGCCTTCACGCTGTTGCACAGCAAACCTGATCATACCTTTGTGGCACAAAGCGGCTTAATTGGTGCCAACGGCATCGATACGGCTGAGGGTCGCGCACAATACCAGGTGACGCAAAACAACTTCTCGCTCTCAGACGATCAAGACACCTTACGAGTGCCAATGACGGTTGAGAAAGATAGCATTACCTATACCAAAACCTTCGTGTTTGAGCGTGGTAGCTATGCGGTGGATGTTGAACACACTATCAACAACCAAACCGACAACAATGCCAGTGTCACCATGTATACCCAGCTAAAGCAAAACTTGCTGGACGATGGCGGCAGCTTGACCATGCCAACCTATCGCGGTAGCGCCTACTCCACTGACGACAAGCGTTACGAAAAGTACAGCTTTGATGATATGCAAAGCAAAAACCTGAACGTGACGTTTAACCAAGGTTGGGCCGCGATGATCCAGCACTACTTTGCCGCCGCGTGGATCCCACGGGCGGACAATAATGTGCTGAGCACCCGTACCACGGCGCAATACGGTTATATCCAAACCAAGACCCGCGATACCATTGCCGCTGGCACCAGCAAGACGCTGACAGCAACCTTGTGGGTCGGTCCGAAACTGCAAGAACAAATGGCCGCGGTGGCACCAAGCCTGGATTTGGTGGTCGACTACGGCTGGCTATGGTTTATCGCTAAACCGCTGCACTGGTTGCTCTCCACCATTCAAACCTTTGTGGGGAACTGGGGTCTGGCCATCATCATGCTAACCTTCATCGTGCGTGGCGCCATGTACCCGCTCACTAAAGCGCAGTACACCTCGATGGCGAAAATGCGCATGCTGCAGCCTAAACTGCAAGAAATGAAAGAGCGTATCGGTGACGATCGTCAACGCATGAGCCAAGAGATGATGGAGCTCTATAAGCGTGAGAAGGTCAATCCGCTTGGTGGCTGTCTGCCATTGGTTCTGCAAATGCCGATCTTTATTGCCTTGTACTGGGCACTGATGGAGTCGGTAGAATTGCGCCATGCGCCATTCTTTGGCTGGATTCAAGACTTGTCGGCACAAGACCCATACTATGTGCTGCCGCTGTTGATGGGTGCATCCATGTTCTTGATTCAGAAGATGAGCCCCACCACGGTCACCGATCCGATGCAGCAGAAGATCATGACCTTTATGCCTGTGGTCTTTACGTTCTTCTTCTTGTTCTTCCCATCCGGTCTGGTTCTATACTGGCTGGTATCGAACGTGGTCACGCTTATCCAACAGACACTGATTTACAAGTCGTTGGAGAAAAAAGGCCTGCATTCACGCTCGTAACTCAGGCCGCGTCACGTAATAATAAAAAGGCGACCCGGCGGTCGCCTTTTTTGTCGTTTATGGCCTAAAGGCCTGTAATTCAAATAAAGAGTGTGCACTATGGCTCAAACCGACACTATCGTGGCACAAGCCACTGCAACTGGCCGCGGCGGCGTAGGGATTGTCCGCGTGTCTGGCCCGCTCGCCCATGAGATTGGTACAAAAATGACGGGACGTGATCTGGCGCCTCGTCGTGCAGATTATTTGCCCTTTCTCGACCAAGAGGGTCAACCTATCGATCAGGGCATTGCTTTATTCTTTAAAGGCCCTCATTCGTTCACAGGCGAGGATGTGCTTGAACTGCAAGGCCATGGTGGCCCAGTGATCATGGACATGCTTATTCAGCGTATCAGTGCCTTTTCTGGGGTGCGTGCCGCACGACCCGGTGAGTTCTCCGAACGCGCGTTTTTAAACGACAAACTGGATTTAGCCCAAGCTGAAGCCATTGCCGACTTGATTGATGCCAGCTCCGAGCAGGCCGCCCGCTCGGCCTTGCAATCGCTGCAAGGCGCCTTCTCTAGTCAGGTGAATGCGCTGGTGGAAAAAGTGATTCACCTGCGTATTTACGTTGAAGCCGCAATTGACTTTCCCGATGAAGAAATCGACTTTCTCTCTGATGGCAAAGTCGCCAGCGATCTCACGCAGATTATCGAGCACCTCGCCACACTGCGCAAAGAAGCCAACCAAGGGGCGATTATGCGTGAGGGAATGAAAGTGGTGATCGCAGGCCGCCCCAACGCCGGAAAATCAAGCTTATTAAACGCCTTATCAGGGAAAGATAGCGCGATTGTCACGGATATCGCCGGTACGACTCGAGATGTCTTGCGTGAGCACATTCATATTGACGGTATGCCTTTGCACATTATTGATACGGCAGGGCTACGCGATACCGCTGATGAGGTCGAACGTATTGGTGTCGAGCGGGCATGGGATGAAATTGAGCAAGCCGATCGCGTTTTATTTATGGTCGATGGCACCACTACCGACGCCACTCATCCTGCGGAAATTTGGCCAGACTTTGTTTCACGTTTACCTAAAGCGATGGGCATGACAGTGATCCGCAACAAAGTCGATATGACCGGCGAGCCAATGGGACACGATAGTAACCATGATCCCGCACTCATCCGCTTAAGTGCCAAAACGGGCGAAGGCATGGACGCATTACGTCAGCACCTCAAAGCCTGTATGGGCTACGCCGGCGGCAGTGAAGGCGGATTTATGGCGCGTCGCCGTCACCTCGATGCTCTTGCTAATGCCGCACATCACTTGGACATCGGTCAGGCGCAGCTAGAAGGTTATATGGCCGGCGAGATTTTAGCAGAAGAGTTACGCCTCACTCAGCAACACCTCAATACCATCACCGGTGAGTTCAGTGCCGATGATTTGCTGGGGAAAATTTTCTCTTCATTCTGCATCGGGAAGTAATTATCCCCAACCTGATCACGGGATCCTTCTACTAAGGATCCCTTGTAATACCTCGCCTGATCCCCTTTATCCTCGTTATTCGATCGTAAGTTATCCACGTAGTTTTCACCATGATCAGCTACGCTTTAACGAGGTGTGGATGGAGGTACTATGCTGGCAAGTTTTAACCCGATCTTATCAATAGGCCTGAGTGAACATAATCAACTGATGCGGCATCAGATCCGCATGACCAATCTACTCACGGTGATCTGCGTGGTTGGCACGATCATTTTCTCCACCATGTACTGGCTTGCTTTCCAAACCCCGATCGCGGCTTGGCACAACGTCAGTTACGCCTTTTTGTACGCGGCAACCTGGCTGTTGATGTGGTCAGGACGCTGGTATATCGCTCGGTACTACCTTTTTTTCATGTTTTTTGCCCAGCAGTTCATCATGTCTTACTGGGTGTTTGCGGCACAAAGCCAGAACGAACTCTTGTTACTGGTCTCGCCCACTATCGTCTTATTGCTGTTTGACCCCAATGAGCGTCTGGCGCGTTACGGGCTATCACTGACAGCCATCGGCTTAATGTTTTCCATCCAGGTATTACCCACACCCGACCCCTTGGTAAACCTTTCCACCCTAAACAGCAAAACCATTTACCTTAGCGTTGTCCTGATATTTATTGCCTTATCAGTGATTTTAATGGACTTCTATCTCCATGATCTCTACACCCTCAACCGGCAGGCACGGCAGTACATTCAGCGCGAGCCCCTAGCGCAAACATGGAATGCAACCCAGTTTTATCGCCGACTGAGCACGGAGTGCCAATCATCGACCGACAAGCCGATCGCAATCCTTTGCATTAATATTGATAATTTTCAGCATTTTAATACGCAACATGGCCACTCTATTGGTGATCAAAGCTTACAGTTCCTGGCCGGCTTACTTCACCGTCATCTACCACGCGATGCCCTACTTAGCCGCACTCACGCCGATCAGTTTTTAGTCATGCTCAAAGAAAATGATTGCGCCGATGCCCCAAAGTGGGCGGTTAAATGTTATCACGCCATCGCAGAGACCCCCTTTACCTTTCATGGCGGCGCCCATGCATTCACCGCCTCGATAGGCATCGTTCAGCACTTTTCCGGAAACGGTAAAGCGATCGAGTTAATTGACCAAGCCTGCCAAGCCATGACGGAGGCGAAACAAGCGGGCGGCAACCAATGTGTCTGTCAACTTAGCCAGATGACGGCTAGCCAAGCGGTTTAAGCGGAGATTGACTCCTTGAGGTAAGGTCAAAATACTAGGGATGAATACCTTAACGATGAGGAAAGCATGGCAACTATCACTATTATTACCGGCAGTACCCTAGGTGGCGCTGAGTATGTCGGCGATCATCTCGCAGATCTCTTGCAAGCAAAAGGCCATCACCCTCAAGTGGTCAACGAGGGGCTCATTGATGATGTGCTCGGTGCCTCTACCCTATTGATCGTCACGTCAACCCATGGCGCAGGGGACTTTCCAGACAGCATCGCTCCCTTAATGGAACAACTGATCACCGAGCGCCCGATGCTACGCGACGTTCACTATGGCGTGGTCGGGATTGGGGACTCGAGCTACGACACGTTTTGCGAAGCAGGCATGAAAGCAGATGCTTTATTACAAGACTTGGGCGCAATCAAAGTCGGTGAGCGCATTGATATCGATATTCAAGCGCATCCGGTCCCTGAAGATGAAGCCGAACGCTGGTTAACAGACTGGGAACCACAACTTCACGCGCTCAAGTGAACAAAAAACAACCAACCTAACTGTGGATAACTAAGGAATAACCCAGTGATCTTCCTTTAGTTATCCATTTAATACTTTTCATCCCCTGCCTCCTATGTGGATAACCACCCATTTTGATCCCAGGTGATACAGGATCGGATCCAAGGCCACCCACAGAAAGTGATCGTTTCAAGATCCTTGATCTCTATGATCTTTTTTTAGTTATCCACTAAGATCCCTTTCCCTAATAGTAGATCTAACAAAGGATCTATATAAAGATCTTATATATATAAAGCCAATGCGCTCTAACGATCCGGATCAAGGTTTGGTTCCCCCTTGGCAGAAAAAGCGCTAGAATGTCGCCCCTTTTGCTTAGTTCATGCGCAAACACTTAACCAGGTTGAGGCTTTAATCATGTTTTACCAGGATCACTTTGACGTCATCGTTGTGGGTGGTGGCCATGCTGGTACCGAAGCGGCACTGGCTGCTGCCCGGATGAATCAAAGAACACTGTTGTTGACCCATAATATCGACACCTTGGGACAGATGTCGTGTAACCCTGCGATTGGTGGGATCGGGAAAGGACACCTGGTAAAAGAAATTGATGCCCTGGGTGGTGCCATGGCGCAAGCCACCGACAAAGGCGGGATCCAATTTAGAACGCTGAATGCATCTAAAGGACCGGCGGTACGCGCGACACGAGCTCAAGCAGATCGCGCACTTTACAAAGCGGCGATACGTCATACCTTGGAGAACACGCCAAACCTTTCTTTGTTTCAACAAGCGGTGGTCGACCTGATCGTCGAGCAGGATCGTGTTACAGGCGTAGAAACAGAAATGGGGCTGAAGTTCAGCGCGACCACGGTTGTGCTAACGGTCGGAACCTTTTTGGGTGGGAAAATCCATATCGGTATGGATAATTACGCCGGTGGACGTGCCGGTGATCCGCCGTCAAACAAACTCGCGGATCGCTTACGTGCATTACCGTTTCGCGTTGATCGACTGAAAACCGGCACACCTCCGCGCATTGACGCACGCTCGGTCGATTTTTCAGTGATGCAAACCCAACATGGTGATACCCCTTGCCCGGTATTTTCATTCATGGGAAATGTCCAGCAGCATCCGCAACAAATCCCGTGCTATATCACCTACACCAATGAAAGAACGCACGACGTCATCCGCGAAAACCTTTCTCGTAGTCCGATGTATTCTGGCGTGATTGAAGGTATTGGGCCGCGTTATTGTCCGTCGATTGAAGACAAGGTGATGCGGTTTGCCGACAAAGACAAACATCAAATCTTTGTGGAACCAGAAGGATTGACCAGCAATGAGTTGTATCCGAATGGCATCTCCACCAGCTTGCCGTTTGATGTGCAAATGGGCATTATCCAGTCGATCAAAGGGTTTGAAAACGCCAAAGTGATCCGCCCTGGCTATGCGATCGAGTATGATTTCTTTGATCCTCGCGATCTCAAACAAACGCTAGAAACCAAATTTATCGACGGGTTATTTTTTGCGGGACAAATTAACGGTACCACCGGTTATGAAGAAGCCGGGGCGCAAGGTTTGCTCGCTGGGTGTAACGCAGCATTACAAGCTCAAGGCAAAGAAGGCTGGAGCCCACGTCGCGATCAAGCCTATATGGGCGTGTTGATCGACGATCTCTCCACCATGGGCACCCAAGAGCCTTACCGCATGTTTACCTCTCGTGCCGAGTATCGATTACTATTGCGCGAAGACAATGCTGATATGCGCTTAACCGAAAAAGGGCGCGAGCTTGGTTTGGTCGACGATGCTCGCTGGGCGCGTTTTAATCAGAAAATGGAAAACATGGAGCAAGAGCGTCAGCGCCTGCGTGGGACTTGGATCCATCCACATTCGGACGATGTTACTGCGCTTAACGCTATGCTGAAAACCCCCTTAGCACGTGAAGCCAATGGCGAAGACTTGCTGCGTCGTCCCGAGCTGCGTTATCAAGATATTGTGGCGTTACCGACCTTTGGGCCGGCCCATCAAGACACGCAAGCCAGTGAGCAAGTGGAGATCCAAGTGAAATATGCCGGTTACATCGACCGTCAGCAGGATGAAATCGCCAAGTCGCAGCGTCATGAACATACGACACTGCCAACAGACCTCGATTATGAGCAAATCAAAGGCTTGTCCAATGAGGTGAAAGGGAAGCTTGCCGATGCACGCCCGGAAACCGTGGGCAAAGCGTCTCGCATTTCTGGTGTGACACCCGCTGCCATCTCCATTTTGCTTGTGCACTTGAAAAAACAAGGCATGTTGAAGAAAGGGGCATAAATGGAATCACAACTACAACAAGGGCTTGCCAAAGCAGGCCTGGTTTTGTCTGCACAACAACAGGCTCAGCTCCTTGCCTATGTGCGCCTGTTGGATAAATGGAACAAGGCGTACAACCTGACATCTGTCCGTCGTCCTGAAGACATGGTGGTGAAACATATTCTTGATAGTTTGGTTGTTTCCCCCCATCTTGACGGCGATCATTTTATCGATGTGGGGACAGGTCCAGGATTACCAGGTATTCCTCTGGCTATTGCGAATCCGGATAAACACTTCACCTTACTAGACAGTTTAGGGAAACGGATCCGCTTCATTCGCCAAGTGTTGCACGAACTAGAAATAGACAATGTCACGCCGGTACAAAGCCGCGTCGAGGACTTTATCCCCGATAATGGCTTTGATGGCGTCTTGAGCCGGGCGTTTGCTTCCATGAACGACATGGTGAGCTGGTGCCAACATCTTCCTCATGCTGAGGGACAATTTTACGCGCTGAAAGGGCAAGTGGACCAGCAGGAGCTGGATGCCTTGCCTGCTGCTTGTTCTGTGACCGATATCAAAGCTTTGAAGGTACCGGGATTGGAAGGGGCGCGTCATCTAGTAATCTTGAGAGCAAAGAGTAACGAATAGAGGTCGAGAGCACGTGGGTAAAGTTATCGCGGTAGCAAACCAGAAAGGCGGCGTGGGGAAAACCACCACCAGTGTCAACCTTGCAGCGTCACTGGCTGCCACCAATCGCAAAGTGCTACTGATTGATTTAGACCCACAGGGCAACGCGACCATGGCCAGTGGGGTGGATAAATACGATGTGCATGCCACTGCCTACGACCTCTTAATTGAAGACACACCGTTTGAGCAAGTCGTGGTGGAAGACACGGCAGGCAGCTATCACCTGATTGCCGCCAATGGCGACGTGACCGCCGCTGAAATTAAGCTGATGGAAGTATTCGCTCGCGAAGTTCGCCTGCGCACCATGCTTGAGCCGGTGGTGGATCGCTATGATTATATTTTTATTGATTGCCCACCTTCGCTCAACTTGCTGACTATTAACGCAATGACCGCTGCCAACTCTGTGTTGGTTCCCATGCAGTGTGAGTACTTTGCCCTGGAGGGATTAACGGCATTGATGGATACCATCAGCAAGCTTGCCAGTGTGGTCAATGCTGAGCTTCACGTGGAAGGGGTGCTGCGCACCATGTACGATCCGCGTAACCGATTAGCGACCGAAGTATCGGATCAGATCAAAAAACACTTCGGTGATAAGGTGTATCGTACCGTGATTCCTCGCAACGTGCGGCTTGCGGAAGCGCCAAGTCATGGCCGACCCGCCATGTACTACGACAAATTATCGAGCGGTGCCAAAGCCTACCTCGCCCTTGCGGGTGAAATCCTGCGTCGCGAAGAGCAAGCACGCTCCTCGCCAGACGCTGTCAATGCCTGAGGAAAACAATGAATTCAGCGAAACGCGGTCTTGGAAAGGGCCTGGATGCCTTGTTGGCGACCAGTGCACATGCACAGTCATCCACCCAAGCTTCCCCTGAGTCCACCAATACGAGTAACAGCGAATTACAGCAGTTACCCGTTACTGCGTTGGAGCCAGGTCAGTATCAGCCACGTCAAGATATGGCTGAGGAGGCACTGGAAGAGTTAACCGAGTCCATCCGCGCGCAAGGTATTATTCAGCCTTTGGTTGTCCGTCAAGTGGCAGCCGGGCGCTATGAAATCATTGCCGGTGAGCGTCGCTGGCGTGCCGCTAAGCAAGCAGGGCTTAACAATGTCCCCTGCTTGGTGCGCGAGATGAGCGATAAGGTCGCCAGTGCGGTCGCCTTGATTGAGAATATCCAGCGCGAGAACCTGAATGCGATGGAAGAAGCTCAGGCTCTCGCGCGCTTAGTTGACGAATTTGAACTGACTCACCAACAGTTGGCGGAGTCACTCGGTAAATCTCGGGCCACCATTAGTAATCTACTTAGGTTAAATGGATTGGAGTCCGGAGTGCGGCAACTGCTGCTTAACAAACAACTCGAGATGGGTCACGCACGTGCCCTGCTGGCGCTCGAAGGCGACGCACAAATCGATGCGGCGCTGACCGCCGTCAATAAAAAGATGACGGTTCGCCAGATAGAAAAACTAGTAAAAAAGATGCTTTCGCCTCCTGTTGAAACGGAAAAGCCTAAATTATCACCTGAAGTCGAAGCGCTCCAGCAACGACTTGGCGATAAGCTAGGAGCCAGTGTCGCGTTAACACAACAGAAAAACGGTAGTGGGAAATTGGTGATTAATTTTGAAGAATCTGAAAAATTAGCGCAAATTCTTGCAATTTTCGACGAAGAAATGTGACCTATGCCATTCGCTTTTTGTTACATAAAAGCGCTTACTGTGATCAGGTTACTCTGTTGTAAAATTTTCCCCGCTTTTTTACATCGATGCGATTGCATTAGTTGGGGCGAAACGTATAATTTTTGCTGTTTTCCCAGCACGGCAACAGTGCTAAGTGGAACGGAATCGAGGAACAAATACATGGTATCGACGCTCGCGCGGCCGGGTCGTGAAATCGCGACAAAATTGGTGCTTTTGCAAGCTGGCGTCGTATTAGCAACGGCAATCGTGATGGCGCTTGCTATCAGTGTCGACTGGGGAAAATCCGCGCTAATCGGTGGAGGCATCTTTGTGGTTGCCAATGCTGCCTTTGCGGCGTGTGCTTTCCTTTTTAGTGGGGCAAGAGCTGCGAAATTCGTAGTCGCGTCCTTCTTTAGCGGTGAAGTGTTGAAAATTTCACTGACTGTCGTCTTGTTTGTCCTTGCTTACCTGTATGTCGAGGTGGAATTGCTTCCCCTCAAACTGGCCTATTTGCTGGCATTAGGGGTTAATATCCTCGCGCCAGTTTTATTCATTAACAACAACAAATAGGATGAGTTATGGCTGCGTCAGGTGATGCGCTTACACCGTCTGGCTATATCACTCACCACCTGACACACTTGTCAAGCGGTGAGGGGTTTTGGGCGGTTCACATTGATAGCCTGTTTTTCTCTGTCCTCATCGGTATTGTCTTCCTAGGCCTTTTCCGATCGGTGGCAAAGAAAGCATCGACAGGTGTCCCGGGTAAGTTTCAGTGCTTCGTTGAGATCTTGGTTGAGTTCGTTGATGACAACGTCCGCGAAACCTTCCATGGACGAAATCCACTGATCGCACCTTTGGCCCTGACTATCTTCGTCTGGATATTCTTGATGAATACGATGGACTTAATCCCTATCGATTTTCTACCGTATCCGGCGGAACACTGGTTAGGCATTCCTTACTTGAAAGTGGTGCCAACTGCAGACGTAAATATCACCCTTGCGATGGCGCTGGGCGTGTTCTTCTTGATGATTTTCTACAGCATCAAGATTAAAGGTGTGGGTGGCTTTGCCAAAGAGCTGGCGCTACACCCGTTCAATCACCCTATCATGATTCCGTTCAACCTCCTGTTGGAGATAGTTTCGCTGCTGGCGAAGCCTATTTCACTCGGGATGCGTCTGTTCGGTAACATGTTTGCCGGTGAGGTGGTATTTATTCTTATCGCGGCGTTGTTGCCGTGGTGGGCGCAATGGCTGGGCTCTGTGCCGTGGGCAATATTCCACATTCTAGTCATTACGATTCAAGCCTTTGTCTTTATGATGTTGACCATCGTGTATCTCTCGCAGGCACACGAAGACTCAGATCATTGATGACATTTTTTAGAAAGCAATTTGTTAGTCATTATTGGCTCAAAGCCGACAACGAAAACTGGAGATAGTGATGGAAACTTTATTGAGCTTTTCTGCAATTGCCGTGGGCATCATTGTAGGTCTTGCTTCCCTTGGTACTGCGATTGGTTTCGCCCTGCTGGGTGGTAAATTCCTTGAAGGTGCAGCACGTCAACCTGAGATGGCTCCTATGCTGCAAGTTAAGATGTTCATCATCGCGGGTCTTCTTGATGCGGTTCCAATGATCGGTATCGTAATCGCACTGCTGTTCACGTTCGCGAACCCATTCGTAGGTCAACTGTAAACTGGCTAATAGCTGAACAGACCCTTTAGCTTATGATTAAGGAGGCGCCGTTGTGAATATCAACGCAACTCTGCTAGGCCAGGCAATCGCGTTCACTATCTTTGTGTGGTTCTGCATGAAATATGTATGGCCACCATTGATGCAAGCGATTGAAGAACGTCAGAAAAAAATCGCTGACGGTCTCGCGGCGGCTGATCGCGCCGCCAAAGACCTGGATTTGGCCCAGGCGAATGCTTCTGATCAATTGAAAGAAGCGAAGCGCAACGCAACTGACATTATCGAGCAGGCCAATAAGCGCAAAGCACAAATCCTCGATGAGGCACGTGCAGAAGCGGCTGCTGAGCGCGACAATATCCTCAATCAGGGTAAAGCCGAGCTAGAAGCCGAGCGTAACCGTGCTCGCGATGAGCTGCGTAAGCAAGTTGCATCGCTCGCTGTTATTGGTGCCGAGAAAATTATTGAGCGCTCTATTGACGAGAATGCTCATAAAGATCTTCTCGATAAAATCACTGCAGAACTGTAACAAGGAGGGGCAGCAATGTCTGAACTGACAACACTCGCTCGCCCCTACGCGAAAGCAGCCTTTGATTTTGCGGTAGAAAAAGGCGAGTTAGCTCAATGGGCTGAAATGCTCGCCTTTACTGCTGAGATTGCCCGTGATGAACGTGTTCAACATATGTTGGATGCCTCTTTCTCTGCTGACACATTGGCAGAGATGTTCATCACAGTTGGCGGTGATCAGCTCAATGATTTTGGTCAAAACCTGATTAAGGTGATGGCTGAAAACAAGCGCTTAAAAGCTCTTCCTGAGGTTTGTGAGCAGTTCCTCGCGATGCGTTTGGAACTGGAAAAAGAAGTTGAAGTTCAAGTGATTTCAGCGACGGCTCTTTCCGAAGAGCAACAACAAGCCATCAGTGACAAGCTCGCCGCGCGTCTTGAGCGCAAAGTAAAGCTGAACTGTAGTGTAGACGAAACCCTGGTTGCCGGGGTTATTATTCGAGCTGGAGACTTGGTCATCGATAACTCAGTAAGTGGCCGTATGCGCCGCCTGAGCGATGCATTGCAGTCTTGATTTGGGGAATTGGAGCATGCAACTTAATTCCACGGAAATTAGCGATTTGATCAAACAACGCATCGAGAAATTCGACGTTGTGAGTGAAGCGCGCAACGAAGGTACCATCGTGTCAGTCAGCGACGGTATCATTCGCATTCACGGCCTTGCTGATGCGATGCAAGGTGAAATGATTGAACTGCCTGGCAACCGCTATGCACTTGCATTGAACCTTGAGCGTGACTCAGTGGGTGCGGTTGTGATGGGTCCTTACTCGGACCTGCAAGAAGGCATGAAGGTGACCGGCACAGGCCGTATCCTTGAAGTACCAACAGGTCCTGAACTATTGGGCCGCGTGGTAAACACCCTGGGTGAGCCGATTGATGGTAAAGGCCCTATTGAGGCAAAAACCACATCGCCAGTCGAAGTGATCGCCCCAGGTGTTATCGCACGTCAATCCGTTGATCAGCCAGTGCAAACCGGCTACAAAGCGGTTGACTCGATGATCCCTATCGGCCGAGGCC
The DNA here is from genome assembly GCF_001996005.1 of Salinivibrio siamensis. Lineage (GTDB taxonomy): Bacteria > Pseudomonadota > Gammaproteobacteria > Enterobacterales > Vibrionaceae > Salinivibrio > Salinivibrio siamensis. The sequence continues at coordinate 38,909 of NZ_MUFB01000014.1, read as the reverse complement.
AGCGTGAGCTGATCATCGGTGACCGCCAAACCGGTAAAACGGCGTTGGCGATCGATGCGATCATTAACCAGAAAAACTCGGGTATCTACTCCATCTATGTGGCGATTGGTCAGAAAGCCTCGACCATTGCTAACGTGGTGCGCAAGCTGGAAGAACATGATGCACTGAAAAACACCATTGTGGTGGTGGCATCAGCGTCTGAAGCCGCAGCATTGCAGTACCTCGCGCCTTACGCGGGTTGTGCAATGGGTGAGTACTTCCGTGACCGCGGTGAAGATGCGCTGATTGTCTACGATGACCTGTCTAAACAGGCTGTTGCATACCGTCAGATCTCACTATTGCTACGCCGTCCACCGGGCCGTGAAGCTTTCCCGGGTGATGTTTTCTACTTGCACTCACGTCTTCTTGAGCGTGCGGCACGTGTTAACGCCCACTATGTGGAAGAGTTCACTAAAGGTGAAGTGAAAGGCAAAACCGGTTCATTGACGGCGCTGCCTATCATTGAAACCCAAGCCGGTGACGTATCGGCGTTCGTACCGACTAACGTTATCTCGATCACCGACGGTCAGATCTTCCTACAAACCGAGCTGTTTAACGCGGGTATTCGCCCAGCGGTTGACCCAGGCATTTCGGTGTCGCGTGTGGGTGGTTCTGCACAAACCAAGATCATGAAGAAATTGTCAGGCGGTATTCGTACAGCCCTTGCACAATATCGTGAATTGGCGGCCTTTGCGCAATTCTCTTCTGATCTGGATGACGCGACCAAGAAGCAATTGGATCACGGTCAGAAAGTGACCGAGCTGATGAAGCAGATGCAATATGCACCTATGTCTGTGTTTGAGCAGGCGTTGGTGATCTTTGCGGCTGAGAAAGGCTACTTGGAAGACGTTGAGCTGAACAAGATCGGTGACTTTGAACGTTCCCTACTGGCCTTTGCGAAGAGCCAGTACGCTGACCTGGCTGCTCAAATTGAAGAGTCTGGTGCTTACAACGATGACGTTGAAGCACAGCTGAAAAAGCTGTTGGATGACTTCAAAGCGACCCAGACTTGGTAACACGTAGGTGACCACTTCGGTGGTCGCCCACTAATGGAGAGTAACTATGGCCGGCGCAAAAGAGATTCGTAATAAGATCGGAAGTGTGAAAAACACACAGAAGATCACTAAAGCGATGGAAATGGTGGCAGCCTCCAAAATGCGTAAAACGCAAGAAGCCATGGAGTCGTCACGTCCATACGCTGTCACTATGCGCAAAGTGATCGGTCATCTTGCACTGGGTAACTTGGAGTACCGCCATCCCTATTTGGAAGAGCGGGAAGCCAAGCGCGTTGGTTACATCATCATTTCTACTGACCGCGGACTGTGTGGTGGCCTGAACATTAACTTGTTCAAAAGTGTCATCAACGATATGGAAAGCTGGAGCCAAAAAGGTGCCGAAATCGACATGGCACTGGTTGGGGCGAAAGCCACCGCTTTCTTTAACAGCTACGGCGGCAATGTAGTGGCACAAACTTCTGGCCTGGGTGACACCCCAGTACTGGAAGACCTCATCGGTACTGTTGGGGTGATGCTGAAAAAATATGATGAAGGTGAGCTGGACCGCTTGTACCTGGTTTTCAATAAGTTTGAAAACACCATGGTGCAGACCCCAGTGATCGATCAATTGCTGCCTTTGCCAAAGTCAGACGACGAGGAGATGCAGCGCAGCCACGCTTGGGATTATATCTATGAACCTGAGCCGAAGCCGTTGCTCGATACCTTGTTGGTTCGCTATGCCGAATCGCAAGTGTATCAAGGTGTGGTAGAGAACCTCGCCAGTGAGCAAGCGGCACGTATGGTGGCAATGAAAGCTGCGACCGATAATGCGGGGAATCTGATTGATGATCTGCAATTGGTTTACAACAAAGCCCGTCAGGCTGCAATCACCCAAGAGTTGTCAGAAATTGTTTCTGGCGCAAGCGCGGTGTAAAGGCAAGGGTTAACGAACTAGTTTAGAGGAATAACGATGGCTACAGGTAAGATCGTTCAGATCATCGGTGCGGTAGTCGACGTAGAGTTTCCACAAGACGCCGTACCTAAGGTATACGATGCGTTGAATGTGAAACGTGAAGGCGAGCGTCTGGTGCTGGAAGTTCAGCAGCAGCTTGGTGGTGGCGTTATCCGTGCCATCGCAATGGGCTCATCTGATGGTCTGCGTCGTGGAATCGAAGTAGAAAATACAGGTAAAGCAATCGAAGTCCCTGTGGGTGAAGCCACGCTGGGGCGTATCGTCAACGTCTTGGGTGACGCGATTGATGAGCGTGGCGATCTCGGTGAGAAAGAGCGTTACTCTATCCACCGTGAAGCGCCAAGCTATGAAGATCAGTCGAGCGCGACCGAGCTTTTGGAAACCGGCGTTAAGGTTATCGACCTTATCTGTCCGTTTGCCAAAGGCGGTAAAATCGGTCTGTTTGGCGGTGCGGGTGTCGGTAAGACCGTTAACATGATGGAGCTTATCAACAACATCGCACTGCAACACTCAGGTCTGTCTGTATTCGCTGGTGTCGGTGAGCGTACTCGTGAGGGTAACGACTTCTACTACGAAATGCAGGAAGCCGGTGTTGTAAACATTGAGAATCCCGAAGAGTCAAAAGTGGCCATGGTCTATGGTCAGATGAACGAGCCACCAGGTAACCGCCTGCGTGTCGCACTGACTGGCCTAACCATGGCGGAAAAATTCCGTGATGATGGCCGTGATGTACTGCTGTTCATCGATAACATCTATCGTTACACCCTTGCCGGTACCGAAGTATCTGCCCTGTTGGGTCGTATGCCATCGGCAGTAGGTTACCAGCCAACACTGGCTGAAGAGATGGGTGTGCTGCAAGAGCGTATTACCTCAACCCGTACCGGTTCTATCACCTCGGTACAGGCGGTTTACGTTCCTGCGGATGACTTGACTGACCCGTCACCCGCCACCACCTTTGCCCACTTGGATGCAACGGTTGTATTGTCGCGTAACATCGCGTCGATGGGTATGTACCCGGCGATTGACCCACTGGATTCAACCTCACGTATGTTGGACCCATTGGTGGTTGGTCAAGACCATTATGACGTGGCTCGTGGCGTGCAGTCTGTCCTTCAGCGTTATAAAGAGCTGAAAGACATCATTGCTATCCTAGGTATGGATGAGCTGTCTGAAGAAGATAAGCTGACGGTTGCACGTGCACGTAAGATTGAGCGTTTCTTGACGCAGCCTTACCACGTCGCCGAAGTCTTCACCGGCCAGCCAGGTGTTTATGTTTCGCTAAAAGATACCATTGCAAGCTTCAAAGGCCTGCTCAGTGGTGAGTACGATGACATCCCAGAGCAGGCATTCCTGTACTGCGGTAGCATCGAAGAAGTGCTCGAAAAAGCGAAAAACCTGTAAGGCTTGAGTAGGAGGCGATATGGCAGCGATAACCTTCCATCTGGATGTGGTCAGTGCAGAGCGACAATTGTTCTCTGGTCGTGCTGAGCATATTCAGGTGACCGGTAGCGAAGGTGAACTGGGTATTCACGCAGGACACACACCGCTGCTGACCGCTATCACGCCTGGCATGGTTCGCATCGTCAAACAAGGCGGTAGCGAAGAGATTATTTATCTTTCTGGTGGCACGCTTGAAGTGCAGCCTGGCACAGTGACTGTGCTGGCTGACACCGCAATTCGTGGTGAAGAACTGGACCAAGCTAAGGCGGAAGAAGCGAAGCGCCGCGCTGAGGATAAAATCCACAATCAGCATAAAGACGTCGACTTTGCTCAAGCGGCCAGTGACCTGGCTAAGGCGATTGCGAAGCTTCGAGTGATCGAGCTGACCAAACACAAGCGTTAATCAGGCACTTACGGTGAGAATAAAAGCGACGCTTCGGCGTCGCTTTTTTATTGCCTGCAAAGACCACCTTGTAGTCTGCGATTCGCGCGACACCTAAAACGCGTTACACTAAGGGCAACTTAATAGACAATCTTCTCTTTTATCACGGAAAGACTATGCAATACAGTGCAGTTATTCTCGCGGCCGGTAAGGGCACGCGCATGTATTCACAAACCCCTAAGGTGCTTCATACCTTGGCGGGTAAGCCTATGGTTGAGCACGTTATTGACACTTGTCACGGCCTCGGCGCTTCGCAAATCCATTTGGTTTATGGCCATGGTGGCGACACTATGCAGCGCGTTTTAGCGCACTCACCGGTGAACTGGTGCTTGCAAGCGGATCAATTGGGCACCGGCCATGCCGTGCAACAAGCGGCGCCGCACTTCGCGGATGATGAGCAAGTATTGGTGCTCTACGGCGATGTCCCTTTGATTTCAGAGCAAACCCTCTCGCGTTTGCTCGAAGGGCAGCCTGAAGGTGGGATTGGTCTATTAACTGTGCATCAGGACGATCCGACTGGCTACGGCCGTATTGTCCGTGAAAACGGGGAAGTGGTGGCGATTGTTGAGCAAAAAGACGCGACTGACAGCCAGCTTGCCATCACCGAAATTAATACCGGTGTGCTGGTGGCCACCGGACGTGACTTGCGGCATTGGTTATCGCAACTTGATAACCACAACGCGCAAGGCGAGTTTTATCTCACCGATGTGATTGCGCTGGCACATCAACAAGGCCGCTCGATTCAAGCGGTTCACCCTGTGAATGCGGTGGAAGTGGAAGGGGTGAATAACCGCCTGCAGCTTTCTCGCCTTGAGCGCGAATACCAAAAAATGCAGGCTGAACAGCTATTACTCAGTGGTGTGATGCTCAAAGACCCTGCGCGTTTTGACTTGCGTGGCCAGCTGCAATGCGGGCAGGATGTCACCATCGACGCTAACGTGATCATCGAAGGCAATGTCACCTTAGGGGATAACGTGACCATCGGGGCCGGGAGCGTACTGATTGATTGTGAGGTTGATGATAATACATTGGTACGTCCGTATAGCGTGATAGAAGGGGCTAGCGTCGGTGAGGATTGTACCGTTGGTCCGTTCACACGGCTGCGTCCGGGCGCCGAGATGGCGCGCGATGCCCACGTGGGCAACTTTGTCGAGATGAAAAAGTCTCGCTTAGGCGAAGGCTCGAAAGCCAATCATCTGACTTACCTGGGTGATACCGAGGTTGGCCGCGGCGTGAACATTGGTGCCGGCGTGATCACCTGTAATTACGATGGTGCCAATAAACATAAAACCGTGATTAAAGATAACGCCTTTATTGGTTCGGACTCTCAGCTGGTGGCACCTGTGGTGATCGGCGAAGGGGTGACCGTTGGGGCTGGCAGCACCATCAGCAAAGATGTCGCCGATGGTCAACTTATCATCACTCGTGCTAAACCAAGGACAATTGAGGCTTGGCAACGGCCGAAAAAAAAGTAGAATACTGATGGTTGAGCGCGCACAGGCGGCTTTTTAGCTTGAAAGGTGAAAAGTTGTGCGGTTGGTAAAATCAGGTATTGACTCCCGATAAAAACCAGCCTATTATGCGCGCCTCAGTTGGGGTATCGCCAAGCGGTAAGGCAACGGGTTTTGATCTCGTCATTCCCAGGTTCGAATCCTGGTACCCCAGCCAACGCGTCCGTAGCTCAGCTGGATAGAGTACCTGGCTACGAACCAGGCGGTCRGAGGTTCGAATCCTCCCGGACGCGCCATCTTTCTTCAGCTACCATGAAGTAAGATGAACAACTTGGAATGCGGAAGTGGCGGAATTGGTAGACGCACCAGATTTAGGTTCTGGCGCCGCAAGGTGTGAGAGTTCAAGTCTCTCCTTCCGCACCATTATTTAAACATGTGGCATTTAGCGGCATGAAAATTGGGGTATCGCCAAGCGGTAAGGCAACGGGTTTTGATCTCGTCATTCCCAGGTTCGAATCCTGGTACCCCAGCCACTTTAGGTTGGCTACGTAGCTCAGTTGGTTAGAGCACATCACTCATAATGATGGGGTCACAGGTTCGAATCCCGTCGTAGCCACCATTATTCCGATTTGTTGCTAACGCAGTAAATCGCACCGATTTGCGGCGGTGGCGGAATTGGTAGACGCGCTAGCTTCAGGTGCTAGTGTCCGAAAGGACGTGAGGGTTCAAGTCCCTCCCCCCGCACCAAGACAATTGATACTCGGCCCGCCCGCCGATCTATCATACAAATTTGCGGAAGTGGCGGAATTGGTAGACGCACCAGATTTAGGTTCTGGCGCCGCAAGGTGTGAGAGTTCAAGTCTCTCCTTCCGCACCATATCAAGCCCATCAGCATTTGCTGGTGGGCTTTTTTCGTTATTGCCCTACGCTGAATCCTCCTCTTCTTTGTTTTGCCACACTTTTAGCCGCGTTATCTTGATCTTTGTTTTGTTTGCTCTACCATAAGTTTCGAATCGAAACTTTGGTTGTTATATGTCGAAACGAAATACCCAACAACGTCGCCATACCATCGTCAGTTTATTGACTGAGCAAGGCCAAGTGAGTGTTGATGCGCTCTCGCAACGCTTTGAAACCTCAGAAGTGACGATCCGTAAAGACTTGGCGGAGCTTGAGAAGAATGGCTTGTTACTGCGCCGTTATGGCGGTGCAGTCCCCGTGCCACAAGAAATGGTGTCGGAGCAGGCGGTCAAGGTATCGAAAAAAAAGCAAAGTATTGCCGATGCGGCCGCTGCGCGCATTCGTGACCATAACCGGATTGTGGTCGACAGTGGTACCACCACGGCCGCTTTGATCCCTTTACTGAATAAGAAGCGTGGTCTTGTGGTAATGACCAACTCGCTACAGGTCGCCAACGCGATACGTGAACTGGAACATGAGCCAACGCTATTGATGACTGGGGGCACCTGGGACACCCATTCTGAATCGTTTCAAGGCCAAGTGGCCGAACAAACCTTGCGAGCGTACGACTTTGATCAGCTTTTTGTCGGTGCCGATGGCATTGATGTGGCACGGGGTACCACGACCTTTAACGAAATGACGGGCCTGACGCGGGTGATGGCGGAGGTCGCACGAGAAGTGGTGGTGATGATTGAGTCGGAAAAAATTGGCCGTCGGATCCCCAATCTAGAGCTTGCGTGGTCAAGCATCGATACCCTGATCACCGACAGTTCGCTTGACGATGATCTTAAACACGCCATAGAACAAACCGGCACAGATGTGATCTGTGCTGACCAGTAATAAGACCAGTAATAAGACCAGTAAGGAAAGACTATGTGTGGAATTGTAGGGGCGGTCGCGCAGCGTGATGTCGCCGAGATTTTAGTAGAGGGGCTGCGTCGCCTTGAGTATCGCGGTTATGACTCAGCCGGGGTCGCGATCACTGATTCGGCAACCGGGCAGCTCACACGTGTGCGTCGTCTTGGTAAAGTGGCCGCGTTGTCAGATGCGGTGACCGAGACGAATCCTACCGGTGGTACCGGTATCGCACACACACGTTGGGCCACCCATGGCGAGCCCAGTGAAGTGAATGCCCACCCACATATGTCTGGCGAGACGATTGCAGTGGTACACAATGGCATTATTGAAAACCACCAAATGCTGCGTGAACAGCTGCAAGCGCGAGGCTATCAATTCCATTCACAAACCGATACTGAAGTGATTGCGCATTTGGTTGATTGGGAGCTTAAGCAAACCTCTGATTTGCTTGAAGCATTCCAACGTACAGTCACCCAGCTCGAGGGCGCTTACGGTACTGTGGTGATGGATAAAACTCAGCCTGAGCGCTTGATTGCTGCGCGTTCGGGAAGCCCACTAGTGATTGGTTTGGGGATTGGCGAAAACTTTCTCGCCTCTGATCAGTTGGCGTTGCTCAATGTCACGCGTCGTTTCATTTATCTCGAAGAAGGCGATGTGGCCGATATCTCTCGCCGCGAAGTGACCATTTATAATCAAGAAGGCACACCGGTGGAACGTGAGGTGCATGAAGCCAGTGCTCAATACGATGCGGCGGACAAAGGCCAATATCGCCACTATATGCAAAAAGAGATTTATGAGCAGCCAACGGCACTCACCAATACCATGGAAGGCCGCTTGGGCAGCGATCATGTGATTGTCGAGGCAATTGGCAATGGGGCCAGTGATATCCTCGCCAAAGCGCAGCACATTCAAATTATCGCTTGTGGCACCTCGTATAATGCGGGCATGGTGGCGCGTTATTGGTTTGAGTCGCTGGCAGGGGTCAGTTGTGATGTGGAGATTGCCTCGGAGTTTCGCTATCGCCAGTTTGTCACTCGCCCAAATAGCGTGCTGATCACCTTGTCACAGTCTGGCGAAACGGCCGATACGCTGGCGGCGCTGCGCTTAGCCAAGGAGCGTGGTTATATGGCGACCATGGCGATTTGTAACGTTGCGGGCTCGTCATTGGTACGAGAGTCGGATCTCGCCTTTATGACCCGAGCAGGAACAGAAATAGGCGTGGCATCGACAAAGGCCTTTACCACCCAACTGTCTGCGCTGCTGATGCTGGTCACCGCGCTGGGCAAAATGCAAGGGTCGATTGGTCGTGATAAAGAACGTGAGATTGTCGATGCCTTGCATCACCTGCCTTCGAGTATCGAGCAGGCGCTGACCTTTGATAAGGCGATTGAGCAACTTGCCCAAGACTTTGCCGACAAGCATCATGCGCTATTTTTGGGACGTGGTGAATATTACCCGATTGCCGTTGAAGCCGCGCTCAAGCTAAAAGAGATCTCGTACATTCATGCGGAAGCCTATGCGGCGGGTGAGCTTAAACATGGCCCATTGGCGCTGATTGATGCGGATATGCCAGTGATTGTGATTGCCCCCAATAACGAGCTGCTGGAAAAGCTGAAATCAAACATTGAAGAAGTGCGTGCCCGCGGTGGCCAGCTCTATGTGTTTGCCGACCAAGATGCGGGGTTCACACCCGAGGAGGGAATGAATATTATCGCCATGCCGCATGCTGATGAGATTATCGCCCCCGTGTTCTACACGGTGCCGATGCAGCAATTGTCTTATCATGTAGCCTTAATCAAGGGCACTGACGTTGACCAGCCCCGAAACCTCGCCAAAGCGGTGACGGTTGAGTAATCCTGCCCAATAATCACCACGCTCTGACCAGGAGCGTGGTTGATCTTTTATCAATTACTGCCCTCTTTCTACAAAAATGCGATCTGCATAGGTTTTGTTGCAAAATGCAAATCATTTTGCATTTAATCTCAGGCATGGCGTCTGGAAAATTAAACAGAATGTCATTCTGTGTTTTAAATAATTGATTTTTATGGTTTTTATGAGTGCCTAATAACTTGGCCTACATTGTGCATACTCAGGGTATAACGACTAACATCGACCAGTTATAGAGAGGAAGCAATGATTGACTCTAAAACCCAAGTAGCAAAACGCATCAAAGAAGCGCGTGAGTGGAAAGGCATCACCCAAGTAAAAATGGCTAAGTTGCTTAATGTGGCCCGCCAAACCTACTTGGATATCGAAAATGGCAAGACAGAGCCGCGTGTTCGTATGTTGTCCAATATTGCTGAGCTGACTGAGCGCCCATTGGTATGGTTTGTCTACGGTGACGAAGATGTCGAAATGCACGATGTTCAGTATAAGCAAGACGTGAATCGCCTGCTTGAGCATTTCTCTCGCTTACCGCACGAAGCCCGTACTGCGATCTTAAACCAAAGCGTGAACATGGCTTCGTTCTTGGTGAACTATTCTAAAGCGGCCCAGCGCGCATAAAAGTACTGCCTGCTCGACTAGATATGCGGGTAAGTACTTGCTTACTGAGGTAGGCATCAAAAGCGTAGTGTCACACTATCGGTGTGCGCCACCATGATACGCCTGCCGAGCCATGCATAATGCAGGGTTGGTGTTGTGACGGGCTGTGTTTAATACAGCTCGGGTAGCAGAAATGAGGCATGAACCATGGTGATTTCGACCGCGCGCATGGCGCAACGGATCCGTGAAGCACGGGAATTTAGTAAAATAACCCAAGTAGACATGGCGAAGCGTTTGAATGTCGCGCGCCAGACCTATTTGGATATGGAGTCGGGGAAGACGGATCCGAAAATCCTCGCGCTGGTCATGATTGCCGATATTACCGGCCGTCCCTTCAATTGGTTCGTGCATGGCGAAACGGACGAGCGGGATATCGCGTTTTCTCACCGTGATGATCTAGCCGCATTGACGAGCTTGCTGAGTCAGCTTCCGCAAATGGCACGACAGACGGTGATGGATAACGCCCTATCGATCGCCGAATATGTGGTCACATTGGCCCCAGAGCCGCCAGACGAATAAACCAAGCCCGACATTCATGTCGGGCTTTTTGTTATGGGTTAATCGGTGGTTTTTGACAGGAAAAAACGGTAAGCCGGGTTTGATGTCTCGTCTTTCCAGCCATACCCAAGTTCACGCAAATGGGCCGTAAAGGCGAGCAAGTCTTTGTCGCCAATTTCGAAGCCGCACAGCACGCGACCATAGTCCGAACCATGGTTACGATAATTGAACAGGCTAATGTTCCAGTGGGTGCCCAAGGTTTGCAAAAAGTGCAGTAGTGCCCCTGGGTATTCAGGAAACTCGAAACTGTAAAGCCGTTCATTGAGGTTGGCCAATGGTCGACCACCAATCATGTAGCGCACATGCACTTTAGCCATTTCATCATCGGACAAATCTTCGACCGGATAGCCGGCTTGGCGTAAGTCGCGCAAGATATTGTCCAACTCTTCTTGTCCGCCGAGTAATCTGACACCGACGAAGATATTCGCGAGATGATCATCGCCATACCGATAATTGAACTCGGTGACGGCGCGATCGCCCAATATCTGACAAAAATTGAAAAAAGCGCCGGTTTGTTCTGGAATGGTGACAGCCAGTAACCCCTCTCGCTTCTCACCCAGTTCCGCGCGCTCAGAGACGTAGCGCAGCGAATGGAAATTGGTATTGGCACCCGACAATACCGTTGCGAGCTGCTTGTCTTTGAGCTGGTGTTTTTCCACGTATTGCTTCAGGCCGGCTAATGCCAAAGCGCCGGAGGGCTCGGAGATAGCCCGAGTATCCTCAAAGATGTCTTGCACGGCGGCACAGATCGCATCACTCGATACGGTGATGCTGTCATCTAAGTACTGCTGACAAAGCCGGAAAGACTCATCGCCTATGCGTTTTACTGCCACACCGTCGGCAAAGGTGCCCACGCGATCAAGGGTCACGGGGAAGCCTGCATCTAATGCCGCACGCAGACAGGCAGAATCTTCCGCCTCTACCCCGATAACTTTGATGTTGGGCATCAGTTGTTTGACAAGCACTGCCACGCCCGCGGCGATGCCTCCGCCTCCAACGGGCAGAAAAATATAATCGAGGTGGCCATTTTGTTGCACCAGCTCCAAGCCAATGGTGCCCTGTCCAGCAATCACTTGGGGATGATCAAAAGGGGGCACAAAGGTATAACCGTGTTCGTCGGCGAGCTGTTGTGCCATGCCTTTGGCTTCATCGAAATTATTGCCGTGCAGCACGACATGGCCACCAAAGCCGCGTACCGCGTCGACCTTGATGGCAGGTGTCGTGCGCGGCATGACGATGGTCGCTTTCACCCCAAGACGGCTACCTGATAGGGCGACGCCTTGCGCGTGGTTACCGGCTGATGCTGCAATCACGCCCGCTTTTTTTTGCGCCTCCGTCAGTTGCGCCATCATGTTGTGTGCGCCGCGTAATTTAAACGAGTGGACGGGTTGGCGGTCTTCACGCTTGAGCTGTACCTGATTATTGAAGCGCTCAGATAAGCGCTTCATGGTTTGAAGAGGCGAGGCAATCGCCACTTCATAAACAGGCGCGCGCAAGATATCCCTAAGATAATCAGCACCGTCCATCGGTTGTGCAGTTGAGGGTTGCGCCTGTTGCATGCTTATTCCTCCAGTTTACTGCGATCGCGCACCGCACCTTTATCGGCGCTGGTGGCGAGGCTGGCATAGGCTCTTAACGCGTAAGACACCTGGCGTTGACGGTCTTTGGGCTTCCAGCCGCGTGCGTTCACTTCTGCGCGACGTGTGGCCAGTGTCGCTTCGTCCACCAGCAGACTGATTTCACGGGTGGGGATATCAATACGAATACGATCACCGTTTTCCACTAATGCGATGGTGCCGCCGTTCGCTGCCTCGGGAGACACATGCCCAATGGATAGCCCAGAGGTACCGCCAGAGAAGCGCCCATCGGTGAGCAGAGCACAGGATTTGCCCAATCCCATCGATTTTAAGTAGGTGGTAGGGTAGAGCATTTCCTGCATGCCTGGCCCCCCTTTCGGCCCTTCGTAACGGATCACCACTACATCACCGGCTTTCACCTCACCGCCGAGGATGGCTTCCACCGCGTGGTCTTGGCTTTCAAACACCACTGCGGGCCCCTCGAAGGTCAGAATACTCTCATCGACCCCAGCGGTTTTGACGATACAGCCATTGAGCGCGATGTTGCCTTGTAGCACGGCTAAGCCACCATCTTGGCTAAAGGCATGTTCATGGGCGCGGATACAGCCTGATTGGCGATCATCATCCAGGGTGTCCCAGCGACAGGTTTGCGAGAAGGCTTGGGTGGTACGAATGCCCGCAGGCCCGGCGCGATAGAAAGCTTTAATCGCTTCATCATCGGTTTGTACAATGTCATATTGCGCCAGTTGCTCTTTGAGGCTCACGCCCAGTACGGTTTGTTGCTCGACGTTTAGCAAGTTAGCGCGCTGAAGCTCACCGAGGATCCCCATCACCCCGCCAGCACGGTGCACATCTTCCATGTGATATTGCTGCGTCGATGGCGCCACTTTGCAAAGGTGAGGCACTTGGCGTGACATCCGATCAATATCATCCATATCGAAATGGACGTCGCCTTCTTGCGCAGCCGCCAGTAGGTGCAAGACTGTATTGGTAGAACCACCCATCGCAATATCCAGCGCCATCGCGTTTTCAAACGAGGCGCGGTTGGCGATATTACGTGGCAGGATGCTGTCATCGTCTTGCTCATAATAGCGCTTAGTCAGCCCAACAATCCGTTTACCGGCGTTGATGAATAGCTGTTCACGGTCAGCATGGGTGGCGAGCATCGACCCATTACCTGGCTGACTCAGCCCCAACGCTTCGGTGAGACAGTTCATCGAGTTGGCGGTAAACATGCCAGAGCACGAACCACAAGTGGGACACGCGGAGCGCTCAATTTGCTCGCTTTGTTCATCGGACACATCTGGGTTGGCACCTTGCATCATGGCATCGACCAGATCGAGTTTTAGGATCTGATCGGACAGCTTGGTTTTGCCGGCCTCCATTGGGCCACCGGAGACAAAAATCACCGGGACATTGAGGCGCATCGAGGCCATCAACATGCCCGGGGTGATTTTGTCACAGTTAGAAATACAGACCATGGCATCGGCACAATGGGCATTGACCATATACTCGACCGAGTCTGCGATAATCTCACGGGAAGGCAGTGAGTACAGCATGCCACCATGACCCATGGCGATACCATCATCGACAGCGATGGTATTGAACTCTTTGGCGATGCCGCCTGCTTTTTCGATTTCCTTGGCGACCAGCTGACCCATGTCTTTGAGATGGACATGGCCTGGCACAAACTGGGTAAATGAGTTGACGACGGCGATAATCGGTTTGCCGAAATCATCATCTTTTACGCCGGTAGCGCGCCACAATGCACGCGCGCCAGCCATGTTGCGACCGTGGGTAGTAGTTTTGGAACGATAGGTTGGCATATTACGACTCCTTTGCCTTATGCGCTCTGGTCTGGGTAAACCGGGTCAAGCCAGCCCCATTTGTCTTCGGTGGTACCATCAAACAAGCCAAAGAAGGCTTGCTGTAGTGAGGCGGTGATCGGGCCACGTTGACCCTCACCGACGGTGATCTGATCGACGCTACGCACAGGCACAATTTCTGCCGCGGTACCGGTCATAAAGACTTCATCGGCCAGGTACAGTGCTTCACGCGCAATCGGCTCTTCGCAAATGGTGAGTCCTTTCTCTTTCGCCAGCGTGATGATGGCGTCACGCGTGAGCCCCGGTAAAATGGCGCTGGTCGCCGGGGGGGTGCTAATCACGCCGTTTTTAATAATAAAGAGGTTTTCACCGGCCCCTTCGGACAGGTAGCCGCGGACATCCAAGGCAATGCCTTCGGCATAGCCATGACGACGGGCTTCACCACCTACCAACAGAGAAGATAAGTAGTTCCCGCCGGCTTTGGCCGCAGTCGGAATGGTATTGGGTGCCGCTCGGTTCCAGCTCGACACCATGGCATCCACCCCTTGGGCGAGCGCTTCTTCCCCTAAGTAGCTCCCCCAGCTAAAGGCGGCGATGATGATATCCATTTGTGTATCAGGTGGCGGGCAGACCCCTAAGCCTACGTTGCCCACAAAGCCAAGCGGGCGAATGTAGGCAGAGCGTAGCTGATTGACGCGCAAAGTTTCACGGCACGCTTCCATGAGTGCATCGACGCTGTAGGGGATCGGAAAACGGTAAATTTTGGCAGAATCTTTTAAGCGCTGCATGTGCTCGCGATGGCGAAACACCACTGGGCCGTTCGGTGTGTCATAGCAGCGGATCCCTTCAAACACTGAGGTGCCGTAGTGCATGGCGTGCGTGAGTACGTGCACGGTGGCATCCTGCCAAGCGATCATTTCACCGTTAGACCAAATGTAATCAGCGGTATTTGTCGACATTCTTTTCTTCCTTTTTGGTTATGCGCGTAGGGATTGTTGCTGGGATGAGGACATCATGACCTCAGCCACATCCCATAGCTTAGTCAGTTGTGGTCGCAAGGTCTCGATCGCTCTTTGGCTTTCGACGGTGACATCAAAAATGACGTGGCCGTTGTCCGCGGGCAAAGACATGTTGAACTGGCAAACCGTAAAACCGCGATGACGGATCACACGCAAAACACGCTCGAGCAGTTCAGGGCTGTGGGTCGCATGAATAGAAAACTGGTGTTGCATCATAAGTCTTGCTCCATCATTTGTTGGTTTGCCGCGCCGGGTGGTACCAGCGGCCATACATTTTCCATTTCATCAATGGCAACATGCAGCAAATAAGGACCTTGATGTGTCATCAAGGTGTTGAGTGCGTCCTCGACCTCATCTTTACGCTGGATACTGTGCCCAGGAATATCAAAGGCGCGCGCCAGGGTGAGAAAATCCGGGTTATCAGACAGGTCGGTTTCACTATAGCGTTGCTCGAAAAACAATTGTTGCCATTGACGCACCATGCCCAAACGCTGGTTATCTAGCAGGATGATTTTTACCCCGATGCCGCGACGCTTGAGCGTACCGAGCTCTTGGACGTTCATCATGAATGAGCCATCTCCGGACACCAGTACCACTTCATCCTCGGGACGGGCTACTTTGGCGCCCATTGCGGCAGGCAAGCCAAATCCCATGGTGCCTAGCCCCGCCGAGGTCAGCAGGTTCTCGGGTTGAGAGGGACGAACATGTTGCGCGACCCACATTTGATGTTGGCCCACATCGGTGGCAACGACTGTGCTTGCGGACATGCTATCGGACAAGCTTTTGAGCAAGGCGGGAGCATAGATGGCCTCGCCAGGGTGGTCGTAGCGCCACGCGTGCGAGGTCTGCCATTCGGTAATTTGTTCCCGCCATGCCGGTGACGTGTCAGGGCATGCGAGTGCAGGGAGTACTTGATTGAGTGGGGCGCAAACCGGTGCTTGCGCGCGGCGCAGTTTGTTGATTTCGGCCGCATCAATATCAAGGTGCACCACGTTGGCATGAGGGGCGAAGGTATCGAGCTTGCCGGTCACCCGGTCATCGAAACGTGCGCCAACCACAATCAGTAAGTCGGACGCCTGCACCGCGAGGTTCGCCGCTTTGGTGCCATGCATACCCAGCATTCCAAGGTAATGCGGATAGTTTGATTCAACCGTGCCCAAGCCTTTTAGTGTGCTGACCACCGGGAGCTGACTGCGTGCCAAGTAATCGCGTAACGCCTCGGTGGCTTTACCCAATACCACACCGCCACCGAGGTAAACCATAGGGCGCTCACTGGTACGAATAAGCGCATTGGCCTTTTCGAGTGTTTGGCTATCCACAGGTGCAGCGTGTGAAACATGAACCTTAGCCTCAGTGTTTGGGATCAGTGCTTGTTGCACATCTTTAGCGATATCCACCAATACCGGGCCAGGACGGCCTGATTGTGCTATTTCGAATGCCTGCGCTAAAGTCGTCGTAAGCTCGGCCGGATCGGTGACCAGAAAACTGTGTTTGGTGCAGGCGAGAGATAAGCCGAGGACATCAATCTCTTGGAACGCATCCGTCCCTATTAGTGGGCTGGCGACCTGGCCGGTGATCGCGACTACGGGCACCGAGTCCATCATCGCATCGGCAAGCCCGGTGACTAAGTTAGTGGCGCCCGGTCCCGATGTCGCGAGGCAGACGCCAGGACGGCCACTGGCGCGGGCATACCCGATGGCGGCCATCGCTGCCCCTTGTTCGTGGCGACATAAAATATGTTCAACCCCACCATCATAGAGGGCATCATACACAGGCATGATGGCGCCGCCTGGATACCCAAATACGGTTTCAACGCCTTGCTTACGTAAGGCTTCCACAACCCATTGTGCACCTGTCATCCTTGTCCCTCCCCGTATGAACGGGGAGGGCAGGCGGGCGAATGATCTGTCTCTGCGCTCTCCATCATTGTTGCTTCCGTTGTCGCGTGGCGTCGCCACATGAATGAAAAAAGCCCCCGAACCTGTTGGTTGCGGGGGCTTGGTTGCGATGTTGCTGCTGTGTTTCGCGTACCTAAACCCCTCGCGGAATAATGACCACGATGAGGCGAATAATTAGGACGATAGCGAAGTTAAGCATTTGTCTGTCTTTTCTTGTCGTTAGCCCATTTTATGGGCTTTTTGTTAATTGTGTTTTTGTTTACGCCTGCTTGTTACAGGTCAGTCACGAACCCGATCTGTCGCCGAGTCTCGTGTTTAATTGTTGTGCATTTGTAGTGGTATCACAGACCTCACTCGCATGACAAGAAAAAAATACTCTTAATCATAAATTGGCTCTGCACTATAAGAGTCGGGTTTCATAGTGGTTAACAAGGGTAACGCGGAGAGAAAATGGCATTAGCGATAGTGCACAGTCGAGCCTGTGTGGGCGTGCAAGCACCGAATGTGACTGTAGAAGTACACATATCTAACGGTTTACCTGGGTTTGCGCTGGTGGGGCTGCCTGAAACCACGGTGAAAGAAGCGCGGGACAGGGTGAGAAGTGCAATTGTGACGTCGAACTTTGAGTTCCCATCACGCCGGATCACCGTTAACCTTGCACCGGCTGACTTACCCAAAGAAGGTGGACGGTTTGATTTGCCGATAGCGCTCGGGATCTTGGTTGCATCTGGGCAGCTGCCGGAAAAGCGGCTCAACGAATTCGAGTTTTTGGGGGAGTTGGCTTTGTCCGGACAGCTACGGCCGGTTAAAGGGGCCTTGCCCGCCGCGCTTGCCTGTCAAAAAGCGCAGCGCGC
Source organism: Salinivibrio siamensis (assembly GCF_001996005.1). Lineage (GTDB taxonomy): Bacteria > Pseudomonadota > Gammaproteobacteria > Enterobacterales > Vibrionaceae > Salinivibrio > Salinivibrio siamensis. Next base: position 21,478 of record NZ_MUFB01000014.1, on the reverse strand, counting down.
ACTGGTGGTGCCAGATGATAACGCCAGCCAGGTGGCATTGGTGGATAATGAGCGCCATGTGTCAGCGCCTGATCTGATTGCGGTGGCGCAGCACCTCATTGGTCAACAAAATCTCGGTTTGAATGCGACACAGGTAGAAGCCCCCGAACCTCCCTCAACACGGTGTTTGCGTGACATTATTGGCCAACAACAAGGAAAACGCGCGCTAGAGATCGCCGCCAGTGGTTCACATAATCTGCTTTTTGTTGGCCCGCCCGGAACCGGAAAAACCATGCTAGCCTCGCGGTTGTGTGATTTGCTCCCGCCTATGAATGATGAAGAGGCATTAGCGTCAGCCGCGGTCACGTCGTTGACCCAGCAACCTTTGCATGAAGGAAACTGGCGTCGGCGCCCGTTTCGTAGTCCACACCACTCAAGCTCGATGGCGGCATTGGTTGGGGGTGGCACCGTTCCGCGCCCGGGAGAGATCTCTTTGTCTCACCATGGGGTGCTGTTTCTCGATGAGATGCCAGAGTTCGAGCGCCGGGTGCTTGATGCCCTGCGTGAGCCGCTAGAGTCGGGGGAGATTATTATCTCCCGCGCCAATGGCAAAACCCGCTTTCCCGCACGCTTTCAGCTGATAGGCGCATTAAACCCCAGCCCCACAGGCCATCATGAAGGAGAGCTCGCGCGCTCAAACCCACAGCAAATCTTGCGCTATCTAGCCCGTTTGTCTGGGCCATTATTGGACAGGTTTGATATGTCGATTGATATTCCGGCACTGCCAAGAGGGAGCCTCTCCAGTGGTGGTGAGCGCGGTGAGTCAACGGTCGTGGTAAAAGCTCGAGTTGAAGCGGCGCGAGCCAGGATGTTGGCGCGTCAAGGTAAGGTTAATGCGTTGCTGAGCAATCGAGAAATGGAACAACATTGCCAACTGGCTCAAACCGATGCCGCTTTTTTAGAACAAGCCCTGCATCGTTTGGGACTGTCTGTGCGGGCATACCATAGGATCATTAAAGTGGCGAGAACCATTGCCGATTTGGCCGATGTTGACACCATCCAGCGTCCTCACCTTGCTGAGGCGCTGGGGTATCGGGCGATGGATGGCTTATTACGCCACCTCAACGCCCAAGTCAGCTAATTACTTTTGGGTAAGCAAGAAGTTGATCAACTGAAAGTATTCTTCGGGGGTTTCCACGGTTTTCGGTGTGACATGATACTTGCCATTGACGACCACGGCAGGCACGCCGCGCAGGCCCGCTTTTTCGAACGATTGGTCAAAGCGCTTCGCCATTGAGTTGGCCGCAAAGCTGTTGTAAGCACCATCAAACTCTTGGCCATCAATGCCGTTATCAACGAACAGTTGGCGCACCTCGGCCAATGATTTGGGTGGGTTTTGCGCCACGTGAATGCGATCGAACATCACTGGAATAATGGTGTCTTGTGCATTCAGTACCACGGCGGTTGCGTATGCACGGGTTAGGACACTGCCCATATCCCCGCCCATAAAGGAGACGTGATTTTTCACCACTTTGGCGTTGTCAGGCACCTGCTGTTTGAGCTGTTGAACCAGTGGCTCAAATTGATAGCAGTGAGGACAGTAGAAGGAGAAAAACTCAGTGACTGTGGGCGTATCCGTCGCTGGCGTGTCCAGCACTTGGTAGTCTTCCCCCGCCTTAAAGCGTCCCGGCTTAGCGTCAGCCACTTCCATAGGCGCGGTGGATTCAGACTGCGTTTGGGTAGACTCTGCGGTTTGCGTGGTTTGTGATGACGTTTGTGTCACGCTTTCAGGCTCAGAGCAGGCGGTTAAGCCGAGGATGAGTAGTACAGGAAACAGTTTCTTTAACATGATTGAATGACTCTCCGTTATCGATTGAGCGCTTACGGGTACAGCGTAAGCGGTGGCGCTTCTAAGGTGGCAAGTTGTTCTTTAAATGCAAGTACCTGACCTTCCCAGTATTTTGCATCAGCAAACCAAGGGAATGCACGTGGAAATGCCGGGTCTTGCCAGCGTTTTGCTAGCCACGCCATATAGTGCACCATTCTCAGACCACGCAACGGCTCGATCAGTTGCAATTGATCGGCGGGAAATTCACGAAATTCGCGATAACCTTCTGCCAAGGTATCGAGTTGGGCGAGCTGATCGGCACGACTGCCGTTTAAAAACAGCCACAAGTCTTGAATCGCAGGGCCGTTACGCGTGTCGTCAAAATCCACAAACAGTGGACCGTCGCGCCACAGAATGTTGCTGGGGTGGCAGTCGCCGTGCAAGCGGATCGCCGGCCAATTTGTATGCCAGCGAGCGGCAATGGCGTCAATTAAGCGGTCAAGATCAGAGAAAAAGGTTGCCTGAATGCCTTCTGGGATCAGGTTTGCCTCATTTAACACCTGACGAGGTTGATAAAGATGACTGTCGAGATCAAACTTTGCCCGTTGTTGGAAGGGGGTCGCCGCGCCCACTTGGTGTAGGCGGCCGAGGTAACGGCCGACCGCCTCAAGTTGATCCCAATTATCCACTTCAAAACCCCGGCCGCCGACACTGGGAAATAACGCAAAGCGAAACCCCTCGGCGGTAAAAAGGCTTGTACCGTCGCGGTAGATTGGGGCTACCACGGGAATATCGGCCTGGGCGAGCTCATGACAGAATGCGTGCTCTTCGATAATTTGCGCGTTAGACCATCGCCCAGGACGGTAAAACTTCACCACATAGCGCTGGCCATCATCAGCGACAAATTGGGCAACACGGTTTTCATAGCTGTTCAGCGCAAGCAAGCCTGATTGAGGATAGATCCCCACCGACTCAATCGCATTTAACTGAACATCTGGCGTTAGTGTATGAAAGTCAAAGCCATGGTCAGTCATGAGCATTCCGTTTGTGTGGCAAAACGCCATGGTAACAAATAAAAAGGGCGCTGCCTGCGCCCTTTCATTGTGGATTAAAATGACGATTAGAGGTCCGTGATAAACCGACTCTCTGCCGTGACCACTTTTTGCTCCTCACCCGACTCACGTTCCATCACAAAAGTGATGTCGGCAATACGCTGTTCCATCTCATAGGTATCAACGGCGAGGCTGATGGGTAATGAGAACACTTCCCCTGCTTGGACATTGACCGTTTGCGGGCCATGCCATTCCACATCGTTCAGCCCATTCACCGACAGTTGGTACGTCTCATCCGATTGGGTTTTATTGAGGATTTTTAAGGTATAAGTGTTTTCCACCAACCCTTGGTTATTGATGCGATAAAGCTGGTTTCGGTCTCGAATCACATCCAGCTCCATGGGCATTACTGACATCGCTAAGTAGATGAACATCGCGGTGACGATGGTCATGACGACCCCGTAGCCAAGGAGCTTAGGTCGCATCACGGCGGTTTTCTTGCCTTCTAGTTTGTGCTCGGTGGTGTAGCTAATCAGTCCACGCTCATAGCCCATCCTATCCATGGTTTCATCGCAAGCATCGATACAGGCACCACAGTTGATACATTCGTATTGCAAGCCGTCACGAATATCGATGCCTGTTGGGCAGACCTGCACACACAAATTACAGTCAATGCAGTCACCGAGTCCCAACTCTTTCGGATCTTTTTTGCGAGGACGAGGGCCGCGTTTTTCGCCGCGCTTAGCATCATACCCGACAATGAAGGTGTCTTTGTCGAACATCGCCGACTGGAAGCGTGCGTAAGGGCACATATGAATACACATAATCGAGCGCATCCAGCCTGCATTGCCATAAGTACAAGCGGCAAAGAAGATCACCCAAAAACCGACCCAGAAGCTGGTATCAAAGGTGACTAAATCGATAGCTAACTCGCGCATTGGCACAAAGTAGCCAACGAAGGTCATCCCGGTAATCAAGGAGATCGCCCACCATGCCGCGTGTTTAGCGGTTTTGCGCGCGGCTAGCTCAGGCGTCAGTTTTAACGAGTCTTGCTTGCGGCGCTTGTTGGCGGCGCCTTCGAGTTTTTCTTCAAACCAAATAAATAAGAAGGTCCACACGGTTTGCGGGCATAAATACCCACACCACACGCGGCCAAGAAAGGTGGTGATAAAGAAAAGGCCAAATGCCGCGAGCATCAATAGTGCAGCCAGCAAGGTAAGGTCTTGTGGCCAGAGTGTGGTGCCAAAAAAGGTAAATTTCTGATTACCGATGTCGAGTAAGATGGCTTGGCGTCCTTGGTATGGGAGCCATGGAATGGCGAGGAACACCAGCATGAAAAACCAGCCCATATAGCGTCGCATACGCTGGTAATAGCCTTTTACCGCACGCACATAAATACGATTGCTTGGGTTGAAACGGTCGTCAGCCCCTTTGTGAGTTTTGGGGTTGTACTCTTTTGCAGTCACGTCTTTGACGTTGATTTTTTTATCGCTCATGACATTGGCTTTCCTTGGGGTACGGGTCCATGGTGCGTTGCCAGGCCCTGATTATCATTGTTGCCTGTGATTGTAGCGCAGCGAACTCCTTGAATACGCTACCAGAGTCATAGTTTGCAACATAGCCACAAACTCAATGAAATCTAGCTATAACAGACGATTAGCCAGACTGCTTTCACGACGATTGCTGAGGCGGGATCCCGCGTGCGCGCAAAATCGCGGCTTTAAAATCGTCTTCACAATCTTTGGCTAGCCCAGGAATGGGGGCATCAGTATCTTCTAGTCGCATCTTAAGCTGATAGATCAAGGTATCGTCTGACAGTGTGGTGATATCCTGACCATGACCGGCTTCATCAGCGATCTGGATGAGCATTTGCATCAGAGAACAGTCAGGGGTTTTTTGCCAAGATTGATTGAGTAGGTCGAGCAGCTCATTGATACGGTGGCATTGCATATGGGCGTCCTCAGTGTGGCACGTAAAAAATGCCATTGTGCCCGACCACACTGAGGTGAAACTTAGCCAGGATCAATTTCCGCTCAGGTGGTGATTAATTAATCGGCATCACGCGATTACGGCCTAGGTTTTTAGCTTGATACAGGTGCTGATCGGCACGGTAAATCAGATCTGCGCCGCTCTCACCTTTATATTCGTCATACTCGGCGACGCCTATCGATACGGTAATGCTGTCTAGAGTGCGGCCACGACGCCGGTCTTTGATCACCATGCGGTCAATCGCCGCCCGCAATGTTTCAGCGGTGCGCTTGGCCGTGCTGAGGCGTTTTTGCGGCACCAGCAAGGCAAATTCTTCGCCCCCGTAGCGAAAGGCTTGTACGCCATCGCGACAGTAGTCGAGGATCCGTTTAGAAACTTGCTTTAAGGCAATATCACCGAGCACATGGCCGTAGGTATCATTGAGATGTTTGAAGTGGTCGAGATCGATCAGTACCAAGCAGAACGGCCAGGTTTGTGGGCTATCAATGTAGGCGGCGAGTTCGCGCTCGAAGGCGGCCCGGTTAAGCAAACCGGTTAGGCCATCATGAGTGGCTTGTTCGGTCATCTCAGCCAAATTTTGCTTTAATTGCGCAATCTCTTGCTGCGCGTCATTAAGCTGGTGTTTAAAGTAGCGGGTCGACTGGGTAAGCGCTTGCGAATCTTTGACCACGTTGCGTACCACGGCGATGGTCTCATCAATGGATAACCCTTCATTTTCGACCCGTGACAGCTGTTCAAAGGTGTTATCGAGAACCGAATGGAAAGCGTCAGTATCTTGGATAGTATCTGACATTGAGTGGCTCATCTCGGTCATCATCGACTCTAAGCTTTGCTTTAACGCATTGATGTCTCGGCTATGCTTATCGGCCATGTGTTTTTGGTAAAGCATGTCGCTTTGCAGCGGACTACAGGTACCGTGCTCATCGACAGTGGCATCGACATCCGCATTGAGTTTGGCGTCGGTATTGGCGACATAGGTGTACCACAGGGCATAGTTGGTGGGCGTGGTGGGCACCTTGTATTTCATCATCAAAGGCACAGCTTTTTTGAGGAAGCTGGTAGATTGCTGAAACTTATCGTCCGACATGGCGTTCCTTTGTGTGTCATCGATACCGAGAGAACTTTTATTAGTGTATACCCAAAGTGATTGGAACGGCAGTAGACAGCGAAAAAGCGTGAGCCTGCAGGCAACAACGCCTGCAGGCGAGGATCATAGGAAGAAGGGACTGGGCTGGAACAGGCGTTCAACGTCAGGAATATATTTTTTGTTCACCAAGAACAAGACCACATGGTCATCTTGCTGGATCACGGTTTTATCGTGCGCAATTAACACTTCATCGCCGCGCACCACAGCACCGATGGTGGTACCGGGGGGCAGTTTTATCTCGCCGATGGCGCGCCCGACCACTTTGGATGTCGACGCATCCCCATGGGCGATGGCTTCAATCGCCTCAGCGGCGCCGCGTCGTAGTGACGAGACATTAACAATGTCTGCGCGGCGCACATGGGTGAGTAGCGCAGATATCGTCGCCTGTTGAGGGGAGATGGCAATATCAATCACCCCGCCTTGCACCAAGTCCACATAAGCGCCGCGCTGGATAAGCACCATGACTTTTTTCGCGCCAAGGCGTTTCGCCAACATGGCCGACATAATATTGGCTTCGTCTTCGTTGGTGACCGCGATAAACACATCAATCTGATCAATATGCTCTTCACTGAGCAGTTCTTGGTCAGAGGCATCGCCACAAAACACCGTGGTTTCTTCAAGTAACTCAGAAAGGTGCTCCGCACGGGAGGGGTTACGCTCAATCAACTTCACGCTGTATTGACGCTCCAACGCCATCGCGAGGCCGGCACCAATGTTGCCACCACCAACAATCATGATGCGTTTGTAGGGTTTTTCAAGGCGCTGTAATTCACTCATCACCGAGCGAATATGGTTACTCGCGGCGACGAAAAAGACTTCATCATCGGCTTCGATGATGGTGGTGCCTTGTGGACGAATGGGCCGGTCACGACGGAAAATAGCGGCGACACGGGTATCGACATGCGGCATATGCTCACGCAAGGCGGACAAGGCTTTACCGACCAAAGGACCGCCGTAATACGCCTTAACCGCAACCAGACCGACCTTTTTATCGGCAAAGCTGACCACCTGTAAGGCGCCTGGGTATTCAATTAGACGACGAATATAACGAGTGACCAGCTCTTCAGGGGCGATAAGATGGTCAACCGGACAGGCGTCGCTGTTAAACAGTTGCTCTTTCACCGCCAAGTATTCAGGGCTGCGGATCCGAGCGACGCGGTTTGGTGTATTAAAACGTGTATATGCGACCTGACAGGCGATCATATTGGTTTCGTCTGAGTTGGTCACAGCGACCAGCATATCTGCATCTTGAGCGCCGGCTTCTTGCAGCGTGGTTGGGTGACTGGCAAACCCCTGTACCACGCGTAAGTCATACTTATCTTGTAGCTCACGCAGTCGTTCGGGGGCGCGGTCAACAATGGTGATATCATTGTTTTCCCCTACCAGGTTTTCTGCCAGGGTGCCGCCGACTTGTCCTGCACCCAAGATGATGATTTTCATGCTACTGTCACTCCCTGCCTAGTCGCACAAAGGCTTCTCTAGGCATGCATAATAGAAACCGTCCATGTCGTCTTCGCCTGGCAAAATCTGGCGACCAGGCTGCGCTTGCGAGCCGGTGCGCAGTATCGCGGAAGGTTCACGGGCTAAAAAGGCACGGATTTGCTCGCGGTTCTCATCCGGTAATACTGAGCAGGTGGCGTAAACCAGCGTACCGCCTGGCGCCAATTGCTGCCACATTGTGTCTAAAATCTCTGCCTGTAACGTGACCAGAGCGTGAATGTCACTATCACGGCGTAGCCACTTAATGTCGGGATGACGCCGGATCACGCCTGTGGCTGAACAAGGGGCATCCAGTAATATACGATCAAATGCAGGCCCTTGATGCCAAGCGCTCGGCTCACGGGCATCCGCGTGTTTCACATCAGCATTCAGCCCTAACCGTGACAGGTTCTCTTTGATCCGGGATAAGCGGTTTTCATCGGCATCAATGGCCGTCACGATGGCATCAGGCTGGTGCTCAAGGATATGACACGTTTTCCCTCCTGGCGCGGCACAGCAGTCGAGAATGTGTTCTGCAGACGCGGGTTCGAGGTAATCGACAGCCAGCTGCGCGGCGGCATCTTGTACCGACACCCAGCCCTGGTCAAAACCAGGGAGGCGAGACACATCACACGGCGCGTCGAGTTTCAGAGCGTCCATGGCATCTGGATGGGCACTGGCACCAATACCGGCCTGTTGCAGCTGCGCTTGATAACTGTCTCGAGAATGGTGCTGGCGGTTGACGCGCAGCCACATCGGCGCTTTTTGATGATTTGCCGCCACAATGTCTTGCCAATTTGATGGATAGGCGGTCTGAAGGCGTTTGAGCAACCAGCCGGGATGGCAGTAATGACCAGCATCATGCGCTTGGCTGGCTTGGTCTAGCGCATCTTGATCGCGTTGATAATTGCGCAAAATGGCGTTAATCAATCCACGTAATTGTGGGCGCTTCAATGGCTTGGTGGCATTCACGGTTTCAGCCACGGCGGCATGGGCCGGGATGCGCATATAGCCTAATTGATACAACCCGACCAGAATGAGGTGATGAAAGACTCGTTGTTTGCCTTTCAGTGGCTTATCCATCAGGGCTTGCACGATATGCTCTAATCGCGGTAACCAGCGCAAGGTGCCATAGCAAATCTCTTGCAACAAAGCAGCATCACGCGGGGCGACCTTCTGTTGAGCGAGGGGGAGCTGCTGGGACAATGACTGGCCCTGATCAACCACTTGATACAGAACGCGGGCGGCCGCGGCTCTTACATTCATATGTTCACCTATTCAAAGGCCAAATTGGCATCAGACGATAGTGTGGGTCAGATTAAAAAAGGCCAGCGTACTGGCCTTCTTCTCACGTATCGGTGGCACGCTACAGTTGGGTGCCTGTTTCAAACCATTCACGACGTGCATTCAGTAGTTCATGCGCTTGCATGGCTTTTTTGCCCGGGGGTTGTAGTTGGGTCAGCTGGATCACGCCTTTTCCGGTCGCGACCTGAATGCCATGTTTGTCAGTGTTGATCACTGTGCCTGGCGCCGCGTCCACGTCGATATCTAGTGCGTTAGCGCCCCACACCTTGATGTTTTGCTCACCTAAGGTGAAGTAGCTGACCGGGCGCGGGTTAAATGCCCGTACACAACGTTCGATAAACGCGGCGTCTTGATGCCAATCGATCTGCGCTTCTTGCTTACTGAGCTTTTCGGCATAGTTGGCTTTGGCATCGTTTTGTGGCTCAGCAAGAATAATGCCGTTAGCCATGTCATTCAGACAATCAATCAATGCCTGTGGACCCAGCTCCGCAAGGCGCAAATATAGGCTACCACTGGTTTCTTTCTCATCAATGGGCAAGGTCGCAATTTTAAGCATATCGCCCGTGTCGAGCCCTTCATCCATCTGCATGATGGTGACCCCCGTCTCATTGTCACCAGCCCATACTGCTCGTTCGATAGGAGCGGCGCCACGCCAACGTGGCAGAATGGAGCCATGCACATTAATACACCCTAGCTTGGGGGTGTCCAATACGGGCTTGGGCAGAATCAGCCCGTAAGCGACCACGACCATCACGTCGGCGTTCAAGGCAGCCAGCTCCGCTTGTGCCTGTTCATCACGCAACGTGCGAGGCTGATACACGGGTAAGTCATGCTCAAGCGCAAGCTGTTTAACGGGGCTTGCCGTGAGCTTCTTGCCTCGGCCAGCGGGTTTATCTTCACGGCTATAAACCGCAACCACCTCATGCTCACTATCGAGCAGGGCTTGTAAATGGCGCGCGGCAAAATCCGGCGTGCCCGCAAATACTATACGCAGCGGTGTGCTCAAAGTGACCTCAGCTTGCTTTCTGGTTAGCGCGTTTGATTTTTTCCATCTTTTGCTTGATGCGCTGACGTTTCAGCGGCGATAGGTAGTCCACAAACAGCTTACCTTCTAAATGGTCAAGCTCATGCTGAATACAAATCGCTAGCAGGTCGTCGGCATCAAACTGGATAGCGTTGCCGTCGCGATCCAGCGCTTTTACGGTCACTTCTGCCGCACGCGGAACCAATGCGCGTGCACTGGGCACAGATAAGCATCCTTCTTCAATGCCATCCTCACCGCGCTTTTCGATGATTTCTGGATTGATAAGCACCATGGGCTGATCGCGGGTTTCGGAGACATCAATCACCACCATGCGTTGGTGAAAATCAACCTGAGTGGCCGCGAGACCAATACCATCTTGGGCGTACATGGTTTCAATCATGTCATCAGCCATTTTCTGGATCTCAGGTGTGACAGCGTCCACCGGCTTGGCCACGGTGCGAAGGCGCTCATCTGGGAATGTTAATACGTTCAGTAAAGCCATAACGTCTCATAAAAATTGAACTGTGCCGAAAGCGGCACGGGGTAATTGGGTTAATTCTAGACATTTTGCCAGCCAATTGACAGCATCAGCATCATTCGTCGGGTGAGGAAGACATTGATGACAAGAAAGCTATTCAATCTCGCCGCCGCTGGGCTATTGGCTATCGCGCTACCAGTGCTGGCAGCCGGCCCTGCCGAGAGTCAGCGATACGTGGTTGAGCGGGGGGATACCCTGTGGGATATCGCCGCCACCTTTTTCGATAATCCTTGGCAATGGCGTGACGTATGGTACGCAAATCCGGCTATAAAGGATCCCAATCTTATTTATCCTGGCGATGTGCTCACCCTCACATGGCAAGCGGGGAAACCGGCCGTCAGCTACAAGTCTAGGCGCGCGATTGCAGCAAAGGGAGATGCACCCAAGACGTCAGCGCTGAGCAGTGTGGATCCTATGCTGCTGCCCTATTTACAACAGGATATGCTGGTCGAAAAGGCGCGTTTGGTGGCGCTGCCTCGTGTTCTTGGCTCTACAGATGGGCGTCAATATCTGTCAGTGCACGATACCCTGTATGTGGATGCGTCGCTGGGTGCCAAAAATTGGCAGGTTTTTCGGGTTGAGAAAACCTTTTTACGCCCTGCGACGTCAGAGGCTAGTGCCGAACCGATCGCTATGGTGAGCTTAAAACATGTCGCTGACGGACGTATCCGTGCGCGAAGTGAAGGGCGTAGTGTGATGACACTGACACGCGTGGTGCAGGAAGTACGGCCCAATGATGTCTTGTTACCTTTGCCCGAGAACACGCATGCGCGTTTTTGGCCCCAAGTGGCTCAAACCGACGCGAGGTTATTAGGGCATCTTTATGGCAGTGAGTATGTCGCGAATGGTCAGCTGGTGGTGCTCGATAAAGGTGCCAATGATGGCGTGACGACCGGGCAAATGTTTACTGTCACCGAAGGGGGGGCCAAGGTGTTAAATGACCCCGGTGAGTATCGCTATCAAAACGCGAATGAAAGCACGACACAATCCATCACACCCATGCCTGATGTGACGGTGGGACAAACCATGGTCGTTCGGGCTTACCCTTGGGTTAGCTTGGCGGTGATCACCCAAGCGCGTCAGCCGATCAAAGCCGGCATGCATGCGGTACCGCCATCTTCTCAACCGGCCTATGCACGATAAATCGCTGCGAGGATGGTTGACGCTGACTCAAGTGCCGCGGTTGCGCGTCCCGCAGCGGCGCGCGCTGTTAGCTAAAATGCCCATCGACGCATTGTGTGACCAACCCCATCATGAGCTTGCCGCGGTTGGCTTAACCGCTGAGCAATGTCAGGCCATCATGCACCCCAATCATGCCATGATTGAGCGTAGCCTTGAGTGGGCGAGGCAAGAGAATTGCCACCTGATTGGCTTTGACCATCCAGCTTATCCTGCACTACTCCGAGAAATCGCACGGCCGCCTTTGGTCTTGTATGTGCAAGGCGATCTGACTTGCTTGGCGATGCCTCAATTGGCGATGGTGGGCAGTCGACACGCGACACCGCAAGGGCTAGAAACGGCGTTTCAATTTGCTAAACAACTGGTTGAGCATGGCGTTGCGATCACCAGTGGGCTTGCGCTAGGTATCGATGGCCGGGCACACAAAGGCGCACTCGAGGGCGGCGGAAAAACCTTGGCGGTGCTGGGAAGCGGACTGGCCAATGTGTATCCCGCCCGGCATCGCGCATTGGCCAAGCGGATTGAAGCGCAGGGGGCGCTTGTTTCAGAGTTTTGGCCGGACGCCCCGCCAAGAGCCGAACACTTTCCGCGCCGCAACCGGTTGATCAGTGGGTTGTCGGCAGGCGTATTAGTGGTAGAGGCCGCACCGCAAAGTGGGTCACTGATCACGGCACGTTATGCGCTAGAGCAAAACCGGAGTGTGTTTGCGATTCCCGGTCCCATAGACCAAGTCCAATCGCGAGGTTGCCACCAATTGATAAAACAAGGCGCCGTGTTAGTCGATTGTGTTGATGATATTATAAGTGATGTGGATAGCTTGGTTCAGTTTGCTGTGAGTCAGCAAAACGAATTATTTAGTGACGCACCAAAGTTAGATACGCACGAAGGATTGCCATTTTCTGCGCTGTTGGCTAACGTAGGGGCTAACGCGACGTGTGTCGACGTACTGGCTGAGCGCTGCAACCAACCGGTTCACGAAATCATGATGCAGTTGTTAGACTTAGAACTCCAGGGGCTTGTAGCAGCAGTACCCGGTGGCTATGTCAGAACGAGGAGGGGCTAGCCATGATGGACATTCTTATGTACCTGTTCGAAACCTACATCCACAGCGATGTGGAAGTGATGATCGATCAGGACGAGTTAGCAGATGAATTGTCCCGCGCGGGTTTTCATCAAGACGATATATATAAAGCCCTGAACTGGCTTGAAAAGCTGGCACAGTTGCAAAATGCGGATAAACAGCCTTACCTATCAGGCAGTGCCCAAAGCTCGATTCGAATCTATACCGAGCAAGAAACACGCTTTATCGACCAAGAAAGCCGAGGCTTTCTCTTATTCTTAGAGCAGGCTGGGGTGCTTTCACCGGAAACGCGTGAAATGGTCATCGATCGGGTGATGGAACTTGAGACCCAAGAATTTGGTCTTGATGATCTAAAATGGGTCATTTTGATGGTGCTGTTTAACGTGCCCGGTAACGAGCGTGCGTATACACAGATGGAAGAAATGCTGTACGACGCACAAGAGGGATACGTGCACTAACGCTTATCAATGACAGTAAAAGGTGTGAATGAGTAAAGATAACACCCCGAACACCCACGAGCGCTGCCCGGAATGTGGCAGCGCTCTTGCGTTTAAATCGGGCAAACGAGGCCCGTTTCTGGCCTGTACGGCCTACCCAGAGTGCCACTATACCAAAGCGTTACATCATGGTGATGGCCATGTAGTAAAAGCGCTTGGCGTGGCTTGTCCGGCGTGTCATCAGGGAGAATTGGTGTTACGCCAAGGTCGATTCGGTATGTTTATTGGCTGCGATCAGTTCCCGCAATGTACGCATATCGAAAAACCGGATGAACCCGATCATACTACCCTCACTTGCCCTGCCTGCCACAAAGGTGAGCTGGTGGAGCGCACCTCGCGTTACGGCAAGCGCTTTTTTGCCTGTGACCAATACCCTAAGTGTCATTTTGCGGTAAACGCACAACCGATAGCCGGCACCTGCGAGCAATGTGGTTTTGCGCTGCTGGTGGAGCGTAAGAAAGGTGGCAAGACAGTACACCAATGTGCCGATAAGTCCTGCAGCGCGATTCAAGGTGAACCGGCTGCAGAATCGGAGAGCGAGGATTAGTCGGTTTGCGCGGCGAGAGCCAAGGCAGCCGATTTTAAACCGTGAAAAGCATTGTCAGGGAGGTAGCTGGCGAGACTGGCTAACTTGGTGGCAAGCGCCGCGTTCGATGTGGCCGTGACATTAATATGACCCACTTTGCGCCCCGGACGAGGCGTTTTGTTGTACCAATGCACATGGGCATCACGATAGGTCGCAAGCGGGACACTGCCTTGGCCTAAGATATTGATCATCGCCGTCGGCTGAATTAACTCGGTCGGGCCGAGGGGTAAGCCGCTGACGGCGCGCAGGTGGTTTTCAAACTGGCAACACGCGCTACCTTGCTGTGTCCAGTGACCGGAGTTGTGCACCCGAGGTGCTATCTCGTTCACCAGCAAGCTGCCGTCTACATCAAAGAATTCCACCGCGAGTACCCCCACATAGTTAAGCGCGCTGGCAATCTTTTCCAACATGTCCGCGGCTTGTGTTTGCAAAGCATGCTCATCCGGGCGCACCACAGACAAGGTGAGTATCCCATCATGATGGTGGTTTTGGGTCAGGCTATAGCTGGCAAATTCACCATTCGCGCCACGCACACCAATTAGTGACACTTCTCGGTCAAAAGGGATCATGGCTTCGGCAATGATGGCTTGGCCATCGCGCTGTTCGGGCGCGGTGAGAAAGGCGTCGAGCTCTGCCCACAATGCGTGAAGATCATCGCCGTCACGATAGCGCCACTGTCCTTTGCCGTCATAACCATCCAAGGTGCTTTTGAGTACTAAGGGCGCGCCCAGTGCGTCGACCGCCTTTTCTAAATCAGCCTGTGTATACACCATACGGTACGGTGCATTGGCGACACCTGCTTGCATCAGCAGCGCTTTTTCAATTTGGCGGTCGCCACCGGTTAGAATCGCCTGAGCACTGGGGCGTAACTTCCCGCTTTGCTCGCAGTGATGCAAGATATCAGCGGGGATATGCTCAAATTCCGCGGTGATAATATCCGCGCCGGCGATGGCCGTATTGAGGCCGTGCCCCAGTGGTTGCAGCGTCAGTGGGTGAACAATGTCGCCACTACGCACATCATAGGCGCTGACGATAAGATTGAGCGGCGCGCCGGCCAAGGCCATCATCCGGGCCAGTTGTCCCGCGCCTAACACCAGAATATTCATGGCCTTACCCTTGTGGGTTGGGTTGAGCGAGAACGGCCTCAGTTTGCGCTTGGCGAAACGCATCCACTTTTGCCATCAAATCAGGGTCGGCCGTTGCGAGAATTTGTGCCGCAAGGAGGCCTGCATTCGCGGCGCCTGCGTCTCCAATGGCGAGTGTGCCCACTGCCACGCCCTTGGGCATTTGAGCAATAGAAAGCAATGAGTCCATGCCCTTTAACGCTTTTGACTGGACCGGCACGCCGAGCACCGGCAGGCTGGTGTGTGCGGCGGTCATCCCAGGCAAATGGGCGGCCCCCCCGGCGCCGGCAATAATCACTTTAATCCCGCGCTCGGCCGCTTGTTGGGCGTAGTCGGCAAGTAACTGTGGTGTGCGATGGGCGGAGACAATACGGGTTTCGTAAGGGATGGCAAAGTGATCCAACATAGCCGCTGTATGTGTCATGGTAGGCCAATCGGATTGTGAGCCCATGATGATACCGACAGTCATAATACGTCCTTCTTGATGACAAGCGTGAATAAGATAAGCTGAGCGTGGCGCGAATTATACCCAGATTTCACCGCAAGGAAAACGTTTGCGTCGGCGGTGGGGGATGAAATTCCGTCAAGATCCCACTGCGTGGATCAGGTAAAGTACGCATATAGTCTCAGTAACAAAGGATGTGAGCGTGGCACACGGTCAGTCGACAATTGATAAGCAAGCCGTGAAGGCTTTTTTCCTCCAGCTTCAAGATGATATTTGCCAACAGCTTGCGCAAGAAGATGGTCAAGCGCATTTTATTGAAGATGCGTGGGAGCGTGAGAAAGGGGGCGGTGGTCGCAGTCGCGTCCTGCGTCAGGGCCAAGTATTTGAGCAAGCGGGAGTGAACTTCTCGCACGTATTTGGCGATCAAATGCCTGCCTCGGCGACCGCGCATCGCCCAGAGCTCGCCGGGCGCTGCTTTGAGGCTATGGGGGTGTCGTTAGTGATCCATCCTCACAACCCTTACGTGCCGACCTCGCACGCGAACGTACGTTTTTTCATTGCTGAAAAAGAAGGCGCTGATCCTGTGTGGTGGTTTGGCGGTGGCTTTGACCTCACGCCTTTCTATCCGTTCGAGGAAGATTGCCAGCATTGGCATGAGACCGCCAAAGCCTTGTGCGCGCCCTTCGGTGATAGCGTGTACGCTGATCACAAGGCGTGGTGCGATCGCTATTTTTATCTGCCCCATCGCGATGAAACCCGTGGCGTCGGTGGGCTTTTCTTTGATGATTTGAACCAATGGCCATTCGAGCAGTGCTTTGCCTACACCCAAGCGGTTGGAAAAGGCTTTATCGATGCTTACCTGCCGATTGTACAGCGCCGCAAAGCCACACCCTATGGTGAGCGTGAGCGAGATTTCCAGCTTTACCGCCGCGGACGCTATGTCGAATTTAACTTGGTGTATGACAGAGGTACGCTATTTGGCTTACAAAGTGGTGGGCGTACCGAATCTATTCTGATGTCGATGCCGCCGATGGCACGTTGGGAATATAATTGGTCACCCGATGAAGACGCGCCGGAAGCGAGACTCTATCGCGACTACCTTAAACCGAGGGAGTGGTAACAGATGACCGATCGTTATTGTGTGGTCGGCCACCCGATTGGCCATAGCAAGTCGCCGCAGATCCACGCCGCATTTGCGACGCAAACCCAACAAGACATCGACTATCAAGCCATTGAAGCGCCACTCGAAGGCTTTGTGACCAGTATGCAGGCGTTTTTTGCGCAAGGAGGGTGTGGCGCCAATGTGACCGTGCCTTTTAAACAGCAAGCGTATGACTGGGTTGATACACTCACAGAGCGTGCCCGCCGCGCCGGTGCCGTGAATACGCTGGTTAAGCAAAGCGATGGCACTCTATTGGGTGATAATACTGATGGAGCAGGTTTGGTGACTGATTTGCACTACCACCGTGTGGCACTGCGTGATAAGCGCATTATGGTCGTGGGTGCGGGCGGTGCAGCTCGGGGTGTGTTGCTTCCTTTACTAGAACAAGAGCCAGCATCGCTGATGATTGTGAATCGCACCGAGCAAAAAGCCCAGCAACTAGCTGCTGCATTTGGTGAGGCCGGACCGATCACTAGTCATGCCGTGGATAGCCCCATGGCGGCGCCGGTCGATGTGATCATTAACGCGACCTCGGCGAGTTTACATCAAAGCTATCCTCCTCTTCCTCAAGGCGCGATTGGTCCAGCGACCACTGTCTATGACATGGTGTATCAAGCTGGCAGCACAACCAGTAACCAGTGGGCGCAAAACCAAGGAGCAGGACGGTGTTTAGACGGCTTGGGCATGCTGGTGGAACAAGCGGCGGAAAGCTTTGCTATATGGCGCGGCTGTCGGCCACAAACCGAACGTGTGCGTGAGCAGTTAAGAGAGGCACTCAATCAATGAATCAATCCCTTATTCTGGCTGCGGACCAAGCGCAGGTCGATACGGCAAAGGCCCGTGTTTGTTTTTACGGCCAACTTAATGGTGCATTGTTACCATGCGCTGTCCGCTTTACCACCTTATCCGCGCTCGCCGGCTGTGCGGTGGACACGGATAATGCGCAGGCGATTGTCGAACTGGTTTGGTTTGATATTGAAGAGCACATGGAAGCGGCCATCGAATCAGAAGCGTTTGAAGCCGATGGCAGCTTGCTGATCTAGCACTCGCAGCGGTAGATGTCTTTGGTGTCGACATAGTTTTGCGCTGAGCGTGCTAAATAAGCACGCTCTTTGTCGGTAATGGGGCGAACTTGTTTGACCGGTGAGCCAACATACAGATAGCCACTCTCTAAGCGTTTTCCGGGCGGGACTAAACTGCCAGCGCCAATCAGCACTTCATCTTCTATCACAGCGTCATCGAGAATAATCGTCCCCATTCCCACTAGGACTCGGTTGCCAATCCGACAGCCGTGTAACATGACTTTGTGGCCGATTGTCACTTCTTCGCCAATGATCAGCGGGTAACCTTGTGGGTTTTCGGCATTTTTGTGAGTAACATGAAGGACTGAGCCATCTTGCACATTGGTCCGAGTGCCAATCTGGATATGGTTCACGTCACCACGCGCTGCAACCAGCGGCCAAATACTCACATCATCGCCTAGCGTAATATCGCCAGCCAATACACTGGATTCATCAATATAGACGCGTTCGCCAAGCTGAGGCGTCATGCCTTTATAAGCGCGCAGCTGTTTTGCCATCACAAATCCCTCTTTTCTCTATTAACAGTGCTAAATAGCGGCGAGTTTGATACCAGTTTTACACCCTAGCGAGTAAAAAAACAGCGAGTGACAGTTTTTTTCTAAAAAACACCTAAAAAGGACTTGCCAACCTGATCAGCTTCTCTATAATGCGCCTCCATCGACACGGCACGCAGGGCAAGCGTTCAGCGGCCATGTCGAGGCAAAAAATCAAATAAAAATAAACGCTTGACGTGAGTTTTTAAAAGATTAAGATGGCCGGCCTACTTAACGCCAAGCGTTAGGGGAGTCAAAAAGAGGTTTTATTTCACCCGGCGGGTTGAAAGTAAAAGATAAAATTTCTTCTTGACTTTAACGGCAAGGCGCGTAAGATACGCAGCCCTGACCAAGCGAAGCGCAGCTTCGCACCGTCAACGCTCTTTAACAATTTGACCTATGCAATCTGTGTGGGCACTCGTTGAGAATAGACAAAAAGATTTATTCGATGAACTGAGTGACCAAACGACAACTTTTACAGTTGTTCGGCACAGTCAATTCGTTTTTCTCTTCAGCGGCGGACGGGTGAGTAACGGCTGGGAACCTGCCCTGACGAGGGGGATAACCGTTGGAAACGACGGCTAATACCGCATAATGTCTACGGACCAAAGGTGGCCTCTACATGTAAGCTATCGCGTTGGGATGGGCCCAGTTAGGATTAGCTAGTTGGTAAGGTAATGGCTTACCAAGGCGACGATCCTTAGCTGGTTTGAGAGGATGATCAGCCACACTGGGACTGAGACACGGCCCAGACTCCTACGGGAGGCAGCAGTGGGGAATATTGCACAATGGGGGAGACCCTGATGCAGCCATGCCGCGTGTGTGAAGAAGGCCTTCGGGTTGTAAAGCACTTTCAGCAGTGAGGAAGGTGGTGTACTTAATASGTGCAYGGCTTGACGTTAGCTGCAGAAGAAGCACCGGCTAACTCCGTGCCAGCAGCCGCGGTAATACGGAGGGTGCGAGCGTTAATCGGAATTACTGGGCGTAAAGCGCATGCAGGCGGTTTGTTAAGTCAGATGTGAAAGCCCGGGGCTCAACCTCGGAACCGCATTTGAAACTGGCAGGCTAGAGTCTTGTAGAGGGGGGTAGAATTTCAGGTGTAGCGGTGAAATGCGTAGAGATCTGAAGGAATACCAGTGGCGAAGGCGGCCCCCTGGACAAAGACTGACGCTCAGATGCGAAAGCGTGGGTAGCAAACAGGATTAGATACCCTGGTAGTCCACGCCGTAAACGCTGTCTACTTGGAGGTTGAGGTTTAGACTTTGGCTTTCGGCGCTAACGCATTAAGTAGACCGCCTGGGGAGTACGGCCGCAAGGTTAAAACTCAAATGAATTGACGGGGGCCCGCACAAGCGGTGGAGCATGTGGTTTAATTCGATGCAACGCGAAGAACCTTACCTACTCTTGACATCCAGAGAACTTTCCAGAGATGGATTGGTGCCTTCGGGARCKCTGAGACAGGTGCTGCATGGCTGTCGTCAGCTCGTGTTGTGGCCTTGTACACACCGCCCGTCACACCATGGGAGTGGGCTGCACCAGAAGTAGATAGCTTAACCTTCGGGAGGGCGTTTACCACGGTGTGGTTCATGACTGGGGTGAAGTCGTAACAAGGTAGCCCTAGGGGAACCTGGGGCTGGATCACCTCCTTACTGACGCTATTKTTGCGAGTGTTCACACAGATTGTATAGGTTAAAAGTCAAAGAGATACGAATGCCTTAGTGAAAGGCTCGTACCTTAGATGGGTCTGTAGCTCAGGTGGTTAGAGCGCACCCCTGATAAGGGTGAGGTCGGTGGTTCAAGTCCACTCAGACCCACCAATTTCTCCTGATGCTTCGTTAGTGCATTCCTCGTTTAGCGAACTAAACGTCGAAATACACTGCCTTGCCTCAAAAGAAATTGGCACCAGCATCTAAGGAATTATGATGGGGCTATAGCTCAGCTGGGAGAGCGCCTGCCTTGCACGCAGGAGGTCAGCAGTTCGATCCTGCTTAGCTCCACCACTTTTTAAGCGCATTTATGATGATAAGTGTCTTTAAAAAGTGGTTTATCGTATTGATAAATACACATGCTCTTTAACAATCTGGAAAGCTGACAAGTCATTCTTAAAGAATGACAGTAAAGTTCTCAATYAGTGACAGAAATGTCACTCACACAATCAAGTGTGCTTGGGCTTTGTCTTATTGAATAAGCAAAGTCTCTATTTTGAGTCCGGCAAAAACAAAACCTTAATTGGTTGATGATTCAACACTGAGTGGTTTTGCGACGCAGATTTCTTTTTTAGACAATCTCGCGCGAGGCGTTTGTCGCGGGGAGCGTAACGTGTTACGTGACCAAGCAAACGGTGAGCAAGAGGCCGTATAAAAGAGAAAGATCGAGCAAAAAGACCTCTTGGGGTTGTATGGTTAAGTGATTAAGCGTAGACGGTGGATGCCTTGGCAGTCAGAGGCGATGAAGGACGTACTAACCTGCGAAAAGCGATGGTGAGCTGGTAAGAAGCATTTGAGCCATCGATGTCCGAATGGGGAAACCCACCTGCATAAGCAGGTATCTTAGYGTGAATACATAGCGCTAAGAGGYGAACTCGGGGAACTGAAACATCTAAGTACCCGAAGGAAAAGAAATCAATTGAGATTCCGGCAGTAGCGGCGAGCGAACCCGGAGCAGCCCTTAAGCGGCTTAGGCGTTAGGTGAACAGGTTGGAAAACCTGGCAATAAAGGGTGATAGCCCCGTAACCGACGGCGCCTTAGACGTGAAAACGAGTAGGACGGGACAGAGTAGGACGGGGAACTGAAACATCTAAGTACCCGAAGGAAAAGAAATCAATTGAGATTCCGGCAGTAGCGGCGAGCGAACCCGGAGCAGCCCTTAAGCGGCTTAGGCGTTAGGTGAACAGGTTGGAAAACCTGGCAATAAAGGGTGATAGCCCCGTAACCGACGGCGCCTTAGRCGTGAAAACGAGTAGGACGGGACACGTGATATCTTGTCTGAACATGGGGGGACCATCCTCCAAGGCTAAATACTCCTGACTGACCGATAGTGAACCAGTACCGTGAGGGAAAGGCGAAAAGAACCCCTGTGAGGGGAGTGAAATAGAACCTGAAACCGTCTACGTACAAGCAGTGGGAGCCCCATCACTAAGACACCTTATCTTAGTGAGACGCTATCACTTTGTTGATTGGGTTAACCACGCGAAGCGTGGGTCAACCGCCCAATCAAGCAGAGGTGACTTAGTGATGGGGTGACCGCGTACCTTTTGTATAATGGGTCAGCGACTTAATGTTAGTAGCAAGGTTAACCGCATAGGGGAGCCGTAGGGAAACCGAGTCTTAACTGGGCGWRTAGTTGCTAGCATTAGACCCGAAACCGAGTGATCTAGCCATGGGCAGGTTGAAGGTTGAGTAACATCAACTGGAGGACCGAACTCACTAACGTCGAACTCACTAACGT
>NZ_MUFB01000013.1 GCF_001996005.1 Salinivibrio siamensis | reverse complement strand
GGTCGGTAGCGACCACTCTCTAACAAAAAATATCGCGATCGCGGCCTACGGCCGCTTATCAAAAAGAACCCCGCCTAAAAAGGCGGGGTTCGTCAGCAATCTGAGGCGTCTTCTCGACGCCTTTTTTGGGTTTCAATCACCGCTGTTTTAGAGACAATTAGACGTCAGAGGCGGTATCATTTTTCGCTTTGCGGCTAAAAAAGCCCAGCTTATGACCGACCCAAAACGCTAATGCCATCGCAACCAAGATCGAGAAGAAGTTGCCGCCCAGCTCTGGCATTTGCATACGAATAAACGCTGAATAGCCAAATGCCCCCACTAAGAAGCAGGCAAACGCAATCAGCGGCGTGCCTTCCGTCAGTGGCTGGCGTTCGTGAAGTTGGTAGCAAGCGTGCACGGCCAGTACAAACGCAAGAATGGGAAAAATAGAAAATGCCACACCACTGACGAACAGTGTCGCGAGTGTTGCACTTCCACAAATGCCGGTAACCAGTGCCAGCAGCAAAAATTTACGTTCTGATTTCACTTGCTCGTGTTCCATGTCTTCACCTGTTTTATGACAGTTTTTCCTGTAAGGCTCGCCGCTCACGGTCTTTTCGATACCAGTAAGCTCCCTTGGCTATCATGCGCAATTGTAACACCATTCGCTCTGCCAATTCTGCGCGGGCGTGAGGGTCAAGATCAAGCGCTTCCGCACCCATATTGAAGACCAAAATCACACACGCTTCTGACTGATTGTACGCTTCTTCATAGGTGAGCTGCGTACGAGATTGTAAATACTCGGTCAACTCAGCAACAAAATGTTGTATTTCCCTTGCCACGGCGGCACGAAACGCCGAAGAGGTGCCTGAACGCTCGCGCAAAAGCAACCGAAACACATTTGGGCTGCTCTCGATAAACTCCATAAAGGTTTCGACCGAGGTACGCACCACACTGCCTTCAGCCGCTATCCGCTGACGCGCCTGACGCATCAGTTGACGGAGCAATAACCCGCCCTCATCAACCATGGTTAACCCCAGCTCATCCATGTCTTTAAAGTGGCGGTAAAAAGAGGTGGGCGCGATTCCCGCCTCTCGCGCCACTTCGCGCAAGCTGAGGCTGGAAAAACTGCGCTCAGCACTGAGCTGGCTGAACGCCGCATCAATGACAGAACGGCGCGTTTTTTCTTTTTGTTGTGCTCGAATACCCATCGCACTCTATCCATGGTCACCATGCTGCCACTATACGCAATTTTAGCGTTTAAATCAGCCAATCCAGGCAGTGTTCCCCATCGCGGCGACGCGGATTTGAACACAGATTTGCTCGCGAAAGTTAACCTTACGGATAATAAGCGTTAAACTGGTCATAAATAGATGTTGCAATAATGAAAATAAGGTCTGAACCCTATGAGCAAGTCGAGCCCTAGCCCGCAAGATCATTTTGATGCGATCGTGATAGGTAGTGGCCCCGGTGGTGAAGGTGCCGCCATGGGCTTATCCAAAGCGGGTAAGCGGGTGGCAGTGATTGAGCGAGAAAGCACCGTTGGCGGTGGCTGTACCCATTGGGGCACCATCCCGTCTAAAGCACTACGCCACACTGTCAGCCGGATCATTGAATTCAATCAAAGCCCTATCTACACCCAAAACAGCAATAGTATCCACAGTACCTTCTCACACATTCTCAGCCATGCTGAATCGGTCATAGGTAAACAAACCCGTATGCGCCAAGGGTTCTATGACCGAAACCAATGTACCCTGCTCCATGGTAGCGCCGAATTTGTCGATGCGCATACCTTAACCGTGCATCATAGTGATGGCAGCGCTGATACCTATACAGCCGATCACTTTGTGGTTGCTACCGGCTCTCGCCCTTATCAACCCGCTGATGTGGATTTTTCCCACCCACGCATCTACGACAGTGACTCCATTTTGTCGTTAGCCCATGACCCGCGCCACGTGATTATCTATGGCGCAGGCGTGATTGGCAGTGAATATGCGTCTATTTTCCGTGGGCTCGGGGTCAAAGTGGATTTAATCAACACCCGTGATCGCTTGCTGTCGTTTTTGGACAACGAAATCTCAGATGCTTTGTCTTATCACTTTGGCAGCAGTGGTGTCATGATCCGCAATGATGAGACCTATGAGCGCATTGAGGGCACCGACGATGGCGTGATTGTGCATCTGGAGTCAGGCAAAAAAATGAAAGCAGATTGCTTGCTGTATGCCAATGGCCGCGCAGGCAATACCGATAAACTCAATTTGTCCTCGGTCGGCCTTACACCTAACTCGCGTGGGCAGCTCGACGTTGATAGCGAAAGCTACGCAACAGAAGTGGGGCATATCTATGCCGTCGGTGATGTGATTGGTTATCCTAGCCTTGCCAGTGCCGCTTATGATCAAGGGCGCGTGGTGGCCGAAGCCATTTGCCAAGGCAATGCCAACGTGCGCTTGATTGAACACATCCCCACGGGGATCTATACCATTCCAGAAATCAGCTCAGTGGGTAAAACCGAGCAAGAGCTCACCGCAGAAAAAGTCCCGTATGAAGTTGGCCGATCGCTATTCAAGCACTTAGCACGCGCGCAAATCGCGGGGATGGATGTCGGCAGTTTAAAAATCCTTTTCCACCGCGATACCCGCGAAATATTAGGCATTCACTGCTTTGGCGAGCGCGCCTCGGAAATCATTCATATCGGCCAAGCGATTTTTGAGCAAAAAGGCGAAGGGAATACCATCGATTATTTTGTGAATACCACCTTCAACTACCCGACCATGGCCGAAGCTTACCGGGTGGCAGCCCTCAATGGCTTAAATCGTTTGTTCTGAACCGGCCATAAAAGAAAACGGCACCTGGCGGTGCCGTCAATCATTACGATGCCTGCAGTATCGACGACCACGCGAGCGACTCATCCCCCAACACAATAAAGTTAGGGTTCTGTAATGAGTCCCGTTCGTTGTACGACAAAGCCCCGAGCTCTGTGCTCAGAATACGTCCACCCGCTTGCTCAACAATGCATTGGGTAGCGGCAGTGTCCCACTCCCCCGTCGGCCCTAGGCGTAAATAACAGTCGACCGCGCCTTCTGCGACCAAGCAGGCTTTGAGTGCCGCGGAGCCTAATGGCACCAAATCATAATTAATTTCAGGTGCCAGCTTTTCGGTGACCGCATGAATATCTTGACGGCGACTGATGGCGATAGAGAGTGAGGTAATCGTCTCTTCTCGCTTCATTGTCGAGATGCGATGCATTTCGCCATCTGGGGTGATTTTCCAGGCCCCTTTGTCTTGGCAAGCATAGTAGGTCACCCCGGAGACGGGGGCATAGACCACGCCCATGACGGGATGGTTGTCCTCCACCAGCGCGATAATAGTGGCAAAGTCACCACTGCCTGCAATAAACTCTTGAGTACCGTCGAGGGGATCAATCAACCAATAGCGCTGCCATTGCTGACGGTCGCTTAATGGCACACCACAGTCTTCTTCTGATAACACGGGGATGTCTGGCGTCAACGCGGTGAGCTTTTCCGTGATCAGCTTATGTGCCGCCAAATCAGCACTGGTTACTGGGGTTTGGTCACTTTTAGTGATCGCTTCAAAATCACCGTCTTGGTAAATATCTAAAATAACCTGGCCCGCAGAGCGAGCAATATCAATCACCTCGGGCAACAACTCAGGCAATGCCATGCCTCACCTCTCAGATTGTAAGTACTTCAGCGCCATCATTAATGCGGTGATACTGCGCGCTTCACAAAAATCACCGTGGGTGAGTAACTCTTCCGCTTGGGCAAGTGGCCAACGAATGATTTCAAGCGGTTCAGGCTCATCCCCTTCCAAGCTTTCTGGATACAAATCACGTGCCAACATCAGCGTCATGCGGCTAGAAAAGTACGACGGTGCCAGAACAACCTCTTTTAGTGGCACTAGCTCACGGGCACCTTGCCCAATTTCCTCTTTCAGCTCCCGCACCGCCGCTTGCTCGGGCGCTTCACCCGGATCAATCAGTCCTTTGGGAAAGCCTAGCTCATACTGTTCTGTGCCTGCGGCATATTCGCGTACCAGTAAGAGGTCGCCCGATTCGGTCACCGGCACCATCATCACGGCATTACGCCCCGACGGTTTCATCCGCTCATAGGTACGCTCGACGCCATTACTAAAAATCAGTCCCAGCGACTCCACTTTAAACAAGCGAGAAGTGGCGACCACCTGCTTAGACTGAATGTAAGGAAGTTTACGCTGCGTCATATCGTGATTTGCCACCCTTTTTGATAAGCCTATCAGGCCTTGTTAGCCGCGAAAAGAAAAGCGATAGCGTCCTTGATTATCCGGTGCACCCAACCAAGAGAGAGGTGCTTTCATCGGCTCAGGATAGGCCGGCCCCGGCTTCAGCCATCCTGACACAGAGTATCGCCCAGACGGTGTAATTGACAATGAAAACTTATTACTCAACGAGGGGGAATCGCCTTGACCCTGCGCAGCGACACCTTGGCCATCACAGGCGAGAGAAGCACGCAATGGAATATCATTGAGCCGCCCTGAGGGCAGGGTGAGTCCGGCCTGCTGCCACTGAATCTGCCCCGCTAACTGCTGACACCCTGACTCGGCCAACACCGCCTCGCGTACAATCACATCAAGCCGGCCATCAATCGCCACACTCGGCGGTAACGCCACCGAACGGGTCAGCAGATGCGCGGGAGCAGAGAGCAAGGTTTGAGAAAGCGTTAGCTCGGTGCCATTAAAGCCCACCACGCTTTTACCACTGACACCTTGAGGGCTTTGGACCTTTATCGCGGCTTCCAGCGTGGCGCTGGTCAATAGCCGGTGCCAATGGAGATCCCATTGTATTGGGCCGACAGCCTGATCTTGCCAACGCAGTTGCCTGACTTGCCCCTGCCACACGGTGCCGTTGATCCCACTCAGCTGTAGCTCGGCCGGCAAAGGCGCTAAGCGCAATAGTGTTGCTGGGGCGTGCACTATCGCACTCACAACGAAAACCAATACACACCCCACCCCTATCAGCGTTTTCTTCCACATCGTTTACCGCTCCAGCTGCAGTCGGGTTACTTGCACCACACCGGCCGTATCGGTCGCTTCAGTGCTCAGGCGAGCGACTTGAATGCCATGCAGCTGAGAGAGTTGCTCGATCCACCGTAGTAATTGGTTAAACGGGAGAGGTTCGAGCCCCAATTGCACGCTGTCCTCCCCAGGCTGCAACCGTGTAATGGTAAGATTAAACTCACCCGCACTGGCCGCGATCACTTGGTTGAGCGGTTGGCTTCGACTGGCCACTGCTTGGCGACTGCGTCCAGACTGTGAGCGCAATTGCATGATGTGATTGCGCTTTTGTTGTAGCTCATTGTAAACCTTTCGCTCACTGACCAATGCGGCGCGCGCTTGCTCCGCCTGTGTCTGTACCGGCACCACGATGCCCCAATACAGCAAACTTAACAGCAGCACTCCCGCCGCAATCAACACGAGCCGTTGCTCGCGCAAGCTGATCGACTGCCACTGAGTCTGAATACGTGCGATCATGATTGGCTCCTTAGGGTAAATTCACCGCTGACCGTCTCACCACTGCG
Source organism: Salinivibrio siamensis (assembly GCF_001996005.1). Taxonomy (GTDB): domain Bacteria; phylum Pseudomonadota; class Gammaproteobacteria; order Enterobacterales; family Vibrionaceae; genus Salinivibrio; species Salinivibrio siamensis. The sequence goes on along the minus strand of NZ_MUFB01000013.1, from coordinate 84,463 downwards.
ATTAAGCTGCCCCAAGTCTGTCGCATAATGCTTACTCAAGGTGGCACGTAAGCGCTCAAACTGCGCGAAATCATTGCCGGTTGCTCGCAGTATCAAGGCTTCTCGATTGGCTTGGTAGCGCAGCGCCTCGAGCTCGATACCAGGCACATCTTCCAGTAGAGGAGCCAGTTCGACCAGCCAGGGTAAAAGCGCCGCATCATGTTGTTGGTTTTCTAGCCGAGCTATCTCTGCATCCATTTGCCGCACCATGTATGAGCGAGTCGGGATCCGCTCGTACTCGGGCAAGGTTTGGCGAAAAAGGGCTTCACTTTGTCCCCGTAATGCGCGGGCTTGCTGCTGGGTGTCACGAATCGACAGCCACTGCTCGACGCCAAGCAGTCCAGCCATGGCGATCAACAGACAGGCTGCGGGCAAAAAGGGTCTAAGTGTCTGCTTGGTTTGGCTTTGAGGGCGATATCCGCCGGTCAGTAGGTTTGCCGTCACGCCATGACTCTGCACCGCTAATAGATGCATTGCGTGATCTGACTGCCACTCGACAGGGAGCGGTAACGCGCTCAAGGGATTGTCAGCCTGCGGCTTGTCGTCGACATAGCCTTTGATAGTGAGAGAGTCGGCTTGCTCAGGTGACAGGGTTTCCTCACTGTCTTGGCGGTGTTGCCACCAAGCCTGCCCCCAAAAGGCGAGCCAGTCCGCCGAGCCTACCACGCCTTGATTTGCACTAAAACGGCACAGCCACTGTTCACCCAATGCCAAGAGTGAGAGCGAATCAGACGACCAAGGCACACAAAGCACATCGGGGATCCACTGGCGAGCATCAATGCCTGCCTCATCCAGCGCGTGTTGCCAAGCTTGCATTTGCTGGTGCGCTACCACGGCGACATGTGCGGTGTCTGCCTGGGTGTCAACAATACTCACATGTACTGCTTCCACCTCTTCCGCCAAGGCTTCCTCGAGCAAGTAAGGCACCACCTTGTCGCGTTGGCGCCGTGAGCCTGGGGGCAATGTTACCGAGGTTAATGTCAGCCACGTGCTGTCCACCAGCACCACCACTCGCCGCGTTTGTGCTTGCTCGGTTAACGCTGACAGTTGCTGGCAACTGCCGCTCTCAACCACTTGGTTATCATTGGCACGAACCTGCGCCCAATAAATGGGCTGGCTGGCATCACTGATCCTTATTATCAGTCGCTCGCTCACGCATTCCTCCGAACCGACGGCGCAAAACAGAAACCTCGCCATCGTCTTGATAGTGCAATAGTGCCTGGATGTGACGTTGGGCAGAGGCCACCTGCACATCGGCTTGTAATAAAAAGAACTCGCTGGTCACGCTGAGATGGGACACGACTCGCTCTCGCTCGGCGTCATCAAACTCGGTGAGGTTCAAGGTGTCGATAAACGCGGCCACACTTTTCCACCCTTCCTCCGGGCGCTGGGCAATCACCTGCTGGGCTTGTTCCACCGGTAACGCGGAGGTAAATAGGGCTGAAAGCAAAGGCGCTTGCTTCTCGGTTAAGGTATTCACATTGACCTTAAGCTCAGCGCTAGGCAACGCGCAAAGCTGAGGCGAGGCGCGCCGAAACACATCACCATTAACCCCGCGCACCGCACGCCACTCACTCACATCGGCCAGCAAAGCATCCGCCGTCACATACGCAGGCTGCACGCTTTCATAATGCGCATCTTCCGCCCCGAGAGACTGATCCAGCTGATTGTTTTCATCAATAAAATCACGGCTTGCCTGAGCAATCACATCCGCTTGATAATCCTCTTCCACATACTGCCCCACTAGCGCCCGTAACACGGTGACCTCATAAGGTGTCACCCCACCCACTTTGGCGCCACGTAGCTGTAAACTATTGAGGTTAAAACAAGCGCTCGCATCTTGTAAGTGTCCACTTACTTTTCCGCCATCCAGCGGAATGGTTCGAGCGGGCTCTGCCCAGGTTTGACTTAAGTTCACCGTTTCACTGCCTGCTAAGCTCTCGCGCAATACCGATGCCGCTAAGCCTTCAACCGCATTGCCAAACCAATACGCTTGCTGAAAATGCAGCTGGTTTTCGGCGCGGTGGTAGTTGGTGTATAACCGCGCCGCCATGCTTCCGGCAATCGCGGTCATCAGCGCCATGATCATCATCACCACCAAAAGGGCGGCGCCCTGCTGACGATTCATTGTGCCTCCCGCTGCAGTGGTGCCGGCAAGGTCTGCCCCGCCACGAGATAAGTGCGCACTAACTGGCCATAGCGAGGATGGGTAAAGCGCACTTGAACGGCTTTCGGCAATGCATGTTTGGTATCAAAACTGTCTTGCCAATCCTGTTTGACGTAGAAGCGAAAGGTCAAATCATCAATATCACTGAGCAGCGTCGCCACCGCGGGTTCATCACTCGCGGCTTGGTCTGGGTAACGCCAGCGCAAGCGCTCCAGCTTGCCATCTCTCTGACGGTACCCGACCGCTACCACTTCTCCGCGTGGAAAGCGCATTTGTGGGTTAATCCAGCCCGTGCGGGTAAAGCGCACGCCCATCCCATCACTTTGTAATACCTCTGAACCCGCGATGAGCAACTGTTCTGTTGGCGCTTGTCCTTCGACCCGCTGACGTCTTGCCGCCATTTGACGAAAGTCACTGTCCATGATCACCAACGCGCGCTGCAGCTTCTGTAAGGTCTCACCCACCTGCTGAGACTGCTCGTCACTGCGCTGCACGGTTTGCAGTACTTGGTATGCGGTCAGACTAATGCTGGCGAATACCACCAACGCCAACAGCACTTCCAATAAGGTAAATCCTCGTTCAACGCGTGGCGACATAGGTCCTCACGGTCACTAACGAGTTATCGGTCTCTGCGGCGGCAGCCACTGACATATCAACCGCACGTAACTGGCCCGTTTCTGTGGCGACTGGCACCAACTGCCATTGCCATTGTTGTCCCGCCATTTCGGTGGTGCCTTGCGTGGCTTTATCGGGCACCTTAGCGCTGAGCACCACCTCGGCGAGTTGATTATCCGCCACCATCGCGGCTAAGGTTTTTTGCTCTAAGCGACTCAGTGAACGGGTGTGTTGCCCAGTGGCTTTCATCACACTCAGCGCCGCCACGGCAAAGATCGCCACCGCGACTAAGACCTCAAGCAAGGTCATTCCCTGCTGCGAGTTAGCGCGTACTAACATCATCACCCTCTCCTGCACGCTGCCAAGTAAACTGCGCCAGTTCATTCGCTTTGAGCTGCCAGACCGCACGGCCATCTGTTTCAACCATCAGGGTAAACGGTGTCAGCTCACCATTGGGCAGTAGCCAGATTTGCGGTGGCGCCACCGCCTGATCATCGTCTTCGTCAAACAAATCCTCAAACAGCGGCTTATCCTCGAACAACCTATCTTGTTGCTGCCAACCAAAGCCATCCATAGTTAAGACAAAGCGGCTTTGCTCTGGCAGGCGGCCTTGGGTCGCCCAGCGGTCACTGCTAACAGGTTGCCATTGCTCTTGTCCCAACACTAAAAGTTGATAGCGCTGTTGTTCGATACGCACGCCATAGGTGCGTCCTTCCAACCAACTTTGCTCTGCCCACAACTTCATCCGCTGATACAGTGCTTGCCCGGCTTCTTGTGTGCGGGTGTCCGCGGACTCAGGCATCACCATTATCACGCCTGAGGTGCTCACCGCGACGATGACGACCACCAGCAGGATCTCTAATAAGGTAAAGCCGGCCGCTTGACGCATGTTATTGCAGCTCGTTGAGGTTCCAGTTACCAATGTCTTGGTTGACCCCTTCCCCACCTTCTTGGCCATCAGCGCCTAAAGAAAAGATATCAACAACACCGTGCTCGCCTGGGCTGACATAGCGATAGTCATTGTTCCACGGGTCTTGCGGCAGACGTTTGATGTAACCTTGCGCGGGGTAGTTACGGGGGACCGGATCACTTTGTGGCTGGGTCACTAGCGCGTCTAAGCCTTGATCGGTGGTGGGGTACTGATTGTTATCCAATTTGTACATATCCAGCGCATTTTCAAGCGCACTGACATCCGCCACCGCTTTTTTCACCGCGGCTTTGTCTTTGTTGCCCAGCAAGTTTGGGGCAACAAAGCTGGCTAGCAGGCCAATAATCACCACCACCACCATGACTTCGAGCAACGTGAAACCTTGTTGACGACGCATTTCTTTCTCCTTGTTAAAATTCATAAAATCACAAACCGACCATGTCATTCATGGCAATAATTGGCATCAAGGTGGCCACCACGATAAAAAGCACTAACCCGGCCATCATTACAATCATTAACGGGCCAAATACTCCCAGGGCAACATTGACTTGCGCCTCAAAATCTTTGTCTTGGTTATCGGCTGCGCGTGAGAGCATCGGCTCCAGCTCGCCACTGCGCTCACCGCTAGCAATCATATGTAGCATCATGGGAGGGAACAGCCCTGACTGGTCGAGCGCAACACGTAAGCTGGCCCCCTCGCGCACTTTATCGGCCGCTTCTAATACCCGCTTGCGCACATATTGGTTAGTGATCACTTGCGCAGCGACCTTGATCCCATCCAACAATGGGATTGCGCTGGCGGTACAAATCGCCAATGTCCGAGCAAAGCGTGATGTGTTCAATCCGCGCGCCACTCGACCCAGTATCGGTAACGAGAGCTTTTGCTTATCCCAGGCAAGACGACGCTGGGTGTCTTTCAGCAATAGACGAATCCCCATACTGACAAGAACCAGCCCACCGAGCACCCACACGCCCCACTGAGTGATAAAGTCACTGGCGTTTAAGAGAAATTGGGTTGATGCGGGCAGTGATTGCCCGGTTTGGACAAATTGACCAACGATATCAGGCACTACCGTTGCCAACAGGAAGGCGACAATCAGTACCGAGAAAAATGTCAAAATCGCCGGATACAGCATGGCTTGCAACAAAGTGGCTTGAATGCGTTGACGGTTTTCCACATAGTCCGCAAGGCGTTCGAGGACGGTGCCCAAGTGGCCCGCTTTTTCACCGGCTGAAATCATCGCCCGGTAGAGTTCGTCAAAGACATTGGGGTAATCCGCCAACGCATCGGCGAGTGTATACCCTTCCATCACTCGCGCGCGCACACTGGTCATCATGCTGCCAATTCGCGGCTTCTCGGCCTGCTCTGCCACCGCTTTTAAGCACTCCTCCAGAGGCATCGCCGCCTCAATCAAGGTCGCCAACTGACGGGTGATCAGTGACAGCTCCTGGGTGCTAATACCGCGCCCGCGCTGACGAAAAAGCGGCTGAGAAGCCGAACTTTTTTGTGTCGCACGCTTACGGGTAGTGGCCTGGACATCGAGGGGAGTAAAGCCCTTGTCGCGCAATTGTTGCCGCGCTTGGCGTGCCGTATCGGCTTCAATCACGCCCTTGCGTTTGCGCCCTCGCGCATCCAGTGCTTGGTAGTCAAAGGCAGCCATTAACTCTCCTTGGTCACTCGCATCACTTCTTCCAGGGTGGTTTCCCCGTTCAGCACTTTGGCCAAGCCGTCATAGCGGATACTAGGGCTTTGCGCCCGCACCGCCTCCTCGATGGCATGCTCACCGGCATCATGGTGAATCAGTGCTTGTACCTTCTCATCCACGGTCAACAACTCATGGATCCCTGTGCGGCCGCGGTAGCCTTTTTGGTGACAATGCTCGCAACCACTTGGTTTATATAAGGTGATGGTTTCGCCTTGATTGGCAAGCCCCACATCTGCAAACAATTGTTGCTGCGTTGCGTCGGCTTGATAGGGCACTCGGCAGTGTTCGCACAGGGTACGGACCAAGCGCTGCGCCAATACACCAAGTAGCGATGATGAAAGCAAGAAAGGCTCAATCCCCATATCGCGCAAGCGCGTCACCGCACCAATGGCAGTGTTGGTATGTAATGTGGACATCACCAAATGGCCGGTCAGGGAGGCTTGAACCGCAATTTGCGCGGTTTCTAAGTCGCGAATTTCCCCCACCATCACCACGTCAGGATCTTGACGCAACATCGCACGCAAACCGCGGGCGAAGGTCATATCGACTTTCGGGTTGACTTGGGTCTGGCCAATACCGGCCAGATCGAACTCGATCGGATCTTCAACGGTGAGGATATTCCGATCCTCACTGTTAATGGTTTGTAATCCTGCGTATAAGGTGGTGGATTTCCCCGACCCGGTCGGCCCGGTGACCAGTAAGATACCATGAGGCTTGTGAATAAGGGCTCGGAAACCTTGGTGAAGCGCTGGTGCCATGCCAAGTTGGGCTAAATCAAGTTGTACGGCATTCTTATCGAGTAAACGCATCACCACACGCTCACCGTGTGATGAAGGCATGGTCGACACCCGCACATCGACCGCACGGCCACCTATACGGACTGAAATACGACCATCTTGCGGCACGCGCTTTTCGGCAATATCCAGCTTGGCCATGACTTTTACTCGAGAGACTAACAGCGGCGCCAGTTTACGACTCGGAGAGAGGACTTCTCGTAACACACCATCAACACGGAAACGAATCGATAACGCATGCTCAAAGGTTTCAATGTGGATATCAGACGCACTTTCTTTGATCGCTTCCCCCATCATCGCGTTTATGAGCTTGATGATCGGGGCATCATCTTCCGATTCCAGCAGATCTTCACTTTGAGGCAACTCCTCCGCGAGAGAGAAAAAATCATCACTGTCTGCATCCGCGCCAATATCGGCCATTAGCTGTTGAGCATCTGCGCTATCGCGTTGATACAAACGGGTGAGATGTTGGTCAAAGTCACTGTCTGACACAATTTCAGGGGCACAACTTTTTCCTAACACCCGTTGAACCTCGGCAAGGGTGTTCGGTGTCACAGACGACAAGCACAGTAGGCGTGCAGGCTCAGTGTCATTGAGTAATATCACCCCATGACGGCGGGCAAAGCCAAAAGGCAACTGCCAACGAGCGTCCGGATCTCGGCTGAGCTCTGTCGCGCGATCACTCATCCTGCTAGCTCCGCTTTTAGCGCGCGTACCTCGGCAGGCATCACTGCCTCGCTGTTGTAATCTGGCAGCACCGGCTTTTCGGCATCCGGCATCAGCTTCACACCGTCTTGTGCCCGTAACAGCTGCTCAGCTCGAATATAGTTGTACTTACGCTGCGTCACGCCATCCGCTGTTAAGCCGGTACGAATAATGGTCGGCTTGATAAACAGCATCAGGTTCTTCTTTTCAGTCTGAGTCGAGGTCGACTTAAACAAGTGACCTAACACGGGAATATCTCCCAGTACAGGGACCTTGGACTCACTCTCTACCGTGCGTTCATCAATCAAACCACTTAGCACAATCATCTGTTGGTCGCCTACCATCACGGAAGTGGTCAACTGGCGCTTGCCAAAGCGCACATCCACAGCACCGCTCGCGCCAAGTACGTTAGACACCTCCTGCTCGATATCCAATAGCACCGCCGATCCTTCATTGATTTGAGGGGTCACCTTCAGCTTGATGCCAACATCTTTACGCTCAACTGTTTGGAACGGGTTATCGTTATTCGAGCCAGTTTGCGAGCCAGTGATGACGGGTACCTCTTCCCCCACCACAAACGAGGCTTCTTGATTATCCAGTACCATCAGATTGGGCGAAGACAGAATATTGGATTCATTGTTCGAGGCCACGGCCGTCACCAATGCCGTCCAATCGCCCATGATCACCCCAGCCGCGAGGCCATTTAGCCCCCCCAAGACTTCATTGAGCGCCGAGTAATCACCCGATTCCGTGATAGGTACTTCGTAGCTATCGCCATTGCTATCAAATCGCGTTTCCGTGCGCGTGGTATCTTCGGTCGCTTTTTGTCCGGTCAGATAATTGGTCACACCGACGCCAGTGTTGTTGAACTGAATGCCCCCGTTTTCGAGCGACCCCCATTGCACCCCTAAATTGGCCCCATCGGATTCGGACATTTCCACAATCAGTGCTTCAATCAAGACTTGCGCACGGCGAATATCAAGCTGAGAAATCACGCTCTCTAGGGTTTTCAATATATCGGGCGGCGCGGTGATCACTAGCGCATTGGTCCCCTGGTGGGCAGAAATCTGCACCGTCTGTTGTGTCGACCCTGGCTTGCTCTTTTTCTCTTTTTCTTCCAGCAGATTATCCGACACCCCTTTGAGCACATCGACCACCTCGTCCGCTTTGGCATAACGCAAGTAAATCACTCGGCTATTCCCGGTCGTCGCCATCTCTTTGTCCAACTGTCGGATCAGTTTTTTCACCCGCTCACGCACTTTTGGCTCGCCCGAAACCAAGACCGCATTTAGACGCTCATCGGCGACAATACGCGGCTCAAGCAATTCAGGGCGCGTGTTGGCATTGTCCCGCTCATTCAGTGCATCGACAATACGCACCATTTCAGCGGCAGAGGCGTGCTCTAGGCGCACAACCTCAACCTCTTTATCACCGGCTTGGTCAACACGTTGAATAATATCGGTTAAGCGATTCACCACCGCTGCACGTCCGGTAATCATGATCACATTAGCCGGATCGTAGTGCACCACATTGCCGGCGCCGGCATTGTTGATAAGCTGACGTAAAAGAGGGGACAGCTCACGCACCGAAACGTTTTTTACCGCGACCACACGCGTGACAACTTCATCGCCCACCACGTTATCGGCTTCACCCACCACAGGCACGGGCGACGTTTTGGCATCTTTGTCGCGTACCACCTTGACGACACCGTTATCCATTTCCACCACGGCAAAGCCATATACTTCTAAGACATTGAGGAAAAATTGGTAGTACTGCGCTTCGGTCAACGTGTTGTAGCTACGTACGTTAACTGTGCCTCTCACGGAGGGGTCAACAATGATGGTCTTTTCTAGGTTACGACCCACAATTTCAATAAATTCCTGAATATCAGTGCCTTTAAACGATGCACTGAATTCAGCCGCGCTCGCCGACAGTCCAGAAAAAAGAAAAGTCACAGCGATGAAATAGGGGATCAGTCGTTGCCTTAAATTCACGTCACGCTCCTACTGCCGCGCGCAGCGGTGGTTGTAATTTATAATTGAATCGAAATGTCATGTTGCTGTCCTTGCCGCTCGACGACCAGATCAAGCGTGCCCTGTTGTTGAATGCGACTGAGAATGTCGGGCAGTGCCACTGAACGACTGAGTTTGAGGCCATTAATCGCAATCGCGATGTCCCCAGACTGCAACCCAGATTGTTCAAACAACACCGGATTTTTTCCTGGGGTGAGACGAAAGCCTTTCAGCGCCTTGGCATCACCCACTTGCGCGAGCTGCACATAATCAAGGAGACGCTGGGGGTTTTGATTAAGCTGCTGCGCAAGATTGGCCGGCCAGTCAGCGCTGGCTGTCTCATGGGGAGCGGACTTTGGGGGCGTCACCTTCCCTTTTGACGGTGAAAAGACGGTTTGCGGGGTACTATTAGCCTCAACACCCGGCATCAGCAGTGCCTCTCGACGTGTCCCCTGGCGCAAAATCACCCGATCAGGCAACACCTGTTCGATGCTAACTTGGGTGCCTTTCACCTGCTCACCCACCCCATAGGTCGCCTGTTGACCGCGATTGGCAATCACCGCCAGCGCACGCGACGGCTGATCACTGGCAACCACACCTACCAATGTCAATTGCAACCGGGTTTCCGGCACCTGACTAACCGCTTGGCGACGTTGGGCCTTCGACGCCTGATAACGCCCGAAAAGCTGGGCATCCATCACAGGGGCGATCGACAAGGTTGCGGTCGATGACTGCGATGTCCCCGCCTCGTGTACTACAGGTGTAAAAGCCGATGGTGCGGGTTGATAGAAAGCCCACACCAGACGACCTGCCAACCATGCGAGTACGCAGACCAAGCCAATATTAAGCCAAGGGGCTGCGCGACGCAGGGTTTGTGGCGAAAAAGAGAAGCGATTATGTTGGCGTCCTGCCTGAGAGATCATTCCTTTTAAACCAATTTGGGTCACCGTTTATCCATTGATGGCTTTTTTTGCCAGCAAATTCCATCATTAGATTACGAAAAGCTGGGCATGCTAGCAAAAACGCTTTGTGATAGTGAGACTTTTTCAGTCATAGGGCTTTATTTTATCGAAGTCATTGCCCTGACGGGAGGTGGAACTACGATGCTGTGATACTGCTCTAAAGTAAATTTTGTGCTAATGTCGCCGATCCAGATTGCGCAGGAGTTGGATGATGAAAAACCACGCATCAACGCCCTTGACGGCGGTCAGGTTAGATAAATGGCTATGGGCTGCCCGTTTTTACAAAACGCGCTCCATTGCGCGCAATATGATTGACGGGGGCAAAGTACAGTACAATGGCCAACGTGCTAAGCCGAGTAAAATGGTAGAAGTCGGAGCAGAAATCCGCCTTCGCCAAGGCAATGATGAAAAAACCGTCACTGTCATGGCGCTTTCGGAGCAGCGGCAGGGGGCGCCGATCGCGCAAACCTTGTATCAAGAAACCGAGAGCAGCCTCGCCAAGCGCGAGCACGAGTCAGAAATGCGTCGCTTAAATGCACACAACCCACGTCCTGATGGGCGGCCGGATAAAAAGCAACGCCGAGATATTCGTAAATTTAAACAAGGCATAGATTAAGGTCGCATTCGCGCCATTGCCGGAGAGAGATTGCATGTCAAACGATCAACTACACCGTTACCTATTTGAAGATGTGTCTGTTCGTGGTGAGCTGGTCAAGCTCGATGACACCTATCAGCGCATACTGGAAAACCAAGATTTCCCGGCGCCGGTCAATGCCTTGCTGGGAGAGATGCTCGCCGCGACCAGCTTATTGACCGCTACGCTCAAGTTTAACGGCTCAATCACAGTGCAACTGCAAGGCGATGGGCCTGTCTCTCTCGCTGTGATTAATGGGGATCACCACCAGCAGCTGCGGGGAACGGCTCGCGTCAAGGGCGAAGTCAAAGACGATGCAACCCTGCCGGAGATGATGGGCAAAGGCCAACTCATCATCACCATTGAGCCTGTCGATGGTGAACGCTATCAAGGGATTGTCGGTCTTGAGTCTGACAACTTACAAGCCTGTCTTGAAGATTACTTCGCCCGTTCCGAGCAACTGATGACTCGCCTTTGGTTGCGCACGGGTGAGCACGACGGTAAGCCCCATGCGGCTGGGATGATGCTGCAAATCCTGCCAGATGGCAAAGGCGACAACAGCGACTTCGAGCATCTGGCTCAGTTGACTGAAACCATTAAAAACGAAGAGCTATTTAGCCTGTCTGCTAAAGATGTGCTGTATCGTTTGTACCACCAAGAAAAAGTCACGCTGTATCCAGCGCAAGAGGTGGTATTCAAATGCAGCTGCTCACGTGAGCGCAGTGCCAGCGCGATCGCCGCCATTGAGCGTAGCGAAGTGGATAAAATGGTGGCTGAAATGGGAACGATTCATTTGCATTGTGATTATTGTGGCACAGACTACGCTTTCGATAGTGTTGATGTTGCAGCTATTTTCGAGCAAAACGCGGATTCTTCCTCACAAATGCAGTAACAGCGTGCTACATTTTTAGCGCTCCGAAGCAAATCCACCTGACGGAGTTCAAAAGCCAGCATTATGCTGGCTTTTTTCTTATTCCTACCCGACTTAACTCACATTTTTTCTCGCATTATTTTTGTACAAACAATAATAGGTCTTTGGGTAGCGCAAACGATTAACTAAGCGTTACCATGTCTATGACATGGCACCTGGTGGTCCGTACCCTACAATCAAAATAACCCCAGTGTGCAGTCTTATATGGAGTCAGTCCCTGAAATCACATATTCAGGTTGCTAGCACAAAGACAGTTAACAACATCTTACCCCAAGGAGCACCTATGACTGTCCTGAACGTCGAACCCGAGGTCGCTGACATCGATCTTTCCCGTCATGGTCTGGAAAATGTCAAAGAAGTCATCCGTAACCCCTCTTATGAGCAACTGTTCGAGGAAGAAACCAAACCTGGGCTGGAAGGCTACGAAAAAGGCGTGGTGACCGAGCTCGGCGCGGTGGCGGTAGATACGGGTATTTTTACCGGCCGCTCACCAAAAGATAAGTACATTGTCCGCGATGACACCACCCGCGATACCATTTGGTGGTCTGATCAAGGCAAAAACGACAACAAGCCGATTGACCAAGCGGTATGGAAAGATCTGAAAGCCCTCGTCACTGATCAATTATCAGGCAAGCGCCTGTTTGTGATTGATGGCTATTGTGGCGCCAACCCAAATACTCGATTACGTATTCGCGTGATCACCGAGGTAGCGTGGCAAGCACACTTCGTGAAAAACATGTTTATCCGCCCAACCGATGAAGAGCTGAAAGAATTTGAGCCCGACTTTGTGGTGATGAACGGTGCCAAGTGTGTCAACACCAAATGGCGCGAGCAAGGTTTGAACTCGGAAAACTTCACCGTATTCAACCTCACCGAACGCATGCAGCTCATCGGCGGTACCTGGTACGGCGGCGAGATGAAAAAAGGCATGTTCGCGATGATGAATTACTTCTTGCCACTGCAAGATATCGCCTCGATGCACTGCTCGGCGAACATGGGTAAAGACGGTGATGTCGCCATCTTCTTTGGTTTATCCGGCACCGGCAAAACCACCCTCTCTACCGATCCCAAACGCCAGCTGATTGGTGATGATGAACACGGCTGGGACGACCATGGTGTGTTTAACTTCGAAGGCGGATGCTACGCGAAAACCATCAAGCTCTCGAAAGAAGCAGAACCCGATATTTACAACGCCATTCGCCGTGATGCATTGCTGGAAAACGTTACCGTTCGTGGCAATGGCACCATCGACTTTGACGACAACACCAAAACAGAAAACACCCGTGTCTCCTACCCAATTTACCACATCGATAACATCGTTAAGCCGGTATCAAAAGGGGGGCATGCCAACAAGGTGATTTTCTTGTCGGCGGATGCGTTCGGTGTGCTGCCCCCGGTGTCTAAGCTGACGCCAGAGCAAACCAAGTACCACTTTTTATCTGGCTTCACGGCTAAGCTCGCGGGCACTGAGCGTGGTATTACCGAGCCCACACCAGCGTTTTCCGCCGCCTTCGGTGCCGCCTTCTTGACCTTGCATCCGACCAAGTACGCAGAGGTGTTGGTCAAACGCATGGAAGCCGCCGGCGCGGAAGCCTATTTGGTCAATACTGGCTGGAACGGCTCAGGCAAGCGGATCTCCATCAAGGATACGCGTGCGATCATTGATGCGATTTTAGATGGCTCCATCGAAAAAGCGGAGACCAAGTCAATTCCAATCTTTAATTTGGAAGTGCCCGTCTCACTCGACGAAGTGAGCGACGGCATTCTTGACCCGCGTGACACCTATGTCGATCCTCTTCAGTGGGAAAGCAAAGCCAACGATCTGGCACAGCGCTTTATCGATAACTTTGAAAAATATACCGACACCCCCGAAGGAGCCGCGCTGGTCTCAGCCGGACCTAAGCTAGACTAACCCCCTACCCCCGTATCGCGCGTGCGATATGGGGGCCTCTTCCCCGACCGAGATACTGGCTAATAGTTGAAGTGACGACACTTTTGCGCCAGTCTTATTGCTACTGATTGCCTTGATAGGGTTGGTTCATGCGCATCCTGGCCAAACTGTTCGCCAGCTTTTTCATTCTCTGTGTCACCGCATTATTGGTGTTAGCAGTCCTCTTTCACACGCGCTACAGCACCGCGCTGTTTCATCATGTCGTGTCACCTTTGCTGCCGGGCGATCTCTCCGCCAAACAGGTGGTCTATCATTGGCGTCAGCCACTGAGTTTGACCCTCACCAAGCCTAGCTATCACGTCGGTCCGCAACACTGGCAGGCCGACCGGCTGCGCGTACAACTTGATGCTACGCGATTGCCACACATTCACTGGCTGCGGATTGATGGCCTGTCTATCGATCTGACGGGCCGCACGCCACCACCTAGCCTAGAGATGTTGCCTGCGTCCCTGCAAATCGGTCGTATCTTGTTCAACGACCTAAATCTCATTGGAGGAGATTGGCAAGCGCACCAAGTGAGTGCCCAGCTTGATAAGTGGCAAAAGGGCGATTCACCATGGGGATCGGTCCGTGGTCGCGCGCAATGGGAAGCCAAACAGATCGATTGGCACGACCTAACGGCCTCTGATGCCCTCCTAGATGCCCAACCCTCGCCAAAAGGCTGGCAGCTCAATGGCGTCTCATTTCAATGGCAACGTGCTGCCTTTAGCGCCCAAGGGCAATGGCAACCTGGTGCACTCGCCTTGAGCCAATTGATCATTAGCAATGCCATTGTGGATAGTGAGCAAACACAACAGCGGCTCCGCGAAGCCTTGTCACATTGGCCGTCAAACACCCAGGTCACCATCGCTCGAGCGGACGTCCGTCAACTCAGTGCCGAAACGGATCATCTGTCGGTCAATGCCCTGACCTTTTCAGCGGAACAATTAGCGTTTACCCCTCAGTCGCCTTGGTGGCATCAACCTCAGCTACGCGCCTCGTTTAATGCCGACTATATCCGTTGGCAAGGGCAAACGTGGGAGCAACCGTTAGGGGAGCTGGAGCGTCGCGGTGATACGTGGATAGTCAATCAATTCACCAGCCAGTGGCATGAAGGATTTATCGCGCTTTCCGGCCAATTTTCGCCCCAGGCTTGGCAGATAGACAGGCTACGCGCCAATGGCCTCACCCTCAGCCGCGAACGGCTTAGGCCGCTGATAGGCGCATTGCCAGATTGGCCGCCACATATCGTCATCACCGATCTGTCGCTGAAACACAATGAGTGGTTAGCGTTATCGCCAGGGTTCCCGGTCAAGGTGGATGGCATTGATATCGATGGGCGCGATCTGCGTCTGCGGCATGACACGCAGTGGCAATTACGCCATGGAACACTAACCGCGAGCGCCAGCTATGCCAGCATCAATCAGCAGTGGCTGGCTGAACCCTACTTACGCTTAGAAGCGAGCGATGGGCTCGTCAATCTACGTCAATTATTACTGGGTTTTTCCGATGGTCAGCTTGCTGCCTCCGGCCAGTGGAATTACAACACGCCGAGCCTACCATGGTCATTCCAAATTGACGGCCTACACGTCCCCTTATCCCTTTATCAATCATGGTTTGACTGGCCGCTGCCTTTAAGCGGGTTTCACGATCTTCAAGGGCAATGGTCTGGGCTGGCGTCTGATACCGAAAGTTTCAAAGTGGGGTTAAATGGCACCCTTGCGGTTACCCTGCTGAATGGCCACGCGGATGTCACGCCAGATAAAGGCTGGCCAGAACGAATGTCTGGGTGGTTTCAAAAAGCGCCGACCCAGCAACGTCAGTCGCGGTCGTTCCCGTTTGAACAACTTTCTCTAAAAGCCGACCGTGGCCATATCACGGGTATTCTTCAGGGGGACACATCCGTGTCGATTGATTGGCCGATTTATCAAACCGCCACCCCAAGTGTACGTTAACGCAGTAGTGCCAACTGAGGGGCAGGCTGTGCGGTGGCGCCATCGTCTGATGGCAGCAACACGTAAGTGCCTGTAAACACGCCGGCCTTATCGTCGCCACTAAAAAACTCGACTTCGAGCGTGACACGCGCCCGACGACCGTTTTCCAGCCTATCAAGCTCACCGCTCAAGTTATCCAGCGATACACTCGCCCTTGGCCGCTCCGCCACCGGGCGACGATAACGAATGTGGCTGTCTGCGAGGACAATATCCGCACTGAGTTGACGCTCTTTCATTAACAGCCACACCATTCCCCAACCCGCGAGCGTGGCAAGACTAAAGATGCTGCCCGCAAACATGGTGTGACGCGGGTTCAAATTGGCATTTAAATTGGCACACACTTCAAAGTGATAGCCGGTGAATTGGCTGATCTGCACCCCCATTTTATCGCTGATAGGGATTTGTTCTTGCCAGCGCTGCTGCAGCTCGGTACACCACTCAGGATGACGTACCACATCAGACAAAGGGTCTAAGGGTTTCACCATCTGTTGATGACGAATCGGCCCGCGCTCATCACTGAGATCCCCCTGACGAATGAAGTCATGTTGAGCATAAAAGCTTACCGCCTCTTCTCGCGCACTGCACACAAGACGCTTGGCCCCCTCTTGCCGGGCCAATGACTCTAGTGCCATTAATATGAGCGCCCCGAGGCCACGATTACGAAAATCGGGAGAGACCGCCATATACCGGATCTGACCATCGTTGTCTGGGGTTAAGTAAAGACGCCCGATGGCGACGGGGTCATCATCACTGTCGACAATCATGCGATGACAGGCATTGCCATCGTAGGCATCGCGCTCTGAGCCGCGCGGCGCATGCCAAGGCTCGCGCAACATGCGATAGCGAAAGTCATAATAACGCGCAAGCTCTTGCTCTGTACGTGGCGTGACGATTTTAAACATGCCTATCTCTCCCTGTTAGGCGCACATTTATACCTGAAGCCAGAAAGTCACCGGCCCATCATTGACCAAGCTCACCTTCATATCTGCAGCAAACTGACCGGTTTGCGTCTTCACGCCAGCCTGTTGGCAATCATGGCAAAACACCTCATACAGGCGTTCCGCTTCGGYGGGTGAGGCCCCTGAAAAACTTGGACGCATTCCTTTTTTCGTGTCAGCCGCGAGGGTGAACTGAGAGACCACCAGTAACGATCCCCCTGCCTGTGACACATTGAGATTCATTTTTCCTTCGTCATCTTCAAAGACGCGATAACCGCGCACTTTATGCGCCAGCTTGGCTGCCTGAGTCTCGGTGTCGCCTTTCTCGACACCTAGCAGCACGACCAAGCCTTTTCCTATACAGCCGACGCGAGTGCCTTCTACGGTCACATTGGCTTCACTCACGCGTTGAATGAGGGCGATCATCGTTTTCCTCTTTTTCAATGGTTAAAGGGGGAGATGACGCATCCAGAGCGCTCGACCCAAAATGAGAAGCGTCGCCCTCCGCGCGCGGCCACCAACGTTCAGACTCTCTCAGCGTCGCCGTCACTTGCGCGCCAAACAAGACGATACACCAACTAAAATACACCCAGACAAAGAGAATGGGTATCACCGCCAACGCGCCATAAATCAGTTGATACGAGGGAAAGTGCGTCACATAGAGGGCGAAGACTTTCTTGCTTAATTCAAACAGGATACTCGCCACCGCCGCTCCGGCAAAGGCATGGCGCAGACGCACGCGCGTATTGGGGACCAACGTATAAAGCCCCATGAAGGTCAATGTGGTTAGGATAAAGGGCAAAACGCGCAATAAGGTGGTAAACAAATCATTGGCAATCCCGCTTTGTAATAACGACAGCGAGGTTAAATAGGAGCTCAACGCAATGCTAGTGCCAATAAGAATTGGCCCTAAGGTCAACACCATCCAATAGATGGAAAAGGCGATCATGGTGGGTCGCTTGGTCTGAATTTTAAAGGTGTGATTCAAACTCTTGTCGATCGCCGAAATAAGCATGATAGCCACCACAAACAAGAAGCTCACCCCTACTGCCGTCATTTTACCCGCGTTGGCAACAAACTCATTCAGATAGCGTGCCACCACCTCGCCAGCCGCCGGCACAAAGTTGTTAATCACAAACTGCTGTAGGGTTTCTCCCACCTCGGAAAAACCGGGAAAGCTTGAAAAGGCGGATAGCACCACCGTCACTAACGGCACAAGGGATAGCAGCGTGACATACGCCATATGGCCCGCACTGACCGTGAGCCTATCTTCGCCCATCCGCCGCCATAAATGCGTGAGCATTGCCATCAACCAATCACGGTAATGACGCCATGCCTTCTCGTCTAGGATCCCAATTTTGCGCATCCTTCCACCTTAACCTTGTGTTAGCCTTAAGCATAATGAGTGTACATGATTTATTATTAAGGAGTTGCCTGTGCGGGTTATCTTTCTGTTTGCTATCGCCTTAACCCTACTCACCGGCTGTCAGTCTGCCTATTACTCAGCCATGGAGCAAGTGGGCATCCATAAACGCGATATCATGGTCGATCGCGTGGAAGACGCCGCTGATGCGCAGCAAGCGGCGCAATCACAGTTTAAAGATGCACGGCAAGCTTTGAGTCAGCTCACCCAGTTTGACGGCGGTGAGCTACAAGCTGCCTACGAGGCCGTGGATAGCCAGTATCAAAAAAGTCATGATGCGGTGACCCGCGTGCGCGAGCGGATTGATGCGCTTGAGTCCGTCTCTGAAGCGTTGTTTGATGAGTGGGAACAAGAATTAGACTTGTACACGAATCAGCGCCTGCAGCGTGATAGTGAGCAACGCTTGCGTCAAACCCGTGAGGAATATGAACGGTTACGTGATGCCATGCGTCGTGCCGAAAAAACCATGACCCCCGTGCTAAACACGCTGCAAGATAACCGTCTTTATCTGAAACACAACCTCAACGCTCGTGCCATTGGTGCACTACAAGGTGAATTAGATGCGTTATCTGGCGAGATAGACCGTGCCGTTGCCGATATGCAACGCGCGATTCAAGCTTCAGACCGTTTTATCCAGACCCTCAATTAAACGAAACGCCACCCACTAAAAAGGCACCCGAGGGTGCCTTTTGTCAACGTCTCGCTAGAGTGAGTCTCCGCGAGATTAGCCTTTGCGGCCTGCACGCTTACGCTCCGTTTCCGTCAATAGCTTCTTACGAATACGGATGCTCTCCGGCGTCGCTTCAACCAGTTCATCATCATCGATAAACTCAAGCGCCTGCTCCAAGGTGTACTTGATCGCTGGGCTCAATACCTGCGCATCATCGGTCCCTGAGGCACGGACGTTGGTCAGCTGCTTACCTTTCAAGCAGTTAACGGTCAGATCGTTGGCGCGGTTATGAATACCGATCACCTGCCCCTCGTACACTTCGTCACCGTGTTCAGCAAACAGACGACCACGGTCTTGCAAGTTGAACAGTGCATAAGTCAGTGCTTTACCTGCCGCGTTAGAGATCAACACACCATTAATACGCTGGCCAATATCACCGCCTTTATACTTACCGTAGTGGTCAAAGGTATGATAAATCAGGCCCGAGCCAGAGGTCAGTGTTAAGAATTCTGTTTGGAAACCAATCAGACCACGTGATGGCATCACAAAGTCCATGCGCACACGGCCTTTGCCATCTGGCAGCATGTTCGTCAGTTCGCCTTTACGCAGACCGATGCTTTCCATCACGCCACCTTGATGCTCTTCGAGCACGTCAATGGTCACTGTCTCAAACGGTTCGAATTTCTCGCCGTTTTCTTCTTTGATGATCACTTCTGGGCGAGACACGGCGAGTTCAAACCCTTCACGACGCATGTTCTCGATCAGAATCGACAAGTGCAATTCACCACGGCCTGAGACACGGAATTTGTCCGGGTTATCTGTCTCTTCGACGCGCAGTGCCACGTTGTGAACCAACTCTTTTTGCAGACGCTCAAGAATGTTACGTGAAGTGACGTATTTACCTTCCAGTCCTGCAAACGGCGAGGTATTAACCTGGAAAGTCATGGTCACGGTTGGCTCATCCACAGTCAGTGCTGGCAACGCTTCGACATTGCTTGGATCGCAAATCGTGTCTGAGATTTTCAGCTCACCCAAACCGGTAATCGCAATAATGTCGCCGGCAGAGGCTTCGCTAACATCGTGACGCTCAAGGCCCATGTAGCCTAAAACACTGCCTACTTTACCATTACGCTTGCTGCCATCGGCACTTACAATCGTCACTTGCTGATTCGGCTTAACCGAACCTCGGGTGATACGACCCACACCAATAACCCCGACATAGGAGTTGTAGTCCAGCTGAGACACCTGCATTTGCAGCGGCGTCGTGATATCAACGTCAGGCGCGTCAACGTTATCGACGATCGCGTTGAACAACGGCTCCATGTCCTCGCCTTCGGTGGTTTCTTCTAGGCTCGCCCACCCGTTCAGGGCTGACGCATAAACCACTTGGAAATCCAATTGCTCATCCGATGCACCTAAGGTGTCAAACAGATCAAACACTTGATCCATCACCCAATCCGGGCGAGCACCTGGGCGGTCAATCTTATTGATCACCACAATCGGCTTTAGGCCATGAGAGAAAGCTTTTTGGGTCACAAAACGGGTTTGCGGCATTGGGCCGTCTACCGCATCGACTACCAGTAGTACGGAGTCAACCATCGACATGATACGCTCAACTTCACCACCAAAGTCGGCGTGTCCAGGGGTATCAACGATGTTAATGCGGTAGTCATTCCAGTTAATAGCCGTGTTCTTGGCCAAGATGGTAATGCCACGCTCTTTCTCAATGTCGTTTGAGTCCATGACACGCTCTTCCACCTCACCGCGGGAAGCCAGCGTACCGGATTGCTGCAGCAGCTTATCCACTAGCGTGGTTTTACCGTGGTCAACGTGGGCAATAATGGCGATATTTCTTAGTTTATCTGTCTGTATGTTGGTCATGGACTCTCTTTTTCACTCGATAGACGGGGCGCGCGCCGAAGTTGGCGAGCTATGCTAACACGACGGCACCGCCACCTGATTAAAAAAACGGCCGTAATGTACCAGATTTTGTCGCAAAACCCACCTTATTATGTGAATTAGCTCACCGTCACTCGGGGTTAACCCCGTCTCAGTTGGTCATTTATTGTGCAAATACAAGGGTTCATCGTGATTGGAGAAAAAATGAATTTTTAAAGACCGTCCACACTCTTGTCATGCATTGTCTGCTACAAAGAGAAGGGGCAATGCTGCACGCATCTCGTGCAAAGTGACGCACTGTCTTTGCCCCTTGCACCATATACGGTCAAACGTGCACCATGATAGTGCAAAATGCGCGTTTTTGACCAAGACTGCACGCGATTTTATCGCGTTAAACGCGGTTTGGCGCGGCTTATAATTGTTGGCACGGTTTTCGCTTTGTCATGCAGCAAGGAGCCAACGCGCTATTTACTCAATTTGACACCGGAGGTTATTTCACATGTCAGTAGAAAACGTGCTCGCACTGATCCAAGAAAACGAGGTGAAATTCATCGACCTGCGCTTTACCGATACCAAAGGTAAAGAGCAGCATGTTTCTATTCCCTCACATCAAATTGATGATGACTTCTTTGAAGAAGGCCAAATGTTTGATGGCTCATCGGTAGCGGGCTGGAAAGGCATTAATGAATCAGACATGGTGATGATGCCAGACGCCAGTTCCGCCGTGCTTGACCCATTTACCGAAGAAAGCACCCTGAATATCCGTTGCGATATTCTTGAACCCTCAACCATGCAAGGCTACGACCGTGACCCACGCTCGATTGCCAAACGCGCTGAAGACTACATGCGTGCAACCGGCATCGCCGACACTGTACTGATCGGCCCTGAGCCAGAGTTCTTCCTATTTGATGACGTTAAGTTTGCCACTGATATGGCCGGCTCGTTCTATAAAATTGACGACGTCGAAGCAAGCTGGAACTCAGGCACCGCCCTAGAGGGGGGTAACAAAGGTCACCGTCCAGGCGTAAAAGGCGGCTACTTCCCAGTTGCACCGGTTGACTCATCACAAGACATTCGTTCGGCCATGTCCTTGGTTATGGAAGAAATGGGCCTTGTGGTTGAAGCGCACCACCACGAGGTGGCAACGGCAGGTCAAAACGAGATCGCCACACGCTTCAACACACTGACCACCAAAGCGGATGAGATTCAGATCTATAAGTACGTCGTCCACAATGTGGCGCACGCATTTGGTAAAACCGCTACCTTTATGCCAAAACCACTGGTAGGTGATAATGGTTCAGGGATGCACGTCCACCAATCGCTTGCCAAAGACGGCCAAAACTTGTTTGCCGGTGACAAATACGGCGGCTTGTCTGAAACCGCACTGTACTACATTGGCGGTGTCATCAAGCACGCGCGTGCGATCAACGCATTCGCCAACGCCTCAACCAACTCGTATAAGCGTCTGGTCCCAGGCTTTGAAGCGCCGGTCATGTTGGCTTACTCAGCACGTAACCGCTCAGCGTCAATCCGTATCCCTGTGGTACCGAGCCCGAAAGCACGCCGTATTGAGCTTCGCTTTGCCGATCCAACAGCCAACCCGTATCTCTGCTTCGCAGCAATGCTAATGGCTGGCCTAGACGGGATTAAGAACAAGATCCACCCTGGCGATGCCATGGACAAAGACTTGTACGACTTGCCAGCGGAAGAAGCAGCGGAAATCCCAACCGTTGCCGAGTCACTGAAAGAGGCCCTGCAAGCGCTTGACGCGGATCGTGAATTCTTGACCACAGGTGGCGTATTCTCGGATGACTTCATTGATTCTTACATCACGCTGAAAGGCGAAGATGTTGAGCGCATCCAAATGACCACGCATCCCGTAGAATTCGAGCTGTACTACTCGGTATAAGCGCGCAAACAACGCAAATTGTTGCCCACCTCGCAGGTGGGCTTTTTTGTGCTTTTTACCCGCACGATGTGGCTTATCATGGTCCATATCTGCAGAAAAAGAAGGGTAAGCGATGCGCTGGATAGCCATCATCGTGTTCAGCCTCACTGTCACCTGCCAGGCTGGCACGATTTACCAATGGCGGGATCAAAACGGACAGTGGCATATCAGCGATCAGCCTCCCAATGCGCCCCACCAAGTGCGGCATTATGCTCCCTCGTCGGTGTCGCCATCGTTAACCCAACCATCGCAGACAACCACCCAGCCCGCCAGTCAATCAAACGTGGCGATCACACTGGTTCACCCCAGTGATGGCGCGACGTTACGTAGTAATCCCGGTAAGGTTTCAGTAAAAGCCACCCTTGCTCCGGCGGCTTCCCCAAGCGACCAGGTCCAGCTGGTGATGGACGGTAACCCCGTTCAGGCTCACCCTAAGCAGACGCGCAGCGCCTCACAGCTCACACTAGAATGGCACCTCAGCCCGATAGACAGGGGCACCCATCGTTTTCAAGTCCGCTATTTAGAAAGCGGCAAGGTAATTGCATCATCCTCTGAGCATCAGGTGTATTTGCATCGCGCCCATGTGAATCAGCCACATCGAACGCATGATTAATCCGCGGCAACGCCGATGAATTCACAAACCCGGCAGTGCAAGCTGCATCAAGCAAGGATCTCGATTACACTCAATGCACCAAAACAGTGCAAACAAGGACGCAACACGGATGACCCCCGCTCAACTGTTCGATCATCTTCTCACCGCGATCATTGTGGTGGATAGCCAATGGCGTATTCAGTACGTCAACGCGGCCGCCGAGCAGCTGATGCACCAAAGTGCCAGGCGCCTGCTGACACAACCGCTCACCGCGCAGATTCAGCACGCCAGCGTCGACTGGGGACAAATTGCCAACACCACACGTGCCGGGCAAAGCTTGACGGACAGTGATGTGACCTGGGTGGTGGACGGCCAGCCACAAAAGGTGCAACTCAGCGCCAGTCCGTTGTTTGATCAAGCAGATGAGGGACGGCTGTTACTGGAAGTGAATGTGGTCAGCCAACAACAAAGGATCAGTAAGGAGCTTACCCAAAAAGCGCAACAACAAGCGGCAAAAGAGTTGGTACGCGGCTTGGCACATGAAATAAAAAACCCGCTCGGCGGCTTACGCGGGGCGGCACAGTTGCTAGAAAAGATGCTGCCTGATGCGAGCTTGGCTGAATATACGCAAATTATTATCGAGCAAGCCGACCGATTGCGAAACTTGGTCGACCGTTTACTGGGACCACAGCGCCCTGGATTGCGCCAACGACAAAACATTCACGTTGTGTTGGAAAAAGTCCGCCAATTGATCAGCCTCGATAACCACGAAGGCATCCAGATCATTCGCGATTACGACCCCAGCTTACCCGATTTTGAGATGGATCCTGAGCAGCTTGAGCAAGCGATTCTCAACGTCGCC
Organism: Salinivibrio siamensis; assembly: GCF_001996005.1. Lineage (GTDB taxonomy): Bacteria > Pseudomonadota > Gammaproteobacteria > Enterobacterales > Vibrionaceae > Salinivibrio > Salinivibrio siamensis. The sequence continues at coordinate 60,714 of NZ_MUFB01000013.1, read as the reverse complement.
ACCAATGCTGCCGATGCCATACGCGGTCAGCCTGACGCCTGTTTGACGCTCCGCACGCGCACAGGCTTTCAAACCGTGATCCATGGCGAGCGTCACCGAGTGGTCGCGCAAATTGAAATCATCGACAATGGGCCCGGGATCGCGCCGCATCTGCAGGACACCTTGTTCTACCCCATGGTGACGAGCAAGGCTGACGGCAATGGGCTTGGACTCGCTATCACCCATCATTTAATCGATCAGCATCAAGGCAAAATTGACGTGAATAGCTGGCCAGGCCATACCTGCTTCACCATCCAATTGCCAATCATTGAAAAGGACACGCCACATGAGTAAAGGGACCATTTGGATTGTTGATGATGACAGCTCCATTCGTTGGGTGATGGAACGCACCCTCAGTGCCGCCGGCCTCACCTGCGATACGTTTAGCAATGCTGAAAATGTACTCAGTGCCCTGCATGAACGTCGCCCTGATGTGTTGGTCTCCGATATTCGCATGCCAGGTAGCGATGGGCTGGCGCTGCTAAAAGCGGTACAAGAGCAACACCCTGACTTACCCGTGATCATCATGACCGCGCACTCGGATTTAGATGCCGCGGTTAACGCCTACCAAAAAGGCGCGTTTGAATACCTGCCCAAGCCGTTTGATATTGATGAAGCGCTGGCTCTGGTTGAGCGCGCACTGGCCCACTATAAAGAGCAGCAAAAGCAACAAACGTCACAACAGCCGCAAACGCAGACACCAGAGATCATCGGCGAGGCCCCCGCGATGCAAGAGGTGTTTCGTGCCATTGGCCGGCTGTCACGCTCCTCGATTTCGGTGTTAATCAATGGTGAGTCGGGCACGGGTAAGGAGCTAGTCGCCCAAGCGCTACATCGTCATAGTCCGCGGGCCAATCAAGCCTTTATCGCCCTGAATATGGCCGCCATCCCCAAAGACTTGATTGAGTCCGAGCTGTTCGGTCATGAGAAAGGGGCATTTACTGGGGCCAACGCGGTCAGGCAAGGACGCTTTGAGCAAGCCAATGGGGGGACGTTATTTCTCGATGAAATTGGCGATATGCCATTGGATGTGCAAACGCGTTTACTGCGTGTGCTAGCGGATGGCCAATTCTATCGGGTCGGCGGTCACGCGGCGGTCGATGTGGATGTGCGCATTATCGCGGCTACCCACCAGGATCTCGAACGCTTGGTGACAGAAGGCAGTTTCCGAGAAGACCTGTTTCACCGCTTGAACGTGATCCGCGTTCATCTGCCCTCACTCAAAGATAGGCGCCAAGATATTCCCCAGCTATGTCAGCATTTTCTTGCCCGCGCCGCCAAAGAGCTGGATGTCGAAGCCAAGCAACTCCACCCAGACACAGAAACTATGATGAGCCAGTTACCTTGGCCGGGTAACGTCCGCCAGCTAGAAAACACCTGCCGATGGCTGACCGTGATGGCCAGCAGTAAGGAAGTGCTTCCCTCCGATCTCCCAAGGGAGCTGCTCAACCAGCCCAGCACTGTGGCCGACAGTGAAGCACATGATTGGCAGCAAGCCCTCACCCAATGGGCCCAAGATGCGATAACACAAGGACAACACGGCATTTTGCAACAAGCGCTACCCAGCGTCGAACGCATCTTGTTGCAGTCGGCGCTCAAGCACACTCATGGCCACAAACAAGAGGCGGCTAAAATTTTAGGTTGGGGACGTAATACCCTGACACGCAAACTCAAAGAGCTAAATATTGAGTCGTAACTCATTATTGAAACTGACACTCTTTGAACCTCTGCTAAATTTAAGTAAAGAGATTGAGGTAAAATCCAACAATCGTGTTATTTTTCTGATAAGAGTGAAGTTGTTGTCCTGATGAGAAACTTACGTCCATTGTCGATACGCGCTGCCGTGATGCTCCCCGTGTTTCTCGTCCTGACACTGACGTTGGTCGTGATCATTATTACCATCAACAACCACTATCGCTCCAGCTCACAATTTGTCGGTAAGTTATTACTCGAAGACTACTCGGTCGGTATTGAGCGGGACTTGCGCCAGTATCTTGCTCACCCCTTTAATGCCAACATCTTTGTCGCCGACAGCCTTGCCGCCCGACTTGGCGATACGCCAATGACCGACTCAGGGCTGCGTGATTATCTTCTCAATAGCTACACTTCCCTCTACCAAGCCATGCCCTACATGCAGGTCCTCAGTATCGGGGTGGATGCCGAAGGGACGTATTTTGGCTACCGTAAAAGCCAAGCGGGTCAGTATATTTTGATGGAGCAGAGTGACGCGACCCAAGGCACACTGCGTATTTTTGATGGCCGCACGCCAAACGCTAACGTCATCTACCAAGACAACCATTACGACCCACGCATCCGCCCATGGTACATTCCTGCTTTTAATCGCGAGCAGCCGCGCTGGACCGACATTTATCGTGATGCCGATGAAGTCGGTGAAGTCTCCTTATCGGCCATCGCCCCGGTGATGGTCAATGATAATGTGTGGGGCGTGGTCGCCAGCGACATCAAGCTCAATGCGTTTAACCGCTTCCTCAGCGAGCGTCAACAAAAGCTCGGGGGGGCATTATTTATTGTCGACGATGAGGGTCGGATGGTCGCCCACAGTGGCCAAGAAAGTCCCAGCAATATCTTGCACTTTCCTGAAATTACCCATAATCCAGTCCTAGACAATACGATTAGCCAGGTCGCAAATGCGTGGCCGCCCGACCCCAGCCGTTTAGGCAAGCCCTTTAATTTCGATATTGCCGATAAGGGCCATTTTTATGGCACCATTAAAAAAGTGGCAATGCCCGCTCCCTTTCAGCATCAATGGTATGTGGTGGTCGCACTGCCCGACCAGCTACTGTTAAAAAACCTTCTTAGCCAGCAAGAAATCAGTATTTATCTGGTGGTAGCCATGGCACTGGTCGGGCTTGCGGTGGTGTATTTCATTATACGCCAACTGACTCGCCCATTGAGAGACACCGCTGAAGCGGCAGCCAAACTGGCATCCGGCAACTTGACTTACCGCATCAATACACCCGCAAGCCTGCGGGAAATCGCGATACTCAAAGAAGCGTTTAATAATATGTCGGTCAAATTGCAGCATTCTTTCAATGCGCTGCGTCAACAAGTCCGCCAAGATAACCTCACGCAACTCTATACGCGAGAAGGCTTGATTGAACAGGCCGCTGGCTTACGCTATCACGCTCCCAATACCTTGGTGATTTTGGGGATCAATGGCTTTCGTAATATTAATGACAGCCTGGGACAAGAAGGCGGGGACACGCTTTTATGCGCGATTGCCGATCGACTCAGCGCCCTCTCCGATGGCTCTGGGATGCTACTGGCACGCGTACGTGGCGATGAGTTCGCCGTTCTCGCGCCCAATACCACTAACCGAACGCAATCAGAGGCATTGGTCGATCAGTTATTGAGTTTATTTAAGCGCCCCGTCACCATTGGCAACGATGATGTCCTGGTCGACGCATGTGCGGGCGTAGTCTTTGGCTACACCTTTGGCGATGCCATCTATGAAGGCCTTGATCACGCTGGTCTCGCATTGAGTGAAGCCAAACGCAGTGAAACAGCGATGTACGTGTACTTTGAAGCCAATATGCAGGCACGGATTCAAGAGCAATCACGGCTTCTCCTCGAGCTTCATCACGCCGTTCAGCATCACCAGTTTGAGGTCTATTACCAACCCTTTGTCCGCTTGCTTGATGGCCGGTTCTGCGGCGCAGAAGCCTTGGTGCGCTGGCGCCACCCTACACGCGGTATGGTCTCCCCGGCTGAATTCATTCCCGTGGCGGAACAAAGTGGCTTGATTAATCAAATCGGCATGCAGGTACTTGAGCAAGCCGCCTATGACACCGTGGCGCAGATTCAAAAAGGCTTATGGCCAGCCAATTATCAGCTACACGTGAACTTATCCGCTCGTCAGCTACTGTCGGCTGACTTTATCGACAAACTGCAAAGCGTGCTGGATCGTACTCAACTGCCAGCGGATAATTTAACCTTGGAGATCACTGAGTCACAGCTGATGAGCCACGAACACTTGGCAACTTCAGGGTTAACCAAAATCCGTGCGCTGGGAATTAAAATTGCTATCGATGACTTTGGCACCGGCTATTCATCGCTGGCATACCTTCACCAAATGGCGTTTGATAGCCTTAAGATTGATCGCAGCTTCGTTCACTCGATGACTGAAAACAGCACCAACCAACGCATCATTGAAGCCGTGGTTGCCATGACACGTGGCATGGATGTACACCTAGTGGCCGAGGGGATAGAGACCCAGGAAGAAGCCGAGCGGCTGCGCGACATCGGTTGCCATTTTGCACAAGGTTTCTTGTTTGCCAAACCGCTGCCCCTCACCGAGCAACCAACAGAACGGGTAACGGACAAGCTCCCCACGCGATAGCTGTCACGCCATCGACACACTGACTACTGACGATGAGCAGGTCACTCGCTATACTGAGCCCCAACTCACCTGCTGGGAACCGATGATGATAAGAAAAGACTTACCCGTGACGGATTTACACCGCCACCTAGACGGCAATATTCGTATCGAAACCATTTTGGCATTAGGGCAAAAATTTGCGATGCCGCTGCCCGCCACTGATATCGAGTCATTGCGCCCACATGTGCAAGTGGTTGAGACCGAACCCGATTTGGTCGCGTTCCTGTCTAAGCTCGATTGGGGCGTGGCAGTATTAGGTGATTTAGATGCCGTCCGCCGCGTCGCCTACGAAAACGTAGAAGATGCCTTAAACGCTCAAATTGATTATGCCGAGTTGCGCTTTTCGCCCTACTACATGGCGCTGAAGCATCAGCTCCCCCTCGAAGGGGTGGTAGAAGCCGTGGTAGATGGTGTGCAGGCGGGTAGCCGCGACTTTGGCGTGAAAACCAACTTGATTGGTATCATGAGCCGTACTTTCGGCACGCAAGCATGTATGGCCGAGCTCGATGCGCTACTGACGCAAAAATCACACTTAGTCGCCATCGATCTGGCCGGTGATGAGCTGGGCCAACCAGGTGACCAATTCACCGAGCACTTTGCCAAAGTACGGGCCAGCGACCTGCAAGTCACCGTGCACGCGGGCGAAGCCGCTGGCGCCGCCAGTATGTGGCAGGCAATCAATGAGCTCGGCGCCACCCGAATCGGTCACGGGGTCAAGGCAATAGAGGACCCAGCGCTGATGGATTATTTGGCTAAACACCAGATAGGTATCGAAACTTGCCTGACGTCAAACATCCAAACCAGCACCATTGCCGATCTCGCACAACATCCTGTGCGTCAATTCCTCGACCATGGCATTTTGGCGTCCTTGAATACCGACGACCCAGCGGTAGAAGGCATTGAGCTGCCCTATGAGTATGAAGTGGCTGCCCCTGCCGCAGGCTTAACCCCTGCGCAAATCACCACATTGCAAGAAAATGGTCTTTCGATTGCTTTCTTGTCTGATAGCGAGAAAGCCGCACTGACAGCCCACGCGGCAACACGATAGGTCGCCGTAGAGCCTCTCCACACGAGCCTCGCGCCGTAAAAAAACCGCCATTTGGCGGTTTTTTTAGGCTAAATCACCCGCGAAAACTGTTGCTGACGCGCTCTATCTCGCAAATAAACATCAAAGCTCATACAGATATTGCGGATCAGCATACGGCCTGTTTTGGTCACCGTAATCGTTTGATCGGTCACTTGCACCAACTCGTCATCAATAAAGCACTGCAGTAACGCCAGATCTTCAGCAAAATACTGATCAAAATCTATCTGGTAACGTGTCGCAATGTCCGCTTTTTCTAAGGTGAAGTTACACATCAGCGCTTTTATGACATCACGACGAATGCGATCATCCGGCTCAAGCATCACGCCTTTAAACAGTGCATGGCGTTCAGCATCCACTTGCTGATAATACGCTTTCATCTCTTTTTGGTTCTGCGCGTAACAATCACCAATCATCGAAATCGCCGATACGCCGAGTCCGAGCAAATCACAGTCACCTTGCGTGGTATAGCCTTGGAAGTTGCGATGTAAACGCCCTTCTCTCTGCGCCACCGCCAGCTCATCATCAGGCAGAGCAAAGTGATCCATCCCGATAAACTGATAGCCTGCCCCTGTTAACGTATTGATGGTGTCTTGCAACATGGTGAGCTTGGCGTCCGGAGACGGTAAATCCTCTTCTTTGATTTTGCGCTGCGCCGCGAACAAATTAGGCAAGTGCGCGTAATTAAACACTGAGAGTCGACCCGGACGCATCGTCAAAACTTGCGCTAAGGTTTTGGCAAACCCCTCTGGAGATTGGCTGGGCAAGCCATAAATCAAATCGAGGTTGGTGGAGCGGAAGCCCAGTTCACGGGCACGTTCAACCAAGGCGTGAATAAAGTCTTCATCTTGCTCGCGATTGACCAGCTGCTGCACTTTTTTATCAAAGTCTTGCACCCCGATACTGATGCGATTGAAACCTTCGCTCCGCAGGTGATCGAGCATATCGAGTGGAATTTCGCGCGGGTCGACTTCAATGCTGATTTCCGCATCGCGCTCAAAACCAAACTCTTGACGCAACAATCCCATTAAGCGGGAGATTTGCGCCTTGGTGAGAAAGGTGGGCGTGCCACCGCCCCAATGCAGCTGAGTCACTCGACGTGAACCCAGCAAGAAAGCACGCTGACGGATTTCGTGCTCAAGCGCATCTAGATACTCATCCGCCTTGTGTTGGTGCCGTGTCACCACTTTATTGCAGCCACAGTAATAACAAAGTTTATGGCAAAACGGGATATGCACATACAACGACAACGGGCGCTCAGGGTACTGACTACACGCCATATCAAATTCCGCGGGCGCAAACGCCTCATGAAATTCGAGTGCCGTCGGATACGACGTATAACGGGGCCCTGAATAGTTGTACTTATTGATAAGGGCTTGATCCCAAATGATTTGTGGTGATGACATGGCTTACATTCCGCAAAAGCGCTTAGGAAAGGAGTAACAGCGTCTAGTGTGCCACAGCCTTGAGTAAGGTGTTTAGCACTACCCGCACTGGTGTTGCGAAAGTGTCGGTGAGATCGATTTTCGCCCAATAATTATAAGGGTATTGAGGCAAAATGACAGAGGAAAGCAGCCACGATAGGCTGCATTCCAGGCAGTCACACTTAGTGCGTGAGGATATGATCAGGGATGTGACGCGCGCCGGTGAAGGCGAGGATTTCCGCAAGCTCAACTTTTATCGCCTCTTCCAAACGCGCTTCATGTTTGGCTCGGTCTAAGTCGAGTCGCATGCGCTCATTCTTTTTCAATCCCTTCCTTGCCTCACCGCGAGGGGTATCTTTTACCGCCTCATACAGTTCAAACAAGGCCGGGTAGCGGCTATCAAACGCAACCCGTTTATCGCCTTGTAGATGATCCATGATCATGTAAAGACGGATCGCAGCCTCCGATAAATCGCATTGATTCTGTAGTGCGGCAAACGCAATCACATCAACACTCTCAATGATTTTGTCATTGCGTTGGTTGATCGCTGCCTCTTTCATCTCGGCTTGCCACTTGGTTTGTCGCTTTAACTTCGCCAGCAATACGCCTGCGTAAACCGATAGCGCTAAAATAATGAGCGCCCCAAGTCCTGCCAATATCCAGATCCACTCCTGCACCGGTTACTCCTTGTTAATCGTCCTGTTGCTCAAATTTAGCCAGCAGGTCGTCGTCATCATCCAACTCGTTATCGTCGGCAAGCAGGCCCAGTTTATCCATCAGCACCTCAATCCGATCCAGCTTCTCATCCACATAAGCTTGTAAACCCGCCCCTAATTTCTCGCCATTTTCGATTCTATCCAACAACACGTTCAATTGTGGATCTTGCTCAAGCTTGGCGAGCTCTTGCTCTGGTGTGAGCTTGGGTTGCTTAGGTTTTTCTGCATCCGTACCCAATGGGATCGGCTTTTTACTGCCTATGCGCGGGTCTTTTTTGCCACCGCTGCGACGCACTTGCTTGTTGTCTTCTTCTGAATGACGCGAGCCGGCTTTTTTGCCTTTACGCTTTTTTTGCTTTTTCAGCATTCGCGCAATGCGGTCTTGCTCGTTCTGATTCTTATCTACGTATTGCGCCGGGCCTTCCGATCCTACGCGGCGCGTTTTCTTTTTACGCGTCATGACTCTGGTTTCCTCATTAAAATTACGTCGTTGCCGATAAACGTCAGTTCCAACCCCGCTTGGTGAGCTAAAAACTGGAATGTATATCGGCTAAAAAAGCTGACATGCGTCAGATCATTCTTATAGTGCCAGCGTGAAAAAGCGTCTGGATCTTTAACCAGCTTGGTCATGATGCCCAAGTAACCCCCCGGCTTGAGCATCGACAACCACTGCTGCCATTGCACCTTTGGCCAATAGAAATGCTCGATGGCCTCCGTACAGGTAATAAAGTCATAATGTGCATCCAGTACGTCGGTTTGTGGCGCATAGAAGGGATCATAGCAGGCGACATCATGCCCTGCGTCTCGCAGCATACTGGCCAAGACAGGCCCAGGACCACAACCAAAATCTAACCCCTTTGCTGGCACCGATAAGCGGTCGAGTAAAGGGTTGATCACACGCGATAAAAAACGCTGATAACCGTCATCCTCAGGGTGATTTTGGTGTAAGTCATAGATAGCTTTCTCATTTTCAGGCGCGAGCAATGCCTGGCGCTCAACAAACACCAACGCGCACGCCGCGCACTGAAGGTACGCTCTGCGTTTGTCGGTGTGATAAAGATGGGTTGTTGTGTGCTCACATAAAGGGCAATGCTGCATATCATTCATCTATGCCAAATGCTGGCGCGAATGTAGCAGAAAGTGGGTCAATAAAAAAGCGACAGGCATAAAGCCTGTCGCGTATCGCGCTTGCGATAATAAGCGGATAGTGTCCGTCCTGGTACCTTGTTCATCCCTGACTCATGGCGCTTGGCGCCTTAGTATCAACGTCCTGTTATCGTGGGTCGCATACCTGCGTGTCAGTCGCTTCCTGCGTCCTTGTCGTTCGACACCCACCACACATCCTGTGTCACGTCGTCCTTGTGCGCCTACCTTGGCAACATCCACATCCTGTGGTCAGACCGTCCTGGTGCTCATGTGCCTTGCTTGGCTCAATCACTTGTCCTTAAGACCAACGTCCTGTTGATAGTGGTAGCATATCGCAATGAGCGCGACTGCCTAGAATGCCAGCCATAAAACATTGAATCAGGAAACAAGACACAGAGGTAACTGACTGATTTTAAATGAACATAAAATATGTCTTTCAAAAAATGACGTGTTTTTCTTGCAAGAGAATAGCCAATCTCTTACGCAGAAGGTCGCCGTTGTCGCTATCAGTGATGTGCTGACAAAATGCGTGCCAAGCGTCATAGACTGTCGCATAAATGGAAGAGATAAAAAAAACGGTGGCGTACATTACGCCACCGTTTTCGTTGGACAGCTCGGTTATTAGTGGAGCCCGCCTAAGTAGTTAGACAGTGCATCAATTTCCTTGTCCGTCAGTTTCGCCGCAACCGAGCGCATCATTTTGTTCATATCATTATGACGCTCTCCGGCACGGAACATTTTCAACTGACTGGCTAGATACTTCGCAGGCTGGCCAGAAATTTTCGGGAAACCAGAAGAAGGGGTGCCATTCCCGCGAGGACCATGACAGGCTGTACAGGCTGCAATACCGCGCTCCGGATCGCCCGCCATGTAGAGCTGACGGCCTACTTCGATAGCCGTTTCGGGCGTGGTGCCAGGCTTGGGTGTTAAGGTTGCATAGTAAGCCGCTAAGTCTGCCATGTCCTGCTCAGAGAGCGGTGCCACCATACCAGCCATCACAGCGTTATAACGCCCCTGCTCACCGCCGCTTTGCGCGCCGAGCTTAAATTCTTTCAGTTGTTTCTCTAGATAGTTGGCGTGCTGACCCGCCAAGTTTGGGTAATCAGGCAAAACACTGTTACCGTCAGCACCGTGACAGGCGACACAGGTATTGGATTTTGCTTTGCCCGCTTCAGCATCTCCTTGGGCCCAGACTGAAGTGCTGGCGAGGAGAGTCAATATTAGCGCTAATTTCTTCATGACATTCCGTTTATAATTATCAAGCTTCCAGTACCACTACTTAGTTACCGTCATGGTACAATTACCGATCAAAAACCGAGCACGGTTATTTTACACAAATTCACACAAAAGTAATCAGTCTACTACACCAAGACGAGACGGAGTTAACAGTGGAGCAATCACTTAATTACCGTAACACCCAGTTTGTTACCAGCGCACCCGACATTCGCCATCTTCCTGATAATACGGGGATAGAGATTGCGTTTGCTGGCCGTTCCAACGCCGGTAAGTCTAGCTCCCTTAACCGTCTTTGTGACCAAAAGAGCCTAGCAAAGACCAGTAAGACACCCGGGCGCACACAATTAATTAACCTCTTTAAAGTGGACGAAGGGTGTCACATTGTCGACCTACCTGGTTATGGTTATGCCCAAGTCCCGTTGGAAATGAAAGAGAAGTGGCAGCGTTCGCTGGGAGAATATTTACAAAAACGTGATCAACTTGGCGGATTAGTGGTCTTGATGGATATTCGTCATCCGATGAAAGACTTGGATCAGCAACTGATTTACTGGGCGGTTGAATCTCACTTACCGGTGTTAGTGCTACTGACCAAAGCCGACAAATTGAAATCAGGGGCACGTAAGCAGCAACTGATGAAAATCCGCGAAGCGTCACTGGCCTTTTGCGGGGATGTTGAGGTCGAGTTGTACTCATCGCTCAAAGGGATGGGCGTCGACAAATTGCGCCGTAAACTAGACGCTTGGTATCAACAAACACCGCCGGTGATCGCAGACGACCCACAGCCAACCGATTAACCCTCTTGGACGGATAGGGCCCACCTGTCGCTTACGCAGATAAAAAAAAGCCGACCCTCAATACGAGAGTCGGCGAATCTTTGTGCGTAAGCGAGCTCAATCAGCCCCCATAGACACATAAAGAACAAGAAGCTGTGCGCATTATAACCAAGCCTCCAGCCATAATTAAAGTAATTACTCTAATTTTTTTGAAAAGAATGRGATGATGCGAATCAGCAAAACACAAAAAAGGCAGTGGCAGGGTCGACTCATCGCGTTGACGATTAGCCAATAAAAAAAGCCCCAGTCAGTATCCTGACTGGGGCTGCTGAATCAGCCAAATCCAATAACGTGAAACAAAAGGTCTGAAAGATAGAACATCTTACCTCTGTACCCTACGTTGTTAACTGTATATCAATCACTCAGTATTGAAAAGTATCTTACGTAATTTTTTTTCATAAAAATAAGGCGGTTTAGAGTAAAAACGCCAAAGATCAGGTGGATAGTGACCAAAAAAAAGCCGATAAAAATATCGGCTTTCGGTATAAAACGACAGAAAGGTCAATAAAAACCCTGAACTTAGTGGGCTTCTCCCCAGTTATCTCCGAAACCGGCTTCGGCAATCAAAGGGACATCCAAGTCAGCCGCTGATGCCATCAATTTCCGTACTTGGCTTTCAACTTTGGACATTGATGACGTTTTGACTTCCAACACCAGTTCATCGTGAACTTGCATCACTAGGCGAGCATCATCCGCCGCATTGGCTTGAATCCATTGATCAACCAGTATCATCGCACGCTTGATAATATCGGCGGCGGTTCCTTGCATCGGCGCATTGATTGCCGCGCGCTCTGCCCCTTTACGACGCATGCCATTACGCGATTTAATTTCTGGCAAATAGAGGCGACGACCAAAAATGGTTTCCACATAGCCTTTTTCCGCTGCTTGTTCACGGGTGCGGTCCATGTAGGCCTTCACGCCTGGATAACGCTCAAAGTAAGTATCCATATAGCTTTGTGCTTCATGGCGACCAATCCCTAATTGACGAGATAAGCCAAAGGCACTCATGCCATAAATCAGGCCAAAGTTGATTGCTTTGGCGCGGCGACGCTGTTCACTGGTGACTTCATCGAGGCTTACCCCCATCACTTCCGCTGCGGTGGCGGCGTGAATATCTTTGCCCTCACGGAAGGCTTCTAGCAAGGCTTTATCACCGGATAAGTGCGCCATAATCCGCAATTCGATTTGCGAGTAATCGACCGCCAAAATGGTGTGATCCGGTTCCGCGGTGAAGGCTTCTCGAATACGGCGACCCTGTTCGTTACGAATAGGGATATTTTGTAAGTTCGGATCGGTGGACGATAAGCGCCCTGTTGCAGTAACGGCTTGATGATACGAGGTATGCACGCGGCCGGTTTGCGCATTGATCATGCGCGGCAATTTGTCCGTGTAAGTCGATTTGAGTTTTGCCAACCCACGGTATTCCAGAATCCGCGCTGGCAGCGGGTAATCGAGTGAGAGCTCTTGCAGCACTTCTTCATTGGTTGAGGGGCTGCCTGATGGGGTTTTCTTTACCACCGGCAGGCCCATTTTCTCGAACAAAATCGCTTGTAGTTGCTTGGGCGAGCTTAAGTTGAACTCCTCACCAGCAATCTCAAACGCTTCACGCTCAAGCTCAATCAAGCGAGTATGTAGCGCCTCTGATTGGGTCGCCAGCTTGTCTTTATCGATTAGCACACCATGACGTTCCATACGCGACAACACGCTGACTAACGGCATCTCATAGCACTCAAAAATGGTTTTCAGTTTCTCGTCACTGGTGACTTTACCAATCAGGTATTGGTGCAAACGCAACGTAATATCGGCATCTTCCGCCGCATAAGGCGCCGCTTGCTCAAGAGGAATTTGATTAAAGGTCAGTTGTTTCTTGCCTTTCCCCGCTATCTCTTCAAAGCTGATGCAGGTGTGCTGCAAGTAGCGCTCAGCGAGGCTGTCCATGTCATGGCGTCCCGCGACACTGTTGTAGACGTACGACTCCAGCATGGTGTCATAGGCAATCCCTTTTAAGGTGATCCCGTGACGCGCAAACACACTGGCATCATATTTCAGATTCTGGCCAACTTTCGCCGCTGAAGGGTCTTCCAACCAAGGGCGTAACACCTCCAGCACTTCATCCAGCGATAACTGCGCGGGCGCTTCCAGATAATCATGAGCCACGGGTACATAGGCCGCTTCACCTGGCGCGACGGCAAATGAAATCCCAACCAGATTGGCTTCCATATAGTTGAGACTATCGGTTTCGGTATCGACCGCCACCACCTCAGCGTCACGAATTTTCTTCAGCCAAGTGTCTAGTGCGTCCCGCGTTAATAGCGTTTGGTAGCCACTACGGTCAATCGTGGCCGCTTGCGAGATAGGTTCATCAGACACCACTTCTTCCGGCGCATCACCTTCATCCAGCTCTTTGAGCCAGCGGCGGAATTGCAAATCACGATACATGGTCACCAAGGTGTCATTATCAGGCGCTTGCTTGACCAGCTGTTCAGGGGTGAAATCGAGCGCTACATCCAATTTAATCGTAGCGAGTTGATATGACAGGTAAGCGGCTTCTCGATGCTCAGTCAATTTCTTCGCCATGCTTTTGGCGCCGCGGAAGCTGAGCTCAGCAATCTTATCAAGGTTGGCGTAAATATCGTCCAAGCCACCTAGATTGGCAATCAGCGCGGTCGCGGTTTTATCGCCCACACCCGGTACGCCAGGAATATTATCGACTTTGTCGCCCATCAGAGCCAGATAATCAATAATATGCTCAGGGCCGAAACCATACTTCTCACGTACCGCCTCAGGATCCATCACGACATTAGTCATGGTGTTGATTAAGGTGACATGCTCATCCACCAACTGCGCCATATCTTTGTCACCCGTACTGATAAGCACCGGCATCCCCGCTTTCGAGGCTTGAGTGGCGAGCGTGCCGATAACATCGTCGGCTTCCACGCCCTCTACCGCCAGTAAAGGCAAGCCCATCGCGTTGATAATCTTGTGCAAAGGTTCAATTTGCCCGCGTAGATCCTCTGGCATCGGTGGACGGTTGGCTTTGTACTGCTCGTACATGTCGTCACGGAACGTCTTCCCTTTGGCATCAAAAATCACCGCCACATGCGAATGCGGGTACTGTCGCAACAGGCTGCGCAGCATATTCACCACCCCAAACACCGCGCCAGTGGGTTCGCCTTGGCTATTAGTGAGATTGGGAGACGCATGGTATGCCCGGTAAAGATACGAAGAGCCATCCACAAGGATTAACGGATTGTCGGGAAGAGTTGCCATATCAGAATCTTGATCGCCAGTTAAACACGTTAGCCGTTAAGCATGCCACGAGTCTCGACCCCTGTTAACCATGGTTTTTCCCACAAGGTCGCCAATCTGTGGATAACTTTGTTGGTAATTATTTTATAGGATTTTGATTTTGTCTAAACAAACATGAAAAATGGATTTTTTATTAAATAAAAACATCAACTTAAATAAAAAACCAGGATCTAGATCTTGATCGAAAAAGGATCCTGTGGTGTGGAAAAAGAAATCGCTATCGGTGTCAAAGGTTGCAGAGAAAGTCATCACAAACTGCGGAGATAATCACCAATTTATCTTGCGATCTTGACTACTATTTCGCATAAGCCCTTGGCCAATGCGACACTGTCAAACGCCATTAAGCGTAGACGATGCTTTATGCATTGCCCACTCTGATTGCAATATTGTAAATGCCGATACAAGGAGAGCGTCATGAAAAAGGTTGCTGTGATCTTATCTGGCTGCGGCGTGTTTGACGGTGCCGAGATCCAAGAAACTGTGTTATCCCTACTTGCCCTTGAGCAAAACGATGCCCAATGGCAGTGCTTTGCGCCAGATATCGATCAGCACCATGTCATTAACCATCGTACTGGCGAGGCGATGAGCGAAACGCGTAATGTGCTCACTGAAGCCAGCCGCATTGTACGTGGAGATATTCTTCCGCTGACCGATCTGAACGCCGATGACTTCGACGCCTTACTGGTTCCCGGGGGCTTTGGGGCAGCGAAAAACTTGTCGGATTTTGCCTACAATGGCGATCCGGTTCAGGTGCACCAAGATATGTTTGCGGTGTGTCAGGCCTTTGCCCGTTCCGAGAAGCCTGCTGGCTATATGTGTATTGCCCCTATTATGATCCCGCAGATCTACCCGAAAGGCGTCAAAGGCACCATTGGTAATGAGCCCGATATCGCCGCCGCCTTTAACCGTATGGGCGGTGAACATATAGAGTGTCCGGTATCGGATTATGTGTTAGACCAACGTCACCATCTGCTTTCCACCCCCGCCTATATGCTCGCGACATCCGTCACTGATGCGGCCGTTGGCATCAATCGTATGGTAAAAAAATTGGTTGAGCTCGCCTAAGCCACGCTCATCCACAAAGAGACAAAGAAGAGAAAAGAAAAAAGCGACGCCGAGATGGGCGTCGCTATAACAAGTGAGCGCAAAGTCAAAGCTGTCTTAGTAACAGTTTGCTGGCCCCAATACACTGGAAGCAATGTGAGCAATGTCGTGCCTTCAGCGCTGAGCATGTGGGCTTGGCCCTGAAGACAAGTTAACAATAACCATTCTCATTACCGTTTTCAACACTTAATTGAGAATCTTTTTCATTTGTTGATCTTGTGCGCAGACTCTCTCACTGTCATCAAACTGTCATTGCACCCACAGCCATCACACCAACAACCCAGGTTCGAAAAGCCCTTGCCCAGAAAAGAAAAAAGCGACACCCCGAGAGGTGTCGCCTAGCAAAAATAGGCTAACTTAATCACTGTCTGATAAGCGCCCCGCTAATACACTGGAAGCAATGTGAGCAATGTCGTGCCTTCAGGGTTAAGCATGTGGGCTTGCCCTGAGTGCAAGTTAATAATAACCATTCTCATTATCGTTCATCAAGAAGAAAATGCGATTATTTTGCATTCACTGCTCAATTATTGATCTGCTTCTCAAAATAAAGGCGATAGTCAGCAGGCTGACCCTTTTCCTCCAACGCCACAATCTGATAGCCATGACAAACCAGCATACACACCATCGCGGTAAAGCGGTTGCGTGATTTAACCGCAAGCGTTTGATAACCCGACTCATCAACCCACGCTTCTTGAGCCTTGAGTAGCGCTTTCGCCACCCCTTTGCCACGGGCCGCTTTGGTCACTCCGCCGAGCCAGCTATAAAACTGGGTCTCACTGGTGGCATAGCCTATTTTCGCCCCCACAGGCTCACCGTGTAGATATCCCACCAATACCAATGCCGTGCGTCCGGCTAATCGCGCGTGGCATTGCTCCAAGGATACACCCGCATCCAACTCGGGCACGCTGTTAAGCACCGTTACCGCCTCCTCTAAGTGCCCAGCACGAATTTCCATCTCACCTCCCCGCATTGATGTAAAAAAAGAGCCGCGATGCGACTCTTTATTCTGCTACTAATTAGGACGTTTGCTGTACCGTCGCCGACGGCGTCACCTGTGTGATTCGTCGAATAATCAAGTTGAGTAACACCCCATACATAGGAATAAACAGCCCCAAGCTAATAATCAGCTTAAAGGCATAGTCTACCAAGGCAATTTCAACCCAATGCTCGGCCATAAAAGCATCCTGGCTTTGGTAAAACGCAATCGCAAAGAACGCGAGCGTGTCTGACGCATTACCAAACAAGGTAGAACAACTCGGCGCGACCCACCATTGGCGTTGCTGGCGTAACCGGTTAAACACATGAATATCTAAGATCTGGCCGAGCAGATAAGCCATAAAGCTGGCAATCGCAATTCGCGCAACGGTGAGATTAAACGTACCCAGCTGTTCCATGCCTTGATAGCTGCCTTGGTAAAACAAGACGGATAATACGTAAGAAATCAGCAGCGAAGGTACCATGACCAGCAAGATAATACGGCGTGCCAATGCTGGACCATAGATCCTGACCGTTAAATCCGTCGCCAAGAAAATAAACGGAAAGGTAAACGCTCCCCACGTGGTATGAAACCCCCATACCGTAAAGGGGATCTGCACCAAGTAGTTGCTGGAGGCAATGATCAGTAAATGAAAAATCACGAGGTAGCCCAGCGCTTTACGCTGCTGAGCAAGAGAAAAGTGGCTCATAGTGCACCTTTTTGTTATTGGGGGCGAGGGAACCCAAAAAACTTAGCTACCTGTCTGCAGGTAGCGCGAGGTGGCGAATTATACAGCAATCAATCGACGGTGCCAGTGCAATTTAGAGAGGCGGGTGACGCGTCCACCAGCGGCGCAAAAAGCTAATCACCTCGTCGCCCTCCTCATCCAGCGCTTCTAACCACACGCTCTGGGTATAATGTGCCGCTTTAAGCATCAAGCGCGTGCCTTCAAAATCAATCAGCCAGGTCATCATGTCAGCGTCTTGTTGCCACTCAAGCACAGAGGCTGCGAGGGTTTCTAACAATGGCTGACAGACTTCTTTAGCATTATCCGCATCCAGCTGCGGCTGATAAAACGCCAAGGCGCCGTCGGACGCCATCAGTTGCCAGTTACTCGGTACCATAACCAAATTCACTCACACTGAGATGATCATCAATTAAGCCCAAAAATGCATCGCCGAATTTTTCTAGCTTGCGCTGCCCCACGCCACTCACCGCCAGGAGCTCCGCTTGAGATGACGGCAGCATCTCCGCCATTTCCATCAAACTGGCATCGTTAAATACCACGTAAGGCGGAATATCTTCTTCGTCAGCAATGGCTTTCCGTAACTTACGCAGCTTGGCAAACAGTTTTTTATCGTAATGGCGCTGGCTCAGCTTGTTGGCTTTGGTGCGAGGGCTGAGGCCAATACGCGGCACCGCCAGCTCGAGGGCAATCTCGCTGCGCAGCAATGGTCGCGCTTGTTCGGTCAACTGCAGCACCGAACTACGGGCAATGTTTTGCACCAGATAACCGCGGTGGATCAATTGGCGAATAATACTCACCCAGTATTCATGGCTCCACTCTCGCCCGATGCCATAGGTAGAGAGCTTGTCGTGACCATGATCTTTAATGCGCTGATTTTGCATCCCGCGCAACACTTCCACCACATATCCAACCCCGAAGCTTTGGTTAACACGGTACACGCACGACAGCGCTTTTTGTGCTTGTTCGGTGCCATCAAAATGGGTGGGTGGGTCGAGACAAATATCACAGTTGCCACAAGGGGTTTGGCGATTCTCGCCAAAGTAGTTTAGGAGCACTAAACGGCGACAGGTTTGCGCTTCAGCAAACGCGCCCATCGCGGTCAGTTTATGGCTTTCGACCTGCTTTTGGGGCCCATCCGGCTTTTCTTCCAAGCAGCGATGGAGCCATCCCATGTCGGAGGGGTCATACAACAACACCGCTTCAGCCGGCAGTCCATCTCGCCCTGCTCGGCCGGTTTCTTGGTAGTAAGATTCAATATTGCGCGGCACATCATAGTGCACCACAAAACGGACATTGGGCTTATTGATCCCCATCCCAAACGCCACAGTCGCCACCACAATGTTGACATCGTCACGTTGAAACGCCTCTTGCACAGAGCCGCGCGCCTCAGTGCTCAYTCCCGCATGGTAGGCAGCGGCGAGCATATTGTTATCACACAGTTTTTGAGTGACCTGCTCAACCCGCTTACGGCTATTGCAATAGACAATCCCTGATTGGCCGCGTTGACCGCTCAGAAACTGCACCAATTGGGCCAAAGGTTTGTGCTTTTCCAGCAAGGTGTAGCGAATGTTAGGGCGGTCAAAGCTACCCAGATGCACCAAGGGATCGTGCAGGGCAAGGCGGGATAAAATATCCTCGCGCGTGGTGGCATCCGCGGTGGCTGTCAGCGCCATCACAGGCACATCAGGAAAGTGCTGTTTGAGCTGGCCTAAAGAGGCATATTCGCGGCGAAAGTCATGGCCCCATTGGGAAATACAGTGCGCTTCGTCGACCGCAATCAACGCCAGTTGCCACTCCGTTAAGCGATGGATAAAGTCGCGCCCTAACGCGCGCTCAGGCGACACATAGAGTAGCTTCACCTCCCCCTGATTTAACGTGCGCAAGGTGTCCGCTTGCGCCTCAGGCGTCATCGCTGAGTTTAAACACGCCGCGGCAACACCATTGGCATTAAGCTGGTCAACCTGATCTTTCATCAATGAAATCAAAGGTGAAATCACCACGGTCAAGCCAGTGCGCACCAACGCAGGGATCTGATAGCACAGTGATTTCCCGCCCCCGGTCGGCATAATCACCAAGGCGTCACGCCCCGCAATCGCCGCATCAATCACCGCTTGCTGACCCTCGCGGAACTGGTGATAACCAAACACCGCTTTGAGTACCTGATGGGCAGGACTCATGGCAGGATCAGCGGTAGCGACGTCAGTCGCGGTTGACGCATCGGCATGGGCGGGGGTGGCGGACATAATCAAGCTCATTACTCAAACTGGCGCTCATTCTACCGACACCCCGTAAGCGATGAAACCCTGAGCACAGAGAAAGGTGCTTGCGCCCGCCCTTACAACTTGTTACATCTAGGCAACATGCACACGTTCGTGTTCATCCCTGACCGACACTTATAACGAGACTGCGCTGTGATTCCTGATCCAAAACGTACACGCCAAGGCGTGTTATTGGCCCTTGCGGCCTACATTATGTGGGGTATCGCCCCCATGTACTTTAAAACGGTCAACCATATTCCGGCGCCGGAAATTTTAGCGCACCGGGTATTGTGGTCGTTTGTTTTTTTGGCATTACTGCTTTTTTTCACCCGTCGTTTTTATCAGCTCAAGCCGATTATCCGCGAGCCGAAAAAGCTGTTGATGTTGATGCTCACCTCTTGCTTTATTGGCTGTAATTGGCTGATTTTTATCTGGGCGATTGTCAATAACCGCATGCTAGATGCCAGCCTTGGCTACTACATTAATCCACTGGTGAACGTAGCGCTGGGGATGATCTTTCTTGGTGAGCGTTTCCGCCGTCTACAGTGGCTTGCCGCCGCGCTAGCGTTGGTAGGGGTATTAGTACAACTGATCACCTTTGGTTCACTGCCTTGGATTGCGTTGGTGCTGGCCACCAGTTTTGCGATTTACGGCTTACTGCGCAAAAAAATCAATCTCCCTGCGGTGCCGGGTTTGTTTGTGGAAACCTGCACACTCTTGCCCGTTGCGCTGATTTATCTGTGGCAGTTTGCCGATACACCCAGCGCCAACCTGCTCGATAATCCCATCAGCCTGAATATGCTACTGGCCGCTGCCGGTTTGATCACGACGGTGCCTTTACTGTGCTTTACCGGCGCCGCCACCCGCTTACCCTTGACGGTATTGGGCTTTTTCCAATATATCGGCCCCAGCTTAATGTTTTTACTTGCCGTCGGCTTGTATGACGAACCCTTTACCCCAGATAAAGCCACCACCTTTGCCTTTATCTGGGCCGCCTTGGCGATATTTAGCTTTGATGCCTATCGGGCGAAACGACAGCAAGAAGCCAAGATAGAGACCACGCCTTTGTCAGCAGGAAAATCAGGATGAATGAGTTCGCTATTCTCGCCACGCTGGCGGGGGTACATATGGTTGCGCTGCTCAGCCCCGGGCCCGACTTTGCCTTGGTGCTCCAAAATGCGACCCGTTATGGCCGTGCCACTGGCTTGGCGATTGCGCTGGGGTTATCGCTCAGTATTTTGGCGCACACAATACTGAGCATTACCGGCATCAGCCTGTTGGTGCATCAGCACCCACAACTCTTTATGTGGGTGCAAGTGGCGGGGGGCAGTGTGCTGATGTATTTAGGCCTTAGCGCAATCAAAGGCTTGCTCGCCGCCACCACAGCACCGGCGCAAACCGCCAATGATGCGCCTGCGGTACGCGGCCAAAAACAGGCCTTTTGGAAAGGGGTGCTGACCAACCTTTTTAACCCTAAAGCCTTGGTGTTTTTTATTTCGTTGATGAGTACCTTGGTGCCGGCGAGCATGTCTGCCAGCGGCAAAGCCATGGCCGTGGCGGTGGTGTTTCTGCTCTCATTAGGCTGGTTTTCTTCGCTTGCCTGGCTGCTATCAGGCAGTCGCGTACAGCAAGTGCTCACCAAAGTCGCCCCGGTTATCGATGGCCTGTGTGCGCTGTTGTTTTTGCTGCTAGGTGGTGCGGTCGTTTGGCAAGCCGGCGTGTTCGGCTAACACCGAGGCCGAAAAGCGCAGGTGATAGGATAAATACCAACACGCCCAGCCGAGGCTGGGCGTTATTTGGCGTTAACCGGTCGAGCTTAAAGCGCTTCCAGTTTGGCGTACTGAGTCACCAACCACTTAATCCCTTCCCCATTAAAGGCAACTTGCACGCGGCTTTGTCCGCCACTGCCTTCAAAGTTGATGATGGTGCCTTCACCAAATTTAGGGTGTTGAACCCGCTGACCCAAACTAAACCCGGTTTGGTTAAAGTTCTCCTGAGTCTGCGTTTTGGAAAAACGGCCACCGCTTGCGGCAGGGCGTGAGACATTGGCACGCATCCGCACTTCTTCCAAGCAGGCCTCGGGCAGCTCACGAATAAAGCGCGAGATCTTATGGAACATGTCTTTGCCGTACACACGGCGCATTTCTGCGTAGGTCAGATAGAGTTTTTCCATCGCTCGCGTCATGCCGACATAGCAAAGGCGACGCTCTTCTTCTAAGCGGCCCGCTTCTTCGGCTGACATCTGGCTGGGGAACATGCCCTCTTCCACCCCGACCATAAAGACTAAGGGGAACTCGAGGCCTTTGGCACTGTGTAAGGTCATCAATTGGACCGCATCATCAAACTCGTCCGCTTGGCCTTCACCGGCCTCAAGGGCGGCATGGGCCAAGAACGCCGACAGCGGTGTCATCCCTTCCGCTTCCGCCTCTTCAGGAGGCGTAAATTGGCGCGTAGCCGTCACCAACTCTTCCAAGTTATCGACACGCGCTTGCGCTTTTTCACCTTTTTCTTGCTCGTACATGGCGCGCAAGCCGGAGTGACGGATCACCGCATCGGTTTGTTGATACAGTGCCATGTCACGGGTGTCATCTTCTAGCGCATTGACCAGCTCGATAAACCGGCCCAGCGCATTGGCTGCGCGTCCTGCCAGTGCTTTTTCTGCCAAGATTTGCTCGGCCGTGTGCCATAAGGTTTGGCCACGATCGCGCGCCGCGCCACGAAGCGTCTCAAGGGTGCGATCACCAATCCCCCGAGTGGGCGTGTTTACCACCCGCTCAAACGCCGCATCGTCATTGCGATTCGCCATCAAACGTAAATAGGCCAGCGCATCTTTGATTTCCTGACGTTCGAAAAAGCGCATGCCGCCGTAGATACGATAAGGGAGACCGGCTTGAATTAAGGCTTCTTCCAGCACCCGAGATTGGGCGTTGTTGCGGTATAAAATCGCGCTGTCGGTGAGCGCGCCGCCTTCGTCTTGCCAGGTTTTGATTTTCCCGACCACAAAACGCGCTTCATCCAGCTCATTAAAACCGGCATACACAGAGATGGGCTCACCCTCTTTGCCCTCGGTCCACAGGCTTTTGCCCATCCGGTCGGCATTGTTTTCAATCAGGGTGTTCGCCGCTTGCAAAATCGTACTGGTTGAGCGGTAGTTTTGCTCCAAACGAATGGTCTGCGGGGTGGTGAAATCATCCAGAAAACGCTGAATATTTTCGACTTTCGCGCCACGCCAGCCGTAAATGGATTGGTCGTCGTCCCCCACAATCATCACATGCGCCTGTTGGCCCGCCATCATGCGCAACCAAGCATATTGGATGTTGTTGGTATCTTGGAACTCATCCACCAAAATGTGCTGGAAACGTGCTTGATAGTGTTCGCGGATCACCGCTTTATCGCGCAATAACTCTAAGGTTCGCAGCAAGATCTCCGCAAAATCCACCAAACCGGCGCGATCACAGGCTTCTTGATAAGCCTGATAAATCCGCAGCCAAGTACTTTCAACCGGATCATGGTGGGTATCAATGTGCTTGGGGCGCAAGCCTTCGTCTTTTTTGCCATTGATATACCAACTCGCTTGCTTGGCGGGCCAGTGTTTTTCATCCAAGTTTTGCGCTTTAATTAACCGACGTAGCAAACGCTGCTGATCGTCTGAATCAAGAATTTGGAAGTCTTGTGGCAGGTTGGCGTCTAAATAGTGGGCACGGAGAATAC
This sequence comes from Salinivibrio siamensis, assembly GCF_001996005.1. Classification (GTDB taxonomy): domain Bacteria; phylum Pseudomonadota; class Gammaproteobacteria; order Enterobacterales; family Vibrionaceae; genus Salinivibrio; species Salinivibrio siamensis. Next base: position 37,731 of record NZ_MUFB01000013.1, on the reverse strand, counting down.
GATGGCAAATGCCGTGGAAGGTGCCACACCACATGCCAGAGGCGGTGCCTTGCATCAATTGCTCGATACGACCGCGCATTTCCGCTGCCGCTTTGTTGGTGAAGGTGACCGCCATCACCGAGAACGGCGATGCCTCTTCGACCCGCATCAGCCAAGCCATACGATGAACCAGCACCCGGGTTTTACCACTGCCAGCACCTGCCAACACCAAATGGTTGCCGAGCGGCGCGGCCACGGCTTCACGCTGTTTGTCGTTGAGTCCGTCAAGAAGAGTTGATACGTCCATCGCCACCTGCCATTTTACTGGGTATTTATACACTGGTTAGCGATTATACCAGCTCGCCACTAAATTGCGCGCCCGATCCCGACGCAACTTTTTTAAACAATAATTCAGCAGGTTAGCCACCAGCACGCAAAAAATCGCTTAAGTGGTGAAAGATTGCGCAGTGTTTTCCTATCTTGGTTTATATGCCCACCACCAATCAGTGGGCTGATAACACCAACACGGAACAAGAAGAGGAAGCATGATGAAACATACTAACCTAGCGGTTGCCGCCGCTGTGACAGGATTGCTGGCCGTAGGCGCGACCACACTCACTAGCGCACCGGCCCATGCGGCAGAAAAAGAAAAATGCTATGGCGTCGCCAAAGCCGGACAAAATGACTGCGCCACCAACACCAGCTCCTGCGCGGGCACCTCCACCGAAGACGGCCAAAAAGATGCGTTTGTGATGGTACCAAAAGGCTTGTGCGATCGCTTAGCCGGCGGCAGTACCTCGTCATCGTGATATGGCGCGCCCGGGCTAACCCCGGGCTTTGTCATTTGACCACAAGGAGCAACCATGGATGAGGCAACCGTTTTGACCGGCGTGGGGCTCAGACAACCACATCTCGCCTACTTCGACCAATATCGCCCAAAGCTTGGCTGGTTAGAAATTCACAGTGAAAACTATTTCCGTCCCCACCGTCCTGCCTTCTCAACCCTGATGCGGTTACGTGAGGATTACGCCATCAGCTGTCATGGCGTGGGGCTGTCGCTGGGGAGCGACGAGCCGCTTGATCGGGCACATTTAGACAAATTGTGTACACTGGTCAAACACGTCGAGCCACTGTTTGTGTCTGACCATTTAAGTTGGAGCCGGATAGACGGGCAGCACTTTCACGATTTACTCCCCCTCCCTTACACCGAGCAGGCATTGCGGGTGTTTTGCACCAATGTGCAACAGGTTCAAGACGCGCTGCAGCGTCCTCTGCTGATTGAGAACCCATCGAGCTATTTAAGCTTTGCTCAGGGTGACTACCACGAATGGGACTTTCTCGCCGAAGTACACGCTCGCACGGGCTGCGATTTACTGCTCGATTTAAATAACGTTCATGTCAGCGCGTTTAACCATGATTTCATCGCCAGCACCTACCTTGACGCGATTCCCGCCCATGCGGTGAAAGAAATTCACCTTGCTGGGTTTACCGTCAAACACACCCCCGCAGGAGAAATTTGGATAGACACCCATAACCAGCCGGTTAGCGAGGCAGTATGGACGCTCTATCAACAGTGGATTGACCGCCACGGCCCTCGCCACACCCTCATTGAGTGGGATAGCGACTTGCCCGCACCCGAGCGATTGTTAGCAGAAGCGGCCAAAGCCCACCACCGACTGGCTCGACATAAGGAGGCGGTATGACGCTGGCAACCTTGCAGCAGGCCTTTGCTGCCACATTGCGAGATGACCCTCAGCCGCTGCCGATAAAAGATGGTCGCGTTGCCGCTGACAAGCGATTGCAGATTTATCGCAACCATTATGTGGTCACCCTCACTGACACGCTAAAATGCGTGTATCCCAAGACCTGTGCACTACTGGGTGAGGCGTGTTTTGATGCGGTAGCGCGTCATCATGCGATGGTGCATCCCCCGCAAACCGGGGTGATGGAAGACTATGGCGCACAGTTCGATGCGACCTTGCGCGCCCTGCCCAATATTATCGAGCCCGTGCCTTGTTGCGCCGAACTTGCCCGTTTTGAGTGGGCGCAAGTGGTGCTCACTCTCACCCCTCCCTCTCCGGCGTTTGAAGGCAGCGCGCTCGCGTCGCTAAGCCCTGAGCAACAAGCGCAGGTTTGTTTACCGCTCAACCATCAAGCGCGTCTATTTGAAAGCGACTACGCAGTCAGTGACGTGTGGCAAGCGATCGCCACGGAGCAGTTCGAAGGCTTGGTGGTCGAGAAGCCGCAAGCTTTATTACTGGTTGCTAACCAAGACAAGGTGCATTGGTACGCGCTCAATACCCATCATGTCAGTGTGCTCAACGCCTGCCCACACACTCCATTAGGCGCCCTGTCAGAGACGCAACTGGCGTGTGTGTCTGAGCTCGCGGCCATGAATGCATTTACCACCCCAACGACTGCCTGCAATGCTAAGGAGTAAGCCATGTGGCTAACCACAATCAATCACACCTTCGCCCGCGCGCTTACCCCACTGCAACCGCTACTTCTTCTGGTGGGTCGCGTCTATGTAGCGTGGATTTTTTTTCAATCCGGGCTGATCAAATACCAAAATTGGGACAGCACCCTATACCTGTTCGAGTATGAGTATCAAGTGCCGTTGCTGCCGTGGCAGCTGGCCGCTTATTTAGGGACCGCGGCGGAGCTGATTTTGCCGATATTTGTTGCTTTGGGCCTGCTCGCACGGCCAATGACGTTGGCGTTATTTGTGTTCAACATCGTCGCGGTCGCCTCCTATCCACTGCTATGGGAGCGTGGCTATGATGACCACATAATGTGGGGCGTGATCTTGTTGGTGGTCAGTGTGTGGGGGCCGGGGTGGCTTAACCTCGATAACTGGCTAGCCCGCAAACCAAGCGGCACCCATTAGCGGTGCCGTTGCTGAATAAGGGTATCGAGCTCAGATAAATCGTCGATCGCCACATCCGGTAAGGTGCGTCCTTTATGCATCATGGGGGATTGGCGCTCTGGGCGGATCCAACATGCTTGCATGCCCGCTTGGCGCGCGCCAGCTACATCCGAACTTAAGTGATCGCCCACATGTAAAATACGCGCCGGGGCGATGCCTAAGGCCTGCGCAGCTTTATCAAACATCTCTGGACTCGGCTTGGCCGCCCCGTGTTCACCGGCACGGAAAATATGCTGGAAAAACGGCGTCAGGCCAATCGCATCGGTGTCGACGTTACCGTTGGTGATGGCCACCAATGGCAGTTTCTCGGACCAGGCTTTTAAGTAAGCCAAACTTTGCGCCGGCGGGGTAAAATCACTGCGATATCCGCAAAAGAGGGTGGTCGCCGCTTGGGCTTGTGCGCGCGCCTTCTCCGCGGTTAAACCAACATGTTCACCGGCAAGCGTCAGCTGGGCAACCCGCATCGCGGTAACATCAAAGCGTTGGGCAGGGTTCTCATCACGGGCTTGGCGGCGAAATCCCGCAAGGGTCGCTTTATCAAGCGCGGCGAGCGGCGGGCAGTGCTCGCCCAAGTAGTCGTTTAGCGCCGCCTCCGCACGTGCGATCACCGGCCAGTTATCGTACAAGGTATCATCCAAGTCAAAACTCACCGCATCAAACGCGTTTAAGCGACGATAAAATTTCATATCACGACTCCGAGTTGTTTTTTTTACCTGCACGAGGTTTGCTAGCCTCTGTGCTGCGGGCACGGGGATGCGCCGCGTCATACACTTTCGCCAAGTGTTGAAAGTCCAAATGGGTATAGATTTGTGTGGTACTTAAATCGGCATGGCCGAGAAGCTCTTGCACTGCGCGCAAATCCCCGGACGACTCCAGCATGTGAGTGGCAAAACTATGACGCAGTTTGTGAGGATTAATGTGGCTATTCACCGCCTGCTTTTGTCCCCACTCCGCCATACGTTTTTGCACGCTACGGTGCGAAATTCGCTGGCCAAGTTTAGAGATAAATAGCGCCTCTTCTGGCCCTTTGAGGAGCTGGTTACGCACTTTCAGCCAGTTCATTACCCAGGTTTTGGCCATGCCGGAAAAAGGCACGATGCGCTCTTTTTCCCCTTTACCGGTGACACGCAAATCCCCTTTACGTACCGAGACATCACGCACGTTTAAATCAACCAGCTCGGCTAAACGCAATCCTGCGCCATACATCAGCTCCATCATCGCCCGATCACGCACCGACAGCGGGTCGTCTTGATCCACCTCGAGCAGTTGATTCATTTCATCCACATCAAGGTTTTTCGGCAACTGACGCCCTTGCTTAGGCGCGGCGACCCCTTTGGCCGGATTAGCCGCGAGCTGCTCGGTGAGAACGAGGTAGTCGAAAAAGCTGCGCAGTGCGGACAGCCGCAACGCAATACTGCCCGGTTTAAGGCCATCGCGTTTGGCTTGGCTCGAAATTTGTCGCACCCAATCCGCATCCACGTCTTGCCAATGGGCGATACCCCGCGCGGTCAGAAAGTCGACAATCTTATCTAACTGGCGCTGATAATTGCGTTGCGTATGGGCACTAAGGCCCCGTTCGCTGAGCTGATATTGATAAAAGCGGTCGAGCGGGACCGTCAGTGAACGGGGAGCAGCTTGGTCAGGCGTTACCGCTGTCACTGACGCTCACCCTTTTTCGCCCATTGGCTGCATAATATGGCCAAGTGCGAGGCCAGCTGTTCGATAAAAAGGGTGTCCATGTCTGGCTGAAAGTGCCCGCCATCTGCGCTCGCAAAGCTCAACAGTCCCCACTCTTTGCCTTCCCCTTTAATCGGTACCAGCGCAAAAGAGCCTAGCTCCGGTGGCGTTGCCATCACCGCTTCCGCATCCACACGGCGTAAGCGCCCAAGATAGCAACGACGACCAGCAAAATGATGGCTTTTTAATTGATCCACCGCCTGACGCGACATGGTCTGCAGCCCGTCGATAGGCGCATACACCCGCAAGCTAACGGTGAGTTGCAGTTGCTCGCTAAGTGCCGTTAACGCCGCTTGCACCGACTGTGGCGTGTTAGCACGCAACAGTGCCTGATGCGCTTCAGCAAAAGCACGGAAAAGGGCATCGTTTTTCGCCCCCAGGCTCATCAGCTGGGTAATGTCTTCTTCCAACTCCGCCACCCGCTCACGCAGGCGCTTAAGTTGAATTTCCACCAGCGATACCGCGCCTTGCTCACCGTGTGGCACGGTCAGCTGCGTCAGCAAATCGCGGTGACGAGTAAAAAAGTCTGGATTGTCTTTTAAATACGCCGCCACCGCCTCGTCGCTCAGTGGCATGGTTTCCAGAGTCGAGGCTTCTACCCCATCATTCATAATTGCAATTGTCCATCAAATACATGTGTCGCTGGGCCTGTCATTGATAAGGGATGGCCCGGCCCGCGCCAGCGAATGCGTAGATCTCCACCGGGTAAACTCACCGTTACTTGCTCATCAAGCACGCCTTGTATAATCCCGACCGCAACCGCGGCACACGCGCCACTGCCACAGGCTTGGGTTTCGCCGGCACCGCGTTCGTACACTCTAAGCTTAATCGCATTGCGGGAAAGGATCTGCATAAAGCCGGCATTGACCCGCTCAGGGAAGCGTTCGTGACTTTCAAGTAACGGCCCCAAGGTGTCCACGTCGGCGTGGTCGACATCCTCAACCACGGTCACCACATGCGGGTTGCCCATGCTCACGGCGCCAACAAATAAGGTCTGCTCTGCCACCCGCATTAGGTAGGTTTTCTCTTGTGAGTTAGCACGAAACGGAATTTTCCCCGGTGTGAAGACCGGCTCGCCCATGTTCACGCGCACCTGGTTGTCGTTTTCAATGTGCAGCAGCACTTTACCCGCTTGGGTGCTCACGCTGATCTGATGCTTATTAGTCAGGCCTTTCATTCGCACAAAGCGCGCAAAGCAGCGCGCACCGTTTCCGCATTGCGAGACTTCCGATGCGTCAGGGTTAAAAATGCGGTAGTGGAAGTCCGTCTCGGGATCGTAAGGCGGCTCCACGACCAATAGCTGGTCAAACCCGACGCCACGCTGGCGATCAGCCAGACGCCGAATCAGATCCGGCGAAAAGAACGCGTTTTGCGTGACACAGTCAACCACCATGAAGTCGTTGCCCAGCCCGTGCATTTTTGCAAACTGTACCTGCATGCCAATCCTTATTCTGGTAGGCGCTGTTCAAGCTGCCATAACGACGCCAAGTTCTCGCGCTCGCGCACAAGATGTACCTGGTCGCCATCGACCATCACTTCGGCAGGACGGCAGCGTGAGTTATAGTTTGACGCCATCACAAAGCCATACGCGCCGGCTGAGCGCACCGCCAGCAAATCGCCTGCTTCTAACACCAGCGAGCGATTTTTACCTAAGTAGTCACCCGTTTCACACACCGGGCCAACCAAATCATAGGTTTGCGGTTCACCGTCGCGCGGCACCACAGGGATGATCTCTTGATAGGCTTGATACAGGGACGGACGAATTAAGTCGTTCATCCCCGCATCGATAATGGCAAAGTTTTTGTGCTCACTGTGCTTGAGGAATTCGACCTTGGTCAGCAACACCCCTGCATTGGCAGCAATCGCACGGCCCGGCTCAAAAATCAGCTCAAGATGACGATGATTGTCCAAACGCGCCAACAGCGCTTTGGCATATTCCGATGGCTGCGGCGGTTTCTCGTCGCTGTAGGTCACGCCTAAGCCGCCACCCACATCGAGATGGCGAATAGAAATGCCTTCATCGCCCAAAGTATCAATCAGCGCCAGCAAACGGTCAGTGGATTCAATAAAAGGCGCTAGCTCGGTTAACTGCGAGCCGATATGGCAATCAATACCTTCGACTTTAAGGTGTGGCAAGCTGGCCGCATAACGGAAGCTCGTCAGCGCTTGATCAAAGGCAATGCCAAACTTATTGTCTTTCAACCCGGTAGAAATATAAGGGTGAGTATTGGCATCCACATCGGGGTTAATACGCAGCGATATCGGCGCTTGCACACCCAACTCGCCCGCCACTTGGTTTAAGCGATCGAGTTCAGAGTGTGATTCCACGTTGAAGCACTTGATGCCTACTTCCAGCGCACGACGCATCTCTGCGGCCGTTTTGCCCACGCCAGAAAACACCACTTTCGCGGGATCACCACCGGCGACGAGCACGCGCTCAAGCTCACCTTGAGAGACAATATCAAACCCTGAGCCCAAGCGTGCCAGCACATTTAATACGCCAATATTGGCGTTCGCTTTAACGGCATAACACACCAAATGCGGGTGGTCGCCCACGGCGCGATCAAACGCGTGCCAATGGCGCTCAAAGGTGGCACGCGAGTATACGTACAAGGGCGTGCCGTGGTCGTGGGCCAGTTGGGTCAAGGGCAGTGATTCAGCCCACAGCTGGCCGTCGTCCTGATAATTGAAATAGTCCAAGGTGCTCTTCCCTGTCGTCGTTGGTTATTGATTTTGCGTCGGTTGTTGGTCCGGATAATACAGGGGCCCTTGTTGGCCACAGCCGGTCAGTGTCATGATGCCAGTGAACATCAGTAAAATGACGAGTTTTCGCATAGTGAATGCCAGTGATTATCGAGTCAATGCCCTCTATAATCGCATCACAACCATGAAAAGCAATAGGATGTAACGGGATGAACACAACGGAATATCATCAGTTGGTCGATTTACAAATGCAGGCCATTGAAGAAGGTATCGATGACTCAGGCGCCGACATCGATTATGAGAGCGTTGGCAACGTGATGACGCTGGAGTTCGATGATGGCAGCCAGATCATCATTAATCGCCAAGAGCCCATGCAAGAAATTTGGGTGGCGTCAAAAAGTGGTGGGTTCCACTTCGCCCTCAAAGACGGCGAGTGGACCTGCAGCAAAACCGGCTTGATCCTGATGGATTTAGTTCAGCAAGAGTGCAGCAAGCACGCTGGCGAACCTATTTCTTGGTGATACATGGTCACGCATAAGCGCCCGCGGCTCGGGCGCTTATGCTCACTTAAATGATGCGACTTGCCCGGTAAACCCGCCTTGAGAAGGCGGACGTGGTGGCTGCCACTGACCATCACATTTAAAGGGCAAGGCTTGGGTGTCGCCCCCGTCATCGGTGACAATCTGATAAAACTGCGGCAAATTAAAGTTAATGAAATTCGCGCTGTAGCTGTAACGGTCGTGGGACGAGGTATAAAAACGGTTTACGCCCTGTACCATTTCGGTTTTATCCCCGCTGCACTGGCGATACACTTCCACCCGATTGTTCTCGTCGAGAATATAGAGGTTGTAACCATTGGTACAATCTTCAAAGAAAAACTGTACTAAGCCCTCGCTGGCATACGCATCCACGACTTCCGGCGGATGCACATCCTGCGGATTATCCACCACCATCACTGGCGTGCCGTTTACCTTGTTGGTGGAAATACAGCGATAAAAGTCGACCGAGTTTTCCAACCGCTGGACTGACACACCACGACGCTCAAAGAACAAACCATGAGTTTGCTTGCCGATGCGTAAGGCTTTAAAACGACGACGCTTCTCTTTTTCAACCGGCTTTAAACGTAATTCAATGCACTCAGCCACCAGTTGGTAAACCAAGTTTCGGATTAAACCGCGCATTTTGCTCGAATAACAGAACACATCGACTGACTCAGGCGGCACCGCATCTTGGTGCATTTTACCCAACATGGTTTTTAGCGCTTCCAAAATGGCATCGTCGCCACGGTAATTGAGCGTGCGCACTTCGTTCCATGAGTTGCGGTAAACGAGGTCAACACTCCCCACCAAGCAGGTTTGTTCAGGGCCATAGCTAAAAATATCGCTATTTTTAAAATCAAAGCGCATCGACGGCTTTTTGTAGGCTGATGTTGGATCGTGCTCCAGGTTGACAAACAAGGCGAGCTGACGGATTTCGCATGGGCTCGACAACGCATCCAGCGTCGGACGTGGAGGGTTGAGCGAGAAGGTATTACGAATATCACTGACCAGCTGATACAAGGTATCAATATCAACATCGGCGTCGCGTACCACGGTATCCAGGCGTGTAGACTCTGTTAGCAGCCCATTGAAAAATGCCCAAGCGACCAGCTTGGAGAGGTAGCTGTTGTGCTCAAGTGGGGCGCGACCGATGATATCGACCGGATCAAGCGAGTGCTTATACAAATACCATCCCGGCGCATTAGTACGCCCCTCCGGTACTTGAATAAAGGTGAGATCCGGTTCGTGTAAGTCTGGCGAAATTTGCGGGTTGAGCAAGGTGACTTTACCCGGCAACTCTTCAAATGCCGCGTAGAGCTTGCGGGCGAGAATGCTGATGTCTTGCGGGCTAATCGCGGATGTAATGTCGTTACGGCGCGCAAAGCGGATCAGGTTCCGATAACTTTGCATCAAAGCATCAAGCAATTCATTGTGGGCGTGCTGTACTTCCTCGACTTTCCAATGGCGACGATTATCGAGATACGCCAATGCCTGTTCATCCCAGCCCCACTCACGCGCCAATAAGCGCAGCACTTCGCGGCGCCAAGCGACCGAACCAGTCGCTGGGGACTGGGTCAATTTCTCATGGGTTTTAAGGTAAAAACAACGACGAACCAAATCTAAACGGCGCGTGTCACCAATCGACTCCAAGTAACGGGTGACTTTTTCCAGCATCAGATAATAAGCATCAGATTGATACACATCGACCCAGCCTGCATAGAAGCGGCGTTTGCCATCCACACTCAAAAGCTGGGTGCCGGGATACTGCCACGAGTACGCCTCGAGCAAAATCGCTTTGAGCACCGACTTATACGGCGAATCAATGCTTTTATACAGCTGCCACAAACTCGAGCCAAAATATTCTTCGGCCGGGATGGTCGGCAGGCCGCCAAAATCGACCCAATCACGACGGTCAAGGCCATGTTCAGCTACCAGTGTGTCGACGTACTCTTCATAACAGCCTTCCATCTCTGGTGGTACCATGTACCACAACAGCTTTTGCCCGGCGAGTCGCATAGAGGAGCGATAAAACTCGTCCAGCAAAAGGAAATGCTGGCTGGTGCCACAGTTATCGCTGGTCATCGCTTGGGAGAGATGATGACGAAAGCGCCCCTCACAAACCACAAAAAAATTGGCTTCTATCCCTTGGCTTAACGCCCATTCCGAGATCGCCATGCATTTGGCATCAAGCTTATCGCGCTGAGCGGCCGTTACAGAGGCATCGATACACACCCAAATATCGAGATCACTGGTGAGGCTTTGCCCCATCGAGCCGGTACTGCCCATGGTATACATGCCTTTGATCGGATGGCGCTCACGACCTTCCACGCAGGCGGTTAAAGAAGAGAAGCGGGTGTTTGAGTGGATCAGGCAATCAGAGACAAACTCTCGTTGTGTCTCATCGAGCGCGTAATCAGCAATACCGAAAGGCACGCTGTCGCCACAAAACCCGGGTAATGCGGGGTGATTTAGATGTAAAAGCACTGGCAGCACATCAAAGATAGCTTGCGCCTGACGGCTCATCGCGGACCGCGCGCGATCCATTCTCACGCGGTTAAACGCTTCTATGCGCTCAGTTTGCTGTTCTACGTATGTTTGCAAGGCAATCATCCAGATTCGTTGACATCCCGGTCAACAGGTCGACGTTACTGTCTTCACCGTATCCGCCCAATTGCAGATAACAAAACGTGATCAATGTAACACTCTCGACAACTCGGGTAAAGCCAATAACCCCGATGCCTGTGTGGTGGTATCAACATCGCACTATAGGTGCTTTTTGAGACCAATATCAACTTTTTTGCTCTACTACCTTAGTCGTAAGTCAGCCATATTGCCGCCTTCAGATCTCATTATTTGCGCAAATAATACGCTACCGATCACATTTTTTCACCTATATGACCATAACGCCGTCATAAATCGCCAAACCGCATGGCAGAGATTACGAGTCGTCCAGCGCCAATGTTACGATGGGTGTTATGAACCAAGAAGGAAAACAAACCATGTACTCAACGCCTGTACGCATTGCCACGCGCAAAAGCCCTTTGGCTCTCTGGCAAGCTGAATTTGTTAAAGACGCATTAGAGCGCTCTCACCCGGGGCTATCGGTTGAACTGGTGCCGATGGTCACGAAAGGTGACGTGATTCTGGACACGCCTTTGGCGAAAATCGGTGGTAAAGGCTTGTTTATTAAAGAGCTTGAACAAGCCATGCTCGACGGCCGCGCAGACATTGCGGTGCACTCAATGAAAGATGTCCCGGTTGAATTCCCCGAAGGATTAGGGCTGGTCACGATTTGTGAACGCGGCGACCCACGTGATGCCTTTGTCTCCAATCACTACGACAGCATTGACGACTTACCTGAAGGCGCGGTGGTAGGTACCTCTAGCCTGCGCCGCGAGTGTCAATTGCGCGAGCGTCGTCCTGATCTGGTCATTAACACATTACGGGGCAACGTGGGGACACGCCTCGGTAAACTCGATGACGGCCAGTACGATGCGATTGTCCTCGCTGCCGCCGGCTTAAAACGATTAGGCTTGAATGAGCGGATCCGTAGCGAAATCCCACCAGAAGTCATTCTCCCTGCCGTCGGCCAAGGTGCCGTGGGGATTGAATGCCGATTGGATGATGAGCGCATTCGCACTTTACTCGCGCCTTTGTCTGACGCCAGCACCACCGAGCGCGTATTGTGTGAACGAGCAATGAATAACCGACTCGAGGGCGGCTGTCAGGTGCCGATTGGCAGCTATTCAGAAATTCAAGGCGATAAAATCTGGCTACGTGCGTTAGTCGGCGAGCCCGACGGCTCCACCATTTTACGCGCCGAAGTGACAGGGCCTTTGGAAAAAGGTGAGCAGCTCGGTACCGATTTAGCAGAGCAACTTCTCGCCCAAGGCGCGCGGCAAATCCTGGATAAACTTTACCAAGACGACGCATGACCATTGTTGTTGTTCGCCCCGAGCCAGACTGCAGTCAGTTAGTCGCCCTACTCGCCCAGCAAGGGCTAGCGGCGATCCCCTGTCCACTGGTCAGTTTTACGCCGGGGCGAGGCTTACCGTCTCTGGCCAGTCTGCTCGTCTCACTGCCTTCCGGTAGCATCTTGGTCGCAGTGAGCCCGCGCGCCGTGGCATTTGCTCATCAAGCCTTGCAACACCAAAACGGGGGGTGGCCTGTTGACTGTCACTACGTCGCGGTTGGACAACGCACTGCCAACGAGTGGCAGGCCGTCTCAGGGCAGCCTATCTTGACCCCCACCCGTGAAGACAGCGAAGGCATGCTTACACTTGCTCCTTTTAGTGCCGTGACAGGGACGCAAGTGGTGATTCTGCGCGGGGAGAGTGGACGCGATATGATGGGGCAAACGTTACAAGCACAAGGCGCACAAGTTCACTATTGCGAGACCTATCGGCGACAATGGGCGATTGAGCCTTTAGTATCGCAAGTAGTAAGCTGGCCGCATGACGCTATCGACACAGTCGTTATCACCAGTGGCCAACAATTAGCCTACTTTGATCAACTTATCACACTGAGCGGACAGCACTGGCTGCGCCAATGCCGTATACTGGTGCCCAGTAAAAGGATTCAAGATCAAGCCACTGCGCTTGGTTTTGACACGATTACGACCGTTGACAGCGTGGCCAATGATGCACTGGTTAACACGCTGCTCAGGTTAAGTAAAACGGGACTTTCGGATGACTGACAACAAAAATACCGACACCAAACAAAGCAAGGCCACCACGCCATCTTCACCCAAGACCCACGCTACAGATGCGCCGGCGCCTGAAAAAGCCAGCCAAACCTCATCGGGGGGACGTGGCGGCATATTACTCGGCGCTATCGCCATCGCATTAGCCCTCGGCTCCAGTGGCTGGGTATTTTATCATGGCCACCAGCAAGCCACCGTGTTGCAAAACACCGTATCCGCGCAACAATCTCATATCTCGCGCCTTGAACAAGATCTTAACCAACAAAAGCAAGCGGCAGAAAAAGCGCGAGAGCAACTGAAAGCCACCACTCAAACACGTTTGAACCAGCAGGACAGCAGTTTATCTAGCTTGCAAAAAGCCGTCGCTGAAGTGAAAGGCCGACGTCCCAATGACTGGTTACTGGCAGAAGCTGACTATCTGATCCGAATGGCTGGGCGTAAAATTTGGCTCGAACAAGATGCACAAAGCGCCACTGCCCTGATGGAAGCGGCCGATCACCGCATTGCTCAGCTCAACGACCCGTCCTTGATGCCGATTCGCCAGGCGATGGCTGACGATATCACCGCGTTAAAGGCGGTGAAACGGGTTGATAGAGATGGGATTGTACTGCGCTTGACCAGCATGCAACAGCGGGTCGAAAACCTTCCGCTTGCCAGCGCGGTCATTCCCGACGCCGAGGCGGTGGACACGCCTATTGTCTCTGAGTCAGTGAATGACTGGAAAAGTAATCTCACCACTTCAGTCAAAGACTTTGTCGATAACTTTGTCACCTACCGCAAACGTGACGGCAACGTGGTGCCCTTGTTATCACCCACCCAAAGCTACTACCTGCAAGAAAATTTAAAAAACAAACTCGATCAAGCGATGCGCGCCGTGTATGAAGGCAATGATACCCTGTATCACGAAGCGCTAGAGATGGGAAAAGACTGGACACTGCGCTTTTATAATCAAGACGCCAATGCCACTCGCCGCTTTGTCGAGCAGCTTGACGAGCTGAACCAACAAACCATTGGCGTCGACCTGCCGCAAAAACTGAAAAGCCAGTCGCTAGTCAGTGATGAAATTAATACCCGACTGCGTCGAGACATTGCACCGCTGACAGGAGGCCAATCATGATTAGATTGCTTTTGCTCGTCCTTGTGCTGGCGGCAGGGCTGGTGGTTGGCCCTCAATTAGCCGGACAGCAAGGTTATGTTTTGATCTCCGCGGCAGAACAAACACTGGAAATGAGTGTTACCACCTTGTTGGTACTGATTGGCATGTTAATCGCGGTATTATGGGCACTGGAGTGGCTACTGAGAAAGCTTTTATCCATCAGCAGCACCGCAACAGGCTGGTTATCCGGCCGTAAGCAACGCAAAGCGCGCCAACAAACCCAAACTGGCTTAATTAAGTTACGCGAAGGGGAGTGGAAAAAAGCCGAAAAACTCCTCGCCAAAGCCCGGCCTCACAGCGATGCGCCTATGCATAACTTATTGGCTGCCGCGGAGGCGGCACAACAGCGACAAAACCTGCAGGCTCGCGACCAATACCTTCAGCAAGCTGCTGATCTTAACGCCAATAGCTTAGCTCTCGCCCTGACTCGTGCGCAGCTCCATAGCCAAAGTGGTCAGCACGAAGAAGCCTTGGCCTCGTTGCGTGCGATTAAACGTCAGCATCCTCGCAACCCGGTGATGCTGGCGCTGCTAAAAGACACCTATATTCACCTCGAAGATTGGTCAGCGCTTCTTAACCTTCTGCCCACCTTGAAAAAGGCTCAACTGCTTGATCATGAGCAATTTGATGCCCTACACGAGCGAGCTGAGCTAGGTGTAATGGCCCATGTCGCCAGTCAACAAGGCACCGAGGGACTGCTGGCGCATTGGAACCAACTCCCTAAAGCCAAACGCAACCAGCCTTCACTCTTAGCGGGGTTAGTCAAACATCTGGCGGCGCGCAATGCCGACTCAGAAGCCTACATTCTGCTACGCGAGGCCTTGAAAAAGCGCACCGATGATCGCTTGATTGCCCTGATCCCGACGCTAAACTTGCCAGATAACTACCCCGCGGTGGTGATGCTGGAAGAGTTGCTCACGCAAGATAGCCGCAACCCTGTACTTCACAGCGCCCTTGGGCAACTGCTTATGCAGTCGGGAAAATGGCAAGATGCGCGCAGCCACTTTGAGAAAGCCCTGGAGTATCGTGCCGACGTCACCGACTATGCGTATTTGGCTGATGTGTTGGATAAGCTTGATCAGGGGAAAGCCGCGAGTGATGTCTCACGTACAGCGTTAAAGTTAGCACTGCCTGAACAACCTCCCGCGGCATAGTATTTCCGCCAGCCGAAAAGGCAGTCAGTCAATTGCCTTCGAATGAGAAAAAACGCCCCGCACTGCGGGGCGCCTTATTATTGCGGATAGCAACTACCGCTTTTTACACAAGACATTGAGCGCCGCATCGGCGTTACGTGTCACCACTTTGCCACTTCGAGCATCTACGCCCTTGGCGCCTTGTACCCAGTACGGTAAGCGCATGGGGAGCTGATCTGTCGCCTGCGCCACTTGCACCAATTCCTGCTGGGAGGCCAACACCATCCCTTCACGTTGACAGCGGGGTGCCGCCTGCGCATAAGGGACACGCAACCAACTCATGGATTTTTCGGTGTATTGCTTATCGCCAGCTTCTGGCTCTGGTAAGCCAAAATGGCTCAAGGTAATCGCCGTTTCCATCGGCGCCGACTTTTCAGCTCCCGAAGTCGATTGGGTTTGAGACAGCGGCGGTAAGCGGATCACGGCCGGTTGCGACAATGGCTGACGGGTTTGTCTTAATACCGCCTGCTTGGTTGGCCCAAATTGACGAACCCGTTTTAGCACCAACTGAGCCACGTCTAGGTTAGGATACGGACCAATTAAGCAACGTCCTCGGCCCTCACGCACCTGCACTTGAAACGGCAAGTCCGGTAAGCCTTGACGCAGAGACTGATAGAATTGGCGTGATGGCACGCCTTGCGTGGCGCCGCATTGCACCCAAAACGCCGTGCTCTGCGGATCCGGAGATTGATTGCCCCACAACCCTTGTCCGATATCACATGTCTCGCCAATGATTGGCCAGCCTTGTTGGCGGTCGATAATGGCGCAAGGGTTCTGTTCTGCGCGCACTGGCGCACTAATTGCCCACATTGCTACCACACTGACAGCCAAACCTCGCCACCGCCCCATGAGTCGCTCCCTTGATAATCTAATCTGCTCAGCTTAAGCAAAGTCACACATTGACTCAAGCAAGGGATCACCAAGCTGTCAGACAGCCATCAAAAAAAATGGCTGCGAACGCAGCCATTTTCCTTACCCTTTGTAGATTTTGGGATTGAAAACATCTCGTAGCCAATCGCCGAGCAAATTGATCACTAGC
Organism: Salinivibrio siamensis; assembly: GCF_001996005.1. Taxonomy (GTDB): domain Bacteria; phylum Pseudomonadota; class Gammaproteobacteria; order Enterobacterales; family Vibrionaceae; genus Salinivibrio; species Salinivibrio siamensis. Next base: position 21,757 of record NZ_MUFB01000013.1, on the reverse strand, counting down.
ACCAGTAAAACCAGCACAATGCCTGGGAAGGCGGTTATCCACCACGCGCCGGAGAAAATGTAATTAAAACCGATGCTGATCAATGAGCCCAGTGATGGCTGATCGACAGGCATCCCCAGCCCCAAGAAAGACAGTGCCGCCTCAGACATAATCGCATTGGCAACCTGCACGGTTGAAATCACCAAGATGGGCGACAAGCAGTTGGGAAGAATATGACGGAACATGATCCGTGGCGAGCGGAAACCCATCACTCGCGCTGCTTCCACATATTCTTTTTTCTTTTCTGCCAGGACAGAGGCACGAATGGTCCGCGCATACTGTGGCCACTCGGCAATCCCGATAATCACCACCAGCATTAAAATCGCGTATTGGCTATAAAACTCACTGCCAAAGCTGGCTTTAAAAATCGCTGAGACAATAATAGCGACCATCATGGTCGAGAAAGACAGCTGGATATCGGCGATACGCATAAAAAAGCTATCAATGCGGCCACCAAAATAGCCGGCACTCAGACCAATCACCGTCCCCAGAATCAACTGCAGGCCGACGGCACACAAACCTATGGTCAAAGAGATCCGCAAACCATAAATAATGGTCGACAAAATATCTCGCCCTTGGTTATCCGTGCCGAGCAAAAAGCGCGGATCGCTCCACTCCATCCAGACAGGGGGGAGCTCAGAGTCCATAATATCAATCGCCATTAAATCATAGGGATTGGTTGGGGACACTAAGGGCGCAAAGACCGCGAGCAATAAGAACACCATGAAAATGGTGAAGCTAGCGATCGCCACCTTGTCACGCTTAAAGTGGTAGAAGAAGTCAGAGTCCAAGAAGCGCTGCCAACGGCTTGGTGTTGTATTCGCTTGTGTCATCGCTTACGCCTCCTTGCCGGTTAAGTTAACCGTTGGGTTAATCAAGCCATACAGCAGATCGACAATGGTGTTGGTCACCACAAAGATCAGCCCGACGAAAATCACGTAAGCGGTAATCAACGGTGTATCTACACGGTTAATCGCTTCAAGGAACAAAAAGCCCGTCCCCGGCCACTGAAAGACGGTCTCGGTCAAAATGGTATACGCAATCATGGTACCGATTTGCACACCACCAACCGTTACCACCGGCAGCATGGTGTTCTTCAGCGCATGCTGATAATAAACCTTGTTTTCGGGCAGCCCTTTAGCACGTGCAAATTTCACATACTCGGTTCCCAAGGCTTCCAGCATTTCAGAGCGCACCAAGCGAATGAACAAAGGTAGCATGATGGATGCCAGCGACACGGAGGGCAGCACCAAATGCGCTAAGCCATCCAGGGTGAAAAAGCCGGACTCCCAGCCAAGCCAATTGGCCGTTTCTCCACGCCCATAAGAAGGCAGCCAGCCCAACTCAATCGAGAAGACATACATGAGCATAATCGCGGTCAAGAAGACAGGTATCGAGATACCCACGATACTAAAGCCCATGATTATCTTGGTGAGCATGCTATTGGGGTGAATCGCCGAGTACACCCCGAGTGGAATCGACACCACGACAATGATCAGTGCCGCCCCCGCCACGAGTTCTAGCGTTGCCACCAATTTATCTAAAATGACGTCCACGACTGGACGCTTAAAGAAATAAGAATTGCCTAAATCCCCTTGTAGGGCCTTGCCTACAAAGCGGGTATATTTGGTTAAGAAGGGATCGTTAAGCCCCATTTCATCACGCAGCGCATCACGCTCCGCTTCTGATACTGATTGCCCCACCAGCTCCCGCAAGGGGTCGCCGAGGTTGTCTTGGATAGCAAACGCCACCAGACTGATGACAAACATCACAATCAGTGCCTGTACCAGACGTTTGACTAAAAACGTTACCATGTGTGCCTCTAAGCGATTGGATAATCAGGGCCCCAGCGGTTGGGGCCCTGTTTTAGTCCATTACTCGACCACTAGATCGCCGAAGTAAGGGAAGTTCATACCGTTAACGATCGGCTCGATGTTAACGTTATTTTTGGCTGCCCATGATGGATCTTGCCAGTGCAGAGGTAAGAAAGCCGCTTCGTCATACAGGATCTTCTCGACCTTTTGCAGCATCGCACTACGCTTTTCCAGATCCGTTTCTGAGTTGGCTTCCATCACCAGCTTATCCACTTCGCTGTTCGAGTAGTGGCCACAGTTATACTGACCCTTACCGGTGTCCGCATCACGTGTCATGGTGAGGAACTCGGTGAAGTTGGCAGAATCTTCTGTATCTGGGTGCCAACCGATCATCTGCATGCCCGCTTCGCACTTATCAAACTCAGGCCAGTACTGCGCTTTTGGCATGGTTTGCAAGTCAACCTTGATACCAATTTTCGCCATCATTGCCGCCACCGCTTGAGCGATTTTTTCATCGTTCACGTAACGGTTGTTAGGGGCAATCATGGTGATTGAGAAACCATCTGGGTAACCGGCCTCTTCCATCAGTTTTTTCGCTTTCGCCAGGTCATAACGTGGCTCGAGATCAGGATTATAGCCTGCATACCCGACTGGGCTTTGCTGGCTCGCGGGCGTGGCCGCCCCTTTCATGATCTTCTGCGCGATACCTTCGTTGTTGACCGCATAAGCCACCGCTTGGCGAACACGTGGATCTTTAAACTCATCCACCACACTCTGGTTCATTTGGAAGGTGATGACCCGCGTCCCTGGCATGGTCACCAATTGCAGCTCGTCGGCACGTTCGATACGGCGATAGTCGTTAGGAGAAACAGGCGCAATCATGTCGACATCACCAGACAGCAGCGCCGCGACGCGGGTGGCATCTTCTTTGATCGGACGCAGCGTGATGTTATCCACATTGCCTTCGCTGTCTTTGTCCCAGTAATTCTCATTACGGTCAAACTCGACAACCACGCCTTGTTCACGTTCGTCAACCACATACGGCCCGGTGCCTGACAGGTGTGTCGACGCATAGGTTGAGCCATTTTTCTTCAGCTCAGATTTATCACGGCCGTCTTCTGTCTCACCACTGTAGAACTTGCTGTCCATCGGGAACACGTAGGTCATGACGTTTTCTACCAGCGGGTAGGTACCGTCCGTCACCACATCCACCGTGTGCTCGTCGACTTTTTTGATATCAACGATTGGGGTGAAAATCCCTTTAAAGTCGGGGGATGATTTCAAACGATCAAAGGTCCACACCACATCGTCGGCAGTAAACGCGTTTCCGGAATGGAACGTCACGCCTTCGCGAAGATTGAAACGCACGGTTTCATTATCGATACGCTCCCAAGACGTGGCGAGGCGAGGCTCAAAGTCCATCTCTTGGGTAAAGCGGACCAAGGGGTCGAAGACCATGTGTGATAGCTGTAGCGTACCACCGGAAAGCTGCTCATGAGGGTCCAGTGAAACCGGATCCGCATCATACGCGACGGTGATATCTGCAGCCGCGGCACTAACGCTCAGGCCGGCGGCCATAAGCGCCACGGCAATCTTGCTCTTCATTGTTTTCATTGCATAGCTCCTTTATGCGTAGGGGTTGCCCCCTGCTGTGTTTGCATCATGGATGAGGTGCGGCGCAATGCCGCGTCGACATAGCGTGCTATGCCGGTTGCAAACCTTCCGTGCTCATTCCCTTAAACTCTGGCATCAATGAGATAAGCTGACGGCTATATTCGTGTTGTGGGTTAGTAAACAGTTGCTCTGTCGGTGCCACTTCTAACAGCTGGCCTTTGCGCATCACACCAATGCGGTCACACATTTGGCGAATCACCGGCAAATCGTGACTGATAAACAACATGGTGAGATTGAGCTCGTCCTGCAGATCTTTGAGCAGGTTCAAAATTTGCGCTTGTACTGACACATCCAACGCGGATGTCGGCTCATCGCAAATCAGTAAACGCGGACGCGTCGCCAATGCGCGAGCAATCGAAATACGCTGGCGTTGCCCCCCAGAGAACTCGTGCGGATATTTAATCCCTGCGCCGCGACCCAGGCCAACGTGATCAAGCAAGTCGCCGACGATTTGGCGGATTTGAGACTCGCTTTCGGCCAAACGGTGAAAACGAATGGGCTCAGCGATAATGTCGTAAATCTTCATCCGTGGGTTCATGGATGAATACGGGTTTTGAAACACCATTTGCATTTGGCGACGAATAGGACGTCGGGCGCGTTCGTTTTTAATCGCGGTCAGATCGATATCTTCAAAAATGATTTGCCCCGTGTTGGGCGGATAAAGCCCGGTGATCGCGCGCGCAATGGTCGACTTTCCTGAGCCCGACTCACCGACAAGACCAAAGGTTTCCCCCTCAACCACGTCAAAGCTGACATGATCAGAGGCTTGGACGTATTCGCGGCGGCTCGCAAAGAGAGAATCCTTAGTAATAAAGCGCAAGGACACATCTTTCACCTGCAGTAGCGGACCGCTGTAAGCGCGCTGATCTTGGCTTTGCCCCAGCCAGTGATTCTTGACATCAAGCTCAAGGGTTTCACCGGCTTCCTCGATATAATTGACCAGCGGAAAGCGGTCCAGCTTGATATCAGAGCGTGGCACCGCTGAAATGAGACTTTGCGTGTAAGGATGCTGAGGCTCACCTAACACCTGCTGGGTGGTGCCTAGCTCCACCAAATCACCACGATACATCACCGCGACACGGTCGGTCACATTGGCGACCACGCCCATATCATGGGTGACCAGCATACAGCCAACATTTTTCTTTTGGCATAAGTCGCGGATGAGGTTAAGGATTTGATCTTGGATGGACACATCCAACGCCGTGGTCGGCTCATCGGCAATGATGAGATCCGGCTCCCCGGCCAGCGCAACCGCAATCACCACGCGCTGACGCATCCCGCCGGAAAACTGATGGGGGTATTGTTTGATGCGCAGCTCTGGCTCAGGGATCCCCACCTGCTCCATTAAATTAAGCGCGCGCTGATAGGCCTGTTGCTGCGTCACATTCAAGTTGGTCAAAATGGTTTCGGTAAGCTGCTGCTCGACCGTAAACAGCGGATTCAGGGAGGTCATCGGGTCTTGAAAGATAAACCCAATTTTATCACCGCGCACTTTGCGCATTTCGTTGGGGGTTAGCCCGGAGATTTTTTTACCGTCCAGATACACATCGCCACTGGCAATGCGACCCGGCGGACTGAGCAAATCAATCACGGCATTACCGACCGTGGACTTGCCCGCCCCAGACTCACCCACCACGCCAACAATCTCACCGCGCTCAATCGTTAATGACAATGACGTCACGGCGGCGTGAACGCCATGGCGAGACGGGTACTCTATTCGTAGATTATTTACTTCTAGCAGTGACATTTTTCATCCTTGATATCGTCTTAGGTGACGATCGACTTCCTTACCAAAACAAGGTGATATGATCTTGCCTCGGAGAGATGCGGATTTAATCTGGCAAACATTTCACAAAAAATCAACATCACAGCAGAAAATGCCATAATGACACAGTCGGCTCGAATATTCATTCACTTGGCTACGATTGTGTACCCAAGCGTCAAACAAAAAATACACTTCATATCATAAAGATATAAGGTATTACGCTTTCCCCTGTTTTAAAGCAAATCGCGCATAGAATAAAGCAAAGTTATTTAACAGCGTGTAAACAATGACAGCGATAAGCACCAAAAAAAACGCATTTATCGAGTTAATTGATTACTTAATAAATGAAAGGCAGTTTTTTGAACCACACAATGATAGGTATAGCAGTCACATCAAAAGGTGTGGTTTTTATTGCTGATTGGTGACTTTTTATCTATCAGAATCTTGATAGAGTTCTAATTTCTGCATTTTATCCTCTCTCAACGTCGCCACGTAGAGAAAAGAATCATCAACACGTACTCGCAAAGCGATATAAAGTCACCCTATTACAGGGGAAGCTTGAGGAGTAAAGACATGGTCATAGGGAGGAGGGCCAAACAAAAAAACCCCAGCCATTAGGCTAGGGTTTGTAATAGTGGTCGGTGAAGAGGGATTCGAACCCCCGACCCTCTGGTCCCAAACCAGATGCGCTACCAAACTGCGCTATTCACCGACATATTCGCTGTGAGCGAAAATAATGGGGTGGCTGACGGGACTTGAACCCGCGACAACTGGAATCACAATCCAGGGCTCTACCAACTGAGCTACAGCCACCACTGATTTTTTGCCAATTACCTTTATCCCCGGAATGGCGCGCCCGACAGGATTTGAACCTGTGACCTTTGGCTTCGGAGGCCAACACTCTATCCAACTGAGCTACGGGCGCTTGCCCCGTTGGCGGTGACGAATATTACGGATATCACCACCAGCCGTCTAGCACTTTTTTTAATTTTTTTACTGACTGGTCTCTTTTTCAACAAATTGCGTAGAAATCGTCAGTAAGGTCTCTACTATAACGGTTTAACGTAACAATCTAAAGCGCTATAATCACCTAATCTTTACACGGAGTTAACCCAGCAACGTTGGCAAATCCGTTAAGACGAGACTGACAGGCCGCAACCGAATCACCCTTGATTGATTCACCCCCTTAGGTTGGCGGCAAATAAGATAAAAAAGGCGTTAAGCCACCAGTAATGTGGGAGTGTCATTGTGAGCGCAAAGGGAAAAAGTCTAGGTCAAATTATGGTTGCCACCGTGGCGGCCCTGTTATTTGCTTCTGCTGCGCAAGCGCTAGAAGTGTCTGAGCAAGAAAAAGCCGCTATTGCTGAACGCATTGCCCCGGTTGGTGATGTGTATATTGACGGCGAAGCGCCAACGCAAACCGCCGCCGCAGAGCCGAGTGGCCCACGCAGCGGCGAGCAGGTCTACAACACCTACTGCACCGCGTGTCACGGCACAGGCGCAGCCGGCGCGCCCAAAACAGGCGATGCCGCCGCTTGGGGGCCACGTGTCGATAAAGGCATGGAAACGCTGACCACGCACGCTATCAACGGCTTTAATGCGATGCCTGCCAAAGGGACGTGTATGGATTGCTCGGATGATGAGATTGTGGCGGCTATCGAGCACATGCTCGACGCACTTTAATACCGCCACGCAACCCGTGTGACAATAACGCCGCCCTTGCGGCGTTATTTGTTTTTATCCAGCATGGCTTTTAGGTTGGCGATCGCGGCTTGCCCTTTCTCCATCCGCTCTTCTTGTGAAACAGGCTTTCTTTGCGACTCCCACTCCACATCGTCAAAAGGAAGTTCTTCCAGGAAGCGGCTTTGCTGAGGTTTAATCACTTCACCAAATTGACGCCGTTCTCGACACACTACAAAGGTCAGCGCCTTTTGCGCACGAGTCAGTCCGACATAAGCCAAACGCCGCTCTTCATCGATATTGTCTTCATCAATGCTCGACTGATGCGGCAATAAACCTTCTTCCATGCCAATCAGGTAGACATAAGGAAATTCGAGCCCTTTGGAGGCATGCAAGGTCATCAACTGGACTTGGTCTGCGTCATCATCGTCTTCCCCCCGCTCCATCATGTCACGTAGTGTAAGGCGCTGAACCACCTCTCTTAAGCTGCGTTCGACCTGATCGGGGTTATCACCTTCTAAGTCGGCGACAATCCAACTATAAAGCTGTGAGACGTTTTTCATCCGCATTTCAGCCACTTTAGGGCTTGAAGACGTTTCGTACAGCCACTCTTCGTAGTGAATGTCACGCAAAAGCGCCCTCACCGCCGCCACGGTATCGCCTCGCTCGGCTTGATCGGATAATTCTACCACCCAGCGGGTAAACGCTTGTAGCGACGCCAAACCACGTCCCGATAAATGTTGACTTAGCCCGAGCTCGAAGCTTGCCGCAAACAAGCTCTTTCCGCGTTGGTTGGCATAACTGCCGAGTTTCTCTAACGTCACAGGGCCAATCTCACGTCGTGGCGTGTTAACGACTCGCAAGAACGCGTTGTCATCATCGGGGTTCGTGAGCAGGCGCAGATAGGCCATGATATCTTTGATTTCTGCACGTGAGAAAAACGACGTCCCACCCGAGATCTTGTAAGGAATGCGGTTTTGCATCAGCGCTTTTTCGATTAAACGCGATTGGTGGTTTCCGCGATAAAGGATGGCGTAATCTTTGTATTGGGTACGTCCGAGAAAACGATGGCCTATCAGCTCGCCGACCACGCGCTCCGCCTCATGTTCTTCATTATTGGCCGTCAATACTTTGAGCATGTCGCCATCAGGTAAAGCAGAAAATAAGGTCTTTTCGAATACATGGGGATTATTGGCAATCAAGATGTTGGCCGCGCGGAGGATGCGACTGGTTGAGCGGTAATTTTGCTCCAACTTCACCACGTGCAAACGCGGAAAGTCTTGCTGAAGATACACCAGATTTTTCGGCTGAGCCCCTCGCCACGAGTAAATTGACTGATCGTCATCCCCGACCACCGTGAAACGTGCACGCTCACCCACTAGCAGCTTCACTAACTGATATTGGCTGGTGTTGGTATCTTGATATTCATCGACCAATAAATAACGAATGCGCGCTTGCCACCGCTCGCGTACGGCTTGGTTTTGGCTAAGTAGCGCGACCGGCATCAAAATGAGATCATCAAAATCCAGCGCGTTATACGCACGCATTTGTTTTTGGTAGCGCGCGTAACAGGCGGCAAACAGTTGATCACGCTCGCCTTGCGCCTGAGCCAGTGCTTCATCCGGCCCCAACATGGCATTTTTCCAGTTGGAAATGGTATGCACTAACTGACGGAGCAAATCTTTATCGTTATCCAACTCTTGTTCGGTCAGGGCTTTTAACAAAGCTAATTGGTCTTGATCATCAAACAGCGAAAAGCCTGCCTTGAGCCCCAAGGTTTTATATTCTCGCCGAATGATATTGAGGCCCAAGGTATGAAAGGTCGACACCATCAAACCACGCGACTCTTGCTTTCCTAAACTTTGTGCTACCCGCTCTTTCATCTCGCGTGCCGCTTTGTTGGTAAAGGTTACCGCAGCGATATGGCGCGCTTTATAGCCACATTGCTGAACCAAATAGGCAATTTTATGGGTAATGACACGTGTTTTTCCCGAGCCGGCCCCTGCCAAGACCAAGCAAGGTCCAGAGATATGTCGTACGGCATCGGATTGCGCGGGGTTAAGTTTCATGGTGACAACACCTCATCAGTGGCTGAATGAGCATTGTAGAGCGAATCCAACTGATGTCTATCTCACCGCAGCAGAGTGCATTTTGCTTGCTACACTTTATGCTTGTCATTTGCGCGAAAAACGCTCTAAAATGAATGAACGTTCATTCATTGCTTGGTGTATTATCTATGGACAAACGTACGCAAATCTTTGCCGCGACCGAGCAATTAATCGCGACGGTCGGGCTCGATAAAGTCTCAATGCAACAAGTGGCGACACAAGCACACGTCGCTGCAGGGACCATTTATCGCTATTTCAAAGACAAGGATGATTTGCTTCGCCAACTGTCTTCGCACCTGATGATGCAGTGTGCGACCCATATCCAGCAAGGGGTCAAGGATGAACCAACACTCAAACGTCAGTTTGAACGCTTATGGCGCAATACTTGGACCATGATGCTACAACGCGATCATCTGCTATTGTCTCGAGACCAGTTTGATGCGCTGCCACGGGACGACCAGTTACACGCTCAGCGGGAGCGAGATGCCTTCTCCGACCTTTATCAAGTCTTTCAAGAAGGTAAGCAACAAGGCGTGCTCAAGCCCCTCGATGATGAGGTGTTAATCACCTTGGGACTCGAACCCGCTTTTTGTTTAGCTCGCAAACAGGTTCGGGGTGTTATAACCCTGGACAGTCATGCTATCGCAGATGCGATCCACGCTTGCTGGGATGCAATTTCTCTTCACTAACGACGTTCGGAGCTTACTTCGATGAAAAAATGGTTTTTCTTTATGGTTATCCTCGCGCTGCTGCTGTTTGGCAGTGTGATTGGCTTTAACCTGTTCAAGCAGCAAAAGATTGCAGAGTATATGGCAAACATGCCAGAGCCCACCCACCCAGTCACCGCGGTGACGGTTGAGGCTGAGCCTTGGACACCAACGCTTGACGCCATTGGTTTTGTTGAGCCTAACCAAGGGATCACCTTAACCACCCAAATTGCCGGTGTCGTCGATGTGATTAATTTTGAGTCTGGCCAAACCGTTGAGCGTGGGCAAAACCTGGTCGAGCTCGACTCGAGCGTTGAAAAAGCCAATTTAGCCAGCACCCAAGCGCGCCTACCGGCGGCGGAAGCCAAGTTTAAACGCTACCAAGGACTGTTTGCTAAAGGCTCTATCTCTAAAGAAGCGCTGGATGAAGCCGAGGCCAATTATCGGTCGCTACAAGCTGACATTAACGCACTGAAAGCCACCATTGCCCGTCGTAATATCCAAGCACCCTTCGATGGTGTGATTGGCCTGCGTGATGTTTTCTTAGGTGAATACTTGCAGCCAGGTACGGATATTGCTCGCCTCGAGGATACCTCGGTGATGAAGCTGCGCTTTACCGTGCCACAAACAGATATTTCTAAAATCCGTCTGAGCCAGCCGTTGCGCATTACTGTCGACGCGTATCCTGAAAAGGAATTCATCGGCTCTATCAGTGCCATTGAGCCTGCGGTCAACAGCCAGAGTGGTCTTATCAAGGTGGAAGCGAACATCCCGAATAACGATGGTCAGTTGCGCTCAGGGATGTTTGCCCGTGCCGATATCGTTCTGCCCACCATTGAAGAGCAAATCGTGATTGATCAAACCGCGATTAATTTCACCTTGTACGGGGAAAGTGTGTACGTGATCCGCGAAGAAGAAGGGGAAAAACGCGCGTTCCAACAAGTGCTCAAAGTCGGTGAGCGTCGTGGCCATCAAGCACGCATTATCGAAGGTCTGCAACCTGGCGATCAGGTCGTCACCTCCGGCCAAGTGCGATTAAGCAATGGCTCCAAAGTGAAAATCGTCGAAAACGACGCTCTCACACCACCAGAACAATTACCTCAATTGTAAGACGAGGATGTGATGCGCTTTACTGATATTTTTATCCGGCGCCCCGTGCTAGCCGCGTCAATCAGTATTCTGATTGCGCTGCTCGGCCTGCAATCTTTATTTAAGATGCAAGTCAGGGAATACCCGGAGATGACCAATACCGTGGTCACCATCACAACCAGCTATTATGGCGCCAGTGCCGACTTGATTCAGGGCTTCATTACGACGCCACTCGAACAAGCCGTGGCCCAAGCTGATAATATTGACTTTATGACCTCAGAGTCGGTGCTTGGTTCTTCGACCATTACGGTCAATATGAAGCTTAATACCGACCCTAATGCCGCCTTGGCCGATATTCTCGCCAAGGTAAACTCGGTGCGTGCTCAGCTCCCCGCTGAAGCCGAAGATCCGTCAGTATCGATGTCGACCGGTTCGACCACCGCGGTGATGTATGTTGGTTTTACCTCACCCGAGCTCGACTCCAGTCAGATCACCGACTACCTCGAACGCGTGGTCAAACCTCAGCTGTTTACCGTGGATGGCGTTTCCAAAATCGACCTTTACGGCGGGGTGAAGTATGGCCTTCGCGTGTGGCTCGATCCGGAGAAAATGGCGGCATTTAAGCTGGCGGCCACCGACGTGATGTCCGTGCTTGATGCCAACAACTACCAGTCGGCCACCGGTCAGGCGATTGGTACCTTTATGATCTATAACGGCAGTGCCGATACCCAGGTCTCCACCCCTGAAGAGCTGAGTAACTTGGTGGTGGATACCCAAGATGGTCGTGTCGTACGCCTCGGAGACATCGCTAAGGTCTCACTCGAGAAAAGCCATGATCGGGTACGTGCACTGGCCAATGGCTCTGAAGCCGTTGTCGCCGCGATCAATGCCACCCCGTCGGCTAACCCCATCAATATTGCCGCTGACGTCATGGATATGTTGCCGGAAGTTGAGCGCAACATGCCAAGCAATATCGAGATGAATGTGCTGTATGACTCATCTAATGCAATCAATGAGTCCATCAATGAGGTGATCAAAACCATCATTGAAGCGGCACTGATCGTGTTGGTGGTGATCACCCTGTTCTTGGGCTCATTCCGCGCGGTAATTATCCCTATTATCACCATTCCGCTATCCCTGATTGGTGTGGCGTTGGTGATGGAAATGATTGGCTTCTCACTGAACTTGATGACCCTGCTGGCGATGGTGCTGGCTATCGGCTTGGTGGTCGACGATGCGATCGTGGTATTGGAAAACATCGACCGCCATATAAAGCTGGGAGAGTCCCCTTTCCGCGCGGCCATTATTGGTACACGGGAAATTGCCGTGCCGGTTATCTCCATGACACTGACATTGGCGGCGGTGTATGCCCCTATCGCCATGATGGGCGGGATCACCGGCTCGCTGTTTAAAGAGTTTGCGTTAACGCTTGCTGGGGCTGTGTTTGTCTCCGGGATTGTCGCATTAACACTCTCACCGGTAATGTGTTCGACCATGCTGAAAGCCAATGCCAAGCCAAGTCGCTTTGAGCTTGCCGTTCACCGCTTCTTGGATGGAATGACCGACAAGTATGCTCATCTTCTTAGTAAGGTGATGCAACGCCGTCCTGTGGTGGTATCTTTTGCGGTCATCGTCTTTGCCTCTTTACCCGTGCTATTTAATTTTATCCCCAGTGAACTCGCACCATCGGAAGATAAAGGCGTGGTAGTCATGATGGGGACGGCACCCTCGACGGCTAACCTGGATTACATCCAAAACAGCATGGCGGAAGTGAACCAAAAGCTCGACGAACAACCAGAAGTGGCCTTTTCTCAGGTCTTTTCTGGGGTGCCGAAATCGAATCAAGCGTTTGGTATCGCCTCACTGGTGCCTTGGAGTGAGCGGGAAGCCAGTCAGTCCGAAGTGGTAAAACGCATGGCTGACGAAGTGAAAGACATTCCGGGTATGAAGGTCACCACCTTTGAAATGCCAGAACTGCCCGGTGCCTCCTCCGGCTTGCCGATCCAATTTGTGGTGACGACCCCGAATAATTTCGAAAGTCTCTATCAAGTGACCGCCGAAATTATGTCCGAGGTACAATCTAGCCCGAACTTCGTCTATTCGGAGCTGAACCTTAACTTTGATTCGGCCACCATGAATATCAGCATTGATAAAGACAAAGCTGGGTCATATGGCGTGACGATGCGTGATATTGGCGCCACCATTGGCACCATGATGGCGGATGGCTACGTCAACCGTATCGACTTTGATGGCCGCTCATATGAGGTGATCCCGCAAGTGGAGCGTAAATATCGCCTCAACCCTGAGTCCATTGAGAGCTACTATGTTCGTGCGGCCAACGGTGATTCCATTCCGCTGGGCTCGCTGATTGACATTGAAGTCACCGCGGAGCCTCGCTCACTCCCGCACTTTAATCAGCTAAACGCTGCGACCATCAGTGCGGTATCTGCGCCCGGTGTCACCATGGGTACCGCGGTGGATTGGTTCGAAAGCAAGGCAGCAGAGTTGCCTAAAGGCTATCAGCACGATTACCTCGGTGAGTCTCGCCAATACGTGACAGAAGGCAGCGCGCTGTATGCCACCTTCTTGTTCGCCTTAGCGATCATTTATCTGGTACTGGCGATTCAGTTTGAATCCTTGCTCGACCCACTGGTGATCTTGGTCTCTGTGCCACTTGCGATTTGTGGTGCCTTAATTGCACTCGCGTGGGGGCTATCATCAATGAACATCTACTCACAAGTCGGGTTGATAACCTTGATAGGTCTGATTACCAAACACGGTATTCTGATCTGTGAGGTGGCTAAAGAGCAGCAACTGCATCATCAAGCCAGCCGAATGGACGCGGTAAAAGAAGCGGCCAAAATTCGTCTGCGTCCGATCTTAATGACCACTGCCGCGATGATTGCAGGCCTCATCCCGCTAATGTTCGCCACCGGCGCAGGCGCCGAGCAACGCTTTAGCATCGGGATTGTGATCGTAGCGGGTCTCGCTATCGGTACGTTATTCACGCTATTCGTTCTGCCAGTGATTTACACCTACCTGGCCAGCAAGCACAAACCACTGCCTGTGTTTGTCGAAGACGATGAACTTGATAAGCTCGATGAAGACTATCGCGCATCACACTAACCCAAAGGGCCTTCGGGCCCTTTTCTTTTATCATCCTTTCGACAAGCTGTGCGTATTTACATAGAATAAAGACAGTTAATAAAGGAGTATTCCATGTTTGACCCCAAAAAACTTGAGCAAATGGCCAAGCAAATTCACGACGCCATGCCTCAGCCTGTTAAAGAGTTAGGCACGGATATGGAAAGCCGTGTGCGCCAAGCCATCCAAGGCCAACTGACTAAGCTGGATGTAGTAAGCCGTGAGGAGTTTGATGTACAAACCCAGGTGTTACTGCGCACCCGTCAAAAGCTCACCGAACTCGAAGCCAAGCTGGATGCCATGGAAGCAAAAGTGGGTCAATCGACAGATAACCAAGAATAACCCACGCAGATATAAAAAAGCCTGACCCTCAGGCCAGGCTTCTCTTCCGCGTTATCTCAAACGATCCGCGCTTTTATTTGTCGAGCGCAATTTGTTTCATATCGGTCATATAGCCGCGCAATTCCTCACCGATATACTCAATTGGGTGGTTGCGGATACGGTCATTGACCTCGATTAAGGTGGCGTTGTCGACCTGGTTAGAGGTTTCTCCAAGCCCTTTACCAATCACATCTGCGCTCACTGTTGGCATAAAGTGTTCGCGCAGCAGCGGTGTCGCCACGTTTGCGAATAAGTAGTTGCCGTACTCAGCCGTATCGGAAATGACCACGTTCATTTCGTACAAGCGCTTACGCGCAATAGTATTGGCAATCAAAGGCAATTCATGCAATGACTCGTAATACGCTGATTCTTCGATAATGCCAGATGACACCATGACTTCAAAAGCAAGCTCGACCCCTGCACGCACCATAGCTACCATCAAAATGCCGTTATCAAAGAATTCCTGCTCATTGATGCTTACATCCGACTCGGGATAGTTTTCAAACGCGGTCTGTGCGGTTTCTTCACGCCATGTGAACAAGTCTTTATCGCCGTTTTCCCAATCGGCCATCATGGTCGCGGAGAAATGGCCAGCGATGATGTCGTCCATGTGTTTGTTATAGAGGGGGCGCATCAGTTCTTTAAGCGACTCCGACAACTCAAAGGCTTTGATTTTCGCTGGATTGGACAAGCGATCCATCATGTGAGTGATGCCACCGAACTTTAGCGCTTCAGTAATGGTTTCCCAGCCATACTGAATCAATTTACCCGCATAACCTGGATCAACACCTTCTGCGATCATTTTCTCATAGCAAACGACCGAGCCTGCCTGCAGCATCCCACACAGGATGGTTTGCTCACCCATCAGATCGGATTTCACTTCTGCCACGAATGAAGAGGCAAGTACGCCAGCACGGTGGCCACCGGTTGCAGCTGCCCACGCTTTCGCAATCTCAAAGCCTTCACCTTTAGGATCATTTTCTGGATGGACAGCGATCAGCGTCGGCACACCAAAGCCGCGTTTATATTCTTCACGCACCTCGGTACCCGGACACTTAGGTGCCACCATAACCACAGTAATGTCTTCACGGATACGCTGACCGACTTCGACAATATTAAAACCATGTGAGTAACCGAGCGCGGCGCCCTCTTTCATCAGTGGCATCACGGTTTCGACGACGTTGGAGTGCTGTTTATCTGGTGTAAGGTTAATCACCAAGTCTGCCCGTGGGATCAAATCTTGGTAGCTACCCACTTCAAATCCATTCTCAGCCGCGTTCTGATAAGAAGGACGCTTTTCATCAATGGCAGCCTGTCGCAGTGCATAAGCCACATCAAGACCCGAGTCGCGCATGTTTAAGCCTTGGTTGAGCCCTTGCGCACCACAGCCGACAATCACCACTTTTTTACCTTTGAGAAATTCGGCCTCGGTGGCAAATTCGTCACGATCCATAAATCGGCATACGCCTAATTGTTCCAATTGTTGACGCAAATTCAGGGTATTAAAGTAGTTCGCCATGGGGTGCTCCATTGATTCAAATCCGTGATTGGGTGTGTTTTCACCGCGTATTTTTGATACTACCCTAACCACTATATTGCCTAAAGTGATATATTCACAATATAACATTGCAATTAAAGCAACAATAAAATCATGAATGCAAAGCAACTCACGGGCTTCCTCCATCTCTGTGACACCAAAAGCTACACCCGGGCCGCACAAGCGATGCACGTCAGCCCCTCAGCCTTGAGCCGAATCATCCAACGTCTTGAAGAAGATATCGGTCAGCCGCTGTTTATTCGCACCAATAAAGCGGTCGATCTCACCCCAGCAGGTAAAACGCTGCTTCCCGTCGCACGCGATATTCTTCAGCTTTGGCACACGACTAAAGCCAGTATCAATGAACATGCCTCTTTGCTCGGCGGTAAGCTCACGCTCTTTTGTTCGGTCACTGCAAGCTATAGCCATTTACCTGAGCTCCTCGCGCGGTTTCGTCAACAATACCCAAATATCGAGCTACAGCTTCTGACTGGCGATCCCGCCCAAGCAGAAGAGAAGGTGCAAGACAATAGCGCCGACATTGCCATTGCCGCTAAACCCAAACGCTTGTCATCCAGCTTGGTGTTTCAACCGATTGATACAGTCAGTTTGTCGGTTATCGCACCGGCAATGGCCAGCAGTGGCATTGACCTACAAGCCATTGACTGGCAGCACACACCATTAATCTTGCCCGAATCAGGGACAGCGCGCGAACTCGCTGATCAATGGTTGACCAGTAAAGGGATCGAGCCAAACGTCTACGCACAAATAGCAGGCCATGAGGCGATTGTCAGTATGGTGGCATTGGGCTGTGGTATTGGTGTCGCACCCGATGTAGTGATTGATAACAGCCCAGTAAAAGACAAGGTTGAGCGATTACGCCAAGAAATTGTACAACCTCTCGAACTGGGCCTTTGTTGTAAAGCTTCCCGCGCAAAAGAGCCTTTACTCAACGCCCTACTCGATGTCATGCGATAAACACAAAAAGCCCCAACACAATGATGCTGGGGCTTAAACGCAAAAAACCCCAGCTTTTCAGCTAGGGTTTCTAAATAGTGGCGGAGGGCCGGGGTTGCGGACAACGGGCAGGCCATCCTGCGGGACTCATTCGCCCGCAGGGCGAACCTGCCAATAACAAAAAAACCCTACTAAAATTAGCAGGGCTTCTAAGTAGTGGCGGAGTGGACGGGACTCGAACCCGCGACCCCCGGCGTGACAGGCCGGTATTCTAACCAACTGAACTACCACTCCGCACCAATTCTGTATGACTAAAGACTTATATCTCTTTGCTTTAATCAATTGTATTCAAAGCCTGGCGATGTCCTACTCTCACATGGGGAGACCCCACACTACCATCGGCGCTTTCTAAGTAGTGGCGGAGTGGACGGGACTCGAACCCGCGACCCCCGGCGTGACAGGCCGGTATTCTAACCAACTGAACTACCACTCCGCACCAATTCTGTATGACTAAAGACTTATATCTCTTTGCTTTAATCAATTGTATTCAAAGCCTGGCGATGTCCTACTCTCACATGGGGAGACCCCACACTACCATCGGCGCTGCTTCGTTTCACTACTGAGTTCGGCATGGARTCAGGTGGGTCCAAAGCGCTATGGTCGCCAAGCAAAATTTTGTCTGGAACAAAATTTAACGCACTTYAGTGCGGCCCGTCAGGGTCAAATACAAGGATGTATTTGATAAATTCGTTCCTWAATCTAGAAAGCTGTTYGTTCTCGCCACAATCAACTGGCTTATTTYAAGTCCAACCCAAAACCTCTTGGGTGTTGTATGGTTAAGCCTCACGGGCAATTAGTACAGGTTAGCTCAACGCCTCACAGCGCTTACACACCCTGCCTATCAACGTTCTAGTCTAGAACAACCCTTTAGAGAGCTCGAAGCTCTAGGGATGACTCATCTCGGGGCCAGCTTCGCGCTTAGATGCTTTCAGCGCTTATCGACAACCCTTTAGAGAGCTCGAAGCTCTAGGGATGACTCATCTCGGGGCCAGCTTCGCGCTTAGATGCTTTCAGCGCTTATCTGTGCCGAACTTAGCTACCGGGCAATGCGTCTGGCGACACAACCCGAACACCAGCGGTTCGTCCACTCCGGTCCTCTCGTACTAGGAGCAGCTCCCCTCAATCATCCAACGCCCACGGCAGATAGGGACCGAACTGTCTCACGACGTTCTAAACCCAGCTCGCGTACCACTTTAAATGGCGAACAGCCATACCCTTGGGACCGACTTCAGCCCCAGGATGTGATGAGCCGACATCGAGGTGCCAAACACCGCCGTCGATATGAACTCTTGGGCGGTATCAGCCTGTTATCCCCGGAGTACCTTTTATCCGTTGAGCGATGGCCCTTCCATTCAGAACCACCGGATCACTATGACCTACTTTCGTACCTGCTCGAGCCGTCACTCTCGCAGTTAAGCGGGCTTATGCCATTGCACTAACCTCACGATGTCCGACCGTGATTAGCCCACCTTCGTGCTCCTCCGTTACRCTTTGGGAGGAGACCGCCCCAGTCAAACTACCCACCAGGCACTGTCCTCACCCCGGATAACGGGGCTAAGTTAGAACATCAAACATACAAGGGTGGTATTTCAAGGATGGCTCCACRRCAACTGGCGTCGCCGCTTCAAAGCCTCCCACCTATCCTACACATGTAGGCTCAATGTTCAGTGCCAAGCTGTAGTAAAGGTTCACGGGGTCTTTCCGTCTAGCCGCGGGTACACAGCATCTTCACTGCGATTTCAATTTCACTGAGTCTCGGGTGGAGACAGCGTGGCCATCATTACGCCATTCGTGCAGGTCGGAACTTACCCGACAAGGAATTTCGCTACCTTAGGACCGTTATAGTTACGGCCGCCGTTTACCGGGGCTTCAATCAATGGCTTCTCTTGCGATAACCACATCAATTAACCTTCCGGCACCGGGCAGGCGTCACACCGTATACGTCATCTTTCGATTTTGCACAGTGCTGTGTTTTTAATAAACAGTTGCAGCCACCTGGTATCTGCGACTGCCCATAGCTCCATCCGCAAGGGACTTCACCGCGGGCAGCGTACCTTCTCCCGAAGTTACGGTACCATTTTGCCTAGTTCCTTCACCCGAGTTCTCTCAAGCGCCTTGGTATTCTCTACCCGACCACCTGTGTCGGTTTGGAGTACGGTTGCTACTTACCTGAAGCTTAGAGGCTTTTCCCGGAAGCATGGCATCAATGACTTCACCACCTTGGTGGCTCGACATCGTGTCTCGGCCTTGATTTCCCGGATTTGCCTAAGAAATCAGCCTACGCACTTGAACCTGGACAACCATCGCCAGGCCCACCTAGCCTTCTCCGTCCCCCCATCGCAGTAAGCAGCAGTACGGGAATATTAACCCGTTTCCCATCGACTACGCCTTTCGGCCTCGCCTTAGGGGCCGACTTACCCTGCCCCGATTAACGTTGGACAGGAACCCTTGGTCTTCCGGCGAGGAGGTTTTTCACCCCCTTTATCGTTACTCATGTCAGCATTCGCACTTGTGATACCTCCAGCATGCCTCTCAGCACACCTTCAACAGCTTACACAACGCTCCCCTACCCAATATCCATAAGGACATTGCCGCAGCTTCGGTGTATCGCTTAGCCCCGTTACATCTTCCGCGCAGGCCGACTCGACCAGTGAGCTATTACGCTTTCTTTAAATGATGGCTGCTTCTAAGCCAACATCCTGGCTGTCTGAGCCTTCCCACATCGTTTCCCACTTAGCGATAACTTGGGGACCTTAGCTGGCGGTCTGGGTTGTTTCCCTCTCCACGACGGACGTTAGCACCCGCCGTGTGTCTCCCGGATAGTACTTACTGGTATTCGGAGTTTGCAAAGGGTTGGTAAGTCGGGATGACCCCCTAGCCTTAACAGTGCTCTACCCCCAGTAGTATTCGTCCGAGGCGCTACCACGTTAGTGAGTTCGGTCCTCCAGTTGATGTTACTCAACCTTCAACCTGCCCATGGCTAGATCACTCGGTTTCGGGTCTAATGCTAGCAACTACTCGCCCAGTTAAGACTCGGTTTCCCTACGGCTCCCCTATGCGGTTAACCTTGCTACTAACATTAAGTCGCTGACCCATTATACAAAAGGTACGCGGTCACCCCMMMAAGGAGGCTCCCACTGCTTGTACGTAGACGGTTTCAGGTTCTATTTCACTCCCCTCACAGGGGTTCTTTTCGCCTTTCCCTCACGGTACTGGTTCACTATCGGTCAGTCAGGAGTATTTAGCCTTGGAGGATGGTCCCCCCATGTTCAGACAAGATATCACGTGTCCCGTCCTACTCGTTTTCACGKCTAAGGCGCCGTCGGTTACGGGGCTATCACCCTTTATTGCCAGGTTTTCCAACCTGTTCACCTAACGCCTAAGCCGCTTAAGGGCTGCTCCGGGTTCGCTCGCCGCTACTGCCGGAATCTCAATTGATTTCTTTTCCTTCGGGTACTTAGATGTTTCAGTTCCCCGAGTTCGCCTCTTAGCGCTATGTATTYACRCTAAGATAYCTGCTTATGCAGGTGGGTTTCCCCATTCGGACATCGATGGCTCAAATGCTTCTTACCAGCTCACCATCGCTTTTCGCAGGTTAGTACGTCCTTCATCGCCTCTGACTGCCAAGGCATCCACCGTCTACGCTTAGTCACTTAACCATACAACCCCAAAAGGTCTTGCATGAAAACAACTAAGGTTTTGTTTTTGCCGGACTCAAAATAGAGACTTTGCTTATCAAATAAGACAAAGCCCAAGCACACTTGATTGTGTGAGTGACATTTCTGTCACTGATTGAGAACTTTACTGTCATTCTTTAAGAATGACTTGTCAGCTTTCCAGATTGTTAAAGAGCATGTGATTCTATCAATACGATAAACCACTTTTTAAAGACACTTATCACCATAAATGCGCTTAAAAAGTGGTGGAGCTAAGCAGGATCGAACTGCTGACCTCCTGCGTGCAAGGCAGGCGCTCTCCCAGCTGAGCTATAGCCCCTAAATTACTGTCATTCTTTAAGAATGACTTGTCAGCTTTCCAGATTGTTAAAGAGCATGTGATTCTATCAATACGATAAACCACTTTTTAAAGACACTTATCACCATAAATGCGCTTAAAAAGTGGTGGAGCTAAGCAGGATCGAACTGCTGACCTCCTGCGTGCAAGGCAGGCGCTCTCCCAGCTGAGCTATAGCCCCATCATAATTCCTTAGACAGACTTCTTCGAAGAAGCCACTTCGCTTAACCCAGTCAGATTTGAAGTGAGACGCGCAGTGTGCGCTAGCACATGAGCATCGCAGCTATCAAAGATGACGCAGGGTAAGTAGAAGTGGTGGGTCTGAGTGGACTTGAACCACCGACCTCACCCTTATCAGGGGTGCGCTCTAACCACCTGAGCTACAGACCCATCTAAGGTACGAGCCTTTCACTAAGGCATTCGTATCTCTTTGACTTTCAACCTATACAATCTGTGTGAACACTCGCAAMAATAGCGTCAGTAAGGAGGTGATCCAGCCCCAGGTTCCCCTAGGGCTACCTTGTTACGACTTCACCCCAGTCATGAACCACACCGTGGTAAACGCCCTCCCGAAGGTTAAGCTATCTACTTCTGGTGCAGCCCACTCCCATGGTGTGACGGGCGGTGTGTACAAGGCCCGGGAACGTATTCACCGTGGCATTCTGATCCACGATTACTAGCGATTCCGACTTCATCACTCCCATGGTGTGACGGGCGGTGTGTACAAGGCCCGGGAACGTATTCACCGTGGCATTCTGATCCACGATTACTAGCGATTCCGACTTCAT
>NZ_MUFB01000012.1 GCF_001996005.1 Salinivibrio siamensis | reverse complement strand
GCGTTAGTGGTGAGCTATCTAAGAAAATGCGGCTTTAACATGGCGGATATAAGGCAAATTGGCTTCTATCCGCCAATTTGGGCGTTGGTCGGTAGCGACCACTCTCTAACAAAAAATATCGCGATCGCGGCCTACGGCCGCTTATCAAAAAGAACCCCGCCTAAAAAGGCGGGGTTCGTCAGCAATCTGAAAGGGGCTTAAAGCCCCTTTTTATTAAGTCTCGACCATTAGCGCCGCAGCAGTTAGCCGTTGCGTGTCACATCCACCAGCGCATCGGCCAGTCTATCAATATGACGTTCAGCCAAGCCGGCAACGTTAATCCGACTATCACCCACTGCGTACACGCCATGTCGGTCGCGTAGCTGATTCACCTGATCAACCGTTAATCCGAGGACAGAGAACATACCACGGTGGTGCTGAATAAAATCAAAATAACCATCGCCCGTACGGTCGCGCAGTGCTGCTGTCAACCCTTCACGTAACGTATTGATCCGAGTGTTCATCGCCTCAATTTCATCTCGCCACTGTTTGGTGAGGGCGTCGTCGGTGAGGATGGTTTCAACAATCGCGGCACCGTGATCAGGCGGCATGGTATAAGTGCTTCGCGCAAGCTGAAGAATACGCCCTTTCGCATTTTGCGCTTCTTGGGCAGATTTACCCACCACAATCGCTGCGCCAGTGCGCTCACGGTACAACCCAAAGCTCTTAGAGCACGAGGTGGCAATCAACATTTCCTCAACGTTGTCGGCGAGAATACGCAAACCACGCGCATCTTCCTCCACACCATCACCGAAGCCCTGGTAGGCAATATCCACAAACGGTGTAAAGCCATTACGGTTTGCAAGCTCGGTAATCGCTTCCCATTCTTTCAAGCTGATATCAGCGCCCGTGGGGTTATGGCAACAGCCATGCAGTAATACCACATCGTCCGCACCAGCTTGCGACAACGCGTTAAGCATGGCATCGGTATCCACCATTTTGGTGTCGCGATTAAAATACGGGTAGAACTTGACCGTCAGGCCTGCCGCTTCCATGACAGGTTTGTGATTCACATAGCTAGGATCGGTCAACCACACAGTGGTCACCGGCYTGGCCAGATTCATCAAATCAGCCAACATGCGCAGTGCGCCACTCGCACCTGGGGTTTGCACCGCCGCACATCGGTGGTAAGCATCGGTCCCTTTGAGCAAGAGGTCAACCATGGCTTGGTTGAAGTTTTCATTACCCGCCAGCCCGACATAGGCTTTGGTTTGTTGGCTTTGTGCCAGTGATTGTTGCGCCGCTTTAACGGCGTGCATGATCGGCGTTTGACCCTGACTGTCACGGTATACGCCAATGCCCAAGTCCATTTTATGCTCACGCGGATCGTCACGATACGCCAATGACAAGGAGAGAATCGGATCCTGCTGAGCAGGCGAGAGCAGATCTAACATAGTATTACGTCCTTTTAAGCCTGAATGCTCAAGATACGCTATACCCTACCCCATGCGGGAAAATTGGCAACCTCTTAACCATGATTCTCTTGCCCTTTTCGGGCACGCTCGGACAGAAAGTGTACGCATTGATTGGCACTTCCCCGCCACACTAAATGAGGATCCGCTTCATCTTGGATAAACTTGCCGTCAATTAATACATCAACCAAATCGACAACATCTCGCTGTTTTGATGACAATTCTGCCAATGTATAACCTGTCCACAGCCAAATGTCTTTGCTCGGTGCGCGGCTCACCACCTCTTGTAACAATTCTTTTACACTGTCGATATTAGCAGGATGAAGCGGATCACCACCGCTCAATGATAATCCTCGGCGCGGGATCCGTGAATCGAGTAAGTCTTGAACAATCTGCTCTTGCATCAGATCAGTGAAAGGATGGCCGCTGTTCAGCGGCCAGGTGGCTTTGTTGTAACAACCACGGCATTGGTGTTCGCACCCCGATACAAACAAGGTACAACGTGTGCCTGGCCCGTTGACCACATCAACGGGAAGGTATTGGTGATAATTCACGCTTCCCCCTACATGTGTTTCACACGGCGAATCACTTCTTGCTGTTTACCCGGGTTAAAAGGTCGCGTATCAGGGCTTCCTAAATAGCCGCACACACGTCGTGTCACTGACACACGTGCTGGGTCATGATTGCCGCAAGCCGGACAAGTGAAGCCTTTACTGGTGCAATTAAATTCGCCGGTAAAACCACACTCGTAGCATTCATCAATCGGCGTGTTGGTACCATAGTATGGCACGCGATCGTAGCTGTAGTCCCAAACGTTCTCTAACGCTTCTAGGTTGTGTTGAATGTTGGGGTATTCCCCGTAGCAAATAAAGCCGCCATTGGCTAAGCGCGGATAATCCATCTCAAAATCGATTTTATCGTAAGGCGTCACTTGCTTTTCCACATCCAAATGGAAGCTGTTGGTGTAATACCCTTTATCTGTCACCCCTTCAATCACACCAAACGCCTGGGTATCGAGCTGACAAAAACGACTGCACAAGTTTTCACTTGGGGTGCTGTACAAACTAAATCCATAACCTGTTTCGGCTTTCCAGCGCTCGGTCGCATCATGTAAATAAGCCACAATCGCTTTGGCTTTCTTTTGTTTCACCACGCTGTCGTAGATGTGCGGCACGCTACCGTACAGCGCATTGATAGTCTCGTGCAGGCCAATGTAACCTAGCGAAATAGACGCACGCCCATGTTTAAAAATATCACTAACATCATCGTCTGGTTTCAAACGGATACCACATGCGCCTTCCATATATAAAATCGGTGCCACCCGCGCTTTCACCCCTTTAAAACGAGCAATCCGGGTATCGAGTGCCTGGCGCGCAAGGCTTAACGTTGCATCAAGGCGCGCATAGAACTCGTCTTCGTCCCCCTCCGCCTCAATGGCTAAACGAGGTAAATTAACGCTGACGACACCCAAGTTGTTACGTCCTTCATGCACCAGTGTACCGTCCTCTTCGTAAGCGCTTAAAAAGCTTCGGCACCCCATTGGGGTTTTGAAGGAGCCCGTGACTGATATCACTTGGTCATAATTGAGAATATCTGGGTACATACGCTTAGAGGCGCACTCGAGTGCCAACTGTTTGATATCGTAATTGGGATCACTCGGACGGCGGTTTAAGCCCTCTCGGATGCAAAACACCAGTTTCGGGAAGACGGCCGTTTTTCGATTTTCACCCAAACCAGCAATCCGATTCGCTAAAATAGCACGTTGCACGGCACGTGCCGCCCAGCTCTTACCTAAGCCGAGGCCAAAGGTGACAAAAGGAGTCTGCCCATTCGCCGTGTGCAACGTGTTGACCTCATACTCCAACGACTGAAAGGCATCAAAACACTCTTTATCAGCACGGGCGCGGGCATAAGCGTCGGGATCACTGATAGACCACTCACGCGCCACCAACAAGTGCTTTTGATAACTGGCTTCAACATAAGGGGCCAGCACTTCATCAATGCGGTTAATCGTGGTGCCACCGTAAATATGACTCGCGACTTGTGCGATGATTTGCGCGGTCACCGCGGTAGCGGTTGAGATGGATTTGGGCGGCGCAATTTCCGCATTGCCCATCTTAAAGCCTTTTTGCAGCATGCCAGCCAAGTCAATTAGCATGCAGTTGAACATCGGAAAGAAAGGTGAATAGTCCAAATCGTGATAGTGAATTTCACCCGACTCATGCGCTCTTACCACGGCACTGGGCAACATGTGTTGCTTGGCATAGTGTTTGGCGACGATCCCCGCGAGCAAGTCACGCTGAGTGGGGATGACTTTACTGTCTTTGTTGGCATTCTCGTGCAGCAATTCAGTGTTAGTTTGCCCGACCAGCCCTTGTACTTCATGATTCAAACGGCCACGGCGCTCGCGAGCGATGTCTCTATCATGGCGATATTCAATATAGGCACGTGCTACCGCTTTATGCGGTCCGGTCATAAGGACATCTTCAACGGCATATTGAATATGATCAATATCCACCTCGGCCTCGCCAGCAAACTGCGTCGCGATGGTGTCTGCTAAGCGGAGGATGTCTGCGTCGGTCAGTTGACACAGCTCAGCCTCTCGCATCGATTGCGCCGACTCTCGCGCACATGTCACCGCCTGGACAATCCGATCTGCATCAAATGGGACGCGTGTTCCATCGCGCTTAATTACCGCTGGCATATGCCCTCCACACCATATATAGGATACAAAATAAACTAAACCACAAGATGTGGTATTAGATAGCAACTAGGGGGCACATTGTGTTGACACAGATCATCGAAGTCTCGAATAACGTCCAACCGACGAATCAAATGCCTATCTGTACCGCAATCTCACTGATCTTCGTTATGATAGTTATCAGTTAAAATCAAAGGTTCTCCGCAAAGTGCTACAATGCTCCACTGCATGCGCAACATTTCCAGTAGGATCACAGTGGAACGCGTAATAATGAGGTATCCACCATCGTACTTCGAGTTTTAGGTCTGCTCGTGCTTGTTGGGGTATTTTCAGCCCCTAGCTATGGACTGACAGTGGCAACATGGAATTTTGAGTGGCTGACCTTAAAGGGTGATCAACGAGCCGGCGTCCGTCATCAAGACGATTATCAACAGCTTTCGTCGATCTTTGTTCAACTCGCCCCCGATGTGTTGGCTTTTCAGGAGGTTGATAGTCCTGAGGCACTGGCACGAGTCATTCCCACAGAGGCGTATAATGTCTATTTTTCCGATCGTTATGCCGCCCTTAAAGACAGCACACAAAGCCAGCAACTGACGGGGTTCGCCGTCCGTAAAGACTGGAAAGTAGACGACCCTCGCGATCTGCGTCAAATCGCGCTGCCGGATTTTTTTGGCGTTCCATCGCTGCGGTATGGCACCTATGTAGTGGTTACGCCGCCTAATCAGGAGCCAATACATATCCTTTCAATACACCTTAAATCTGGGTGTTTCAAACAAACCCACGCCTCAAGAAGTTGCAAAAAACTGAGCAAGCAATTTGGCGCGCTAGCAGACTGGGTCATCGCACATGGTGATAAAAACATCCTCATTGCTGGCGACTTCAATCGCTATATCAGTGACAAACAGGATCCCTATTGGCAACAATTTCGCCAAACCCTCCTTGAAAATACCTCCGCCCCAACAGATATTGTTAATGTCACTCAAAGCGTGCGTGCTCGGTGCAAAGCGAGGCGCTACAACTGGCGCACCCAGACATGGAATCAAGTGATGTATAGTCGTCTGGTCGATCATATTTTGGTGTCTGAATCACTGGCATCTCAGTGGCAATATAGTTATCAACACCATTTCGCTTATCACAGGGTGATGAATTATCGACTTAGCGATCACTGCCCGGTAGTGGCGACGTTTAAAGCCAGTGAGCGCTAAAAGCAATTGACCTACCCAAAAGATTGCGAGAGTCTAGCAAGCTGTCATGGTGATGACATAAAGGGTCGTTAGCCTCCTATCTCATAAGGGCATTTCAGATTACCCAAGGAGAGAAAATGGATATTTTACAACATCAAGTGATCCCGACGGATGACGATTTATTAGCGGACTATCTCGGCGATATTGGCGTGCTTCACGGCCAAGATGCACGCAGTGACAACGACGTATTTAGCGACGATATCGAAGACGCCACACGATAGGCGTTGATATCACGTTTCTAACATGACGCTGACAACCCCTTTTCCGCTACGTAGTAGGTTGTCAGTAAATCCACCAATGTATCCGATGTCTTATGAAAAAAGGTCTCTCTACTGCGCTATTTGTTCTCTCTTTTTTATCATTTCACGCCTCTGCAGCGCCTGAGCTAATTGCCAAGTCCACGCTTGAGTTTGGTGATTTTGAAGAAACGGCCAACGTGGAGATACAAGGCGATATTCAAGAAGATGTCTTACGCCTGGCCGAACGAGGGGTGGAAAAAGAAGAGGCGGATTATTTCGTGATCGATCAGGTTAGCGAAGATACCAAGAAAGACCTCTTAGTGGTCTCCGTTACGCTTTATCGTGAGCACACCACAGACACACAAAAAAGCATAGAAGCTCGCCTCGGCTAATCCGTTTTCGAGACAGGCAGGTTGTCGCTTGCCTGTTTTCCTCTCTGCCTTACTCCGCTCTCTCCCATTTGCTACACTTGCCGCTCTTAATAAAACCATAATGAGCAAAGTCGTGATTGGAACCCTAGATAAGATGCGCACAGAAGCCGGCGCCGACGTACAATACTTTCTGCGGGTGGGTAATGAAGAGCTACACCTCAATCCATTGCTTGGGCAGAAACTAACCCTGACGCATACTGGCAATATCTTTTGCGATGCCTGTGGGCGAAAAACCAAAAAAAGCTATTCGCAAGGCCATTGTTACCCCTGCATGAAAAAGCTCGCGCGTTGCGATATGTGTATTATGAAGCCTGAAACCTGCCACTATGCGCAAGGAACCTGTCGTGAGCCCGAGTGGGGAGAACAGTTCTGCATGACGGATCATATTGTTTATCTCGCCAACACCTCGGGATTAAAAGTGGGGATTACCCGCGCTAACCAGATGCCAACACGCTGGCACGATCAAGGTGCCACGCAAGCTCTCCCGTTGTTTCGGGTTAAAACACGCCAGATTTCCGGGCTAGTTGAAGTCGCGATGGCGAAACATGTCGCGGATAAAACCAATTGGCGCGCGCTCCTAAAAGGCGACAATGACCCACTTGATCTTCACGCAGAGGCTGAACGTTTAACCCAAGCGATCGAGCCAGAATTAGCGGATATCCGCCTGCAATTTGGCAATGATGCGGTCTTGCCTGCAGCACTTGACGCCCTCACTTTTAGTTACCCTGTCACTGAGCATCCAACCAAAATAAGTTCACATAACTTTGATAAAAATGCCGAGGTGAGTGGGGTTTTGAAAGGCATTAAAGGGCAGTATTTGATTTTCGATACTGGCGTGATTAACGTGCGTAAATTCACCAGCTACGAAGTCAGCACCTCACACGGCTAACGGCGCATCAAGTTAGCCTCTAACCAACCGTGCGAGTGATCGTTGCCACTAGCACGGTATTGGTAAGGTGGCTACTGAGGTTGGATACCCGTCATATCTGAAATCAACGCAATATGTTGTGCACTTAACGGCAATGACCAACGCACATCACCGGCATCAGCCACCAGCACATTGGCGTCGGCGATAATCTGTAACGAGTCAGATTGCACCTGCATGCTCAATTTCATTGCGGGCAATTGGATCACCACCTCATGCGCGGTCACGATTAGCTTGCCGTGTTCTATATCGACCACCATCTTGCTCAGTCCTCCAAGGATTTATCGGCGCGCTTATCAGTGAGTACCGCCATAGTGAGTCGGCTCACGCACACATCCCGGCCTCGTTCATCTTGGATGGTGATATTCCACACCTGCGTGGTTGCGCCGAGATGCACTGGGGTCGCCACGCCCGTCACCGTGCCTTCTCGCATCGCACGCAGATGATTGGCATTGATGTCCAACCCGACACAGTACTTTCCTTCTGGCACACACATGTTTGCTGCCAAGGAGCCTAGTGTTTCAGCAAGCACGACAGATGCGCCACCATGGAGCATGCCCAGCGGCTGATGCGTATGCGGTGCCACCGGCATGGTTCCTGTTAAACTCTGCGCATCAAAAGCCGTATATTCAATCCCTAAATGCGCGACCAACGTATTAGTCGAAGAGGCATTTAACCCCGCTAACGACATGTCTTTTTTCCAAATACTCACAATACTTTCACCCATTGCTGTTTATCCCGATGGAAAGGAAAACGCTGCGCGAAACGCGGACTATCAAGCCGCGCCTAACGCTGCCTGCGCGCACCAGTAGACGTTAAGCCAAGAAGCCAGTACATTAGCACTCTGATATCTTTGCTTATATTCACTGCGACTGTGGCGCAAAACGATACAGGAAATGACCATGCTACGCACTGCTAAAACCGTCATGCTATCTCTATGCCTGATGGTTATGCTTTCATCTTGCTCTCACTCGCCAACGGGACGAAACCAGTTATTGCTTTTTTCCGGTGATGACATGGCGAATCTGGGACAGCGTTCGTTTGAGGAGATGAAAAAGTCGCAACCTATCAGTGACGACAAAGCCATCAACGCCTACGTGCAATGCGTCACCGCCGCCATCTTAAAAGTGGTGCCACCGCAATCCAACTTCTCGGAATGGGAAGTGGTGGTATTCGACAGTGATCAAGTCAACGCCTTTGCACTTCCCGGCGGAAAGATCGGCGTTTACACCGGACTGCTCGACGTTGCAAAAACGCCCGATCAATTGGCTGCAGTGATCGGCCACGAAATTGGGCACGTCCTTGCCGATCACAGTAACGAGCGCTTATCGCGCTCGCAACTCACTGCCTTGGGGTTGACCATTACCGGCATCACTCTTTCTGATAACCCCTATGGCGATCTTGCCCTCGCAGGGCTTGGGCTTGGCGTCCAAGTGGGGATATTGCTTCCTTATAACCGCGCTCAAGAATCAGAATCGGATAAGATTGGTCTGCAGTTAATGCATCAAGCAGGGTTTGACCCGAGCGCCAGCGTTACCCTGTGGCAAAATATGGCAAAAGCGTCCAAAGGCGCGCCGCCGGAGTTGCTTTCAACCCATCCATCACCCGACACGCGTATTAATGCGTTACAAACAGGTGTCAATCAACTGCCTAACGTGCCCCATCGCTTGACATCGTCGTGCCCTCGACCACCATCAAAGAAACAGAGTAAAAACATTTAACTAACATAGTGAGCACCATCACAAAGCCTGCATACAAACACGGACAAAGCGTCGTCGCGTGAGAACAGCCCGTCGTCGTCACACAAAAACTTAACCTATATGTTACGCTTAAGCTTTAATTGGGGACGAGTGACGACACACGTGATGAAGCCGTTTTTCATCTTGTTTTTTTTAATACTGCAGGTGCCGTCTGCATTCGCAACGACACAAGAGACAAACGATCTTTTCGAGCAGCTGTTTGAGAAGCATGCTTTGGTTATGCTTCTCCTCGACCCAGACACGGGGGAAATCAAAGCTGCCAACCCAGCAGCCAGCGAGTTTTATGGGTATTCACAGCAGGCGCTGAGCCAAATGAATATCGCAAACATTAACGCCTTGCCCCCTGATGCCGTCGCTGAAGAACGTAAGCTGGCGGAATTAGAAAACCGAAACTATTTCGTTTTCAGCCATATATTATCAGACGGCACGACCAAAACCGTAAGGGTATCCTCGATACCCATTATCTACCGCGATGAACCGACCCTTTTTTCAATTATCACCGATATCAGTGATTATCGGGCCACCCAGGCATCACTGTGGCACTATCAAAACCGACTCGAGCAAATGGTGGCACAACAGACCGAGCAAATCGCCACGCAAAAAAATCACCAACTGATTATTACATCCTTGATTATCATTGTGCTCGGTGCAGGGCTCGCGACAATGTGGTTTATTCTCGCTAAGTCACGACGCACCGAATATGAGCTGCAACTGGAGCGTAAACGCTTAGATGAAATAATCCGCGGTACCCATGTCGGCACTTGGGAGTGGCATATCCCTAGCGGGGAACTGGTTATCAACGAGCGCTGGGCAGAAATTTTGGGGTATCAAAAACACGAGCTGATACCTGCCTCATTTGAAACCTGGCAAAAGCTTTGTCATAGCGAAGATTTCGCGCGCGCGTCTAAAGAAATTGATGCCGCCTTTAGCGACTCTAACCCTTTTTATGAATGTGAGTTTCGCATGCTGCATAAAGATGGGTTTTGGGTTTGGATCTTAGCYAAGGGTAAAGTCATGGAGTGGGATCGCGACCATAACCCAATTCGCATGGCGGGCACGCACCAAGATATCAACGAAACCAAGCGTCTTTACCTGCAGTTTGAGCATATGGCGCATACCGACACCCTGACAGGCGCGCTTAACCGCGTCGCCTTTAAGCAGCGTGCGGATATTGTGCTGGCGCAAGCACGTCAGCAAGGCGCACATTTTGCCCTACTGTTTATCGATCTCGATGGCTTTAAGAAAATAAACGATACCTATGGCCATGACGCCGGAGACAGTGTGTTAGTGGAAACGACTAAACGGATGGGCCAAAGCATCCGTAACTCRGATACCCTCGCTCGCCTGGGCGGCGACGAATTCGCGGTGATTTTAGAATATACCAGCCACCCAGAAGACGCAGCACGCGTCGCCGAGAAAATTATCTCGAGTCTCAATCAGCCATTTGCAATAGATGACCAGCAACACGCACACCTTTCCGCCAGCATCGGTATCGCTTGCTATCCAGATCATGGAGAATCGGTCGAACAGCTGCTCAATTGCTCAGATGCCGCCATGTATTATGCGAAGAAATCGCTAAAAGGCGGCACTTATGCCGTCTGTGACCCTGACAATCATGCAACCACGAGTAACAACCGCGGGAAACAATCACTTTAGACACTCGCAGTTGGCTATTTTAAGAGGCTTATTTTTGCACGGCTTGTTGTGATGGTGCGGTGGCACGCGGCGTTTGGCTTGCTAGCGCCTCATTAGTCACATCCTGGATGGAGATAAACATGTGATTGACCTCACCCCGCGTATTCGCCATTGGGTGCATGGTGACGTTTTGATACATAAAGGGAAGCTGACCGGTGATCGGGCGAACATGACGACAACGGAACAAATACGGGCGTTGCTGCCAGACAATAAAACTGCGACAACGGAGATCGAACACGGGTTGCGACTTGGCACGAAACCAAGGCTCATTGATCTCCGGAAACACCTCGAATAACGAGCGGTTTTGCACATCTTTAGCGTGTTTACCGCTATGGTGAACCATAAAGCCATTCCACATTTGGATATGGAAGTCTCTGTCTAACACAATCAATCCCATGTCGATGTGCTGTACCATGTCGAGCATCCAATGGAATTGGTCAAAATCTTCTGTGCTCATCGCATTACTCCTCATCCATTAGGTAGGCCAACTTCGCATCGAGCAGCGGCAAAGACTCATCCAGTAGCAATAATAACAAATCGCATTTTATATCTGTCCCATCAATTTGATAACTGACTTCAATGGTCACTGTGCGTTTCCATGACCCTTTCATCGCCGCTATCAACTGATCCACTTCAGCGTGCTGACCCAAGAGCGCCGGATAGCTTTGCGAAAACTCTAACGCGCCTTGATCGCCTAAGCCCTTTAAAAAGGCACTAATCAGAATATTGCTAATATCGACCAGCAATTCGAGCTCGTTGTCGACCGACCCATCCTCGGGATAGTCCAACAATTTCACCATCTCAGTAATACTGGAATCACTAATCAGCATCAGCGCTTCACCAGCGATCCCCTCCCCACTGAAACCCTGACACACACCGTTCATGGTATTTGATTGGGCCAAGTGCCGGATAGTCATCGTCAACTCGGTCACTTCAAACACATTGACCTGTGGCAGTGGCATGTGGACAAACACCCCGCAATGTCGGGCAAGTTTATCTGCTGCCTGCCCCATCGCAATGTTCACCACTTCCATGTAAATATCTCGGCGACTGAGTTTTTCTTTAGGCGCGTGTGAACGCTCGGTCTCTGACGCAGAAGCAGTGGGCAAATACGCCTTGATCAATGCATCGACGCGCTCACGACTGATGGGCTTTTTAACAAAGTCTTTGGCCCCCCGCTCCAGCACTTGCTGCTGGGCAAGCGGCTGAATGTCGCCTGAGACCACGACGACAGGCACCGTCATTCCGGCTTCTTGCATCGCTTCAAGTGTCTGATACCCATCAAGTTCCGGCATAGTCAAATCAAGGAACATGATGTCGATCGGCTGACTACTCAACACATCCAAGGCAACATTGCCATTTTCGGCAAAGTGCACGTCGGCATCCAAATCGTTGGGTAAGGTTCGCGCTAATTGCTTACGCGCGAGCGCAGAATCGTCAGTGATCAGAATTTGTGTGGTCAAAAGCCTCTCCTTTCCTACATCTTTACTGAGAGTATGGCTGGGTAAACACTGTAAGCATAAACCAATATCGCGAGGAATGAGGGCAAACCAGTCAAAATGCGATGATTCTTTTTATATCAGGGGGCTACTCTTGTCTTTGACATAATTGAGCAAGGCGATCAGAGCGACTGATCAGGCTGGGCGCATGCAAGTAGAAATAATGCAAACATGTTAAACAAAGCTGAACGCATTCGTACACTTTTTCGCTGATGATCTCAGGCGAAGCGTCAAATTCACCGGTCAGTAACGCTTGCCAATCCTCGGCAAGCCTATCGATCAGAGTGACGTCTGTCTCTCGCTCAAGAATATGGCTCAAGGCCTTTTTTATCGGGATAATATCTTCACTCGCGGCAAAAATATTTCTCAGCGTAATAATCACATCCACCAATGCGTCTTGTGTGTCTGGCTTTTTCGCTGCGGTATATAGACGAGACATTGCCAAGCGAATCCCCCTCGAGTCGGTGTCATCCACGAGCATACTCCAACGCTCAATATCGACTAAGTCTGTCTCACTGATAGCAACAGGATCGTCCGTTTCTGCCACTGAACCAAAGTCTTGTCGCCGGTTATCAAGCGAGAATGGATCGATACGCCAAACCCACTCTGGCGCCACAAAGGCTTTGTGTTCACCGAGGTAACAAAGCGCCATACACAAAACAATATTCAGCTCAGTGGTTTGTTGTTCAGTCGTGGCGTCCAATACCTCTTCTGGCCAATCATCGTCCTCTAAAAAATCACCAAAGTTAATCGCAAACGCATACCCCGACTCGAGCATGAACCCGTTATCGCGACGTTTAGCCATTAAACTCGCCGCTTGTAGGACATATTCCGCAATCCCTGGGGTATAGCGACGCACACTGCCCCATTTGGTATCCAGCTCGGCCAAGTTCGTGAGCGCCGCATTGCGAAAGCCCACAAACATCGGAATATGAGCGACTTCACCATCAGCTAAGCTACGTGCCATCTCCAACATTTCTTGCACCGTTTCTACGAACATATCAGGGCTGACAACCCCACGAATACGCATCAGGTCGTAGCTATTAACCAGAATCGACACGGGTAAACTGGCCAAGCTGACCACGCCGCGGTGGCCACTGGCATCTTTGTAGTCGCCACAGGTTTGCTGCGGCTCTTTCCCCGACGTTGTGAATAGGCGAGACAGAGCAGGGTCTGCCGCCATGCGTTTTTGAACCTGCTTACTGACCGGGAATTGCTCAATGGCTGCGGTGAGATAGCCGGCGCCTCGATAAAAAAGATGCGGCCGCTGTCCTGCTTTAATAAGAAATAAAGGATAGAGTTCACCCGCCAGTTGGCAAAAAGCACTGGTTAATGGGTCTGAACTGTTAATTCGCGTCGCCAGCTCACCGCCCTGCTGTGCACGCCAAACATTAAAGACGTGGCGGCCGTTTTGCATCACGTGCGGTAAACGATAAAAGAAGGATTGTTCACTTTCCCCTTGCTCAACCGCAGACACACGTAGCTGGCGACACAGCTCAATATATTGATTAAGTGTGTCGCGCTGAATCCGGCTCAAGCCGAGTTTTTGCATCAAAATTAAACGGCCTTCCGCTTCTGTGACATTCAGGATGTAACTCACCACACGGTGGCCCATCGCTTTCACAAAATGCGGAATGGCCGGATAGGACATCATCGTTTCCTAACCTTGTGTTAATCGTTCACGGATATCAATGCGTGCTCCGGCACCTATGAAGGGTATCGGCCTCCGTGCGGAAAACTGTACCGAGCGGACAATAATGCGTTAAAAGCCGTCGTACCTGTGGCTGATTTGTCGTACCTGTAGCTAATTTAAAAAAGTATAGTGCTTCCATTAACTTGGCAAGTCACGACAAACCCTGAAACATTTTTGCGCGCAAAGGCGATAGTGAGGACTTGACCAAGCGGTAACACGCACCTATTCTAGCGTACAAGTGTACGCTAGAATAAAGATAACGAGTTATGGATACCAAGGCTTCAACCTCTCCCCCTCAGAAACCACGCTTAATCTGGTTAAACATTAGCGTGTTTACCCTCACTTTTTTGATTGCGGTGATAGGAACGCCACTATGGGCATGGCACCATGGTTTTGATTGGATGCAGATCACTGCGCTGATCGTCACATTCAGCTTTTGTGGCCTGTCGATCACCGCCGGCTATCACCGGTTGTGGGCCCACAAAACCTATCAGGCCCATCCGGCTCTGCGCTTTATCTTCGCCATTGGTGGGGCATTTGCGCTGCAAAACAGTGCACTTCATYGGTCGTCAGATCACCGCATTCACCACCGCCATGTCGATGACAACGATGTTGACCCTTATTCGGCCAAGCGCGGCTTTTGGTTCTCACACCTTGGCTGGATGCTGCGCGAATACCATCCCAACCGCTATGGCGATTACAGCAACTGTCGCGATCTGCAAAAAGATAAGATCGTGATGTGGCAACACAAGCACTACCTTGCGCTGACACTGGCCACCAACTTTGGCTTCCCTATCGCGTTTGGTTTGCTCCATGGCGATCTTTGGGGCGCTGTCTTACTGGTCGGCTTTACTCGATTAGTGCTAAGCCACCACACCACCTTTTTCATTAACTCGTTGGCGCATGTGTGGGGCAGCCAGCCTTATACCGATAAAAACACCGCGCGGGATAATGGCGTGCTAGCCTTGATGACCTTTGGCGAGGGCTACCATAACTTTCACCATATCTTTGAGAACGACTACCGCAATGGCATTCGCTGGTGGCAATTTGATCCGACTAAATGGCTGATCAAAACCGCATCTTGGTTGGGCCTGGCCGAAAAACTGCGCGTAACCCCCGAAGAGAAGATTGAAAAGGCGCGTGCGACCATGCAATTGCAGCGCGTTACACAACAGCTTAGTGACAAGCCACACGCATCGCATCGTCTGCAAATCCTGCAACAAGAGTATGATGCCTTGGTGACTAAAATGGCGGACTACTACACGCTGAAAAAACAGCTGTTAGCGCTCGAGCGTGACAAGCTGCGCGAAAAAGTCGAAAACGCCGAGCTCGCGCAACAGTACAAAGATCTGAAAGTGCGTTTTCAGCAACAAAAACGTAGCTGGCAGGTGCTCACCGCTAAATATGCCAGCTAAACGCGACCCGTTTCAGCAAACAACAAACCGGCCACTTGGGCCGGTTTTTTATCTGGCAAGGACGCGCCGCTGGCAAGGGTCTGTTGATGCCAGTTAGTGGGAAGGAGTAACAAAAGAAAGCAGGATCGACTCCAGCTCATCCCAAGGTAAGGCGTCGGTATCGATCACTTCGATGCGCGACTCGGCCTGTTCAATCGACATAGGCGTTACGGTAACCACCTGATTAGCGACGTTAAACGCGTAAAAACCCTCGTCGGTATTGACCACCGCTTTAATCCGTTGAGCATTGATGTTACTCAATAGCCCGTACAAGGCATCAAACGGAAAACAACAGTGCGCGGCAAACAACCAACCGCAGCTGACATAGCCCTGCCCTTGGTTTTCTTTGCGGGTATAGGTATCGTCCGGACCCAGAGCTAATGTAGTCATGGGCTCGGCATCGTTGTGATGGTGATGATAGTGCGCTTGACGAGCGTGACGCGGTAACGCAAGCCACGCGGTCTCGAGCGCCCCTTGTTCAACGCCGGTTACCAAGCTTTTCTCGCCATCAAACGCGGCGACATAATCATAAAAGGTGGCGATTTGCGCCTCGCTACACTGGTCAAGCTTGTTTGCCACCACCACATCTGCGAGCGCGATTTGATCATGAAAGTTTTGATTTTCACGATAGCGCACATCATCAATACAACGCGGATCCACCAAAGTAATGGTCGCGCCCAGCGACAAAGAAGTATCGAAAGGCGGTTGAGTCAGCTTACCGATAATGTCTTTGGGATGACCGAGTCCCGTCGGTTCAATCAAAATCCGATCCGGCTTCTCAGCAAGCAAGGTATTTAGCCCCACCGTCATGGGTAGGCCGGCCACACAACACATGCATCCTCCCGGCACTTCCTTTACCAGCGCACCTTGTTCAGAGAGGATCGCGCCATCGACACCTACCTCGCCAAACTCGTTCACCAAGATAGCCCAACGCTCATGCTCGGGTTTATTCGCGAGTAAATGACGAATCGCCGTGGTTTTCCCCACGCCAAGAAACCCAGTGATAATATTGGCTGCGATCTGACTCATGATTCTATCCGTTCGTTACTTGTATCGGCGTAGTGTAACGGATTGCGCCACACTCGTCGCCTTTTGGTAAAGCACATTGAACCAGCCATATGCAGCTCAGTGAGTAGCACAAAAAATGATGAAATATCATGCACTCACTGCAAGTGGTGATCATTACCAATAAAAGCTTGGTAGAATGAAGAGTTCGCTAACACACTTCTTAGGAGGAAGTATGCTGAATCCATCAACGGCAAAGTCGGTGATTGACCATGCCCTGTTTTTAGGCGCGGATTTCGCCGAACTCTTTGTCGAACGCCATCACTCAGGCAACGTAGAGCTGTTGTCTGGTGAGGTGGATAAAGTGAGCTCAGGGATTGATTTTGGTATTGGTATCCGGTTGTTTTTCGGCCACAAAGTGCTTTATGGCTATACCAACAGCCGCGATGAAGAACAATTGAAAAAAGTCACCAGCTTGCTGTGTGCGCGTGATAAGCGCGATCAAATCGCCACCGCTGGGCCGCTCAATTTGTCCCATTTAAATGACAAACATCCGGTGTCTGAGCCGTTATCGGCAGATCAACATGTGGCCGATAAGGTGGCGTTCTTACGCCAAGTGGATGCGCGCATTCGTGCCGAGAGCGATAAAATCGCGCAAATTATTGGCCGAGTCGGCCAACGTGAGCAACAGGTCGAGATTTTTAACTCTCATGGCCTGCATGTCACAGATACCCGCCACTACACGCGTATTGCCGCTACAGCGGTCGCAACTAACGGTGAGGAACAGTCAACGGGCTTTGATGCTCCCGGTGCACTCACAGGCTGGGAATTCCATCAGGATATCGATCCGGTTGAGCTTGGCGAGCGTGTCGCACGACAAGCGCTGGTTAAACTCGGTGCCCAAGCCTGCCCATCGGGCGAAATGCCGGTGGTGATTGGCAACGGCTTTGGTGGGGTGATTTTCCACGAAGCCTGTGGCCACTTGTTAGAAACCACCTCGGTTGCTAAGCAAGCTTCCGTCTTCCATGACCAAATGGGCGAAATGATTGCAAGCCCTGTGGTGAGCGCGGTGGACGATGGCACCTTGGCGAATGCATGGGGCTCAATCAATATCGATGATGAAGGCATGGAAACCCAGCATACCCAGTTGATCAAAGACGGTAAGCTCACCTCCTTTATGGTCGATCACATGGGCAGCCTGAAAACCGGTTATGCGCGCACCGGCTCTGGCCGACGTGAGTCTTATAAATTCGCACCGACCTCGCGGATGCGAAACACCTTTATTGAGCCCGGCAACGACAGCTTAGACGCCATGATTGGCTCCATGGAGCGTGGCATCTACGCCAAGAAGATGGGGGGCGGCTCAGTACAACCCGGCACCGGCGAGTTTAACTTTGCGGTCCAAGAAGCTTACTTGGTCGAAGACGGTAAGATCACTGTGCCACTCAAGTCTGCCACCTTAATCAGTACGGGGCCTAAGGTGCTTAAAGAAATCAGCATGGTCGGCAAAGATCTTGCCCTTGCCGCCGGTATGTGTGGTTCGGTAAGCGGCTCAGTCCCCACCACCGTGGGCCAACCTGCATTGAAAGTCGATAATATCCTAGTAGGAGGCGGTAACGCATGAGTGAGCAAATCATTAAAGCAACCCTAAGCGATGCCGTCGATCAGGTCCTCAGCTTGGTGAAACAGCAAGGTGCGCAAGCAGACGTGATTGCCAACGCCAGCGAAAGCTTGTCACTCAAAGCCGACCAAGGCGATCTCTCCGAGCACAAAGTCACCGCCGGTCAAGTGATCGGCGTGCGGGTGATCAAAGGGGATCAAGTCGCCACCAGCTATTCAGAATCGCTAGATAGCGATAGTCTTGCCAGCATGGTGAACGCCGCACTCACCAACGCAAGCTTTACCAAAGCCGACCCGGATCAGCAAATTCGCGCTGAAGGGCAGCAAATTGATCAGCAAGATCCCAGCTTGCTGCAAGCAGATAACACCCCGATTGAAGACAAGATCGCGTTGGCGCTCGCCCTTGAGCAAGATGTGGTCAGCCAACCCCGCGCAACGGGGGCGCCCTACAATGGGTACAGTGAGCAAACCCAATATCAGTTGCTTGCTAATACTCTAGGCACACGCTGCTATCACAGTGAGCGTAGCTTTAGTTGCTACACCGCAGCACTGCTCAATCACGACGGTAAGCAAGCGATGCATCTCGGCGCCTCAGTGTCACGCCGCTTTGCTGATCTTGATCGCGCCCATGCAACTCAACTGGCCTACCAAACCGCTGACGCCTTGCTCGAGGGTGGCCCAGTGAAAACCGGTTCGTATCCGGTGATTTTTGAGCATGATTGTCTCAGCGAATTGCTGGGCGCCTTTGGCAGCTGCTTCTCCGGCGATGCGGCCAAGCGCGGGACTAATCCGTGGCATGAAAAAGTCGGCAAGCCCGTTGCAGATACGGCGCTCACCATCACCGATGTGGCAAGACTTGATGGCGGGATGCGTATTAAAGCCTTTGATAGCGAAGGCTTTGCCACCGCCGACACGCCTTTGATTGAAAACGGCGTCTTAGTCGGCTTTTTACACAACAGCGCCACGGCGCAGCATTTTGGTGTTCCCCATACGGCTAACGCGGGCCGCAGCCCCAAAGGCGGTTTGGATGTCACTTCTCGTCATGATGTGATTGCCGCAGGTAAACACAGTGATGCAGACGTGCATGCCGGTGAATATCTTGAGTTAGCGTCACTGCAAGGTGTGCATTCAGGCGCTAATGCCATCAGTGGCGACTTCTCTTTCGGTGCAAGTGGGTTTGTCTGCCGAAATGGGAAACGGGTTCGTCCGGTTCGCGGGATCACAGTCGCCGGCAATTTCTATACCATGCTCAATGAGATAGATGCCATCGGCAATACCGTGTTACCC
Organism: Salinivibrio siamensis; assembly: GCF_001996005.1. GTDB lineage: Bacteria > Pseudomonadota > Gammaproteobacteria > Enterobacterales > Vibrionaceae > Salinivibrio > Salinivibrio siamensis. The sequence continues at coordinate 109,496 of NZ_MUFB01000012.1, read as the reverse complement.
AACTATGATGGCGCCTTCTTTGCGCCACGCATCCGCTTCGCCCGCTTATCCATCGCGGGTGAATAACGGCGCATCTTCTAAAGGCATCGGTTTAGGCTGATGCCTTTTTATTCTCGGTTTGTGCTTCCACACTGTGTACCGCAGGATTCATCTTTGCCGCCAAATCGGTGAATGCCTGCATGGCGACGTCACTGGTCAGAATACGCCCATGCCCTAACCCTTCGGTAGCTAGCACAGTCACATGCGGGTAGCTAGTTGCTCGCTCAGTGACGGCGAAGGAGGCAAACCGGTCGTTTTTGTCGTGAGCAATCACCACCGGATGACGGCGACGCGACAATTTTTCGAGCGGCTCAATGGTCTCGATCGGATACCCGTGCTGATCGCCTACTTCTTGGACAATTTCATCAAATAACTTCAGTGAATACCCCGATTTACGGACCGTGGCGTATAAATTCTCGCGATAATTCAACACGGGGGCGACCAAAAAGAGCGGTAAATCATCCACCTGGGGGTGTTCGCTTTCCAACACCGCGGCAGCGCCCATACTGTGCGCAATCACCCCAGAGACATTATCGACTTGATCTAATACATCATTGATCGCCTGCACAAAGCCGGGAATATGGCTCTCATTTCCCTCACTCTGTCCATGTGCGGGATGATCGAATGCCACCGCACGAAAGCCCAATGAGGCAATGTGCGCCATCAGAGGGAAAAACTGGCTAGCGGATCCAGACCAGCCATGCGTCAGCAGCCAAGTTGGCCCCGCACCCAAACTATACATTTGCAAGAGCCCTGCTTGGCTTTGCACTTGAGAGTGCACCAAACCCTCTGGCTCTGGGTTCACCATTGGGCTACGAGTGGGAGTGAGGAAGAGCTTACGCGCCACTTTCTTGGCATGACGAGGTGCCAAACGATGATGACAACGGCTTACCGCTCCTACCAGAGAGCGTTTAACGCTAAACCGGCCTGGCGTTGAAAAATACACTTTTTTACTCATAGTCATTGGATCCTTAAATCGAACGAGTGTTCGTTTTTACGCTAAAAAACAACCTCGTTGTTTTCGCTACCCTCTTCATCTTATTGGGTAATTAGCGGCGGCTTTGCGCGAGCAATTGCTCCACACCATGCCAAAAACGTGTCCCTTCCGGCGATTCGAGTGACAAGCGCAGAAATAACTGGCTGCTTAAATAGTGCCCATACAACTGATACACAGCCTGCCAGGTATCAAGGTCGGCGCGAAATTCGCCGACATGTTTGCCCTTTTCAAATTGTGCGGCCAGGTAGTCGAGCCACTGACGGGTAACGTGCTGCAACGCTTGGTGGATGGGATCATTGCTCGCGCGCTGCTCATGCCACGCATCTAAGAACAAGCACTGACCCTGAAAGTGCTGATGCCAACCCATCCAATTACGCAGTAAGTGTTGTAATTTGGCTTCAATACTCACGTGGTCCGCTTCACGGCTCGGGGTGATCACCCGCTCGACAAAGCAATCGCCCGCAAAATGGACCACGGCGATCTGCAAGTTTTCTCGCGAATTAAAATGCGCAAAGAGACCACTTTTTGACATTTGCACGTCGCGCGCCAAACTACCTATCGTTAAGCTCTCCAACCCATATACACTGGCAGCTTCAAACGCGGCTTCGAGAATACGCAATCTCGTTTGCTCGCGCTTAGACAGCGAGTATGTTGAGTCTGCGGAAACGGCCATGACACTCTCCCTCAAAGCAGCCGAGTTGATACGCCACTATCTATTGATAACAGTGGCGCAGTCGGTTCACCTTACCCCAACGATGCCTTCATTTATAGTACGAACGTTCGTTTTTATCCAATTGAGATTCGCTCCAACCGTGTCATCGTCTCCAACATTGGTAGACCTTTCATGCTATTGCACACTGACTCAGCAAATATTGATGAAATTTTGCGCCATATTCTTTTTGGTTTTAATAAGTGCTTTTTTTATCTAGCAAGAATGTGACATAGGTCTTCATTGCATGCACCTTCCGGCATATGATGCCAAGCAATCGCTAATCCTTGAATACATTTAACGGGGTTAGAGCTTCACGTCATTATAATTCTCTAGATTGGAACGCCGACTATGACAGTTATCCTTTTAAATCTGATCGCTTTTGCGCTGTTGCTGGCGGTGCTTGTCAAATTGCACAAGCAACAAAAATCCTTATCCACACGTGTGTTTACAGGCCTCGGCTTGGGGGTTGCCTTCGGTGCGGCGCTGCAAGCGTTATACGGTGCTGACGGCGCGATCACGCGCGAAACCATCAACTATATCAATATCGTCGGCTCAGGCTACGTCAGCCTACTCAAGATGATCATCATGCCGTTAATTACGGTGTCGATTATTGGCGCGATTTTGAAAGTGAAAGACTCAGGCTCACTGGGTAAAATTTCCAGCTTGAATATCGGTATTTTGCTGGCCACCACCGCCGCGTCTGCGCTCATTGGTGTACTCGTCAGCAACCTATTTGGGTTGTCTGCGCAAGATATCGTACAAGGTGCGCGAGAGATGGCGCGTGGTGCCGCCTTGGAGCAGCGCTTGGGCTCGGTCGAAGACTTATCACTAGCTGATATGATTATCTCTTTCTTCCCACAAAACCCATTTGCAGATTTAGCCGGTAGCCGTCCAACCTCGACTATCGCTGTGGTGATTTTCTCTGCGCTCGTGGGTATCGCTGGTGTCACATTGTCGCGCACTCAACCTGAGCTTGGCGAGCGTTTTGAGCGCTTTATGGATGTGGCTCAAGAATTAGTGCGTACGTTGGTTCGAATGATCATCGGCCTCACTCCCTACGGTATTTTAGCTTTGATGAGCAAAGTGGTAGCTGGCTCAAACGTAAGTGAAATTCTTGAACTTGCCAACTTTGTTGCCGCCTCTTATGTAGGCTTAGGTGCCATCCTAGTCATGCACTTGGTATTGATTGGCCTTGTCGGTATGAGCCCAATTCAATATCTCAAAAAAGTGCTCCCTGTGCTGACGTTTGCCTTTACGTCTCGCTCAAGCGCGGCCACGATTCCGCTCAATATCGATTCGCAAATGAAGAACTTGGGTAACGATCCGGCCAGCGCCAATTTCTCAGCGTCATTCGGTGCCACCATGGGTCAAAATGGCTGTGCCGGCYTGTATCCAGCTATGCTGGCGGTCATGATTGCACCTACCATTGGCATTAATCCACTCGATCCGGGCTTTATCGCCACCTTGGTTGCGATTGTCACTGTCAGTTCATTCGGTATTGCCGGTGTGGGCGGCGGCGCGACCTTTGCGGCACTGATTGTACTCTCGGCACTGGATATGCCAGTCGCGCTTGCAGGCCTGCTCATTTCTATCGAACCTTTGATTGATATGGGCCGTACTGCTGTGAATGTGAGCGGCTCTATGACGGCCGGCACCCTCACCTCGCGTTTAACCGGTGGCCAAGATAAATCCATCTTCGATCACCATGAGGTGGTGAAACAAGAAACGGCAAAAGCCTAACTACTGAAAACAATAAACATGACTGATGCCACGCCCACGCGTGGCATTTTTGTGTTCGTACTGAGCCTACATAAAGCAACGTCATGCGATGACCTAATCCCTTACAACTTGTAAGAAATTATTTCAGCGATTACACTCTGCGGCACTGTAACTGCAGGGATCCCCTGCCAACCGTGAGATAATCAATGAGTATTGAACAAACGCTTCAGGCGCGCAGTGGCGGCCAATGTGAACTCTGCACCAGCCAAGACAACTTATCTGTGTATGAAGTCCCGTACTCGCCCGACACCACAGCGAACAGTTGCGTATTGGTTTGCAGCACGTGTCACGACCAACTTCAACACCCAGACAATATGGATGTGAACCACTGGCGCTGCCTGAACGATACTATGTGGAGCCAAGAGCCTGCGGTACAGGTAGTTGCCTATCGCCAGCTCTCTCGCCTTTCTAGCGAAAGTTGGGCGCAAGATAATCTTGATATGATATATATGGAAGACGATGTCCGTAAGTGGGCAGAAACCGGTCAAGATATCGAAGAAGTCAAAGTATTGGACGCTAACGGCGTGACACTGCAAAAAGGCGACGACGTGACCGTGATTAAAGATTTGCCCGTTAAAGGCTCAAGCCAAGTGATCAAACAAGGCACGGTGATACGCGGCATTAACTTGACCGATGATCCTACTCATGTGCAAGGAAAAGTAAACGGCCAAACCCTGTTTGTGATTGCAGAATTCTGCCGCCGTAAATGAGCCTCAAAGCAATTGATGGGTCATCTTAGCCCACAAGCGGCGTCCTGGCGGCGCCGCGTTAATCACGCTTCCGCACAGTTTACACTGTAAAACGTTACGCCTTCCTCACCATCAAACCCAATAGATTGAACATTGGCAGCCCTTCGCCTATTTTCAAACCATGGCATTCGCCACCTTCCTCTTTKGACTGACAGCCGCAGCAGTAGGCGTAGAAACCGCCTCTCAATTACGCAAATGACGCATGTTGCCCATGTGACATGTCGATGAAATTCAAGGTTTCTATTTCTTCAAACCCATGAGTGCGGAGAAAGCGTTGGATAGGTTCGTGGGAAAGGAGTAATAACCCGCTGGCTGAAATTCATTATATCAGTGCCAACTCTTTACGAACTGAAGCGAGTTATTGAATCATCTTAATCATCCGCAAAGATGTTGATCTTTGGACCGGTGGCGGGCGATGTTTTTTGTTTTTCGGCTATTTTCGCTAGCGTCTTCTTGTAGGTGTCATCGCTCATATCTCGCCAGTAACGCGGATCGCGGCCAGTCTGTTGATCATGGGCGGCAGTTACAGGGTCTTTGGCTCGGGCTTCTTCTAACACCAACAGATCTGGCATCGGTTGACTCACATCCATGTAACGCTGGATCATATTCCACAGGCGCTGGTACTCCACCACTCGCTCGTTGGTGCCAATTAAGTTACTAATAGGTACACCCACAGAGTAAGGCTGATAGCGATGAACTAACATCAAATTGTAGTTCAGGTGGCCTTGCGGACTCGGTGCTGACATCAACACACAATCAAATTCAATAAAAGGATGCGTAAAGCGTACTTTATTGCCACGCTTATACAAGGTCACCATCCCTGTTTGACGGTTTAAGCTATAAACAGGTTTTCTTTTTAAAAAAGGCGCTAGGAAATAATAGCCTTTACATACCAATTTATAATGGGCCCATATAAGCAAGCAAGGAAGCGTGAAGTAGAGGGTTAAACCGTAGGAAACCATTAACCAATCATCCAATCTTTTATCCCAGCTTGCGTAACCAAATAATAATGGATAGAGAAACACTGAGTAAGCCAAAGGCAGAAGTAAAACTAGTAATATTTTTGCCAATCCTACCATAAAAAAATATAGTTGAGACCAGCCTGATAACGACTCACTGTCTAGACTTTCTTCAGTCCAGAATGATGGCTTTCCATTCCCTTTTGTCTCTTTTGCTTGCGTTGGCATCGTTTCTCGAGCAAGTGATAAAGCAATGGTGTCATTTGCCTTGGTAAAGGGGAAGACTTTCCCCTTGGTGAGTAGCTGCTGCAAAAAACCGTGCGGTGGTTTTGAGGGTTGTAGCGACAGTTGCTCAGTGTTGTAGACCATGTCAGCTATCCACAAAGATATTGATCTTTGGGCCGGTGGCGGGCGATGTTTTTTGTTCTTCTGCTATTTCCGCTAGCGTCTTCTTGTAGGTTTCATCGCTCATACTTCGCCAGTAACGCGGGTCGCGGCCAGTCTGTTGATCATGGGCAGCAGTTACAGGGTCTTTGGCTCGAGCTTCTTCTAATACCAACAGATCTGGCATCGGTTGACTCACATCCATGTAACGCTGGATCATATTCCACAAGCGCTGGTACTCCACCACACGCTCGTTGGTGCCAATTAAGTTACTAATAGGTACGCCCACAGAGTAAGGCTGATAGCGATGAACTAGCATTAAGTTATAGTTCAGATGGCCTTGCGGACTCGGTGCTGACATCAACACACAGTCAAATTCAATAAAAGGATGCGTAAAACGAACCTTATTTCCGCGCTTATACAAGGTCACCATCCCGGTCTGACGGTTTAAGCTGTAAACACGTTTGCTTTTTAAGAAAGGGGCTAGGAAATAATAGCCTTTACATACCAACTTATAGTGACCCCATATAAGCAAGCAAGGAAGCGTAAAATAAAGGGTTAGGCCATAGGTTCCTGTTGACCAAGTCTCCCACCTAGCATCCCAACTTGCATAACCAAATAATAGTGGATAAAGCAATATTAAATAAGCCAAAGGCAAAAATAGAATTAATAGTATTTTTGCCAGTCCCACCATTAAAAAGTAAAGTTGAGACCAGCCTGATAAAGATTCACTATCTAGGCTTTCTTCGGTCCAGAATGAAGGCTTTTCACTTCCTTCTGTCTCTTTTATTTTAGATGGTAATGTTTCTCGAGCAAGTGATAAAGTAATGGTGTCATTTGCCTTGGTAAAGGGGAAGACTTTCCCCTTAGTGAGTAGCTGCTGCAAAAAACCGTGCGGTGGTTTTGTGGGTTGTAGCGATAGTTGCTCGGTGTTGTAGGTCATACTATTCGGCCGTTTTCTCTTCTTCTTGCTGATAAACAGGGTGTTTATACTGCTCTTTCAACCTTTTTATCTTAACGAACTCGATACTTGGAAAAAGTGAGTGTAATTTAGAGAGTAACTCTTGCTTTTGGTCGACTGTCATGGTGTATATATCACCACCGTATGCATGCGCACCTTTCTCGGGAACAGCGAACGATAAGACACCATCATTCTCTAAGTCAAACACAACCGTGCGCTCAGAAATCAATATGCAATACTTATCAATCTTAGGGCTAAAATTCGTCATCCCAAATGACATCAGCGCAAACCCACCAGCCCCAACAAACGCAAGAGGACCTAGCATAAACCCTGCAATAATACAGACTGCGATACCCACCCAAGAAATGCCGCGAACGACTTTGTAAGCAGCCTCTGGGATCACATCTTTCTCTGTGTAATGAATTCCCAATGAGGTCAAGTGATAACAGCGATGTTTGTCAGGAAAAAAGAGATATCTCGTCATTAAAAAACCCATGGTTGCTAATGTAAAACAAAACAAAGAACCAGAGCTCCATATCGGAGTGTCCTCAACGACCATCAAGAATACAGGTAGAAAGAAGCCAATAAAGAGAGCAACAACCAATCTAATGAGGCTAGAATGTTTTCCAGCAATACCAGAAAACTCCCAATAATATTCAACTTTACTCTTATACAATTGCTCTTTTAGTACTTCGGTTTCTGTATTAGAAGCCATTTAATTAATCCTCACTTTAATGGTGAATATAATTAGCTCTCTCCGAATTCAAGTGGGTTATTCGGCTGCTTTCTCTTCTTCCTGCTGATAGATAGGGTGTTTATATTGATCATTAGCCCTATTGATTTTGATAACTTCTAGATTAGGGAAAAGAGTATATAGGTGGTTTACAACGGTGAGCTTTTCCTCATACGTTTGAGTATATACACGACGTTTATATTCCAGATTATCTTTCTCTGGAATGGTGAAAGAGAGCACATTATCGTTAATCAGGTCAAACAAAATAGTTCGTTCGTCCATCAATATGTAAGAGTGGTTTACATTAGGGCGAAAGTTTGTCATCCCAAACGACATCAGTGCAAAACCACCTGCCCCAACAAACGCAAGAGGACCTAGTGTAAACACGGCAATAATACAGACCACAACACCAACCCATGCAAACCCACGCACCACTTGATAGACAACATCGGGGATCATGTCTTTTTCTGTGTAATGAACGCCCTGCGAGGTCAAATGATAACAATAGTGTTTATCAAGTGAGAGAAGGTACCTTGACACCAACACCATCATTGCCATGAAAAAAAACAACACCCAAAACTCAGGCGTATCAACAGTCAGCTCATCAATGACAGACCAAAGAAAAAGTAGAAATAGCACTGCGAATGAAATAGACCAAATCCAATCTAACAAATTATTATATTTGAAACCGGCTCCTTTATATTCCCAAGAATGCACTGTTTTTTCATTATAAATCTTTTGTTTTAGAGGCTCTATATGTTTTTTATAGCTCATTCACCTGCTCTAATTTCAATGGTGCGTATCATTATTTTCTCCAATGGAGGTGAATTATTAAAAACAGTCCTATTCGGCAGCGCTCTCTTCTTCCTGCTGATAGATAGAATGTTTATATTGATCATTTACTCTATTGATTTTGATAACTTCTAAATTAGGGAAAAGAGTATATAAGTGATTTATAACGGTGAGTTTTTCTTCATACGTTTGAGTATATACACGACGTTTATATTCTAGATTTTCTTTCTCTGGAATGGTGAAAGAGAGCACATTATCGTTAATCAGGTCAAACAAAATAGTTCGTTCGTCCATCAATATGTAAGAGTGGCTTACATTAGGACGAAAATTCGTCATGCCAAACGACATCAACGCAAAACCACCGGCCCCAACAAACGCAAAAGGACCGAGCACAAACACGGTAATAACACAGACGACGATTCCCACCCACGCCAAACCACGTACCACCTGATACGCAACATCGGGGATCATGTCTTTTTCTGTGTAATGAATACCCAGAGGCGTTAAGTGGTAACAGCGATGCTTGTCGGGGAAAAAAAGGTACCTTGAGACTAATACCATCATCGTCATGAAAGAAAATAATCCCCAAAACGCAATGGAGTCTATGGTGAGCTCGTCGATTACAAACCATAGAAAGCAAAAAGGGGTTAGCCCTGCAAAAATTGATAGTCTCCAAATTCCAAGATGGTCAAATTTTCCGCCCCATCCTTTGTGTTCCCAATAGTGGCGGACTTCTACCTCATAGAGCCTCTTTTCAATGGGATCTATAATTTCGCTATTACTCAATGCTCACTCCAATGGTGCGTATTATTCCCTATCCCGAATTGAAGTGAGTCATTCGGTCGCTTTCTCTTCCTCCTGATGATAAACAGGGTGTTTATACTGATCCTTCAACCTTTTTATCTTAACGAACTCGATACGTGGAAAAAGTGAACGCAATGTGGAGAGTAACTCTTGCTTCTGGTCGAGTGTTGTGGTGAATACATTACCACCATAAGCATGCACATCCTGCTCTAGAGCTTCGAATGACAGTACCCCATCGTTCTCTAAATCAAACACAACCGTACGCTCAGAAATCAATATATAGTGGTTATCAATAGAAGGACGAAAATTTGTCATCCCAAACGACATCAGCGCAAAACCACCTGCGCCAACAAACGCGAGAGGACCGAGCACAAACACGGCAATAATACAAACCACGATACCCACCCACGCAAAACCACGCACCACCTGATAGGCAACATCGGGGATCATGTCTTTCTCTGTGTAATGAATACCGAGACTGGTTAATTGATAACAACGATGTTTATCGGGTAGAAACAAATATCTTGATGCAAAAATCATCAGTGTCAAAAAACCACTTAATACCCAAAAAGCAAATGAGTCGACAGTCAACTTCTCGAGCACTGACCAAAGAAACAAAAGAAATGATGTTCCAGCAAATATCGACAGTCCCCATTTAACCATATTTTCATGTTTCAGACCCGCCCCCATAGATTCCCAAGAATAAATAACCTGAGCTGCGTAAAGCTGCTCCTCGAGGAGCTCTGTGTTATCTCCATTACTCATCATTCAATGCTCACTCCAATGGTGCGTATCATTAGCTTTCTTCGAATTGAAGTGAGTTATTCGGTCGCGCTCTCTTCCTCCTGATGATAGAAAGGATGTTTATACTTATCTTTAAACCTTTGTATCTTGACTAACTCTACACTTGGGTACAGTGAGCGTAATATTGAGAGTAACTCTTGCTTCTGGTCGAGTGTTGTGGTGAATACATTCCCACCATAAGCATGCACATCCTGCTCTAGAGCTTCGAATGACAGTACTCCATCGCTCTCTAAGTCAAACACAACCGAACGCTCAGAAATCAATATGTAAGAATGGTTTACATTAGGGCGAAAGTTCGTCATCCCAAACGACATCAGGGCAAAACCACCTGCCCCAACAAAGGCAAGAGGACCTAGCATAAACCCAGCAATAATACAGACTGCGATACCCACCCAAGAAATGCCACGAACGACTTTGTAAGCGGCCTCTGGGATCACATCTTTCTCTGTGTAATGAATTCCCAATGAGGTCAAATGATAACAGCGATGTTTGTCAGGAAAAAAGAGATATCTCGTCATTAAAAAACCCATGGTTGCTAATGTAAAACAAAACAAAGAACCAGAGCTCCATATCGGAGTGTCCTCAACTACCATCAAGAATACAGGCAGAAATAAGCCAATAAAGAGAGCAATAAACAATCTAATAAGACTAGAATGTTTCCCAGCAATACCAGAAAAACCCCAATAATATTCAACTTTACTCTTATACAATTGCTCTTTAAGTACTTCGATTTTTTTATTAGAGACCATTTAATTAACTCTCACTCCAATGGTGCGTGTCATATGCTTTCTTAGAATTGAAGTGAGTTATTCGGTCGCTTTCTCTTCCTCCTGATGATAAACAGGGTGTTTATACTTATCTTTAAACCTTTGTATCTTGACTAATTCTACACTTGGGAACAGTGAGCGTAATATGGAGAGTAACTCTTTCTTCTGGTCGAGTGTTGTGGTGAATACATTCCCACCATAAGCATGTACATCCTGCTCTAGAGCTTCGAATGACAATACGCAATCATTCTCTAAGTCAAACACAACCGTGCGCTCAGAAATCAATATGTAAGAGCGGTTTATACTAGGACGAAAATTCGTCATCCCAAACGACATCAGCGCAAAACCACCTGCCCCAACAAAGGCAAGAGGACCAAGTATAAACGCAGCAATAATACAGACCACAATACCCACCCATGCCAAACCACGCACTACTTGATACGCAACATCTGGGATCATGTCTTTTTCTGTGTAATGAATACCCAGAGGCGTTAAGTGGTAACAGCGATGCTTGTCGGGAAAAAAAAGATACCTTGAGACTAATACCATCATCGTCATGAAAGAAAATAATCCCCAAAACGCAATGGAGTCTATCGTGAGCTCGTCGATTACAAACCATAGAAAGCAAAAAGGGGTTAACCCTGCAAAAATTGATAGTCCCCAAATTCCAAGGTGGTCAAATTTTCCGCCCCACCCTTTGTGTTCCCAATAGTGGCGGACTTCTACCTCGTAGAGCCTCTTTTCAATGGGATCTATAGTTTCGCTATTACTCATCATTCAATTCTCACATCAATGGTACGCTTGGCAAGTTCTTTGTCTTTCGGTGCTGGGTTTACGGTTAGGTTACCTTGGTAGTTGCCGATAGCCACATAGCCCAGCGTCTCATTCTCTGATGCTTGCCAAGCAAACGGCATACTGATGAGTACCGCCACGGTATCGTCAGTGGTACCGCCCATATTTAGCCGGTAGATAGGGCTTCCTGATGCTTCATCTGTGCTCCATATACCACCTTGCTCATTGACGACCACTGCAGATTTGGGCTCAGCGACACGATAGTGATAGCTTTTGTCTTTAGGTTTACGGGTGATTTGTAAACCAATTTTTGTATCCCGAGTAAACGCAGGCAGGGTTAATTCTAATTGCCACTGTTCTGTGCCAGCGTCTATAAGTTGTCGATTAGGGATAACATTCAGTCGAATTTGAGGCTTATGAATAATTTGATCCAAACGCTTTAGCTCTTCAAGGTACGCCCACTGACTCGGTTTTCTCCCCCAGGTAGAGTGAAGCAACCATTTTTCGAGCTCTGAGCGTTTAAAAATATTAATGACCACAACTGCTATCAGATATACGAAACCTGCCACCATCAGTGTGGTCAACATCCAACGAGTAATGATCGCACCTATACTAATATTGAATATGCCAAGTCGGCTTAATGTATTGGCCCCTAACTGTGCAGAAAAAACTATAACTTGAGCGAAAGTTGATAAACCTTTTAAACCATAACCAAACCTTTCCATTGGGGCATGGTCTGAATCCCAGGCTTTTTCACCACTTTCCCACGTTTCTAGCCCCGTTGCCAATAAGCCAAATAATGAAACCATCGCTGTGGTTTTAGCAAAGGTTTTCAACGTGGCTGCCTTTGAGACACTGGGAGTCCTCTCCAAGGCTTCACTCAAGCTTCTTTCTAACAGCTTTTTATCCCCGACCATTTTTTCCCATGACGCATCTCGCCAAACCGCCGAGATCGCGGACACCGCATAAGCGGTCGAGTAGGTGGCCTCTCTTAGTGCTGGGTTTGCCCATAAGCTAGTCTCTGGGTGCTGCTCGGCTTTATAGCGAATATTATGCAAGACTGATGCGCTATTCCAAATATTGAGGATCGCAACAATGCCCCCCATTTTACCGAGCTTGTTCCACGATGTTTGAGCAACTTGTGCGCCTTTTTGCCAAATGCGCTCAATGGCTTGATTGAGCATTTTTTTCGCTGCATCATTCGCCGCTTGATACTTCAGCGTTACCATTTGAGGTAACTCACTACTCAACAGCTTCTGCAGCCTCTGCTGAGCTGCATGCATGGACTTAATCTGGTGATTTTTTGGGGTCGGTTGCCCTACCGGAGGTTGGCTGATACGTGTAATCATCGCGACTTCAGCATCCACCTTTCGCTGCCACGCCGAAACTTGCGCCGGATAGTCTGGGTTGTGTGCAACAATCGCTTCTGGATTAACGATTGCCTCCAATATCACTAACCGTAAATTACTGATCATGCCTAAAGGGCTATGCGTGGTATTCATTTGGCTAGGAAACAACAGGTTGGTTATCGCTCGCCACGTCTGTTCCGCCGCCCCTGATACCGCATGCTGCAGCGCAGCAAAGCTTTTTTTCACAGGCTCGGCGAAGGATTGAAACCACTCCTTCTCTTGGATACGAACATCGCCCGTGAATCCGTTCCAGCTCTCAATCGCGCCAAGCAGTGCCGACATGTCTGCCGAGCTATCTAAGGCGAGAAAGTGATGATCAATCTTCTGCACTTCATCATTGAGTGCTTGCCAATTGTCTTTGGAGAAACCTACTGACGCCAGCGCCAAGAGATTAGCAGGCTGATCAAAGTCCAGAACTTTATTCAGTTCAGCGTGTGCTTCCTCATTGTTTATCGCATGTTTAACGCCGACCAAGTATTGACTTATTAAGCTCAGCAGATACACCAAATGATCCGTGTCTTGATTGTCTACACCCACAATGGCTGGATCGGTGCTTAATTGTTCGATGCCATGCATAAAGTCTTTGTAGCGAGTGGCAATACGCTCATCAAGACCTTGTAACTGGCTATAGTGGTCAGAAAGAAACTGATCTAGCGCTTCCCAATCCACTTCATCGGTAAAAATTGACTGCCTGCTCGCCTCTTCTACCAAGCTTTCATCAACCTGAGTGTCATATTTATCCTCAAGTTGCAATTTGGCGTTCTTTGCTGATTCGCTCAAAAAATCTAAGGTTTCTTTGGCGAGTTTATCTTCGGCGGTAATGGGGTCATCTGTATTATAGTAAACACTGTTGCTGGTCGTGCCTTCCACCTGATTTGAACGCTGTTGCAGCGCCACATACTCGCTGAGATCTCGCTCAAATTCTAACACCTGGATGGGGTTGTTTCGGATATGTGAAGGCAGTTTCTCTTCAGGTAGCTTCACTCGGCCAAGCGCGCGAGTGATCTCTGCCATTTGCAGTTTGTGTGTAGTGTCTTCATCCCCTTGCAACCCTACAAGTTGTTGAACATCAGTAGACAGTGGGAAGAAAAGATCGGTCACATCAGCCAACCTATCATCCAGCGCCACAAAAAAGCCTTCATTGGGTTTCTCCAAATCCACCTTGTAGTCAGTGACTGTGCTACCTGGTTTGTGTGCAACGTGCTGGTGTTGTTGATCGTCTTGTTCATCGGTTTCTAGATCATCGATTTCATCAAGCGGTGTACACGTACTTGTGAATAGCCCAGCCGGCGCGGACTCCTCGCCAATATCAATCACACTTTGCCCGAGTTGCTTTAAACTCCCGGTGTGTGGATGCGCCATGTTCTCGCGATAATAATCAAGATCGAGCTCTCGCATCCACGCACTACGCAGCTGACCCTTTTCTTGCATCAGCGTTTTTAGGCGCGCCGTCCAGCGTAGATGTGAAAACGCAAGACAGACCGTGTGTTTAACGGGATAGTTTAAACGGCTTGATGTTTCGCCATCGCTGTCATCATCCAGCTTTTTAATGAGTTTGGTGCCAGATACTTGGTATTCATCCAAGCGGTCCGCATCTTGGTCGTAGACATATAACCAACCGTCCCTCAGTTGACGCAATGTACGCTGGCTATGCTCTGCCTCGATCCACGCTTCGCCTTGCCACTTTTTGGGTAAAGTAAATCTAGGAGTTTGATCGTCTTGCTCATAGCCATTATCGAACGCATAACGCACAGGAACAAAACCAACGCTGCCACCTTTTAATGGACACGGCCCGGTTGGATCGCGGCTATCTTGATTATTGGCACATTTGGCCGCTGAGATTGGGTCACTCATACCTGCTCCTGCTGATTCGCTAAGTAAGACTCGGCTTGCACTGATTCACGCTTTGCTAATAAGGCTGCTTGCTCAATGCGTTGAGAAGGCGTCATTGCCGATGGATTGAGAACAAGATTGCTTATATCGGGATACACAGATACTTCGAGTGCTTGCTCCCCCACAAAACCTAACACATTAAAGAATTGCATCAGGTCTTGCCCTGTATGAAACCCTTGTCGATACGCAGTTTCTGCCCATGTCTGTAGCCATTGGTCAGGTTCTAATTGAGAGGCAAGACGCTCAGGAAAGTAAGTTTGCATATGTTGTTTAAGGCTTTGTATTTGATTGCGCCACACCACTGTACCTAGCGCGTTCCATTGCGGATCAGAGAGTGGATAAGGCAACGAGACTGGTTTGGCCGACTCAGGTGCATGATAAACTTGCCAACCTTCACGCGTCGGCAGCCAAAGTGCAGACATTAAGGACCAAAAACCACCAAAATCATTGATAAGCAATGCATCAATGCATTCGCTGTGCGCCAACTTTAAGAACACTTTGCTGCCATAGGGTGACAGCACTTGAATAAAGTCCCGTAACTGATGTGCTACATCAAGCCCGGGGTGTGAAGACGCGAATACATATCCGGCGGTAGGTTGATTGAGCGTGGTAAACCATGCCCAAACTGCGTCGGTCAATCGTACGATAAAGGGGGAAACCGCGAGCAGCTGGTCATAAGGCGGTTGCGTATAGACAGGCATAATGTCTAACTCTCCTTCTAACCCATATACTTGCTGCGCAAGGTCTTCAATTTGTCCGCCATCGACCATCAAATACAAACGATGGCCCTCTTGCGGCTGCATGTCAGGGACGCTAGCGAACACATTGTCGTGAGCCAATACTGTCATGGCTATTCACACTCCTCACTTAATGGAGACTGTCCTTTTAATGCCTCAGCTTGGCGTTTAGAGGCTAATGGCTGAGCGTCTGTCGCTCTAGGCGCCCACGATGGCGTCGGTGCCCCCTGCTGTGTTTCTGATGTGGTCATTACATCAACCGCTTGGATATCGGGGAGTGGCGCGGCTTCGGGATCGGCTAAGGCGTCGATGGTTTTTGGACGCTTGGCCATTTGGCCATTAAAGCCTGGGCCACTGCCTGCACTGCCGCCTGAGTTTAGGTTCACTGAGGCACCAGAAGCATGCACGCCAGCTGCGTCCACTTTCACAAAGCTACCGCCGGCACTTAAGGTAACTTCTGCACCGGCTTCGATCACCAGTTTGGCGCCCGTTTTTAGGTGAATGTCACTCCCTGCATCTACAGCATGAACCTTACCGACTTTATAGTGCTCACTGGCTTTGACGAGGTTGGAGTGGTTACCACCAATACGGGTGCGACTCTCACCCTCCACGGTATGATGCGCATTACCCATCACACGATGAAAGTGGTCGTTGTGTACCTGATGGTGGTTGTCATGACCTATCTCGGTCACACGGTCGTTTTCTACCTCGGTGTGCCAGTCTTTTTGTGCGTGTAAATACACTTGCTCACTGCCCGATTGGTCTTCGAACGTGAGCTCGTTGTAACCCTCGCCTTGGTGGCTCTCACTGCGCCAAACCGTCTTGGTTTTGTGTGCCGGTAAGGTATAGGGCGGCACATTGGTCGCGTGATACGTGCGGCCGGTGATAATCGGYTGGTCCGGGTCACCGTGTAAGAAGGACACTATCACTTCATGGCCAATGCGGGGAATGGCCATCATGCCATATTGGCTGCCTGCCCAGCCTTGCGCCACTCGTATCCAGCAGCTGCTTTTGTCATCGCCGTTGGAATAACGGTCCCACGGGAAGTGGACTTTCACTCGCCCGTGTTCATCACAAAAGATTTCTTCGCCATCCGGTCCCACCACGGTGCCTATCATRGGGCCATCCACTTGAGGTTTGGGTGTGGGGGTGGCACGCCACGGGGTAGTAGCAGGGATAAGCATAAACTGGTTGTTGTAGGTGGTGGCCCCTTGKCCGCCCTCTTCTTCCAGTGCTTGCGGTTGGCTGCCTTGGTGATGCACCCGCACCACTTGCCACGCTTGGTTGACACTTTCATCCAGATGGTCGCTGATGGTAAAGCGATAGCCSGCTCKTAATGCCGGCTCATTGCTTTGGCCGTTGGCATGTTCGGCCTCACGGCGTAAGTACTCGAGGCGGGTTTGGTTAAACGCCTGTCCAGTGGCGTCGTCTTTAAAACGGCCCGGGAAGTCAAAGTGCTCGTAGCTGTCGGTACGCTGGTAATCAATGCCATCGGCTTGTGCGGCTTGTTGGAAGCTGTAGCGCGGCTTTTTAAAGCTGTAGTCTTTTAACGCCGTGTGGCTAGGCTGCGCCGCGGTGTGGCGGGTCAGGCCATCGATATACGGGGTATCGGTGCGTCCGCCGCTTATTGCGTTATAGGGCACCGGGCTCTCAAGCTGGGGCAAGCTGTCGGGCGCATCGGTCACCACTAGGGTATGGGTGTTGGCATCGTGCTCATGGTGATACACCAAGCCTTCCTCTGCCGCTAAGCGGTGGAAGAACGCCAAGTCACTTTCACGGTGCTGGACACAGTATTCRCGCTCGGCATAGTCACGGGTTAGCGAGAAGCTAACCTCCGTCACCCCCATTTCTGTGAGCAGGGTGTCTAGAATAGTTGGCACGGTTTGGTGCTGGAAGGTGCGACTGTTTTGGCGAAGCGACAGGCGATACAAGGCGGGCACCAAGGTTAAACGGTAGCGGGTAAAGTGATGACCAATGTCACCTTGGCTAAAGGCACTGGCGATGCCCTGCACCCGTTTGACCAGCTCGCCGTTGCGCCACAGCGTCAGCTGCACCGGCTTGTCGACCACTTGCTCTGGCGTGATGTCGGTATGGCGGCTGGCCAGTGCCACCTCATACTGGAACCCATACACTGGGTTGCCATTTAGGCCAGCTTGGTGAGAGAGACACTCGTCCCCTTGGTAGTCCACCACCACGAACGGTTGCGGRTCKAGCCCCGCCACGGTTAACGCTATTTGCAATGTCGCCATCTGTGTATCCTTCGCCCTGCTTGTTTACCCTGATACGTTCAGCCAGACCCTGCCGTCTGGCTCAACGCACCACAGCCCACCCGTAAAGGCAGGCTGTTTGTGTCTTCATGTCGCCATGAAAGATTAGGCTTCGATAGGCTTGCGCCAGTCGTCTGAGCCTGAGGTGCCTGCGTTGACGTGGTCCCAAGTCACTTTGCGGTAAGACATCGACACCGTCAGGTTCTGCGTAAAGTCTGACTTCGCCGGGTCTTGGCAATGGGGCATCTCGCAGTGAATGTCCACAATCGAGGCACTTTCCAGCTTGGTGGTAAAGAAGTTTTCAGTTTTCTTGTATAGGCTTGCGCCAGTCGTCTGAGCCTGAGGTGCCTGCGTTGACGTGGTCCCAAGTCACTTTGCGGTAAGACATCGACACCGTCAGGTTCTGCGTAAAGTCTGACTTCGCCGGGTCTTGGCAATGGGGCATCTCGCAGTGAATGTCCACAATCGAGGCACTTTCCAGCTTGGTGGTAAAGAAGTTTTCTTGTTTGCCTTCAATCGAGGTGCGGTACCATTTTAGCTCGACCGTTGACATCTTCTCACCTGACGCCAGTGCGTTATAAAGCAATGGCACCGCTTTGTTGAGCGCAACGGTAAATTGGAAAGGCTTGTGCACACGCTGGCCAGACGGTTGACCTGACTGTGGGTCCGTCGGCACGGTCACATTGTGGTTAAACTGTTGTACCAGCATCTCGTCTTCGTGCCCTTCCACAAACGCATCACCGATAGAATCGGCGGTGCAGGCACCGGCAGTAATCAAACCCTGAGTTTCACCTTCAATCGAGATATAACATGGCGTTGGCATAATCGCTCCTTTGTATGTCATGGAAGACACATCGCCACCGTGGCGGTGTGTCTGTTCGCTATCTTATCCTGCGAAATGCATGCCAAGTTTTTTATCGCTATAAATCAGCACCTTATAATATGGCTGACCAATTTTTTGCACGTGCCAAGCAACTTCTTGCCAAGCCAAGCAAAAAGTTGCTTAGCCAGCAGGCTAACGAGTTGGTATTTGTGTTGTCATTTTCATCGCTATTTTTTTGAACCCACTTGGCATTGTTAGTGGGTCATCGCACACTTATTACTTGGTTACGATCGCTGTTTGCGTGCCCAGTGGATGTAGTCTTGGATCACAGGCTCAGCGAGTAAAAGGTCGAGGCTGTGTAATACGCGACCCAGGTGTTTTTCACTGAATTGGCGATGAATAAAAGCATGGCAAGGCCGACATACCCAAATACCCTGCTCACGCATGTAAGGTCGGGAAAAGCGCTTGGTGAACCATTTGTTGTTATGACAAGTTTTGGGGATCAAGTGATGGAAGGTCAGCGGCCTTGAGTGCTGACACAGTGCACAGGGCGTTGAAGAAGGCGGAGAGGCAGGCATACAGGTAATAATACTTAAAAAGAAGGTCGCATCGATAACTACGACCCTCGTAACCAGCATCTGGTTCAATTACGCGAAGTTGTCACGCAAGTATTCAATAATGTCGTCCGATTCATACATCCACTGTGTTTCGCCGCCTTGGTCAATACGCAGACAAGGCACCATGCCTTTGCCGCCTTCGGTCTGTAGGCGTTGCCATTCTTCGGCGTTAGCGTTCATATCCACCAGCGGAATATCTAACTTGAGCTCTGTCATGACTGCACGCACTTTATGGCAAAATGGGCAGTGCTCTTTGTGATACAAGCTTAGTCCGTTCAAATCAGCCATTATGTTTCCTTTTAGGTCATCAGGGCGGATTTTCAAATGCCGCCATATGTGTGAATTCATTCCACGTAATGATGGCATTGAACTTGGTCCCAACGCTAGTCGTTAGCCTGTTTTATTGGCACCAAATAAGCAACCGAGTGCATAATGGAGATTAACCCATCACCTCAAGGTCGCTTGCTCATCACTCAAACACTGGATAATGTGTTCCGGTAACAAAGACAGTCAATCACTTCGCCAGCCACGTGTGCCACGTTGAATTTTTTATCGCATAGGTTAAACCCATTCCGCTCTAACACCATTTGTGATGCAATGTTGGTCGTAGATGCCATGGCGTTGAGTGTCACAAGTCCGTGCTCGCGCGCGATCTCTAACGCATACTTTACCGCTCGAGAGGCAACCCCCTTCCCGGTATGTTGCTCTGCAATGCGATACCCTAACGAACCTGATGCAGATACCGCATCAATTTGGCTGATATTAACCCGTCCCAAAAGCTGGCCCTCGGCATCCGTAATCAACATCGATACGTGTTGTCCTTTCTGATGTAAGGCAAGTAATTCACAGATGTGATCATAAACGCTTGCTCGGCGATAAAACGCCTCACCGCGCGATTCAATATAGGTTTCAAAATAAGCACGGTTTTGTTGTTCAAAATGGAACAACAAGTCCGTATCAGCCAGGATAAGAGGGCGGATCAGTAACTGCATCACACGACCGAATTAATCCGGCCCATGTTCAAACTGTTTTAATGACTCATTGGGCGTATGCCATGGTGCCTTCGACGCCGTGTGAATGTGAAAATTTGGCGCGCATTGTGGGGCGGTATCCAAAATTCCCAGACGAATATTGAACACATCCTTATTGATTTTATGAGAGAAAAGACTCGACCCACAGTGCCCACAAAACGCGAGAACCGTTTCGGCACTCTTTTCATAATAGCGAAGATGATCTTGGCCCGCGGTAACGGCCACTTTTTCAGCCTCAATACCACCGACTGACGAATAATCTGCCCCGGTGAATTTACGACATTCAGAGCAATGGCAATTACCCATATAAAGGAAGGTATCTGGCAATGTAAGACGGACACCACCACATAGGCAGCTAGCAGAGAGCGTGGACATGAGCATATCCCTATCTAAAGTATCAGACTTCATTGTCTACTCTTGCCTAGTAAAAAACAATTAAAATGTTTGATTTCATAGGCATAACTGTCAGTTAATCTGCGCCAAAGATGTTTCCTTATCTCGTCGTCAAAGTATTTACAGTGTAAATACTTTGACACTGCGTCGATCCAACTAGACGCTTGACGAGCAAACGCTCACAATCCTGACGCCACCTTGAACATATAGTGACATTAGTCACATAAATTATTGCAGTTTATGAAAGCGCCCCGTAATATCATTGTCATAAAATTTGGGATAAAGGTCACATATGCGTGACGAGATCTACGGACGGGCTGATCGTTTTTATCAAGTTGAGGGTGATATGACACTACCACGATCTTCATGTGCTGCTCGTGCCGTGCTCAAAGGGGCAGGCAAGTTTTTTGCTGTCGCGTGCTATCTCGCCGGTATTGCCGGCATTATTCATTACAGTGTGGCCGCGCATAATGTCGCATCAGAGTCTTCACTTATTGAGCTCTCACAGTTGCTCCTGCTGATCCTCACCGTATTCACGTTTCGCCGCGTCGCCAAGTTCAACCCTACGCTTGGTCACGCAGCAAAGCTTATGAGTGGTTTTTTCTTAGTGCTGATGATCCGTGAGCTCGATGCCACACTCGATATCGTAATGCATGGTTTCTGGAAGGTACCCGCATTGTTGGTCACCGGATTAACTCTTTGGCCAGCGATCAAACACGGCCGTGACACATTCACCAGCCTTGCCCATGCGCTGAGTGCCAAAAGCAGTACGATGCTGATTGTGGCATTGGGGCTACTGCTGGTTTACTCACGCTTATTTGGAATGGGCGAGCTGTGGGAGCAAGCCATGGGAGCCATGTATGTGCGAGACGTTAAAAATATCGCCGAGGAAAGCACAGAATTAGTGGCATACTCACTCATTTGGCTCTCGGCACTGGGTTATTGGTTAGAGTCGGTAAAGCCAGGCCATATTGCCACTCCCGCCTCACTCACGCACTCGGCGGAGCATGATTTACCCGCTCAGTAACGCTTCAATTTCGTTCACAATTGTTCGGCGTCGCCAGTAGGCGGCGTCGTGGCTTGATGCTATCATTGGGGAAAAGAGCAGCAGGAGCCAAGATGATGGCGCGGACGTTTGTTTTCCTTTTAATTGTTTTTTCTACGTTTTCCCATGCAAACTCGGTTGACTCATCTCAATCCGACAAAGTCATAACCCACAAAAACGAGAAGATTTGCAAATCGACCTTTAGCCAAGAAATGATTAGCCAGCAAATGACGTTTAGTAATCAAGCTAATGCGCAAGACGTTAGGCGCATTGCCGAGCGTAAAATTGCTGCAGCCCGAAAAAAATTCGCCGATACCGGCAGCTACTGCGATGCCGCCCAAGTATTAATGACGTTCGAGCCTAAATCCCTAGCAGGTCAAGACGGAGATGCGCAGTTTCGCGAGTAATAGCGAACAGCCTGCCATTGACTTACATCTTTTTGTCGGTGACCAACAATCATAGGCCTTCTTGGTCAACGCACACTTTTCCTCCTCCCGCCTAGGCTGTGATACACTCCCGCCACGGATAAACAAGGGCTTTGATGATGAAAAAAATGCTATTTGCAGTCGCGCTCGCCGCGGCGCTGGCTGGTTGTGACAACGATGAAGTTGGGGACGTAAGCTTGGGGATGTTTACCATGAAAGACATCAAGCTTAACCATCTTGTCGATCCTGTGGTGAGCGGGGTAACGTGCCATGTCGCCTCTGTTGAAGCTGACTTAAGCTTTTCTGATCCCAGTGATAGTGCCATCTCTTGTCGTCAAACCGGTGAAATTACGCCAGAGATGATTGCCAATATCGATAAAAGCGCATCGGGCGAAGTGGTATTTAGAAAATCAAAAAGTATTTTCTTCAAGTCGATGAAGATTCGTCGGATCTTTGATGTAAAAAATCAAACCTTGATGTATCTCTCTTACTCAAAAAAAGAAACATCCGGCAGCTTTAAGCATAGCTTGTCCACGGTTCCTCTTTGGGGCACCAAAGCCTATCAATCACAGTCACAACAATAATCGTCGCTGCGTGCCTTTTAGGTGCGTGCTGATTTAGGCAACAACTCGATGAATACAGTAGAAACACACATAAACGCGTGGCTAGATGACGCGGTGATCGGGCTAAATCTTTGCCCTTTCGCTGCTAAGCCCCGTCGCAAACAACAAATTCATATTGATATTTGTGACGCCCAAGATGATACCGAGATTTTAACCGCGATTTATCAGGCTTTAGTCCATCTTGATCACACCGATCCTGGCATCACTGATACCACGGTGGTCGTGGTGCCCAACGCACTCGCTAACTTTGATCACTACCTCGACTTAGTCGATGCTACCGAGGCGATGATTGACCACTACCACTGGCGGGGAATTTTCCAAGTTGCCAGTTTTCATCCCGACTACTGTTTTGAAGGCTGCGCCCCTGAAGATAGCGAGAATTTGACCAATCGCTCACCCTATCCATGCTTTCACTTAATCCGTGAGGCCAGTATGTCGCGCGCGCTCGCCCATTATGGCCAAGACCCAGAACAGATCCCCGCGCGTAACATTGTCCGTGTTTCAGCACTGACCCACGAAGAGCGTCAAGCACTCTTTCCTTGGGTAAAAGCCTCATCAGACTGAACCACTACCTGGGTTTGAGCAAGGTGTTGCCCTTCAAGCGACAGCGATAAAAGGTCGCCGTTTTCCAGCACACCAACCCCTTCGGGGGTGCCCGTCAACACAATGTCGCCTGGGTTCAACCAAAATGTTTGGCTTATATGCTGAATAAGCGTGATCACGGGCATTAACATGGTCGCGCTATTTCCCTGCTGCCGCATCTCGCCATTGATGGACAATGAAAAGGCGACCTCACGCCAATCATCAGGCACCGCCACAAAACGTCCAACCGCTGCGCTCCCCGCGAACGCTTTCGCCCGCTCCCAAGGTAACCCTTTTTGTTTTAAGCGGCTTTGCGTTTCACGACGGGTCAAGTCCAGCGCCAGTGTCATCCCGCCCAAGGCGTCTTCAACGGCTTGCTTAGTGGCATGAAATAAAGATTTGGTGATCAGCACCGCCAACTCGGTTTCGTAGTGAACGGGGGCAAATGACGCCACTATCGCCAGCTTGTCATCCAGAGGTTGGATTGCACTCGGCGGTTTCATAAACAGAACCGGCTCATCCGGAATAGGATTGTTAAGCTCTCGCGCATGGGCAGCATAATTACGTCCTACACACACCACCTGTCCAACGGGCAAATCGATCGCCCCACTCTTTAACCATTGATGTTGATAACGCATCGGTTTTGTCCTTGCTAATGAAAAGTCGATCCCTGACTAATTTTGATAACGAAAAAGGCAAGAATGCAAGACACAGTTGGCATTTCCCGTGTCACTGACTTGTTGATTTTTCTATCTCGTCCAAGGATACAAAGAGAGATTGAAGGGAGCACCTATGCCGCAACATCCATTTGATCCCCCCATTCATTGCGTCATTTTTGATTGCGAGGGAACCTTAGTTGACTCAGAGAGATTATCCCACCAAGCCTTGGTAGAAACCTTCTCTACCTTTGGTGTGCGTGTTGACCTGCAAGACTCGCTCGATCATTTTGAGGGCGGAAAACTGACCGATGTCCTTCAGCAAACCTGCGAGCGAAGCGGCGCACATATTCCTATTGATCAACTCGAGCCACGTTTTCGACACTTATGTCGTCAGTATTTCGAGGCTGAGTTAGCGCCAGTAAAGGGCATTGAAACCGTCTTACAGGCGCTTGAACAGCAAGGGATTGATGTTTGTGTCGCATCAAATAGTCCGGTAGAAAAAATGGCCCATGCACTTCAACTCACCAAGCTGTTGCCCTATTTTGAGCATCGCTTATTCAGTGCCTTTGATACTAACAGCTGGAAGCCGGCCCCAGATCTTCTTCACTACGCTGCGATGAATATGGCATGCCCCACTGCCCAGTGTGTGTTCATCGATGACACCAACAAGGGCATACAAGCGGGGATCAATGCCGAGATGCGTACCATCCACTTTAACCCCAACCCCAATGTACCCACTACGGTGCACCCTTTGGTGACGCGGCTGTTTAAAAGTGAAGACTTACTCTCGTTTTTTCACAGGGCCAGCCTGAGCATCACGCGCTGAGCAACCACAGAGTGTCACCGCATGCTGCCGCCACCACTCCGTATCAATCCGGATAGTCTGACCCCCGTGGGCGTGCTGGATGTGCCACTCTCGGGTCACCATTAACACTGGCGTACCAGCAGGCACGGCCAATACACTAGCACGATCACTGTCTAGCGCTTCCCATGTGCTCGACCAATACACATCCGCATCGGCTGGCGTGTTTAACAACGTTGCTTGGTCGCCAGTTTGCCAGATGCTGGGGAAATAATCAGGATGGAGATACGTACGCACAAAGCCAACAGGGAGCTGTGCGATCTGAATCAGTCCCTCTCCCTCGAAGACCTGAGCAAATGGAGGCAGTTGCATCTGATCACTCACCGACGCCGACGCCATGGGCGTCTTTTGCGATAGCCAAGCAAATTGGCCACCGTGTTGAGAGAAATTGTGCTGCCAATCGACGAGTTGGCTGGGATCATACGCACAAGGGGTGGGCGCCACAAACCAGCCACGTCGCTCTCGCCGATATATGCGTCCTTCCGCCTCAAGCACTGCAAGTGCCTCTCGCAAGGTGACACGGGTAGTGGAAAAGGTGTATGCAAGCTGGCGCTCACCTGGGAGTTTTTTGTCCGGCGCCAATAAACCGCGATCAATTTGCGCTAATAACTGCTGGCGAATCACCATAAATTGCATCATGAGCTGTCAGGCCTGCGTGATCTTTGTATCGCTAGTGTGATCTTTCTCAATTTGCTGTCAAAACCTGTCCATTATGTCCAAGAAATAAACAGTGATTAAGATAGAATCGCCAGTCTACTCGGAATCGGAGCAAAGAACAAAAGATGCACTTAAGGAACACGCTGAGACATATTTCCCCACAACTAGGCCGACGTCTCGTGTGTATTACGCTTTTTTGTTGGTTAGGTTTGGCAGGGCATATCACGCCCAGTTATGCCAAGGATAACCAATTGTCTGATTATTTTATTGAAACCTGGACCTCTGCCAACGGATTGCCGCATAACAGCATCAATGCCATTGCCCAAACCTCGGATGGCTACTTGTGGTTTGCCACCTGGGAGGGCGTGGCACGTTATAACGGTTTAGAGTTTGTGCGCTTTGACCGCGGCCCTGACACACAAATGAAAGATTCAGGGACGCGCGCCCTGGCGACAGGGCCTGACAATCAACTTTATGCCGGAGGGGCACGAGGCAGCTTAGTGATGCGACAAGGCTTTTCGTGGCAGGGCCTTCCCACAGCCCCCAGTCTCATTAATGATGCGCTTCATGACCAAACAGGTGGCTTGTGGTTAGCCGTAGAGGGAATGGGGATTGCTTACTACGCCCCTGAACAGCTCTCGCAACCCGATCCCACCCCACAGACATTTATCGATACCCTCAGTAGCTATCACTTGACCCAGACCGCCGATGGTCAAGTCTATGCGGCCACCGAAAAAGGGGTCTACCAACTGTCTTTGCAAAACGGCGCGACGCCTCTCTCTTTTCACAACCTGTTTCGCAAAGCCTTTTATGTCTCGAGTGGTCAGGATGGGAGCCTCCTAGTCGGCTCCGAAAATGGCGCTTGGCGCTATAAAAACAGTCGCTGGACGCCACTGGCGAGTGAGCTACTCCACCAAGCGATTACCATGGTTGAACAAGACAGCCGTGGCGCCTATTGGTTCGGGACCCTTAGCCACGGTATTGCTCACATGAAAGACCAACATATTGATTTTCTCGACGATCACCGCGGCCTGCCCAACAACCGGATATTATCCTGGTTTGAAGACAATGAGGGCAGCATTTGGATAGGCACTAACGGCGGTGCAATGCGGCTTAGATACGCACCTTTTGTGACGCTGACTAAAGACAATGGGCTAGCCGGTGACTATGTACGCACCGTACTTGCTGACGATACGGTGTGGGCAGGGGCCAGTGAGGGGTTAAGCCAAATTGATATCGTACAAGGTAATGCCAAAGTACTCGCCAAGGACATATCGGTGCTCAGTCTCGCGCCTCGAGCACAAGGTGGGGTATGGGTGGGGACCTACCAACAAGGCCTCTACTACTGGCACCAAGGCGCGCTCACTCCCGCCGAAACCCTGAACGATCAATTGCCTGACAATGAAGTCAGGGCGATTGTCGAACGTGATGGTGCATTATGGGTGGGCACACCACGTGGCTTGGTCACGTTTTCGTCTCTCCCAGGCAGTCAACCCGCGCACTCGTCAACCGTTTATCAAAAGCGTGCACACTACAATAGTCAAAATAGTGCCCTACCCGGCAACTATATTATGTCGTTAACGTTCGATGAAACGGGCAAGCTATGGATAGGCACTGGCAGCGGAGCCGGGTATCTGATCAATGAGACCATCACGCCGCTCGATTTCACCGAGCAAGAGCAAGCGCAGTATGTTTTTGGCTTTTTTCACGAGCCTGGCTACGTTTGGATGGCCACTGATCGGGGTATTGTCCGTTATCGGCAATCTGATAGCCAACTCGCGTTAGTCGGCCGACCACATGGTCTACCGATTGATAAGTTCTTTCAAATCATCAAAGGCGATGACCAAAGTTTTTGGTTGTCCAGTAACCGAGGGATCTGGCGGGTCAACTATCATCACGCGCATCAAGTGGCGGATAAAACCCGCGCGCGTATTGACTTTGAGCACTATGATCAAAGCGATGGCATGCTGAATAGTCAGGCTAACGGCGGCTCTAATCCTGCGGCGACAAAAACCGCGGCAGGCGATATTATCTTCGCCACCGCTCAAGGCGTGACGAGTGTTAAACCCGCGCGATTGTCACAGATGCTCAGCCAGCCCTTACCGATCGTGATGCAGAACGTGCACTTTGATGGCCAAGCGATTAACCCAGAGGCGAGCAACAGAGCTCCTGCTGGTACCAATCGCGTCTCCTTTTCCTATGCTGCGCTTGGCTATACCATGCCAGAACAAATCCAGTACCGCACCCAACTAGAGGGCTTTGAGTCTGAATGGGCCTACCGTCACGAAAACCATATTGCCGAATATACGAATTTACCACCGGGTGACTACACCTTTAAAGTCAGTGCTCGCTACCCCTATAGTAACTGGAGTGATGATGTGCTTAGCTATCGCTTCAGTGTGACCCCCTCGCTTTGGCAACGATCAGATATACGTGCGCTGGGGTTCTTGGCCTTAGTTACCCTCGCCTACGGCGGCTTTATGTGGCGAATCCGCCGAATGCAACAAAAAGAGGCGCAGCTAAAAGCGCTGGTGGAAGAGAAAACACACGCGCTACAAGCGCAAGCTGACGATTTTGAACGTATGTCGAAAGAGGATGCATTAACCGGCCTTGCGAATCGACGCGCCTTTGACGAATACTGGCACCTGGCCTTTGATGAAGCCAACCAGTCGGGGCAGCCCTTGCAAGTAGCGATTCTAGATATTGATCATTTTAAGCGCATCAACGATCAGCATTCACACCTGGTTGGCGACCAGATTATCCAACGAATCGGAAGCTTTTTAGATAAAGAACGCGAGCAATTAAGTCATATCGCCCGCTGGGGCGGCGAGGAATTTACGTTACTGTTTGCAGGGACACCGGCCGATGGTTATCGCTACTTTGATGGATTACGCCGTCGTATCGCGGCATTGACCCTTGACGACATTGCGCCGTCATTAAAAGTGACGGTCAGCATTGGTGTGGCTGGCAATCATCAGGCTAGCGATTATGTCGATGGCCTCAAGCAAGCTGACCAAGCCTTGTACCGTGCCAAGCGTGACGGACGGAACTGTGTGCGCCAACGTAGCGGACACGAGTCACAGCCATCCTAAACGTGAACGCCAAAGAAAAAAGGAGCGCGAATGCGCTCCTTTATACGATGCTTTGAATAGAGGCTTTATGGCCAAGGCTTAGGCCATGGTTTCTAAGCTCTTTTCATAAGACTCGTATTGTTTTGATACCGACTCGCTTGGGCCACCGGTTGCTTTACTCACCACAATCGCGCCCAATCCCGCAAAGATAAAGCCAGGAACAATTTCATACAAATCGAAAATGCCGCCTGAAAGCTGTTTCCATACCACAACTGTTACGCCGCCGACCAAAATCGCCGTCAGTGCACCGTTACGGTTCATGTCACGCCAGAACAGACTGAGCAGCAGTGCTGGGCCAAAGGCAGCCCCAAAGCCCGCCCATGCATAAGACACGAGGCCGAGGACTGAGCTTTCTGGATCCATCGCTAAGCCAAGCGCAATCGCCGAGAGTAAGATAACAGCGCCGCGACCCACCATCACCACTTCTTGCGTAGAAGCATCAGGACGGAACACTTGCTTATAGAAATCTTCCGCTAACGCAGACGACGAAACCAGTAGCTGTGAATCCGCGGTACTCATGATCGCAGCCAAAATGGCGGCAAGCAGGATACCTGCGATAACAGGGTGGAATGCCGCGTTAACGAGAAGCATGAAGATTTTCTCGCCATCCTTCAGATCGGCTGTCATGTCGTTTTGTACATACAAAATGCCCACCAGCCCGATAAGCACCGCACCAAACATTGACAGCGCAGACCAACCAACGGCAATACGGCGCGCGGTAGTGATGTCTTTGTTTGAACGGGTGGCTTGGAAACGTGCCAAAATATGTGGCTGTCCAAAGTAACCCAGTCCCCATGCGGCCAGCGATACAATGCCGATCCAAGATAGCGGCTCGCCCTCAACATCACGCCAAAGCGTCATCAACTCAGGGTTAACAGCCGCCACATCGCTGCCAAGCTTAAAGATGCTCCCGTCCATGATCACGAAAGGCACAATCAGCAGGGCTGCCGCCATCAACAAACCTTGTACCAAGTCAGTCCAAGATACCGCCAAGAAGCCGCCGAACAAGGTGTAAGACACAACACAGATGGTGCCAATCACCACCGCAGTGGTGTAATCAAACCCAAACACCGTGGTGAAGAGTTTGCCGCCTGCAACCAAGCCGGAGCTGGTGTAGAAAAGGAAGAAAAGCAAAATGAAGAAAGCAGAGATGGTTTGCAGCAGTTTTGATTTATCTTCAAAACGGCGGGCAAAAAACTCCGGTAACGTCAATGCGTTATCTGCTTCAATACTGTATGTACGCAGGCGTTTGGCACAAATTAACCAGTTCAGGTAAGTCCCTAACAGCAAACCGCCTGCTAACCAAAGTGATTCCATTCCCGCAGCGTAGGCATAGCCAGGAAGGCCAAGCAGCAACCAACCACTCATATCTGATGCACCCGCTGACAATGCAGCAGGCCATGGGCCTAAAGAACGCCCCCCGAGGAAGTAGTCTTCGGAGTTGGATGTGCGTTTGTAGGCATATACACCAATGGCAAGCATCATGATGAGATATGCCAGAAAGGTTGCACTGATGGCATAGCTATTGTCTATCATATCTGTCCCTCAATTACATGGCCCCAACCGGGGCCATTTCTGGAAAGTTAATGTTCACCACTGCCGAGTTCCAGAAGCGTGGCATTACCACCTACAGCAGTGATATTTATGGTTCGGGTGCATTCGGTCACAAAACGCAACACATAGTCAGGCGTGCCGATCACGGGATAGTCAGCCGTGTCAGTTTCCGCAACCAGTGTGGCAATCACACCCTTACGTTGTGCGAGCTGGCGATTGACATGTCGCACATGTGCGTCCTCCCCTGTCGTTGCCAACCCGACGATATGCGGATGAACCAGCAGATCGCTGAGCGCGTCAATACCAACGCGAACCGCCACACGGTCTGGGCATCCGGCTTTAATGAGGTCGGCCAGTACAGCGTCGACCATATCAGCGTGAGTGCCCTCAACACTCACTACCACACAATTACCAGCGACCAAGGCGGCGGCTAACTGGCCACATAAGGCAACGGACGTCAGCGAGGCATCGCCCGTCACCGCGACGGTGCCACGCCCGGCGGTATAGAGCTCGTTAGTTTCCCCCGTTGGCCCTGGTAATTCATGTACTTTGTTGAGCAGCCGCTCTGCGCTGTCGCACTGAAAACGGATCATGCTCGCCGCTTGGGCAAAGTCATCGCCCCGTGCGGCAACGGTTTCAGACCACCGCTGTAATAAAGTGATGCGGCCAGCAACGGTTTGATCGTTCCAGTCTTCCCATACCGCGTCACACTGCTCTAAAACGTTATTTAATTGCTCCATCACGCTTCTCCTGATCTTGATACCAACCGACTTATTGAACGTTTACTGACGCTTGTGTAAAGCGGTAGAGATAATGTGGTCCGCCCGCTTTCGGGCCGGTGCCTGACAGGCCACGGCCACCAAATGGCTGAACCCCAACTACCGCGCCGACTTGATCGCGGTTTACATAGCAGTTACCCACGCGCGCTCGGTGCTCAATATGAGCACATGTGGTTTCATTACGGCTATGCACACCCATTGTCAGACCAAAACCAGTGCGGTTGATATCATCAATCACTTTGTCGAGTTCGTTTGCGCGATAACGAACAATGTGCAAAATCGGACCAAAGTGCTCTTCGCTCAACTGGTCAATGCTGCGAATTTCAAAGGCCGTTGGCGGGACAAAGGTGCCTTTATCACACTCAGACGAGAGCGAGACTTGGGTGACCAATTTGCCGCTGCGTTTCATTTGTTCAATGTGAGCAAGCAATTTGTCTTTCGCGGTTTGATCAATCACCGGACCCACATCGGTAGAAAGGCGCTCTGGTCGCCCCACCGACAACTCAGCCATTGCGCCTTTAATCAGGCTAATTACACGGTCTGCAATATCCTCTTGAATGTATAGAACACGCAGGGCTGAACAGCGCTGACCCGCGGACGCAAACGCTGAGCGCAATACATCACGCACCACTTGCTCAGGTAACGCGGTACTGTCGACCAGCATGGCGTTTTGTCCGCCGGTTTCTGCCACCACAGGCACAGGATCAGCGTCACGCTCAGCCAATGTACGTGTGATACGCTGAGCAGTAGGCGTTGACCCTGTGAATGCCACACCGGCAATGCGGCTGTCTTCGGTCAATGGCGCACCCACCACAGGTCCACTGCCCGGGAGCAGTTGGATAACGCCAGCTGGGATCCCGGTTTCAAGTAGCAACTCAATCGCGCGATAAGCGATAATGGAGGTTTGCTCTGCCGGTTTTGCCACCACGGTATTACCGGCTACCAGCGCCGCACTGACTTGCCCCAAGAAGATAGCCAATGGGAAGTTCCACGGGCTAATACAGGTAAATACGCCACGACCTTGATAGCTCACGGACTGTATCTGGCCATCAAAGCCTGTGTATGAAAGCGGCTCGCCCTGCAACGCTTCGGCCTGCTCGGGGTAGTAACGCAAAAAGTCGACCGCTTCACGCACTTCATCAATGCTGTCGTGAATCGTTTTACCGGCTTCGCGATGACAAATCGCCACCAATTCACCCAAATTCGCTTCGAGTTTATCAGCCAAGTCAAGTAAGTACTTACCACGCTCACTAACCGCTGTTTTCGACCACTCTGGGTAAGCATTCGCGGCAATATCGAGTGCATTGTTCACCTGATCAGACGTCGCCCAGTCAACTTGGCCGACAGGCTCCTCGCGATCATAAGGCGCAGCGATAGGATGCGTGTCACCAGCCAGACGCTGGCCATTGACAATGGGGCCGGCCTGCCATTGGTGCGCGCCCATAAAAGGCGCAACGCTTGCGGTGAATGGTTGCCATTCTGAGTCGATATCGGTCGCCACGCCTTGAGAGTTCTTGCGTGAGGGGCCAAAGATATCTAACGGCAGGGGGATACGATCGTTATGCAGTGTTTGGTTGGCACGCAATGTATCGACAGGATCGGCGATAAGATCATCAATCGGGCAACGCGCGTCGACCAAACGGTGAACGAACGAGCTGTTTGCGCCATTTTCCAGTAAGCGACGCACCAAATAAGGGAGCAAGTCTTTGTGGCTGCCCACTGGGGCATAAATGCGCACCTCGGTATTAAATAAGGCTTTTGCATGGTTGTACAGCGCGTCACCCATGCCATGAAGGCGCTGGAACTCAAAGTCTTGATGGGATGCCATCGAGGCTATCGCGGCGATGGTATGGGCGTTATGACTGGCAA
The DNA here is from genome assembly GCF_001996005.1 of Salinivibrio siamensis. Lineage (GTDB taxonomy): Bacteria > Pseudomonadota > Gammaproteobacteria > Enterobacterales > Vibrionaceae > Salinivibrio > Salinivibrio siamensis. The sequence goes on along the minus strand of NZ_MUFB01000012.1, from coordinate 76,868 downwards.
ATTGCGGATAAATGAGGCCGCGGACATGCTCGCTCAACAGAAAACGGGCACAGGCGAGATAAGAGACATCAGTCGCCTCTTTACGGGTGAATACCGGATAGCCATGGTGTCCACCTTGCTGGCATAGTTTAATCTCGCTATCCCAGTACGCCCCTTTTACCAAGCGCATTGGGATCACATCACCTTGCTCTTTTGCTAACGCCGCTAACCAAGTAATCACAGGGAGCGCGCGTTTTGAATAGGCTTGCACCACCAAACCAAATTTACCCCAGCCCTGAACCACAGGATCGCGATATAGCTTTTCAAATAGGGCTAGCGAGAGTTCTAGACGATCCGCTTCTTCAGCATCAATGGTGATCGCCACATCTTTTTCACGGGCACGCTTGAGCAGTACCAACACAGTGTCGAACATTTCGTTCATCATGCGATCGTAGTTAGCTGCTTCATAGCGCGGATGCAAAGCCGACAGCTTAATCGACACCGACGGCGATGGACCTTGGTAGCTCGATTTAGCCTCGCCCACAGATTCAATGGCTTGTAAGTAGTCCGCTAAGTAGGCTTTAGCATCTTCTTGAGTGAGTGCCGCTTCCCCTAACATATCGAATGAGTAGGTAAAGCCGTTATTGCGGGGGCCTTCACCGTTCTTTTGCGCCTCATCAATATCACGGCCAAGCACGAACTGGTGGCCCATGATTTTCATCGCCTGATGCATGGCTTGGCGAATCACTGGCTCGGACATTTTGTTAACAAGACGGTTTATAACAGAGGCTGGTTTCCCTTCGGTGCTTTCATCCAAGGTCACCACTTTTCCGGTGAGCATCAGTCCCCACGTTGAGGCATTAACAAACAGGGAGTCGGAGTGGCGCAAATGGGCTTTCCAGTCAGCAACACTCAGTTTATCGCGGATAAGTGCATCGGCCGTGTGCGAATCAGGGATCCGCATCAGCGCTTCAGCCAGACACATCAACAAAATCCCTTCACGGGTATCCAGGCTGTACTCAAGCAAGAGCGCATCAATCATTTGAACGGCTTTTTTATCCGCCCGCACCTGCTCAATCAACTGCGTGGCTTGACGACGTGTTTGCTCACGCTCACTGTCAGTGGCTTCCGCTAAGGGAATTAACTGTTGAAGCCATAGGCTTTCGTCAACGCAATACAGCGGAGAGATTTCAGACCAGATCTGCGCTAGTGGGCGCTCGATAAACGAGGGCTGCATAGCATCGATGGCTTTAAACATAGTGGTATCCTCACTCACGTCCTCCCAAACTCGGGCAGGAAAAATGTTACGTCATTGTTACTTTGCGATCGATTCTATGCGTGGTCTATCAGTAGGGTCTTACAAAATACACCGGCATTATTGCAAAATCCTCCGATGATTAACAAATAAAGCTGTCGATCGCCATAATGGCATAACAAATGAAGTGCATATTATTGATGCCTGAGACGGCGAAAGCACATCGGGCCAAGCTTAAACCGAGCCCTTAAACTTGGCAGGAGAAAGGCCAAAATAGCGAGAAAATGCATTAGTGAAACCGCTTTGGCTAGAGAAACCGCAGCTATCGGCAATTTGTGCCATGGTCAATTCACTTTCTTTAATCAGTTGTTTCGCTAAGGCAAAGCGTTTTTCAAGCACATATTGATGTGGCGTGGTGCCCACCTGCTCTTTAAATAACTGGTGGAATTGGCTTTCAGCCAGAAAAACACTGCCCGCTAACTGCGCCACCGAGATTTTGCGGCTGATGTGCTGATGAATATAACGGTCAATGATATCCATGTTTAAACGGTGACCATCACGTCGCGGAGAAACATGATCACGGAAATGGCGATGTAACACGCACATCAGCGTATCCGCACAAGCGCGGCTAAGCAGCAAATCAGACGGGTTGGCGATCATCTCTGCGGTCAGCGCCTTGATCAGCATTTGCGCGTGAGTGTCGAGTTGGAAGTAAGGCTCGCGACTAAACAAACGCGCAATGTTGTCATGCATGGACGCATGCCCCACCCATTCTTGGTATGGAAGATTAATCACCAGAATTTCATTACGTCCAACCCCGGTAAATGCATGCTCGTGTGATTCCTCCACCAAACAGCCTTGGCCTGGGCCAACCAGACTGCCACGCCCATCAACATCGAATTCCGTTTGCCCTTGCAGACCAATCACGACCTGCTTGTACTCATGGCTATGGTGAAGCTGTTGCCGAGGCAAGGCGATCACTTCAGAGACTTTGGGTGTTTTCACCACCATGGCTATCCCTCTCGGTGCGGATTACGGGTTTGCCGCCAAACATTCAAGTACCTTTTCCTCATTCTGGCACGCTTATCACCCGTGTGCGACTGGATTCTATGTGCTTATTCTCAACTTTACGGAACAATGATCAAGTAGTGCATTTTTTACGGCCTCTGTCATTTTGACGCTAAAAATGCGAAGGATCCCTCATGTATTTCTTGTTGATCGGATGAAAGCCGGATGTAACGCGATAAAAAAACCACCACAAAAATAGATAAAAAATATAAAATTCAAACATTTAAACCTTGTTCGATGAAAGCCTCACTGACTTGATCATTGTTTCGAGGCGATCAAAGGGGATCAACACCTTGATCATTCTTCCGTTTTATCGTGTCTTCACGCAATCTTATTTGAAGCAAGCCACCGCTTAAGGTAATCTCGCATAAACATAAAAACCATGAGCACAGTTGCACCGATCACGTCGCAGAATGCTGACTGCCGTCAAATAATTAGCACGGTTTGCGTGGCAACGCGGGTTTCCGTGATAGTCTACTTTTTGGACATAGGTATTATTATTGCGACATGCGTAAGCAAGGGAACTATGACAACGAAATATATAAAAGCGTTATGCTTAGCGCTCCCTCCCCTACTGCTAACCGAGTTGGCGTTCGCTGAAAACGCGTCTTCCGCTGATAATCTCGATCCGGTCAGTGAGTTGGTTGAGAAACTCCGCGATAAAGAAGATACGTTGGAGGCTCGAAACGATGAACTGGCTCTGCAGCAGGCGAAATTGGATGACCTTTTGGTCAAGCGCGCGACGTTAGAAGATGAGCTGAGCAACCTGAAACGCAAACGCAGTAATGCTAAAGCAGAGCTGGATGCGAAATTTCAGGATTTAATTGCCGATCCGAGCACAGATATCAGCCCGTATCAGCAGGCCTACCAACAAGCATGGCAGCAGGTGAACAACCACCAGCAAACACAAGCTGCCAACGAGTCCGCCATTATCGAGCAGAAGAAACGACTGGCGAAACTTGAACGAGAACAAGCACTATTGGCAACAACCCTTGAGAATTTACATGAGGCCATGCGCGAAGCACGCGCGGAACGTCTACGTAAAGAGCTCACCCAAAAAGACACTATTGAAGTTGTCCATAGCTTGACCTGTTCGCCCAACATGACATTGTCGGCGTGCGCGAACCAAGGTGAGACGCTGACCATGCAAAAAGCGATTCGTGACTTCCGAGGCCAGGTAACGGACTTTGTCACCGAATCCAATGCAGTGAAGCAAAACATCGATAAAGTCGCGTTTAATATCCACGTCACTAACAGTGAAGTTGTTGACGCAGGCTTTACCGGTGGTATGGACTACACAACGCGTATTAAAGCGGAGCTGGTAAGCCGCCCTGATAAAACGGCGGCATGTCGACTGCTTGATCTTGAAGACAGATACTGTGTTGAAACCACCCAAGCACAGCAGCAAGCCAATCGTAAACAGCAGGCGAAACGCTGGGTTAACGTGACGATACGGTCTAATCGTTACGATGACAGTGTGACCATTAATGATGTGTCATACGGAAGTACGCCCGTAGAACTCATGCTGCCAGTGGGCAATCATGACTTAACGGTCACTAAACCTGGTTTTGTGCCTTATGATCGCGAAGTCTACCTCGGTAAAGATCAAGTAGTGTGGGCCAAACTGAAAGAGCAGCCTAATCAGCCGCCAAGCCCAGGTAAAAAGTTCACTGACCCTGTTGCCAACAATCTCGAAGCACCGCAAATGGTGGTGATCGGCGCTGGCGAATACAAAGTAGGGCCAGATGCACGTGAAAATGTGGCTATTCAGCAATCATTTGCGATGGGCGCAACGCCCGTCACGGTGGAGCAATTTGACGCCTTTGTGACAGCCTCCGGTTATGTCACCGCGGCTGAACAAGGCAATGGCTGCAATATGCTGGTGAATGGCGAGATCAACCAAAGCCTAGAGACAGATTGGCGTCAACCCGGCTTTGATCAAGCGGCTGACTCTCCGGTCGTTTGTGTGAATAAAGATGATGCCGAGGCTTACACCAAGTGGCTAAGCCAACAAACGGGGCAGCGCTACGCACTTCCAAACGATGTTGAGTGGGAAGTGGCCGCCCGTGGTGGCACGGAAAGCGATTACTGGTGGGGCAATGAAATCGGTGTCGGCAACGCCAATACAGGCTGGAGCGGCACAGTATGGTCAAACGACCGCACCTCACCGGTTAAAAGCTTTCCGCCTAACCCATTCGGTGTTTATGACACCGCGGGGAATGTTTGGGAGTGGGTGAGCAATGATACGCCTGTCGCTCGTGGCGGTGCGTGGAACTTTTCACCTCAACGCTCACGCGTTTCCGAGCGTTTGGAGTTAGGCGAAAACACCAGCGCTAACTACCTTGGGTTCCGCGTGGTGCGAGATATCAAAACCCCTTAATCTCGTCACACTGAGCCTCATCACCATGGTAGAAACAAACGCCGCTATTCGCAGCGGCGTTTTTTGTTTGGGGGCAAGCCATTTTGTCTTGATGCTTTTGACCCTAGACACCGACACAACCTAAACAATATCAAGCCTGATTGAACGAGCGAAAACTAACAATCTTTATATTAAGTTGCTTGATTCGATGTCAATAGGTCAAATCCCCCCTACCCAACGTCTAGCCTTCTGGATATAGTAAACCCCGTAAACGCGATTTGTCCCGATGAATGCGTTTATAGCAGTTCCTAACACTGTTAGGTGCAGTCAGATACCAGCGTCGTCACTTACCCTCAGACATCCGCTTGGTATCTCGACAACCTCTTCTACACGTCGTACAGGATATGTCCTGAAAGGGAAATCTTGTCTTTGCCGGCTTTATGCCGGCTTTTTTTTATGCTCCAATAGCTTGTCCGTTTTTCTATATCTTGATGGGCGCTTGCGTCCAATAATAATAACAATGAATGGGTAAGCAATATGAGTCACGTTCCCCCTGCTCTGTCTATGCTAGAGCAATTACCTGGCTGCTGGGGCTGCAAAGATACTCAGTCGGTGTTTGTCTACGCCAATAGTGAATACTGCCGCCTCATGGGCCTCACACAACCGCAAGACTGCATAGGCAAAACCGACCATGATATGCCCTGCCCCACCACGCGTTGCGCCGATCAATTTCAAGCGCAAGACCAATATGTGATGAAAACAGGCAAGCGACTCCGTGTGCTCGATATTCATCCTTATGCCAATGGCCGTTGGCATGCGCACCTGTTTACCAAAACGCCTTGGTTCAATGAAAAGGGGCATATTTGTGGGGTCATGTTCTGTGGCCAGGAGCTCAGTGATACCGCTATTTTAGAAGTCGGGCATTGGGTGTGCCGTGCCGTCACCCACCCTGAACAAGCCTTGTGCGATCATCACCATAGTGACTCTCAGGTACACCTGACGTCACGAGAGCGGGAGGTCCTTTTCCTTCATCTGCATGGTAAGAAACCGCAATTGATCGCACAGACATTGTCGGTGTCCGTCAAAACCATTGAGAACCACTTTGCGCATTTACGCGAAAAGTTCGATGTCGACTCCAAAGCAGGTTTATTAGAGCATGCGCTCGCGCAAGGGTTTGGCTCCGCGATTCCCGAAAGCTTATTAACCCAACAATTGTCTGTGGTGCTGCGAGATTAAACAAGCAGCCCCCAACTCAACCGTGCGCCATCTCGCCGTCATTCTGGGAGGACGAGATGGCGTCTCCCACCGCTATCGTCAAGGCCGCGTCACAAGCTACGGCGCTAGGCGTTCAATCGCCCAGCGATCACCCTCTTGGCGCTGATATAAGAAACGGTCGTGCAAGCGGTGCTCGCCACCTTGCCAAAACTCAATACTTTGGGGCTTGATTCGATAGCCGCCCCAGAATGTAGGGACAGGCACTTCCCCTTTCTCGAACTGCTTTTTCAGCTCTAAAAACTTGCCTTCTAACGCCGAGCGTGCTGATAAGCGTTCGCTTTGCTTGCTTGCCCATGCCGCGATCTGGCTTTCTTTGGGGCGGGAAGTGAAATACTTAAATACCTCTTTTTTACTCAGAGGCTCCGCCTCACCCATAATATGGACTTGTCGCTCAATAAAATGCCAAGGAAAGTGCAAACTAATCTTGCTGTTTTTTTTCAAATGTAGCGCTTTGCGACTCCCCAAGTTGGTGTAAAAAACAAACCCCTCTTGATTAAAGTCTTTAAGCAAAACGATGCGCTGAAAAGGTTGCCCATCTTCATCGACAGTGGCGACAGTCATTGCGGTTGGATCAGGCACTTGGGTATCAATGGCTTGTTGTAACCACTGGCCAAATAAATCCATAGGCGCGTCGGGTAAATCGTCACGACGCAATCCCCCTTGGGTGTATTCTCTTCGAATATCTGACAACTCCATTGCTTTCTCCAATTCGTTTATTTTCAGCTATTTTGCGCAGGTACCTAACGATACACAAGTGCAATTTATTACCGTGGCGACAGAAACAGGGATCAATGACCCCAACGTTTTTCATTGCTCAGGCTTGGCGACGTGAGCGGTCTATATTCTCATCGCGCTGGCCCACTCGGAGAGTGAGAAAGTCTGCAAAAAATCAGCACCATAGACTAAGCTTGAAGGAAGTGAAACACCCGATGGGGGTCAGATGGCGATACGTGATAAATCTCGCGCGAGCTTGCCCCGAGATGAGCACCTCGATTACATCGATGACAAGACGGCCGCACTTTTGCTCAACACGCCGAAAAGTGCTCGCGTTTTGCTATGGACTATCGTGCTATTTTTGATTGTCGCCACGGCCTGGGCATCACAAGCACAGCTCGATAAAGTGACCGTCGGACAAGGAAAAGTGATCCCCTCTTCACAGCTTCAAGTCGTGCAAAACCTTGAGGGGGGCTTGGTCAAAGCGCTCTTAGTCCAAGAAGGCGACAAAGTGAATAAAGGGCAACGGCTTATCCTCATTGACGATACCCTCTTTCGCGCCAATTTCCGAGAAAGAGAACAAGAGTTGCTCGGTCTACGCGCAGATAGGTTGCGCCTGCAAGCGTTGCTCGCCGCTATTCGTGTCGATGAAACCGTGCCTTTTGAGCAATGGCGAGAAAGTATCCTGCTTGAGCGCCAACCACTCTTGTTTCCGGACGTCTTTACCACGACACGCCCAAACTTGATCACGCAGACACAAGCGCGATATCAAGAACAGCTTTCTAATATTCAAAATCAGCTCTATGTCACCGCGCAAAAAATCCGACAAAAGGAACAAGAGCTTGTCGAATTGGAGTCTCGAATCGCGAATCTCGAACAAAGCCAAGCATTCGCGCAAGAGGAGCTCGATATCACACGCCCGCTTGCCGATGAAGGCGTTGTCCCCAAAATCGACTTACTCAAGCTCCAGCGCCAATTAAATGATACTCAGCGTGAGTTATCCTCAGCGCAGCTTTCTCTCCCTTCCGTGGTCTCCTCATTGCGCGAAGCTGTTTTCCAACGTATTGATGTTGCATTAACGTTTCGCACCGACCAGCAAGAGCGACTCAACCAAGTAGAGAAGCAAATTGCCGCAATGTCTGAAGGGCGTGTTGGATTACAGGATAAAGTCTCACGCACCGTCGTGACCTCACCTGTCAAGGGAACGGTTAAAAAGCTGCACGTCAACACAGTAGGCGGTGTCATCCAACCAGGTATGGACATTATAGAAATCGTACCGTCCGAGGATAACCTCTTGATTGAGGCAAAAATTGCCCCTCAAGATATTGCTTTCTTACGTCCAGGCCTTAATGCCGTGGTCAAATTCAGCGCTTACGATTTTACCGTCTATGGCGGACTGGATGGCAAGCTTGAAACCATCAGTGCTGATACCATCGAAGACGAAGAGGGAAACAGTTTTTATCTCGCCAAAATACGTGCCGAAAAAGACAGCTTGGGCACAGAAAAAAGCTTACCCATAATTCCAGGCATGACAGCCTCCGTCGACATTATCACGGGTAAACGCACGGTTTTGGATTACTTACTTAATCCCATTACGCGCGCGCAAAAAACAGCATTGCGCGAATAAAGAGGCAACAGGCTTTATGGCTTACCACTTTCCTTGGCAACCATTTTGGTTCATCGCCCTTACAATTGGATTAGTCGCGCCGGCTCATAGCCAGTCCCTTGAGCAAGCCGTAGTGACAACGCTGGCCACGGATCCTGAGTTGCGTGGCGCATTTCATCAGCTGCAAAGCCTTCATGAGAGAACAAAGGCCAGTGAGGGCGACTATCTACCCGACATTGATTTGAATGCGGGGATTGGCTACGAACGCATCGATAATGATACAACACAAGCGCAAGATGACCTCGATTTTGCGAGAAAAGATGCCACCCTCAACGTTCGGCAATTAGTGTGGGATGGACAAACACACAACAACATTGCTCGTAATCGTTATGAGACTGAGAGCCAGCGCTTTCAACTGCGTTCCGATGCCTCCGATAAAGCACTCCAGGTCGCAGAAGTGTATCTTGAGATACTTAAAGCCCAGCAGGTGCTAGATCTCTCTAGCGCGAACATGACGGTACATGAGGAGATTCTGTCTGATATTCGTCGCCGAGCAGATACGGGGATCGGCTCAACGGCCGATCTCTCCCAAGTCCAAGCGCGTGTTGCACGGGCCCGAGCCAACCTCTTATCCGCTGAAACCAATCTAGAGGATGCCTTTACCGCATTTTTTCGCGTGGTTGGCGAGCCCGCAAACAATCCTGTCCAACCCGTTATTGATGACGCTCGCCTCCCAACCTCACTGGAGAGTGCCCTTGAACAAGCCGTCAAACGTAACCCGCTACTCAAGCTGGCGCGTTACGATATTGAAGCGGCAAAATCACAGTATCAACAATTTAAAGGGGCGCACCACCCAAACATCAGTCTAGAAGTCAGCCAAACTTGGGCGGATGAAGTCAGCGGCGTGGATGATTTTAGTGATGAATTTAGCGCCATGCTACGCGTGCGTTACCAACTGTTTAATGGCGGTAGCGATCAAGCCGATATCCGACGAGGCGCCTATGAGGTAAATCGAACCAAAGATATCTTTGATAACGCCTATCGGCAATTGGAAGAAAGCACCCGATTAGCTTGGAGTGCGTTTCAGCTCACTGAGCAACAAAAAGTCCTTTTGCAGCAGCAAGTTGATGCCGCTTCGGATACAGTGCAAGCGTATGAAAAACAATTTAGAATTGGACGACGAACGCTGCTCGACCTGCTAAATACTGAAAACGAGTTACTAGAGGCGAGGCGCGCTTACCTAAACGCAAACTATGATCATTTGCTTGCACAGTATCGTTTACTCAACAATACCGGTCATTTATTGGAAGCGTTGAGAGTATCCTTACCCGAACAGTGGCAAGGGACAGAAGGAGAAACGGAATGAAAGTATTCGGACTGAGCCTCATTCTTGTGCTCGTAACCGGATGTACGGTGGCACTCTCTCCGCCCCCTACGGCCAAGCAAATTCATGACGTGACCGACAGTGATCAAGATGGCGTGATCAACGCCCGTGATAGATGCGCCAATACGCCACGCGGCGCCGTCGTTGATAATCAAGGCTGTCCCAATTACATTCAACCTACCAGCGAGCACCCGTCACCCACCGCATCAGCACGACAAATCGATGTGTTCTTTGCCCTCGATACCGCAAAAGTGACGACCGACGCTATAACCGATATCGACGCTATGGCAGACTTTCTCATGAATTACCCTGATACTGAGCTCCGTTTAACCGGTCACGCCAGTGCGGACGGTTCGACATCCTACAATCACGCGCTCTCTTATCGTCGAGCAATGACTGTTAAACGTGCGCTTATCGATCGTGGCATTACACCACAACGAATCGACGTGGTTGCCAAAGGAGAGACGGACGCTAAGCATGGTAGTGAATCGGCCGATAAGTATCGGCGAGTCAGTGGTGAAGTATTGAATTTTAAAGGGGATGTCGAGAAAGCATGGACCATCTTCACGCGTCGACCTCAGTCTTAAAGCGAAAATATTTATGAAGCAATGGCATATTGCCGGGTTATGTTTGTTGCTCTCTCTCAGCGCGATGAGCCTGACCACCAAAGAGTCACGCTGGGTGGGGCAAGTGTCGAGTTTTTATGGTGAACGCGCGGGTAAGCGTGTCACGGCATGGCGCAACATGGTGGAAAATACGCAAGGCGTGTCAGAGCAAGAAAAGCTGCGCAAAGTGAACGATTTTTTTAATCAGCTGTATTTTGTCGATGATATCGACTTATGGGGAAAAAAAGACTATTGGGCAACGCCCTTAGAGTTTCTTGGCGCAGCGGCCGGTGATTGTGAAGACTTTAGTATTGCAAAATATTTTTCTCTTCGCGAATTAGGCATTGATGATAAAAAACTGCGCCTGGTGTACGTAAAAGCAATCCGTCTCGACCAATTTCATATGGTCGTTGCGTATTACCCAACGCCATCATCCGAGCCGGTGCTACTCGATAACTTAGATCCAACAATTAAACGTGCGTCGTTACGACGCGATCTACTGCCAATATATAGCTTCAATGGTAGCCGACTATGGTTAATGAAAGAACGCGGCCAAGGCGAGCTTGCAGGCAACGCTTCCCGGCTTGGCCTTTGGAACGATTTACGTAGCCGTATCGACACCTTAAAGATGCAAAARCCGATTAGACAATTTGATAGGTAAACACCGATGACGTTATTCAATCAAATATTCTCGTGGATGCTAGTGATTTTCTTCTGCATAGTGCTGGCCGTCTTCGGTATCGAGCTGAATACCACACGCAACTTTTTACTCAATCAGCAAACCTCTGATGTCAACAACACGGTCAATTCGATGGGGCTAGCCTTAGCACCCTACTTAGAATCGGATGATAAAGTCGCCGCCGAGTCGGTGATCAATGCGTTTTTTGATGGCGGTTTTTACCGCGAAGTTAATCTGACCTTGCTGTCAGATAACAGTGAGATTGTTCGCGAGTATCCCGTACAAATCCAGGGTGTGCCCCAGTGGTTTATCGACCTCGATGTTTTCCCTGTGATCACCGAAAAACAAACCATCACCAGTGGTTGGATGCAACTTGCCGAAGTCGAAGTGGTCGCGCATCCAGGTTATGCGTATAAGCAACTGTGGAAATCATTTGTCCAGTTAGGGACAATTTTGGCAATCATCTTTTTGGTCGCGTCCGTGATCATTGGTTGGCAATTACAGCGATCGCTGAGACCCCTTGCCCGTATTACGGCTAAAGCAGGCGAAATCGCCAAAAACAAGTTTGGTGATCCCATTCCGCTCCCTCCCACGACAGAGCTAAAAACCGTGGTCAGTGCCATTAATGTCATGACCGATCAGCTCAAACACTACTTTGAACAACAGGCAAAAGAAGCCGATAGGTTACGTAAAACCGCCTACCGAGATGCGGTATCTGGCCTTGGCAACCGCAGCTTCTATGTTGGCCAGCTTAAATCTTGGTTAACTGAATCGGGTGTTGGCGGTATGGTCTTAATCAAAGTGGATCTCATTGGAGAGGCCTATAAAAACCAAGGCTTCGAATTTGGGGATCGTATTGTTGAGCAATTTGCGAATAACCTCACCACCACGATTATCAGCGACGACAGCATGACAGCTGCGCGCTTGAGCAAAGATGAATTTGTGATCCTAGCGCCTAACTCAGACCCCGATGACTTGCGCTTACTCGGCGAGAGTGTGCTCGCCATGGTAGTAGACATGCAAGCGGATCCGACCGGTCTCACGCCGCCTAAGGTAGCAGTGGGGTTAGCCATCAACGGCGGCGGAAATCAGGATGCCAGTGTGCTGCTGTCACAAGCGGATAACGCCTTGTCACAGGCACGCAATACGCCGGAGCACCCTGTCGTACTGATTGATCAATCCATCGGTGACGCTGCAATGGGTAAACAGCAATGGAAAGCACTGCTGCATGAAGCCGTGGCCAAAGAGCTGTTTGTGTTCAAATACCAACCCGCCACAGACAGCGAATCAAACCGGTTGCATCAAGAGGTCTTTTCCGCGATAGAAAAGGACGAGCACTATTATGGCGCTGGCCACTTTTTAGGGGCGGTAGAGCAGCTCCAACTGGGTGAAACCCTCGATAAATATGTCATCACTCACGTGATTAAAACCTTGTCTCAAGACGCTAGCGTCGGCCCATTGGCGGTTAACCTCACCTTAAGTAGTGTGACCAATGCGTCATTTATTCGGTGGTTGGGGACAACCTTGTACCAGCACCGCAAACTGGCAGGCCAACTGTTATTTGAGATCCCAGAGGTCGCTTTTGTCCGTCACGCTGACCACACTGGCTTGTTGACCGATCAAATCCGTCAAGCAGGCTTCCAATTTGGGGTCGATAATTATGGCCGCAACTTCCAGTCTTTGGACTACTTACAACGCTTTAAGCCCGATTACGTAAAAATAGACTTTGCCTATACCAGTCATATAGAAGACGACGCCCAAGGGCATGTTTTGGCATCCATTTGTCGTACCGCGCATAACTTAAACATCACTACTATCGCGACACGCGTGGAAACAGAAGCACAGCTTGCGCGCCTTTCCGAGTTGTTCGTCAATGGTTTCCAAGGCTATATCTTCAATAATACTCAGGACAGCCATGGTTAAAGATCCGCTTCTGCAATCATTGATTTATGTATCGCGTTACTTCGGTAACGCGAACTCCCCCGATGCCCTTGTGTCTGGGCTCCCTATCTCCGACGGCTACCTGTCACCTTTTTTACTGCCCCGCGCGGCTGAACGTGCGGGGATTGTCGCGAAAGAAGAAGCGATGCCACTCGAGCGCCTCTCTTCGCTGCTCTGCCCGGCTATTTTGCTAATGAAAGATAACGACGCGTGCGTCGTACTAGAAATGGATGCGAAAAAGGGGCGTGCGGAAATCGTTTTGCCGCATGCGGATATGACGCCGCGTTGGGTGATGCTTGATGATCTTAACGATGCGTATCTAGGGCGCCTTTTTTTGCTGAAAAAGCAATATCGCTTTGATGAACGCGCGCCAACAGCACAGGTGAAGGATGAGGGCCATTGGTTTTGGGGCACGCTCTGGCAATCACGTCATATTTATCGGGATGTCTTAATCGCCTCACTCTTTATCAATGTCTTTGCGATTAGTGTGCCGCTATTTTCTCGCCTCGTTTACGACAAAATCGTGCCTAACTTGGCCTTCGATTCACTGTGGGTGCTCGCGAGTGGGATTTTGGTCATTTTTGTCTTCGACTTACTCCTTAAACTGCTGCGCAGTTACTTTATTGATATTGCAGGTAAGAAAACAGATTTACTCATTTCTTCACGCATATATGCCAAAGTCATAGGGGTAAGAATGGACGCCAAGCCCCCTTCAGTCGGGGCCTTTGCACGGCATATGCAAGAATTTGAATCCATCCGCGAGTTTTTTACCTCGGCGTCTATATCCACCCTCATCGACCTCCCCTTTGCCATCATCTTCTTGCTCGTGATTTGGTTTGTCGCCGGTCCTTTAGTAATCGTGCCTATCATTGCGGTCACGTTATTGGTCATCCATGCATGGCTAATTCAAAAGCCCCTGCGGCGCACAATTGAGGAAGGGACACGTCTTTACGCCAACCTCATAGAAAGCCTGTCAGGGCTTGAGACCATTAAAATATTCGGGGCGGAGAGTCAGTTTCAGTATCGCTGGGAAGAAGCGGTGGCCCATATGGCAAACTGGAGCATCAAAACACGCCGTCTCACAGACTCAGTCCATAACTCGGCCAGTTTTGTTCAGCAGTTTGTCATCGTCAGTATGATTGTATTTGGTGTTTACCAAATAGCCGCGGGCGAACTGACAATGGGGGGATTGATTGCGGCAAGTATGCTGAGCTCAAGAGCAGTAGCGCCCTTGGTTCAATTGTCTTTGCTCTCGACACGCTATCACCAAGCAAAATCAGCACTCGATATCATCGACCAACTGATGGCATTGCCATCAGAACAAACCGAAGGTAAGCGTTATCTACATCGCCCGATGCTGCGTGGCAAAATTGAGCTCGATAAGGTTGACTTTCATTACCCTAACACCACTGCCCTCGCCTTACGCCAAGTGTCCTTTCGCATTTATCCCGGCGAAAAAGTCGGTATTATTGGCCGAGTGGGCTCAGGAAAAACAACGCTTGCCCGCCTGATAGTCGGCCTTTATTCTCCCACCCAAGGCTCGGTTGCCATCGATGATACCGATATCTCTCAACTTCATTATATCGACGTTCGTCGCAATGTCGGTTTTGTCCCTCAAGAGCCGACGCTATTCTTTGGCTCAATCAGAGAGAATATGACCCTCGGCCAACCCCTTGCCGATGATATTGATATTATGGACGCCGCTGCCCGCTCGGGCGTGTTAAGTTTTACCCAGTACCATGCCTCAGGACTAGAAAGACAAGTTGGGGAAGGTGGCGTCTTATTGTCTGGGGGACAGCGACAAGCCGTTGCAATTGCTCGCGCCTTTTTAGGTCGCCCACCTGTGATTTTACTCGACGAACCAACCAGTCAGATGGATAACCGCACAGAGCAGTTCATTAAAACGCAGCTAAAAGATTTACGCAGAGAGGAGACACTCATTCTCAGTACCCACAAAACCAGCATGCTGGATGTGGTTGACCGTCTTATTGTGATGGAGGAAGGATGTGTGGTCGCAGATGGACCGAAAAAGGCAGTGCTTCAGGCCTTAAAAGAAGGAAAAATCCGTAAAGTTGGCTAACAGTTTACACTGTAAACCAGTATCAACCATTGGCTTGATACGGTTTTAATTCAATCGCGGCATTATCATAAAATAAATGTGATGGGCCGTGCTCTGAGTGAACCAAGTGCTTTTCTTCGCCGATAGTACAGTGAACACGACTAAGTAGCGACTTAGTCGCAATGATACTGGCCGTTTGGTATCCGCTCTCTATCGCTGCGTCTGTTTCTTCTACCATGGTTTCTATTTCACTTAGCGCGGTAGAAAGGTGCTCGCGTGTCGAGCTTATTCTTTCAACCATGGCCGCGTCACGCTTCTCTTCTGGGACCGCTTCAAGTTTTTTCTCTGCCGCCTGGATCTTATCCAATTGGGCACTTTTCTCTTCCCAGCTTTTGTTTAAATTGACGAGTTCCCGTTTAAGTATTGGCAGACGCGGAAAGCAATGTATATACGTATGCGCCCCTGCGCTCGCGCCGATAATCACCGCCTGGACTTTTTCGCCCACTTCATGCTTACCGCCCGCCAACGTGCCTTTGCGCTTGGTGGCATCACTAATAACGATTGACTGCCCTACATGCGTTTTGCAATGCATCGCATGCAAGGTAAGTTCTAGGTTTTGATTGGCACAGAGTGTGGCATATTGCGCGAACTTGGCGACAATATTGCCCTCCGCAACCAGGGTGCAGTTGATGTCAGAGTCTGCTGCGACTTGTCGACCAATGATCCCATTTTGGACAATAATGTCTGCGCCAGCGGTAATGGTCGCTGATTCCACTACCCCTCCCACGGTGACCGTTCCCGATGCTGTGACCTTCATACCCACTTCAACATCACCTTTAATCACCACACTGCCTTCAAAGTTGACATGCCCGGTGCCGACATCAACCGCATCTAAGCTCAATGCATCATCGACCGCCACGCCGTCTTTTTGTAACCGTGGGATCCCGGCCATGGTCGCCACCAAAATATTAGGGTCTTTATTACTTAATTCACTGCCTGGGTGTGCGGTCAATGTCATTGGCTTACCGGAAGATGTCGATAACACCGACCCAGTCACAGTAAAGCCCTCATAGCCCGATGTTTCAGGGATCAGTTTAGCTAAAGGCTGTCCTTGCTTAACCATCACCATTTCACCCAAATCACGCATGTCAACGGTTCCATCCTCACGCTGTTTGGGACGGCGAACACGCTCGGCAGGATCTTCAATGAGATAGACAAGGTGCGCATCTTCGCCCGCAACCGGCTGCCGACCGAATGCGACGGGAACATCAAGGTATTCACCAGGTTTGAGCTTTCCTGACGCGGAGAGAAGTTTTTGCAGGGTCGGCTTTTTTATCCCTCGAACGATATTGGCATCACGCAGCGTCGAGAGAATGTCATCGGCTTTCAGTCCACGCCCGCCACACGCGCCGTTAACGATCAAATAGGCCGTCATTTTATCGTCGGCGATACGCGCTTCGATGGTTGCATCACGGCGTTCTGCAATAATGAAGTCTTCCGACTCAGCATCATCCGGCGACGCGTTTAACTTGGTTAATGCTGACTCTATCGTATCATCAAAACAAAAAAAGCCCTCGACTTGGTTGCTCACCAACCAGTCCTTGATTTGTTTTTTCTCTATCGGTTGGCCATTGGTATGCTCGACTTTCCCTGCCGATAAGTATACACGCTGACCATCCTGAGAGACGCGGAGGATATCGTCTAGCATCTCGCTTCCTGCCTATCTAATCCCTGTGGCGGCCTTATTAGCCAGATAAACCACTTGGCAATGCGCTTGCTCCATCATCTCGAGGAGCCTTGCACTCGACTGTTGTCACTGATTAGATTAGTCCAAATCTAATGCAAGTGCGCGCAATTGTCTCATTTATAATAAATTATACAGGTTTATCCCGCTTGGGAGCAGGATCACTGATAAAAACGTGACCAGGATAGGATTAATTCAGTCGCCCTCAGCACGGCCCCCATAATGAAGGGTAGTAGACCGATTTCCAGTGTAAATAAACGTAATAAGCGACAGCGTTTACACTGTAAACCAAGCCACTGCCACGTGTTCAGTTTACAGTGTAAATGGCTCATGTCGTCATGTGTGTTTGAATATAATTCCGTATCCGGGATTCCGCCTCCCTCTTTCCTGCCAGCTGATACCTGGTGCAGACAACAGACCAAGGCAACCCTAACAAAATACGGCTAACCAGAATGGGTAACGTGGCATTTTCGTCGTTTTTCCGAACGCCACCTATATGATGATATAACCAAGCCTGTAAGCTTGAGAGGGCAGCATCGACCCCCACCCCACCGGCGACAAAGCCATCAATTTGTTGTCTTACTTCCTCCGATAGCGATGCGGTTGGTAACCCAGCAATGATAGAGGCAGCGATGTYAGTTTCCATCCGTTGATGGCTCGTGAGCATCTGAATGGGAAGGTTTTGCCTAAATAAGCGTAACGCCTGATCACACCATTTCAAAGGCTGGATAGGCTTAAGCATTTGCAGCGAATAGCACCCACTGGCTTGATCGCGTTTTAATCCCAATTTAACCGGCTTAAATCCTTGCTTAAACCAAAACGGCGTCAGCACGGCGGTTGCACCGAAGCTAACACCGACCCCGACCACTGAGGCTTCAGCCGCGTGTTTATTCACGGTCGCGAGCAACCGTTGACCGACGCCTTGCTGTCGATAAGGCTCAGACACGGCAATGCGTTGGACTCGCCAGAGCCTGTCGTGCAGAACCTCCGCGAGGCCCAAATGCGCGGCGACCGATTGGCTAAACAGATGCCCTTTTATCCGGCGTTGCCCTGCGACCACCGCGTGACAAGTTTGCCAATCTATTCCTCCTTCTTGGCTTACCACACACGCGGCAACCAATGTATTATTGAGCCAGCCAGCAAAAATTAAGACGGCGTCATCGTCCAGAAGACGGGCTAAGTCGTTAGGCGATGTTTGATAATGGGCCGCGATCAGTAATGTGAATAACTGCCGTAAACACGCCTCATCTCGATACAACTGCTGACGGCTAAGCGGCTCAATCACTATATCGTTCACCCACCCTGTTTCGAGCATATCGGCCTGATCGCTGCCGACATCGTCGTCGCCATTCAGTAAAAAGAGGGCGTTCAACGTGCGCTCAACCGGATCATCATCAGCCCATCGCATAGGCGCCGTGAGCTTTAATGTGCGCCATTGCGGCTGCTCGACATCCAACATTTGCTTGAGTCGGAGCGTAAAAGCACGTCCTGTCCCTTCATAGCCATGCTCGGTCGTTGCAATCGCAACGCGATTGTATTGATTCAGCCACTGGCTGATTATCGGAAGTGGGATCGCCGCCGCTTCATCAACCAATAACAAGTCTGCTGCTGGCGCGTCTTGTAGCAGCGCATCAGGGGCAATAAAGCGTATCTGGCTTCCTTGATAGTCGATATGTTGGCCAGCATCATCGACCTGAAGGGTGGCTTTCAGATGATGAAAAAGCGTTGATGCATGGGCTGGGGAAGGCGATGACACAATGATGCGTCTTGGTTTTTTCATCATCAAGTTAGCCGCGGCCATCCCTAATGCGGCTGATTTCCCCCGACCGCGGTCAGCGGTTAGCAGCAGGGGACGGCGCCGATGTCCAGTCACGACTTTTTCCACGGCAGCAATCGCATCATCCTGAGTCACTGAATGCGTTTGATGTTTCGCTGGACGTTGCTGAGGTAAACGATGCAGCCAATGACAATTAAATGCGACGCTATCATCTTCACTCAAACAGCGAAGAAGGCGTTGTACGGACGGAGGCATTTCGTTATCGAGGGCGGCAATTCGGAGCACAATGAGCGCACCCGCGCGGCAACAACCGACTATGGCGCAAAAGGCTTCCGCATTAAATTGCGCATTCACCTCCACCACGATATGACCACATTCTTGTCCCAGCTTTTGATGTGCTTGGCGCCAACTCAAACCATATTCTGTGTTTCCCACAATCAGCGGGGTCTGAGTCTCACCAAAGCCGGCCAGTACAGTCGCCAAGTCCTGATCGACACAAACCAGTTGACGGTGGGAGTAGTGCGCTGCACGTAAGATCAGTGGCTCAAAAAAGTCTTCCAATGTGGGTAATGTCATCATGTTTCTATAAGGCTTTTACCAAGCGGATAGGAGATGATAACACGCAAAAAAAAACGACACGCTAGGCATGTCGTTTTTAACGCTGGGGCATGTGCAAAATATTAGTTTTCTAGCGCTTGTTTAATCAGTGCCAGAATTCGGTCTGCGTCCTCATCACTGACTTTCTTTAAACTAATATTCAGGTTATTTCCTTTGCGACGATAAGACGCACGTCCGTCCAACAAGGTTTTGGCTTGCTCTCGTTCACTCGATGTCGGCTCGACAAGTTCATCTTTAAACTGCTCAATCAACTGGGTGACTTCTCGCGTAATACGCGTCACTCCTTGCGCCTCTACCTGTTGCCATAAAGGCGTGTCACCAAGCTTGGCAACCAGCTTTTGTTGCAGGGACGCATCAAGGCTAAAATATAAGCGATGCAACTTCACAATGGTTGGCCGTCCCAGCTCAGACACACTCGGGTAGGCTTGCAGTAGCGGTAAGGGCAGGGCCGCGGCTTTTAAGGCACCGCTGACCAAGGCTTCGCTACATTGACACGCACTCGCCAATGCTTTTTGATCACTCACTTCACCACTGTCTAACATTGCCTGCATCTCTTTACCGCGTTCATAAAGCGATAACGGTTTGTGCGCATTAGCGACATCGGACAAGAATTTAGCATGGCGTGTACTGATGCCTTTCGCCACATAGACTAAGAAATCTTGTTCTGCAATCAGACACGACATGCGGCGTCGGCTACCGTCGAGGACTTCAATACGACCATCGTCAAGCCAACGACCCACAGCAGGGTACTGCTGGCCATGTGCTTTTAACGTTACCAAAATATCGGATAACGCGAGTTCATTCAGAAATGACTGCTCTCGCGCATTCTTATCAAAAACGGTCGTTTTATCTCGGATCTCACTGGCAGGGACTTTTACCAGCTCAAATTCAACCGTGTGTTCACCGGCGACCGCAAGTTCAATGACTGCCGCTTTCTCACTCGCCGCACTCTGAGCTTCTTGCGTTGTCGTTGCTCGTCGCTTGTCTGCTTTGGCAAACAAACGCGCATTTAAATCAGAGGTCTTAATGGCCATTTTTTGTGATTACTCCTGATTGAGCTGAGACCAGTGGCTGTGCAGCACACGCTCTAGTTCTAAACCGACACGATGGACGGCATCTTGGGCTGTCGACAAGGTCTTCTTACCGCCTTCAAAATCTTGAGAGGTAAGATCAAAGACTGTGCTGTAAGTGTCGGCACAGGTCTCAAACGCGCGACTTCTTGGAATGGTCGCCATCATTACTTGTTCACCCAAAAGATAATTCATTTCCGTTAAGACCGAAATCTGTTTTTTGTTGTCATCTTCAAACATAGTCGGCATTAAACGAACAAACTCAAGGCCATGCCAGTCTTCAGGGAACATCTCATAGACTTGTGGCAGATGCTGGAAAAAGTTCACCGTCGACCCCCAGTCGAGGCGTTTTGCCGCACAAGGGATCACTAACGAGTTCGAGGCGTACATTGCATTCCACACCAGCGGATCGATATGCGGGCCTGTATCTATCATGATAATGTCAAACTCATCACTGATTGGGTCGATGACTTTTTCTTGCAGCAACTCAACCACGTTCAGAGACTGGCTAGTCGCCAGTGCTTGCCATGCCTCAGCATTAAACATCGCGTCTTCTGGAAAGGCCGCCATGGTTTTTAAGTTTGGATACTGTGTCGGCAGTAAGACATTACGCATCATGAAGTCTTTGTCTGCAGGCTGGGGCGTATTATCCAGCATGACGTCAACGGCGGAGTAAATCCCCTCTTGCTCGGTCAAACTAATTTGTGGATTGAGGAACAGTCGCAATGAGCCTTGTGGATCCAAGTCGATTAAGCAAATGCGATAACGCTTTTCCAAATTGAGGGCCATACATGCCGCTAAGTGCACCGCACTCATGGATTTACCCGTTCCGCCTTTCTGATTCTGGATGTTTACCACCCAAGGCTTATGGGTTTTTCCTTTACGCTCATGGAAAGTCGGCACGTTCGCCGCATCCATGATTTGGTGCGCCTCATCGAGTGTAATCGAATAATGGTTAGCGTTGTTTTTAGTGAACTGATGTCCCTCTTGCTCCATGCGAGAGATCGCTTCATCGAGCTTTCGCCGCGTTAATCCCGAACGCGTTTCCATTAATGCTTTTGACATCGGTGGAAAGAGTTGGTCGTGGCGTTCTTCCATCACAATCTCGACCCGATCAGACTGAACCTGTTTCGTCTGCGCGGCGATATTGCGGAGGTTTTCAATCGTCTTTTCCCTATCCATATTCTTTTTCGCCTTAACGAGAAATAATTGCAGATYGTACAGCACATTCCACTCAAAACAATAAAAAGGTGAACAAAAGCCAATCAAATAAAGATCCTGCTCACAATTGTTATCATGGATGATTGATGAAAACATCGACGAATAGTTGGTTATACTCACTTCGACAAACCATGCGATAAATTCCTCACATTTAAAATGTCACAGCGTCACTTATTTACAATGTAAACAGTTGATAGAGTCGGAAGCCTATCTTTGAATGGCTAATTTACGGTACCCGATCGTTGAACCGAATTTATCGCCTTTTACCCCATAAGAGGGGAGAGCGGTTAACAATCTCACCCATTAGCCGTTCATGCGATGGCTTACCACGGTTTTGATCATTTTTCCCGTAACGATGATCAAGGTGTTCGGCCTTAATGGATGCTAATACTTGATCATGCTTTCGAGAGTAAAGGCGCAGTTGGGGAAGCATGATCAAGCAGAATTATGGGTTAAATCATCGGCAAATCTGCGCGATGTGTCTCTGTATATTACGGAACAATGATCAAGACTGGCTGTAAAGACTACCAGCCTGGGCGGTTGTTCGGAACGATATAGTCGAACCGCCAAATTACGGATAACGTCAGGTGTAACAAGGGATCGAGAAGGATCCGGGCATTCCATCCATATCACGTGGACTAAACAACGGTTTACATCAAGATGATCGAACAGCACGATCTCATACATGATCATTGTTCCACTAACCGGACACATACATTCCTATGGCAGTTATACTGTCAATGTCATCTCGATTTGGAGGATGAAAGTGAAATAGCCGCTAGACTTATCGGCAACATGCACGCTTTTTCATCAAATCAGCTAAAAAAGCGCTGTCTTGATCATTGTTCCTAAGCCTCATTAGCCTGATTAACCACCGAATCCAATAACGTCATCACCCGCGACATCCTATAGCTGTGGATAAGATGTGTATCACGCTTGATCATTGTTTCAGTTATTATCTGATCATTAATGCGGTAAGGTGTTGATCATTGATGCAGGCCTCACTTGATCATCGTTGGTGCATGATGTTGATCATGCCTCCAAGACATTGATGATCATGCTTTCGAGAGGGATGAAATTATAATTCATAAAAATCATGGTGTTATAACAAACTAGCCACTCGGATCATAAGATCAGATCATCAAATTAGATCAGAATAATCATAAAGATCAGTTAAAAAGCGCAATAAAAAAGATCTTTCTTTTTGGGTCTTTTTTTATTAGTCTTTCCCTGGAAGAGTGATCGATTTACGGTTTCCGTCACCTCAATTTTAAAAAAATGCGCGTTGAGTATGCCCGTGACAAAGGATTTAAGCTGACATGAGTGCCAGTAAACCCGAAAAAATCTTGATAAAAGCCCCTCGCTCCCACAAAGACGGGCATTTGTTCGCCGTACACGATCAGTTGATTGATTGGCTTGCACAGTATGAGCACTTTAAAGGGGTAACCAAAAGTATTCTAGAGCTACTGAACTTAATTTCAGTACGCGGTTTTGCCTCTCAAGACGGGTATGTATCTACCACAGAATTGGTTGACGCAACAGACGGGCAACTCACTCGCGCAGCCATCCAACAACGACTCCGTGCCGCTGTCCAGTTAGGACTGTTCATTCAGCAACCCGTGCGGTTTGAAGAAGGACTCGCAGGCAAAACCATGCTGCATCAGTTTGTTAATCCCAGCCGATTGATTTCATCACTCGGCAGTGCAGGCTTGATGACAGAAAAAAGTCGCGATGCCGTCAAGCAAAAACGGTCGAAAGCGTTAGCGCAAACGCAAGTTAATCGACAATTGCTCAGTGAACATGGACTAGGCACCCCTCCGATGATGCCTGGTGAAAAAGATCAGATTTTGGTCTCACCGACCAGTTGGGCTGGGATCATTGATCAAGCGCTTGCTCCACCGCGAACCAAAAAGGGTTATCAGAAGTCGATGGTGGCGATCAGCGGCACTAAGGCGATCATTGAAACGCGATCGGCCAAGTCGATCATGACGGTTGATGATCTGATGACACTGTTCGCCCTGTTCACCCTCACGGTGCAGTATCATGATCATCATTTACCCAATTACGAGTTACAGACCCAATCTATAGGCAACAAAACACCGATCTATATCACTGATATCCTGCAGTTACGGGGTAAAAAAGACAGTGGTCCTGCGCGTGATGCCATCCGCGAGAGCATTGATAGAATCGAGTTTACTGACTTTCAGCTTCATGAACTAACAGGTCGTTGGCTGAGTGAAAACATGCCAGAAGGGTTCAAAAGTGACCGATTCCGGTTCTTAGCCAGAACCATTACCGCTTCCGAGGAAGCACCCAAAGAGGGTGAAGACGGTGAGGTCAGGATCAAGCCCAACCTTTATATCTTGGTATGGGAGCCCTCGTTCTTTGAAGAATTGATGACGCGTGATTACTTCTTTTTATTTCCACCAGAAATATTGCGTCAGCATACCTTGGTGTTTCAACTCTATTCGCTCTTCAGAAGCCGTATGTCGCGTCGACTCGAAGATACCATGCTACTTAGCGAGCTGAACCAAAAAATGGCCCGTAATATCGAATGGCGCCGTTTTTCCAGTGATTTAACCCGGGAGCTCAGAAAGCTGGCTGAAGGTAAGGTGACAGAGTCTGTCTTTGCGGTGAACTTGTGGGGATATCACTTAACGTTAACGCGCGAAGATGAAGAGAAAAAATATCCTGACTATCGCATGGATATAAAGTGCAACGTCGACGAAGTGATCCGCTACTCTCGTGCCAAAATGTATAATGAGGGCAAGCGCTCGTTGGCTCCCACTATGCCCAATCCGCTGAGAAATGAGATCCTTCCTAGCCAAGACCTTGATCAGCTTTCCGGGATCATTGATGGCGAGTTTGAACCGATCCAGCGCAAAGAGAAGAGCAGTGGCCGGTTAGGGCGTCGTGTGAAACAACGCAAGCACTTGGTTGAGATTAATGCGGATGAGCTGACCATTGTGCTCTCAAAGTATACGTCTGAGGAGGCGTTGCAACGGAGCATTACCGCGCTGTCGGCGATGACAGGCCATCCTTCCTCCGTGATTACCGAAGAATGTCAGGGTTATCTCGAAAAACTGGATTGGTTGCGGGTCGGTGATCAGGTCGTCTCCTATGAAACGCTCAGCCGTACGATTGAGTTTTACAATCAACAACAGCTCGATAGACATCTTTCTATTGAAAAGTTGATATCTGGGTTAGCCGTGCGAAGAAAAGTCTGTCAGCGCGTGTTTGAGGGCCATCTCGATGGGCAAGTGCTCAAGGCCTTGGATGATATAGCGATGGGAGGGTAGTGACCGATTTTGCAGGTTGTTGACGTGGTAATGACACAACCTTTGATGAGCGGCGTAAACTACTCACTGATAGATACCTTTGTCCTATTGGGTGCCTTGATGGCACCATTTGGCTAATCACTTGCCGAGCGGGCTTTGCCCGCTTTTTTCTTCCTTGCCAACGATGATGCGTTTCCCCTCTTTGTCGTGGGGTCACGTCAGCTATTGGTTTTATTCTGCATTTTACAGTGTAAACTGCCTACTTTCTTCCACGCTATATTGGGCTTTGCGAGGCCATGATGCCATTTCTCTTGCCATTGGCGGCGGTGCTCATTTGGTCGGTCAACACGATTGTAAACAAGATGTCTGTCACTGTGATTGCACCGGGTGCGATGGCATTCTATCGGTGGTTTTTTGCCATTTTGGTATTAACGCCGTTTTGTTTACCGACATTATGGCGCCAACGACGTGCGGTGCGTTGCTATGCACCACGTCTTGCCATTCTAGCGCTGTTAGGCATGGTCACTAACCAATCCGTTGCCTATTTTGCTGCGCAAACCACGACGGCGACCAATATGGCGCTGATTATGTCGTTGGTGCCCATGTTGAGCTTGTTGATCAGTGTGCCTGTGCTGTCACAGCCGTTGACGATGCGTGCGATCCTCGGGGCCGTGTTATCCTTCGCTGGCTTGGTGTATATGCTAACGCTGGGCAAACCGCTTTCTCTTTTTCACGCAGGCGCGTCGGTGGGAGACGGGCTAATGCTGGTATGTGCGTCCTCGTATGCGCTGTATTGCGTTTTACTTAAACGTTGGTCGATGGCGCTGTCCAATTGGGTGTCTGTGTATGTACAAGCTGTATTTGCGGTGGTGATGTTGTTGCCCGTTCTGTGGATGGCGCCCAGTCCTGCCATCCCCGCTGACGCCTATCCGCTAGTGGGGTTTGCCGCCTTAGGCGCTTCCGTGCTTGCGCCTGCGATTTGGCTAAACGCTATCGCGCTCAATGGGGCGAGTCGAACGGCGATGTACATGAACCTTTTACCCGTGATGACAGCGGCTATTGCAGTGGCGGTACTGGGAGAAATACTGACTCAGTATCACATCCTCGGTGGAGGGCTTGTGATGCTGGGCGTTGCCATATCACAGCAATCAAGGCAGCCGTCCTGTCAGTAACCGTCTACACTCAATTAAGTGGGTTCTTTGACGGAGGTCGCCAATGTGGTGGTTAATTGAGTTAGACTGGGTACCCTTGTGGGTCATACCGACAAGCGGTCGCGCCGAGCGGACAGCGTCGTCGCCCATCATTTGGTAAAGAGAGAGCAATAATCTTACATGGATGTGGATGTATCTGAATGTTGCGTCGTCACCATTCGGCCTGCGCAGCGCAACGAAGCGCGCTACTTTTGGCGTAATATATATTATTCCCGTGCTTGGAAGCAGTATGATGCGCCGTATACACCGATAGATCCGGTGTCGTTTTGGTCGTTTCGTTTTGGTCTTTTTCGTCGTTTCATCGTGGGTGACACGGCGCAGGTGATTTGTGTGGACAATAAGCCTGTGGGTTATGTCACCCTGTATTGGGAAGACAAGCGCACGCGTTGGTTGGAAGTGGGGATCACTATTTTCGATCCTGTCCACTGGGGCAAAGGTATCGGCCGACGTGCTCTGACGCAGTGGATTGACCAATTATTTATTCGCCATCAAGTCAACCGAATCGGCTTGACCACTTGGTCGGGGAACACGGGGATGATGCGCTGTGCTAAAGCACTAGGGATGCGCGAAGAGGGGCGCTTACGCGCCGTCCGTTATTATCAAGGTGAGTACTATGACTCACTTCGTTATGGGGTATTGCGCGAT
This sequence comes from Salinivibrio siamensis, assembly GCF_001996005.1. Classification (GTDB taxonomy): domain Bacteria; phylum Pseudomonadota; class Gammaproteobacteria; order Enterobacterales; family Vibrionaceae; genus Salinivibrio; species Salinivibrio siamensis. Next base: position 50,380 of record NZ_MUFB01000012.1, on the reverse strand, counting down.
GAGTGGTTGCAGCAAGCTGCGCCAGTGCGTCAAAACGGTCCCTCGTCCGCCAACACCCTGGCCGCTGTCGCCTCAACCATGCACCAAGACCATTCGCTGGTTTGATTGCGGCAGTAACCAATCTTCAAGTGCTGTCCGTTCAATCGGGCGAGAGAGCACATACCCTTGCAAGTAGTCACATTGGTGTTGGCGAAGCCAGCATAGCTGCTGTTTCGTCTCGACGCCTTCTGCTACTACGGTTAAACCGACGGCATGTGCCATGGCAATCATTCCTCGACACAGGGGCGCCGCTTTACCGTTAGGCTGATCGATATCCATAATAAAACTGCGATCCATCTTAATCACGCTAAACGGATATTGGCGCAGCAGCGAGAGGGATGAATACCCGGTGCCAAAGTCATCGAGGTACAGTTTTATTCCTAGTGCGTGAAGCTGACGCAAGTTCCTCCCCACCGTTTCTGAGTGCTCAAGTAAGGCTGTCTCCGTCATTTCTAACCCCAGACACTGAGGCGCAAATTGGTGCCTGGCGATCAGTGAGGCGACGTCATCGGCGAAGGTGGCTGACTGACACTGCTTGGCGGATACATTCACGGTGATAGAAGGGCATTGATTGGCAGGGAAGCGGGTGTGCCATTTATCCAATACGTCGGCGACTTGCTCGAGCACCCAGTCGCCAAGCTCAATAATATAACCGGTTTCTTCTGCGATTGGGATGAACTCTGCGGGCGAGATCCGCCCTAGCGTCGGATGCTGCCACCGGAGCAGTGCCTCTGCATGGCTGAGTGTTTCTTGTTCGCCATCAAAAATAGGTTGAAACATCAGATGAAACTGCTGCTGTGCCAACCCTTTTTTTAAGTCTTGTTCGACAATAAAACGTTGCTGGACTTTGGCAAGCATGGCCGGCTGGAAAATCGCGAGGCGATCACGGGTTTGCTTGGCGTGATACATGGCAATATCCGCCTGCTGAATAATATCCGTTACTGACGCATTGGCTTTGTTCACCGAGGCAATGCCAATACTGGCGGACAGGTTAATCATATGCTCGTCCACCTTGTAAGGTGTGCTAAGCGCTTGAAGTAGGTGCTTGGCCTTAGTTTGTGCCAATGCCAGTGAACTGTCGGCTTTAAGCAAAATGATGAATTCGTCGCCACCAAAGCGAAACACGCGCTCGCCACTGACGGATTGGTTCAGGCGTTTGGCTACCTGCTTAAGAAGCTTGTCACCCGTCACATGACCGAGAGAGTCGTTAACCACTTTAAACCGATCGAGATCGATAAACAGCAAGGTAAAATGCTCGCTGTACTGGGTGCTCACTTGCTGGAGTGCGCCCTCCAAGGCATTGTCGAGCGCCGCTCGGTTTGCCAGCCCCGTTAAACTGTCGTGCTGTGCTTGGTGGGTGAGCTGGCGGGTCTGCTTGTTGACTAAGTGTTGTGCCAATGACAGTCGGTTGGCGTAGGACCAAAAACTGGCCAGAACCGACAAGCCGAGTGACAGCACCAATAGTCCAACCAGCACCCCGTAGAGTAGCCCCGTGTGCAAGCCGCGTAGATGGGTGAACCTGACCACTAACCCTTCTTCGCTTCCGGCTATCGGAATAGTGATATCGGGTGAGTGAGTATTTCGCCATTTTTGCAATGCTTGCGTTGAGTGCGTGGTAAACATTTGCTGGTGGCCAAAGGCTTCGCGGGCGATTAGCCCCATATCGGGCGCGGGGGTGTCATCTTGCCAGAGTGTGGGTAGAAAGGTATCAAAATAAAGTGTGGTGGAGAGAAAACCGGCTAATTGGCCGTCTCGTGCAGTAATGGCCGCGAACCAACGCACCCCATGTCCTTGCTCGTCGTGAATCAGTCTTGCCACCGGTTGGCGCTTAAAATAAGCACGCTCCATGGTGACGGTATTCTCGCATTGCGCATCCGCGCGCCAACCTAAATATCCCTCTGCTGCGGCTTTGGGGGACAAGTAAAGCGCGGGAAACGTATCACCTCGCATCACCCACTGGCAGGCGTGGTTATTGAGTGGCGGAAAGGGGTGATAGTGACCTTGTTGCGCGGCAAACTGTTTTAACTCAGCGCGATTGACCCGGGGTAGCCACATGACGCTATCAAGCCCTGAGCGCTTTTGGGTATGGTTATCGATAAAGGCATGGAATTTATCACGCGTTGGGCCGCCTTCTTGTTGCAGATAAAGCTGCGCCGATAGTTGTAGCTCATAGAGCTGAGAAAACGCTTTACTGAGTGCGTGACGCTGCTTTTCAACATCGGTAGAAAATCGGCTTTGCTGACGCTGGTTTTCCAAGGTATAGACTGACCAACCTGCGATCAGCGCAATCATAATAACCGTTAGGTAACGCCATAGAGGCTGTGAGGAAAAATACCGCATATAAAGAATACATCGAGTCTCACTATCGAGAGAGACAGGGTAGAGTGCATCGATGACAATCTGTGCCTATTTAGGTTTCATTTTTGTGACAAAGCGATGGTTTTCGATCGCAGGACGCAGTCAGCCGATCAAAACAATCGTCAAAAATGTGACGGTTTTTTATACAGGGTTAAGGTCGGTATCGGTGAGTGCGAAGATATGTAAATGTGAAATTGATCACGGTATGGTTAGGGGCTTGATTCGCCTCTGAAGTTTGGGCGCAATCGGTCAGTTATACAATTTTGTCTCGGTGATTCGATACATTCTGCCTGCGGTTTTGGTAGGACGCGTTCTCGTTCTCTGCTAACTTTCAAAGACTCGTTGGATAGCAAGTCCGATCCACCGTTCCCTTTCCTTTCTGGCGATAACACACTGATTGTGGAGGCGTTCCATGAAAAAATTGGAGAATATCTCTGCGATATGCTTTGACTTAGACGGCACGATCGCAGACCCTTTTGATGATCTTTATGACGCTGTCCTCGGCATGTTGCGAGGGTTTAATTTGCCAGAGGAAGAGCCCAGTGCGATTCGAGACTGGATTGGTGATGGTGCGGATTTATTGATCCATCGGGTGCTCACGCGACACATTGATGGACGGGTTTCTACCACAGTGTTGAATCAAGCCCGTGCGTTGTTCCTGTCCTCATACTTAGGCAAAAAACCGCCAAAAACTCGACTCTATCCAGGGGTACTTGCTTGCCTTGAAGGACTCTCTCAGCGCCAGTTCCCGATGATATGTACCACGGACATGCAAACGGCGCATGCGAACAGCCTTCTTAGAGCGCTTGGGGTCAGCCACTTTTTTACCCGTATCTTAGGAACGGATGCGATCGCGGCCGGAAAGCCGGATCCCGATAGTATTTTTGAGTCGGCGGCGATTTTAGCGGTTCCGCCATCAGAATTGCTGGTGGTTGGCGATGCGGTGAATGATGTTCATGCGGCAAGGGCGGCGGGCTCTCCTGTCGTCTGCGTTGATTATGGCTATAATTATGGTACAGCGATCCAAAAAACGGGACCAGACACCACCCTTGATACATTGGCAACCTTGCCCAATATTATTTGTAAGCCAAGCCGGATTAAGGTGTCAGGGCATGTGTTGACCACGCCACCGGTATTGGCCGGCCCACTTTATGGTCGTGGATCACGACCGGGAGGTGGGGCACAGTTTCGCTAACACTGCCAGGAGGGAAGCGTGAAAAACGAACTCGATCCGACCCACCTACTACGCGCCTTTGAGATAGTGACAGAGTATGGTGAAGAAATTGAAGATGGACACCGCCTAGATGGCATTGACGCTTTCTCAGATTATGACGGCTATACCATTTATTTAGCGGGCAATGGCGTACAGTTACGTGTGGGGTTCCACAATACCTATGATCTCGACTATGAGCACGAAAACCTAAAAGAGCAGTTCCTGAAAAAGGTGGATGCTTTGGTCAAAAACTACAAAAAATGATCGCGATATCAACTCATTAGGTCCGTGGTAGACGCCCCAATATAGCTGGGGCGTTTTTGTTAGAGGCGGGAACACGATGACGGATCAATCTACCATGGATGGGTGGCGCACGGGCGGCTCGCAGGCTCACTACAAAGCGCTGGTTGACAGTGCGGCCGCCGCCATTTTAGTCATTGATGACCAAGGTATTATCCTTGATGCTAATCCTTTCACGCACACGCTACTTGGCTACGAGCAACAGCAGCTTATCGGTCAGGATGTGGCGTGTTTAATGCCTCCCGAGCATCGAGGCAAGCACGGCCAATACGTAGAAAACTACCTTGCAACCGGTCAGCCTAATGTTATTGGCACAGGGCGGCGTGTGAGCGCGCGGCACCGTGATGGGCGCCTGATCCCAATCCATTTGGCGGTGAGCGAAGTGTGGATCGATGAACGACGAGAGTTTATCGGCATTATGTCGGATTTAAGCGCACTCACGCATGCCCAAGCCACTGTTCAGCACGAGCGAAATCGGCTAAAAACCATCATCGATGCCATCGGTAATCCGGTATTTGTTAGAGAATTAGGTGGCCAATATGCGTTGGCAAACCGAGCCTGTTTACAAGCGGTGGGAGCGGACCATGTGAGCCAACTGGCCGACGCATTTGGTCGCGCGCTCCCTGACGGCATGCGCGATACCCTCAATGCACTCGATCACCAATTAACGGTCGACGGTGAGCCTGTACATATTGATGTGACTTTGCGTGACGGCCGGACGTTTAAGTTGGCGAAAACACTGATCCACCATCTTGCCGGTGAGCCTTACGCGATTGTAACGGTGGCGTACGATGCCACACCGCTATTGCAAGCGATGCAAGAGGCCGAGCGCGCCAACCAAGCAAAAAGTGACTTCCTATCCGCTATGAGTCACGAGCTACGTACGCCTTTAAACAGTGTGTTGGGGTACGCGCAACTACTACTCAAATCTCCCACTCAGATGCTGGCCGATGATCAGCGCCAGTACGTTGATCATATCCACCAAAGTGGGCGACATTTGCTGGCACTTATCAATGACGTGCTCGATCTGGCCAAAATAGAGGCCGGACAAACAGTGCTTCATCTCACCTGGTACCCTGTTAGCGCATTGGTCAATGATGCCATTCAAACCTTATCTCCGCTGGCAGAGCGACAGAACGTTAGCTTGCAAAATTGTTTGCCTGCGGAGCAAGAGGGAGAGCTTTATGTGGATCCAACGCGGTTTAAGCAAATCTTAATTAACTTACTCAGCAATGCAGTGAAATATAACCATCCACAAGGCAGGGTTTGGGTGGATGCGCACACGCATCACGGCAATCTGACCATGACGGTGAATGATACAGGCATTAGCATTGCCGACGACCAGCTCGACGGCCTTTTCGAGCCCTTTAACCGTTTAGTGGCAGAAGACTCTTTGATAGAAGGCGCGGGGGTTGGGCTGGCCGTCACCTATCAATTGGTGACTCAGATGCAAGGTGAGATCAGGGTTGCGAGTCAACAGGGCAAGGGCAGTGCCTTTTCGGTGACCTTCCCTTATCGCGCGAAGCCACACTCCTCTGAGCCCCTGGTTGCAGAAGCCTCTGACGCGAATATACGCCTCACTCAGCCACACCGTGTGCTTTATATTGACCAAGGCAGTCACCAGCAACGGCTGGTCTCTGATTGCTTTGAGGACTGGCCGCTGTTGACCTTGCACCATGCGCACGATTTTTCGTTGGCTGAAGCGATGACACATAGGCTCGCCCCATCACTTTTTATCATCCATGGTAATGACTTAGCGCGAATGCCCGCACATTGGACGTGCTTGGTGGAGAATAAACCGCTGATCACCCTTGGGGCGGAAGGGCAAGCCCATTGCAGCGTCGCCACACCACACATACGACTACAGCAGCCCGTATCGTCAACTGCGCTCGCCGCGGCTATTCAATCGTTATTAGAGGACAGGGAATGATAAAGTCACCATCACAAGCGACCATTTTGATCATTGACGATCGCGCGGAAAACATTGACTTACTCACCGCGATGCTTGACCAAGCGGGGTACGTGCATCTGATTGGGCTAACGGACCCCTGTGCTGTGCACGACCACTTGTCGCCGGTGCCCGATCTTATCTTGCTTGATATGCGCATGCCACGGCGCTCGGGACTCATGGTGCTGGATGATCTGAACCAAGCATTGGGGGACCATTGTCCACCCGTCATGGTGCTCACTGCGGATAATGATGTGGGGTTACGTAATCAAGCGCTATGCCGAGGGGCGATAGATTATATCAGCAAGCCGTTTGATTATGACGAAGTGCTTCAGCGTATTCACAACCTACTGCAGTTACAGCTTAAAACATTGAAAGAGCGTGACCAAGCTGCGCGTTTGCAAATGTTGGTGAACAAACAAACCGCCACGTTACGCGCCCTTTCTCTTACCCACCCATTGACAGGTCTCCCCAATCGCCGAGCCTTATTGGATGCAGCGGAGCGACAATTGATGCTAGGGCCGGTGACGGTGTTGATGATTGCGCTTGATGGGATGGAAGCGGTGACGCAGCATCAAGGGCATTTAATGACCGAAGCCCTGTATAAGCACATTGCTGAGCTGCTGGCGAACAGTGCGGTGGCGCGCTCGCATCGAGTGGGGGTTTGGGACAGCTCGAGACTGGTGATGCTGATAGAGGGAGACGGTAAAGAGGCGGCGAAAAAAGCAGCGAGGATTCACCGACTCATCAGTGGTCATCATACCCTCGAAGGGCGACTGATGTTCTTGCATTGCCACATAGGGATCAGCCGTGCTGACTCGGAAAGCGCCGATGTGCCGCAGTTGTTTCGCCAAGCGATCCTGGCTATTCCGACCGATGATCAGGCTGTCGGTGAGTATCAGCCCGAGCTAGACAGTAAAGCGCAGCGAGAGCACTTGATCCGTACTGAGCTTGGCCCGGCCTTGCAAAGCAATCATCTCTCCTTGGTCTATCAACCTAAATGGCGGCTTGATGGGGGCCTGCTGGTGGGCGCAGAAGCACTACTGCGTTGGCAGCATCCAGCCCTAGGGGCGATAAGTCCCGCCGAATTTATTCCCATTGCCGAGCGCAGCGCCGATATGATGCAACTTGGCGATAAAGTACTGGCGATGGCACTGGAGGCGGTGGCGCAATGGCGCGTACAGGGCCTGACTGATGAGCACTTTCATCTGTCAATCAATGTCTCTGCCCAGCAACTCCGGCATGGTTTTGCCGAGAGTGTGCTGGCTCGCTGCCATGCGACAAACACGCCGCCGGCGATTATTCAATTGGAAGTCACGGAATCGGCACTGATTCAGCAAATCTCGGTGGCATTGCGCGAGCTACAACAGCTGCGGGATGCCGGGATGCATATCGCGTTGGATGACTTTGGCACCGGTTACAGCTCATTAAGTTACCTTAAGCAACTGCCGGTAGACTGGGTTAAACTCGACCGCAGTTTTATTCAAGATTTGGCCACCAACGCCAGTGACAAACACTTGGTGGGTAGCGTGATTGAGTTAGCCCATGGCTTTGGTCATGGCGTGGTTGCCGAAGGGGTGGAAGAAGTCAGCCAGCAGCAGGTGCTACAGACAATTGGCTGCGACCAAGTGCAGGGGTTTTTATATGCACGGCCGCTTATCCAAGATGGATTCGAACAACTGCTTAAAACCGCCCAACAAGGCAATACGACCATTAACCATTACGAGAATGTGTAAACGCGCCATCAGAAACATCAGACTTGCGCTTTATCATTAAGGTTTATATTCTGACCGTGTTAGTCGGGGAGCAAGTGATTGCTGAGACTGCGAAAGCAGGACCCGTAGAACCTGATCCAGTTAGCACTGGCGGAGGGAACTGACACGTTCAGCACACGAAGTGGCGCATTCTGGCTCGCTTTGTCTCCTTCCGCCCCTGATGATTAAGGGGCCATTATGAACCTATCTCCACCTGTTATTCTTACCATCGCCGGCTCAGACAGCGGTGGCGGTGCTGGCATTCAAGCCGATATCAAAGCGATTTCAGCCACCGGCGGTTATGCGTGCTCGGTGATCACCGCGTTAACCGCACAAAACACCTGTGGCGTTGAGGCCGTCTCGGCGGTTGATCCTGGTTTTGTCCGTGCCCAGTTAGAGGCGGTTTTGTACGATATGCCGGTACGTGCGGTGAAAATTGGTATGCTTGCCAACCAAGCGGTTATTCGCGAAGTGGCCGCCGTGCTGGCGCGATCGCCTCACTTACCGGTGATTTTAGATCCCGTGATGGTGGCCACCAGCGGCGATCCTCTGTTGGATGAACACGCCATGACAGCGCTGATTGAAGTGCTGATCCCGCGAGCAACCGTGCTCACCCCCAACCTGCCTGAGGCGGCGCGATTAACCGGTCAGCCTGTTCCCACCTCCATTGAGCAAATGCATGCGTTAGTTCCAGCCCTACGTCGGCTCGGGTGCCCGTATGTGATGCTCAAAGGCGGCCATTTACATCACGCCCCTGAAAGCGTGGATGTGTGGATTAGCCAAGATACCTGTCAAACCCTGAGCGCCCGTCGGGTTGAAACCGTTAATACACACGGCACAGGCTGTTCACTGTCTGCGGCGATGGCCTCTTATTACGCGCAGGGAATGACGCCCATTGAAGCAGGGCGGGCGGCTAAGCAGTATTTGACAGAGGCTTTAGCGCATAGTCAGCAGTTAAAGGTGGGAAGAGGCGCGGGGCCTGTGCATCATTTTTACGCCTACCCAGTTGAAGCGTGTCATTCTGATGCACAAGAAACCTCGGTGGTCGAATAGACCGTTTTTTCGCGAATAGGGCACGTAAAGCCAGTCCGCTGCCTCCATCTTGGCGGCGGCGGACTGCTCCGGAAGGGTTAACAGCCAGTGTCGCGTGTGATAAATGGTGCCCGAATCACGCCGCCGACCAATGCGGTAAACGTTCAGCGGCAATATAGAAAAGGCGATCGCCGGGGGCGACTTCGGTTTGCAAGCTGGGGTTAAGGGTAATGCCCTCACCTTTGTCGATACCAATTAAGGTTGTATCGTATTCATGCTTTAACTGATTGAACAAGGTACCCACATCCGTCGTGCTCGCGTTAGTCGGGTAGCGCGCACAATACTGTGTCATCCCTTGTGCGGTACTCAACAACTCGTGATGCAACTGGCTGGAACCCGGATCAACAGCGGCTTTCGCCAGCATTTCTACGGAAACAGACGGTACACATTCTGCGTGTGGATAGTGTTGTTTGAGTATTTGGCTCAGCGCGTCGTCTTGAAAGTAGGCGAGCAGATGCGCTGACGGATTTTTATGCGCGCAGAACAGGGCCGCTGATAGGGTGATATCGTCTTCTGGGTTGTCGATAATAATGCTCGAAGCACTATCAATCCCCGCACGCGCAATCCCCTCTGCATCGGTAAAGCTGGTGACGCGTACAAATTCCACCTCGCCGGGGAGCGGATTTTCCATTTCGGGACGTACGCAAAGCACAATCGGACGATCGCCATGCACACCGCTTTGTAGTAGACGAATGAGCTGAATGGTGCGTTGACCATTCCAGCCCAACACCAGAATATGATTTTTCACTGTTAGACTCCGTTTTCCTTGTAATCCACGTCGCCAATAATCGACCAACGCACTGGTCACATGCCCAATCACAACGGCGAACAGCCCTAGTCCACCAGGAATAATCCAAAAGGCGGTAATCCACTGTCCTGCTTCTGTTGCGGGCGAATAATCGCCATAGCCGACAGTGGACGCGGTGACCATCAAGTAATAGACATAGCGGCCGAGTGACTGGGTCATCTCTGTTTCACCGGCGCCGTGTAAAAGTAGCCAGCCAATCCCGCCATAGGCGAGTACCACCAACCCCAAAATACGCCCGTTTAAATGCGCGAAGTGGCTGATAATCCAACGTTTAAAAAGCAACCAAAAGGTCATAGCGTTTCGCTCATTTGCTGCAGAAGGGTCAGTATGGCGGTAATTTTTATAGGTTTACAGTGTAAATCAAACGATTGGCGCAAAATGGATCACATTTCGCTTGGCTCATCATACATCGCCAATATTAAGCGTTAAAATATTATAAAAAGCTTAATTACTTAATTGGGAGTCAGCGTGTTTATATCTCGTCGTCAACTTGAACAAGAGCAGCAAAAACAAGTCGCTCTGCAGCAAAAAATTGAGCAGATCAACCATACCATCGACGCGCTGAATGCAGAGAAAGAGGCATTGCAGGCAGAGTTAGCCACCGTAGAGAAAAAACGCCAAACGGGAAAAGCCATCGACGCCAACTTATGCCACTTCGGTGACTCAATCAATGCGACGCAATCGTCTCTGGCCACCTTGGCAGACACCATCAACGGTGAAAAAGAACGGGTAACGGACGTGAGCCATCAGGCGGCGTCGTGTGCCGAGCAAGTCAATGATCTTGCGCGTCACGTGCAGTCCTTATCCGCGCAATGTCAGCAATCGTCAGAAGCAATTCGTGCGCTCGACCAGCATGCCCAAGAGGTGAGCGGTATTGTGAAGTTGATTCGCGATGTCGCCGATCAAACCAACCTCTTAGCCTTAAACGCAGCGATTGAAGCGGCACGTGCCGGTGAGCAGGGTCGAGGGTTTGCGGTGGTTGCCGATGAAGTGCGTAGCTTATCGGAACGCACCGCCAGTGCCACGCAAGATATCACCCAGCTGGTAGAAAAAATTCGCGCTGGGAGTGGGCATGCTTGCACACTCACCGATCAGCTTGCCAGTGACGCGATTGAATATAGCGAGCAAGGCCAACAGGTGGCCGATGCGATGGCCACGCAGAGTGAGCAAGCACAGCATAGCCGTACCACTATTAAAGCCTCTGCGCTGCGTGCTTTTTGTGAACTGGCGAAACTTGACCATATTAGCTTTAAATTTGCGATATACCGCGTCGTGCTGGGTGAAGACAGCATGACCGCGGACGATGTCACCGATCACACCCAATGCCGTCTCGGCCAATGGTATGAACAGGGTGAAGGCCAGCAATATTTCGCGCAGTTGCAAACGTTTAAAGCCATTGCCGCGCCTCACGAGCAAGTGCATACCCACGCGAAAGCAGCGGTGGCAGCGTTTCATGCTCAGCAACCCGAGCAAATGGTCACTGCATTAAAAGAGATGGAAAACGCCAGTATGGCGGTGATTGATAAGCTTGAACATCTCGCGATTGAAGGCAGTGAAGAGGTAGCGTAACAACGGGGTGTTAAATCGATGAGCACATGGTAACCTCAAACTAAACCAAGGATAAATGGCCGAAGGAGGCTGAAGTTACCATGACATCGATAGCGTTACTCGATGGCGGCCTAGGACAAGAAATTTATCAACGTGGGCCGGATGTGAGCTCGAAGCTTTGGTCGGTCGCGGTGATGTTAAAACATGCCAATATTGTTAAAGACGTGCACAAAGACTTTATTCGTGCCGGTGCGAAAACGCATACCCTGAATACCTACCCAGCGACCCCCACGCGTCTGGCCAAAGCGGGATTGAGCGATAAAATAGACATTATTTACCAAAAAGCCTTCGAAGCGCTGCAGCAAGCGGTGGATGAGACAAGCGCCGATGTTGATATTGCCGGCTGTTTGCCGCCGCTGGTGGGCAGTTATCTCGGTCAGCCGCAACGCAGCTTTGAAGACATGAAAGCGGAATTTTCGCACATCGCCCGCTTGCAACCTCACGTGGATGTGTTTTTAATCGAAACCATGACCAACACCCTTGAAGCGCGTGCAGCGTGCGCCGCCGCCCGTGAGCAAGGTAAACCGTTTGGGGTTGCGTTTCGGTTGGAGCCTAATGGCGCACTCCGCTCTGGCGAGTCGCTAGAACAAGCCATGCACGCGGTCACTGAATATGCACCGACAGCGGTGATGCTCAATTGCTGCGACCCAGAAGTGCTTACCACGGCGATGCCAAAGATGGCGACCCAGGCCGACATTGTGGGCGGCTATGCCAACGCGTTTAAATCGGTAGAAGACATGGCCAAAGGCAGCAAAGCCGATGCCCTGCAAGCGCGGGAAGATCTCTCCCCCTTAGTCCACACCGAACGCGTGCAACAATGGATTGCCGACGGTGCCCTCGTCGTCGGCGGCTGCTGCGAAATCACCCCCGCCCATATCCAACACCTCGCACAAACCCTTGGGCAATCTCACGAGATCATCAAGTTCTCGCAGCTAGCGGATTAGGGGTTACCGACAGTCCGCTCACTTGTTCCCGCGCAGGAGCGTGGGAACGAGTAACCTCTGGGGGAAAGTACAATCGCAGAGTGACCTCCACGCATTGGTCTAATCTTGCAAAAATGTGTTAATGCGATTGACCCACGGATAAGGACTTTCAAGTTGAACGGCGTGACCGCTCGGTATTTCATCGTACTCACTGTTAGGTATTGCTGATTGTACCTCTTGGGCTCGGTAAGGCGGCACCAAGGTGTCAAAAGCCATGGCTAATACGAGCGTTGGGGCTTGAATCTTCGATAAATGCTGGCGGATGTCTAGGTCTTTGCCGAGTGCGATTCTTCGGTAAGTATCAGTCAATCCTTTTGTGGCGCATATACGCGCTATCAGTTCTGGATCCATATTAGCCAGAAATGTTGGACTCAATACATGGCTCAGTCCGAACGCAGTTGCTTGTTGAGGCGCGGTTTCCTCGAGTGTTTGCCAGGTATTAAACACCAGTTGATGGCGCGGGTCATCACCATGGCACCAAGGTGCACTTAACACTAATCGGTTAATAAAATCAGGGTGCTGCGCGGCAACGTAAGCGGCGACGGTAGCCCCGAGTGAGTGGCCAACGAGATCAACCTTCTTGCTACCTCTTTCTTTAATGATGGCGATCACCTGATCGGCGAGAAAGGATACTGTCAGATCATGCTCGGGTAAGCTGGAGTCTCCACACCCCGCATAATCGGGAACGATGATTTCACGATGGTCAAATGCATCGAGAAGTGCGCCGTAACTCGCTAATCCATCACTATTGGTACCATGCAACAGGATAAGCGGATAGTCGGATTGATTAGGCTGATAAATATGATAGCTACAATGAGAATGGTTGGTCGATACGAAGACTTTATTCATGGCTGTTCAGATTGCATATCCAATGGGCTATAGAGCGTGCCACAGCAACGTCAATAAAATTGCGATAACTCTCTAAAATTATTATTTTTTTCATTATCAGGTGTGATTGAGTAAAGCTAATTGGCGAATAGTGAATTATTTCCACATCGGCGCAGACCATCGTGATGAAATGCACTATCCCGCTTTATAGCACTGTCAGCTTATCGTGACTTGATATGAGTAATATTCCCGCACCTCTGGACCTGCTAGGCTAGATTTTTGTCGCTAAACTCGGTACATTGCACGCAAATAGAAACTATTCTCACTTTTATTTGTGGCAAAGCCACACCATCAAAGCATGTTTGCAGATATCACCATGATAAAATTGTCTTCATTTCGGCTCGCGCTCGGCGTTGCGTCCTGTTTGGCGCTGACCCCAGCAGTGAGTGCGGATCAACTCGAAAAGGCGCAAGCGATTGAGGGGAACACTACCCAAGAGGCCGCGCAGTCACAGTCACGGATTAATCGTCATTCTGATAGCAGCTTGGCCATGCGCCAAGAAATTGAGCAGCTACAAGCGCAGATCAGTAACCTGGAAATCTATCGCGATCACTTGCAAAACTTGGTGGTCAATCAGGATAAAGAGGCGACCAGCCTGCGGAATCAAATCGACGAGATTAAAGACACTCGCCAAGGCATCGTGCCTTTAATGTATCGCATGTTGGGTGGGCTCGAGCAGTGGCTTGCCGAGGATATTCCTCTCAAAGCCGATCAACGCCAAGCCCGTTTACAAAAACTTAAAGCCATGATGACCCGTGCCGATGTGGCGGACTCGGAGAAATTCCGTCGTATTCTCGAGGCATACCAGATTGAGCGAGACTATGGCAGCAAGCTTGATGCCTATCAAGATACCGTAGTGCTCGATGGTCGAGATCACCAGGTCGATGTCCTCCATCTGGGCCGTATGTCGCTGGTGGCGCGTAGCTTAGATGGTAAGCAGTATTGGCTGTGGAGTGCCCGCGATGATCAGTGGGTCGCATTGGATGCGAGTGTCGCGGAAGCGGTGGATAAGGCCTTTGCGGTGGCGCAAAAGCAAATGGCACCGTCATTGTTATCTCTGCCATTGAGTGCCAACCAAGGGGTGAAATCATGAGCTGGAAAACCCTGATTGCCGTAACCTGTTTTGTCGTCGTTGCGCCTTTTACCCACGCTGATGATCTTGTTGGTCAAACCCAACAGGCGCATCAACAGGCGAGTGAGCATAACCAAGCGCGAGAAGCACAATTCGCGATGACCGAGCGTGAGCTACGTGAGAAGCTCAATCAGCTCAAAGCCACGCGCAACGCGTTAGAGGCGGAAACCGAGAAGCTCAGTGACACCTTCAGCGATAACGAGCAACAACTGGCGTCGTTAGAAGATAAGCTGCGTTTGGAGTCGGGCAGTTTGGGTGAGCTGTTTGGTGTGGTGCGCCAAGCAAGTAAAACCATTCAGACCGACGGGGCGTCGAGCTATGTGGCGATCACTCAACCTGCGTTTAATCAAACGGTGGCGGATATTGTTGCCGCCGATACTTTGCCCTCGCTCAAGCAGCTTAATAGCCTGTGGCAGGGCATGCTCACGCAAATGCAAACCAGTGGCGAGTTGCAAGCCCTTTCTCTACCTGTGGTGAATGCGCAAGGTGTGTCGGCGGAACAGTCGGTGGTGCGAGTGGGTAACCTAGGCTTGGTGAATGAGCAAGGGTATTTAAACTGGCAATCGGCGCGACAAGTGGCCGTTCCCTACCGCGCCCAACCGGATGAGACGTTAACATCCGCAAAGCTTGAGCAAGCCATTACCAACGTGGGTGAGACCGTGCTTGTCGATCCATCACGGGGCTTTTTACTCGGACAGCTTGAAAATGCGCCAAGCTTGAGCGACCGCTTTGCGCAGGGTGGCTTCGTCGCCAAAGTGATCGCGGCCTTATTGACTGTCGGCTTGTTAATTGCTCTTTATCGCGGAGCTGTCTTGCTCTCGATTCACGCCAAAATGCATCGCCAGCTTAAACATCCTGAGTCGCCAGAGGATAATCCGCTTGGCCGTGTGCTGAAGGTCTATCATGATGCACCAAAGCGTGATGTGGAATCACTGGAGCTGCGTTTATTAGAAGCGGTGGTGGATGAGCAACAAGGCTGCGAAAAAGGCCTCTCGATGCTCAAACTGCTTGCCGCGTTAGCACCGATGCTCGGCTTACTGGGGACGGTGACCGGGATGATAGAAACCTTCCAAGTGATCACCCAGTTTGGTAATGGCGACCCGAAAGTGATGGCAGATGGCATCTCGATGGCGTTGGTTACCACAGTGCTCGGCTTGATTGCGGCCATTCCGCTACTGCTGGCGCATAATATCCTCAGTGGGCAAGCTGATCACATTCGCGGCATGCTGGAAAAGCAAAGCATTAGTTTGGTGGCTGAACAAGCTGAAAACAGTGATCAGAGAGCGGAAACCGGACAAGCGGCATGATAGACGTCGAGTTATTCTCACAGCTTGGCCAGCAAGATATTTGGAGCACCTTGCGTCATTTTATGGCGCAAGGTGGGCCCGTGCTTTGGTGGCTCGGTGTGGTGGTATTGGTGTGCTGGGTGTTGGTGATTGAACGCCTGCTATACCTGTATTCACGGTTCCCCGCACAACGTCGCGCGTGGGTTGCGGCGTGGCAAGCGCGTACCGATCACCATTCTTGGCATGCACGCGCCATTCGCCAAGGCTGGTTGTTTCAAGCCCAACAGGATCTCGGCCGTTATCTTGGCTTTATTAAAGCCTTGGTGGCGATTTGTCCGATGTTGGGGCTGTTAGGCACGGTCACGGGGATGATTTCTGTGTTTGATGTCATGGCCAGTCAAGGCACCAGTGAGCCCCGCTTAATGGCCTCAGGTATTTCAATGGCCACCTTACCCACCATGGCAGGTATGGTAGCTGCCTTGGCCGGTATGTTTGCCCATGCCCGTTTAGTTAAAGCCTGTCAGCGCCGTGAAATCGCGCTGGAGCAGGCGCTTCGGAGTCAGTAATGCGATTGATTCGAGCCCAAAAACAGCGCGAAGAAGCGCAGGTTGATTTAACCTCCATGTTGGACATTGTGTTCATCATGCTGATCTTTTTTATTGTCACTAGCTCGTTTGTGCGCGAGTCTGGCGTGGAAGTAAACCGTCCGGAAGCCAGCCACTCAACCAGCCAAAAAGAGGCGGGTATTTTTGTCGCGGTCACCGCCTCGAATGAGGTGTACATTGATAAGCGTCTTGTCGATGTGGAACGTGTGGAAGCGACCCTTGAACACCTGTTGCTCGATAAGCCTGACGCGTCGCTGGTGATTCAAGCCGATGAGCTGGCCTACAATGGCACCGTGGTTGAAGTGATGGACGCGGCGAAAGGTGCCGGCATTGGTAGCATTGCGTAGGCCACGGAGTCGCCGTAATGAAGCGATGGCTAATCTCATTGCCGGCGGCGTTGGTCTTTACGCTTGGCCTATTTATGTTGATGGCGTTGATGGTCGGACAGTCGTCTCAGCGGCCTCAGGAGACGCCTTCCTCGGTAAGCATTGATATTTTCATGCAAGAGCCGGATACCGAGGTACAACGTCGCCAACGCAGTGTGCCGGAGCGCCCGACACCGCCTGAGGTGCCCGATCCACCGACGCCGGTCACGCAAACGCAGACACAATCCAGCGCGGCGCCACAACCGGATATGCCTAACTTGAATGTGCAAAGCAATATTCAAGGGGTGATGGTGCAAGCCCCGTCGCTAGGCGATTTAAATGTCAGCACTGGGCCGAACAATCAGCAGGCGATGCCGCTATTTCGGGTCGAGCCCAACTATCCACCACGCGCCATGCGCCGTGGCCTAGAGGGATTTGTGGTGGTGAGCTTTACCATTAGCCCCTCGGGACGTCCACAAGATTTGACTGTGGTCGATGCGAACCCGCCACGTGTTTTTGAGCGAGAGGCGTTACGCGCGCTTCGAAAATGGAAATATGAGCCGAAAGTGGTTAACGGAGAAGCCGTGGCCCAACCCGGTCAACAGGTGAAACTGGAGTTTAACTTACGCTAATGTTTAAACGACTCATTGTTACCTTAGTATTGTTCACTGCGCTGCCAGTCGCTGCCCAGCTATCACCCTCGGTGGCACGCTCTATTGAAAAAGCACAAACGTTAGAGCAAGACGCCAAACTGGGGGAGGCGATTGCCGTGCTCGAAGCGCTGTCTGCTGAACGCGCCTACGATAAAGCGTTTGTCGATCGCGCGTTGGGGGTGTTCTATTGGCAATATGGCAATAACGACAAGGCGATCGTCCATATTCAACGTGCGGTTGACAGTGAACAGTTGCAAGATGCGCAAGCCTGGCAAACCAAGCGTATGCTCGCTGATTTATTGTTGATTGATGGTCAATATGCCGCTGCACTTCAATACTACTATCCGCTGGCGCGTTCGGTTCCCAAAGAGAAATCGGATCAAGCGGAAGACGTATGGCTGCGGATTATGCAGGCGCACTATCAGCGTGAACAATGGAGCCAGGTATTAAACGCCTATCCGGCGTATCAGGGCGTAGTAAAAAATAGCGCCAGCGTGTCAGCGCTGTCATTGAAGTTGGGAGCGCAGCTACAACTTGAGCAATGGCGTGGGGCGACACCGACGCTTAAAGCATTGTTGAAGCTCGAGCCTGACAATAAGCAATGGTGGCGCCAGTTGGCGGCCAACTATGTGCGCTTGGAGCAACCAAAAGAGGCGATCAGCACCTATTTACTCGCCAAACGAAAAGGGATAGCGCTTGAACCGAGTGAGCAGCGTACGGTGGCGCAGTTGTATGCCAATGTCGGCGTCCCCGAGCGGGCAGCGAAGTGGCTCAAACGCTTGCCTGAGAACGAGCAAGATGCGCAAACGCTCGCGCAGCAAGCAAGCTTATGGCAGCAAGCGCGAGAATGGCCTCAAGCGGTTTCAGCTTGGCGTTTAGCCGCACAAAAAGACCGTCAGTACCATTGGCAATTGGCGTTAATGCAAATTCAGCAAGGCGACTATCAGCAAGCACTTACTTCGCTTGATAAGGCGGGTAAAGGGGCATCTGCTAAAGAGATAGCGCTGACAAAAGTGCGCGCCTACTACAAACTGAAGCAGTTTGACCAGGCCCTTGAGCAAGCACGTATTGCTAAAAAGATTGCCCCTGATGAGGCGGTAGAGAGCTGGTTAACGTTTTTGAAAAAGCGTCAGACAATGCAGCGAGGCTGATTAAGTCACAGGTAGCGAGTGACCCTTGGTCGGTTACTCTGATAAAAAGCCCCAGCTTGGTGCTACACCAGATAGCCGGGGCTTTTTTGTGAAAACGTGTTGTGTCTATCCTTTGCCATCCGCTGTGTTGATCACGTTCGCCAAACTATAGGCACAAAAAAAGGGCGCCTGAGCGCCCTCTATCAATCAGATCTGGCTTCTTATGCGACGGTAACGTCAGATGCCTGTGGGCCTTTTTGGCCTTGCTCAACGGTGAAGTTCACACGCTGGCCTTCAGTTAGGGTTTTGAAACCTTCGCCAACGATCGCACGGAAGTGTACAAACACGTCCTTTTCGCCGTTGTCACGAGTGATGAAACCGAAACCTTTCTCTTCGTTAAACCACTTTACGATACCAGTTGCTTGATTAGACATAATCATTCTCTCTTAAATTACAAAAAATAGGATAGCTTTGAACGGAGTCGATGAAATGTCTAAAAGCGAAAGCGGGTAACGTTAGAAACTCTATAATATTGATAATAGCGTAGCTTATGTTGACTTTTACTTGATGTATCATTGATGCTCCATGTTCCAGAGCTGTCACTACCATACAGCATTACGCTCACATGTAAAGCGTTGTGAGTATTTTTATTTAATCGTTGGGTGAAGCGTTGCGATTGGGCTATTTATCGCCTCTTTCCCCAATCTTTTAACAGTTGGGTTACTCCCATTTTCGGGTGATTCAACACGTTGTCATCTTGGGTGACTTCACCAACCACATCATTGGGGTTATAGAGCGAGCAGGTTTTCATTGATAGGCAGCCACAGCCAATGCAGCCACTTAAATTGGCCTGTAACTGCTGTAAGCGTGCGATTTGCTCATTGAGGGTGGCATCCCAGCGCTGTGCCATATCACGCCATTGCTCTTTGGTGGGAGCGCGGTGAGAGGGCAGTTCACTTAATGCTTCGCCTATCTCTTCAAGTGAGAGCCCCACATGTTGTGCAGCTTTAATCACCGCAAGACGACGTAGAACAGCGCGGTCGTAGCGGCGTTGATTGCCCGCGTTACGCCAACTGGTGATCAAGCCTTTTTGCTCGTAAAAGTGTAGGGTGGAGACCTTTACCCCCGCGCGTTTTGCCACTTGCCCAACGCTCATTTCCATCTTTTTTCACCTTTTTCTGCCACTCCTTGTTTACCTCAATATAACTTGAGGTTTTATCCTGACTAGCATCTTCACAACACAATGAGAGGGGAATCACGATGAAAGAAATGAAAGCGGGCGTTACCTCAATGTTATTGGCGATTATACAAGGTGTTCAAGGGCGAGTTGGTACGAGCCGTAAACCGAAAGCAGTGCCAATCGCATCGATGCCAGCCCACCTTCAAAATGACATAGGGGTGGATACTCTGGATGCTAATGTGCGTCCCTCGGCGAGTCGCTTTCTATAAGCGCGCTGCATCTGTCGCTGTTACAGCATGGGTTGCAGGATGCGAGAAGCGAGGGTAGAAAAAAGGCCAGTCATTGCTGACTGGCCTTCGCAGAATTAACGTGCCGTGAGGTGCGATTAAGCGAGCAGCTCTTCGGCAGTGTTAACCACGTTTTCAACGGTGAAGCCGAACATTTTGAACAGCTCGTCAGCCGGTGCTGACTCACCGAAGGTGGTCATACCGACAACGCGGCCATCTAGACCCACATACTTGTACCAGTAATCGGCGATACCTGCCTCAATGGCGATACGTGCTGTCACGTCTGATGGCAGCACGGATTCGCGGTAGGCGGCATCTTGCTTATCGAACAAGTCAGTGCTTGGCATAGAGACCACACGCACTTGCTTGCCGGCTTCGTTCAGTTTCGCGGCTGATTCCATCGCTAATTCGACTTCAGAGCCGGTCGCAATCAAGATCAGATCAGGCTTACCCGCTGAATCTTTAAGGATGTAGCCACCTTTGGCAATGTTAGCCAACTGTGCGTTGTCACGCTCTTGCTGAGCCAGGCCTTGGCGAGAGAACACGAGGGCACTTGGGCCGTCTTTACGCTCAACCGCTGCTTTCCACGCGACCGCGGATTCAACTTGGTCACAAGGGCGCCACATGCTCATGTTTGGCGTTTGACGCAAGGTAGCCATTTGCTCAACCGGTTGGTGAGTTGGCCCGTCTTCACCCAGGCCAATCGAGTCGTGAGTATACACTTGAATATTCTGCACCTTCATCAGAGCAGCCATACGCATCGCGTTACGGGCGTACTCCATAAAGATCAGGAAGGTCGCACCGTAAGGCACAAAACCGCCGTGCAGGGCAATACCGTTGATAATGGCGGTCATACCAAACTCACGCACACCGTAGTGCAGGTAGTTGCCGCTGGCATCGTCTGCGCTAATCGCTTTCGAGCCTGACCACATGGTCAAGTTAGACGGGGCTAAGTCAGCAGAGCCACCCAGTAGTTCTGGCAGTAGCTTGCCGAACGCTTCTAACACGTTTTGTGACGCTTTACGTGATGCAATTTTGGCTGGGTTAGCTTGCAGATCGGCAATCAGCTTTTGTGTTTCGCTGTCCCAGTTGCTTGGCAGCTCACCCTTCATGCGACGAGTAAACTCAGCGGCTAGCTCAGGGTATTGTGCTTGATACGCAGCGAATTTCTCATTCCATGCGGCTTCTTTAGCCGCACCGGCTTCTTTGGCATCCCACTGTGCGTAAATGTCTTGTGGGATCTCAAATGGGCCATGCTCCCAACCGAGGAATTCACGCGCAGCTTGTACTTCGTCATCACCCAGTGGTGCACCGTGGCAGTCATGGCTGCCTGCTTTGTTGGGTGAGCCATAACCGATGGTGGTCTTGGTACAAATCAGGGTCGGCTTGCCGGTTTCTGCCTTTGCCGCTTCAATGGCCGCTTGGATAGCCGCCGAATCATGGCCGTCGACGGCAGGGATCACGTGCCAGCCATAAGATTCAAAGCGTTTCGCGGTATCGTCAGAGAACCAACCTTCCACATGGCCATCGATAGAAATGCCGTTGTCATCCCAGAAGGCGATCAGCTTGCCCAGGCCTAGGGTGCCGGCGAGTGAGCATGCTTCGTGCGAGATACCTTCCATCAAGCAGCCATCACCCAAGAATGCGTAGGTGTGGTGGTCGACGATGTCATGGCCGTCGCGGTTAAATTGCGCCGCGAGCGATTTCTCTGCCACTGCCATACCCACGGCATTGGTAATGCCCTGGCCGAGAGGACCTGTCGTGGTTTCAATGCCCGGTGCGTAGCCATATTCAGGGTGGCCTGGGGTATTCGAGTGCAACTGACGGAACTGTTTAAGATCGTCAATTGAAACGCCATACCCGGTCAGGTGCAGTAGCGAATAAATCAGCATAGAGCCGTGGCCGTTTGACAGTACGAAACGGTCACGGTTGGCCCAATCTGGGTTTTGTGGGTTGTGATTCATGTGGTCGCGCCACAAGACTTCGGCGATATCAGCCATGCCCATTGGGGCGCCTGGGTGACCAGATTTGGCTTTTTGAACACCGTCCATCGCAAGGGCGCGGATGGCGTTAGCTAGCATTTTGCGTTCCATGTGTTTACCTACAGGTTGAACAGGTGAAATAGGGTCAAACAGTATCATAAAAGCGGGCTAAGCCGCTTTTATTGTGTTAAATCACGCTTTGTGTTGGATCACAGTTGTTCGCGAATCATATCTTCAAGCTTGCCTTGGTCAACCGCAAAATTGCGAATGCCTTCCGCAAGCTTCTCAACCGCCATCGCGTCTTGGTTGTGCTCCCATAAGAATTCGGCGTGGGTCATACGCGTTGGGCGCTGCTCGGTGGCTCCCGCATCTTTTAGCTTAACCGGCACGTCACCGTCGGCATCGCTCAGCTCTTGTAGAAGCTGTGGGCTGATGGTGAGACGGTCGCAGCCAGCAAGCTCTAGAATTTCGCCTGTATTACGGAAGCTTGCGCCCATCACTACGGTGTCATAGCCGTGAGCTTTGTAGTAGTTGTAGATGGTGGTGACAGATTTAACGCCTGGGTCTTCTGCGGCCTCGAAATCACGGCCTTCTTTGGCTTTGTACCAATCCATGATGCGGCCCACAAACGGTGAAATCAGGTAAGCGCCCGCTTCGGCACAGGCACGTGCTTGCGCGAATGAGAACAAGAGTGTCAGGTTACAGTTGATCCCTTCTTTTTCCAGGATTTCTGCGGCACGAATGCCTTCCCAAGTTGACGCCAGTTTGATCAGAATACGCTCGTTGCTGATCCCAGCTTCGTTATACATGCTGATAAGCTTGCGCGCTTTGGCCACACTGGCTTCTGTGTCGTAAGACAAACGTGCGTCTACCTCGGTAGAGATACGGCCAGGGATCACATTCAGGATTTCTTTACCAATGTTGACGGCCAGACGGTCACAGGTGTCAGCAACTTGCTGGTCTGCGTCGCTGCTGTGTGATTTTGCATAGGCAATCGCTTCATCGATCAGCGGCGCATATTCTTTGATTTGCGCGGCTTTGAGGATCAGAGAAGGGTTGGTTGTGGCGTCTTGCGGTTGGTATTTTTTAATCGCTTCGATGTCGCCTGTGTCAGCGACCACTGTGGTTAGGGCACGGAGTTGGTCCAGTTTGTTGCTCATCTTCACTCACCTTCTTTACGTGGTAGGCCCAGACGCCGAGTTACGTGCTAACGTTTGCTCTGAACTATGAACAGATGCAACGCGCCTGAGCAAATGATGTGACGATCTTTGAGTTTTTTACGTCACTTGTCAATTGTATTGCGACATAAAGAGAGTTAAGTCTCACTCTTTCGTCTCGAATTTACTCATCCTGTTGAAACATGAACGCGGTTTCATCAGGGGCGGGCTCTGACATGTTGAGCAGTGCCATCGCACAACTTGCGCTGGTGGCCAGCACATCAATCACGCCCGTACGCAAAGCGCCAAGAATGGACAAAGCTTTACGACTCTCACTGGCCATGGCTATCACACTGGGTATACGCGCCAAATCAGGCATGGCTAGCCCAACCACTCGTCCTCGCATCAAATTGTCGGTGGGTTGTCCGTCGAGACGGAAAAAATCAAAGCCACCGATGTCTCCGACAATACCATGGTTGACACGTGCTTCAACAAATTCGCGCGCGGTAAAGCAGCCCAATTTCACCATATGGCTATTTTCGTCCATGTCGCCAATCCCTACCAGTGCAAACTCTGCCTTTCTTGCCTGGTTCAAGGTTTCGCTGATATTGGGGTGAGAGACAAACACTTGTTGGATTGATTCGTTATCGACGTAGGCAGGGGCGTACAAGGTTTCACTGCTGCCGCCAAATTTTTTGGCGAGACGCCGGCAGATATGATCCGCGTTAAATGCATCACCACTTCGGTGGGTACCGCCGATAGCACAGACAAATCGTGCTTGGCGATGAGAGACGACTCCGGGATGATCAGCCACCGCGGCGACGTTTTGGCCTTGTCCCACCGCGACCACCATGCCGTCGTTGAGGTTACCATCCAAGTAAGTGGAAACCAGGGTCGCGACTTGAGTGCGCTGCTCTTCGGGGGTGGGTTGATCGAGAGAAATTAATGCGCGTTTGAGATTAAATCGCGCCATGAGCCTTTGTTCTAACTGCGCGCTGTGCACCGGGTGAAACTTCACCGTGATTTCAACAATCCCTTCCTCACGTGCTTTTCGGAGCAGGCGGCTGACTTTGGGGCGACTAATTTTGTATTTGCGTGCGATCTCCTCTTGGGTCGCGCTTTGCTGGTAATACAGAATGGCGATTTCGGTCAGCAAATCAGTGTCTTCGTGAACGTTATCTAGGGACGTCGGCGTACTCATGTATTTTGGTCTCGCTCATCGATCGAATCAAACTCACCGCACACTGTACGGCTGACTGCAACGGCGATCAGTATAGCGAGCTGACGAGATTTGAACAAATGTTATGTTTAAAAACGATTGTTCATTGTTTTAGGTGCAACCACAAGTCGTGGAAATATCTGATTGATGGCGCGGACAGGCTTTTTAAAGGCGTTATGTTTGAAAAAATAGCCATTACTATCTAGTTTTATTAAGTCCCTCCCAGGTTTCCGGACAGATTAATTTAAAAGATGTACACAGAAAAGGGAGTAAATCTTGGGCGGCAGACTCGTTTTTGGCTAAGGAGTGTATTTTTATGCACGCATTGCAGTCTCGGCAGCCCCTTATTTGGGTGACGACCTTGTTCATACTGGTGGTTATGTTCGCTGTCGGATTTTGGATGACGAGTTTGAGTCGCACCACAGCGCCCGAACTATCACTGGTGGATACGGACTATAGCTATTTCATTGACGAGACAAACGAGCTATCTCTTAACTATGTGCTCGATCATGCCCCCTTTACGAAAGCCGATAACACGGGTGAGATCCCGTGGAAGCTGGCTTATCAAACCTATTGGATCAAGCTTGAGTTTAATTACCACGGATTGACTGAGCGCGACATCCATGTGCTCACCGATAACCCACTGATTGACTATCTAGACGCGTACCATATTTTGGATGGCGAGCAGGTGCGCTCACAGATAAAAGCAGGGGATAAAACATCGGCACGCTTGAGCCGCTTGCCAATGCCCCATTCCATTCCGGTTAACTTACTGCCGGAGCGCGATAACCAATTACTGCTCAAAGTCACCTCGAATGATATGGCGATCATGCCGTTAAGCGTGATGTCGCACCAGGCGTTTGATCAGTTATCTCGGTCTTTGCATTTGGTTTGGGGCGGCTTCATCACCTTTACCTTTTTGGTCGCGCTGTATAGCGCAGGGGTGTATGTCTACAGTCGTCAGCGCGTCTATCTCATTTTTGTGCTTGTCGCTCTAATGAGTACCTTGCTTGTGAGTGTTAATCATGGTTTCAGTCGTTACTTTTTGCCGGATCCGGTGCAGATATTTATCAGTAATCACTTGGTGGCGTTGGCCGTTTGCCTACTCATGGCGGGATTATGGTTCACCTACTATTTTCTAGACTTTGAGCGAAGTCGGCTTTATCAGCGCGCGCGTTCACTCTTTTTTATGACCACCGGGGGGCTGTTTGGCTTGGCCTTGCTAAGTTTTATCACCCCCACGTATGTGTCGCTTTCATTTGTTTTTATCGCGCAATTACCGGTCTATGGCTTGGTGGCCTATTATGTATGGCACCAATGGCAACCGAAGAAACTTTGGCTCTCGCTCTTTACCCTCTGTTGGATCCCGGCCATGGTGGGCGGGGTGATTTTCTACGCTCTGATGCTCAACGTTATTGATTACAGTCTGCTATCACGTTACGCACTGATGATGTCGCTGGGAATGACCATGATTTTCTTTTCATTGGCTCTCGCTGAACGCTTCCGGTACCAGCGATTACAGGAAATGCAGGCGCTGACGCATGACACGCTGAGTTATCTACCAAATAACAATGTGTTACATATGGTGGTCAATGATTTGATCAGCCGAAATGCCCGTTTCAATTTGTGCTGTTTATCAGTGGATAATTACAACAGCCTGCTTCCGTATTTAGATGAGCACGCCCGCGAGGAATACATTAACGCGATTGCTGGCCGTATTAATGATGTGTTGATGATGCAACCTGTGTTGGGAGTGAAAACCGACAGTGATATGCCGGATTATCGTTTGGGTTGTTTAAAAGAGGGCGTGTTTGCGTTTTTGATTGATGATGTCGACCGCTCGGCTTGCGATACGATTCTCGATTCCGTCATTAAAGGATTAAATGGTGACTTATGTGTTGGCTCATTTGTGACGCAAGTGAATGCGCGTATTGGTGTTTGCCACTATCCCACTGACGGTGACCACCCAAGCCTTTTAATCAGCCGCGCCCTGAGCGCCATTGATCAACATCGATCGCTTGCCAGCCACTATGCACATTTTAATTCTTACGAGCAACGACACCATCAATTGCATGTTTCTCTCGTGACCGACCTGAGGGATGCTATCGAGAATGATCAATTAGAGCTGTATCACCAACCGCAGATTGATTTACGCACTGGCTCTGTCCATGGCTCGGAAGTCTTAGCGCGTTGGACACACCCTGAGTACGGGCAAATATCGCCTGAAGTGTTTGTGCGGATGGCAGAAGATGTCGGTATCATCAATAACCTCACGCTGTGGGTGATTCAGCGGGCTTTCCAGCAGCAAGCGCAGCTGATCACTAACGGCCATTGTCGCCGCCTGTCAATCAATATCAGTGCGTCTGATATCTATATTCCGGATCTGGCCAACCGTGTGGTCGCGCTGGCGCATCAATATGACATACCGACTAACTTGATTTCGCTGGAACTGACAGAGTCGGTGATGGTCGAGGACTACAACTGGCTAAAACAACTGATTACAGCACTATCAGCCAGCGGCATTGAAGTATCGATCGATGACTATGGCACGGGCTATTCCTCGTTATATTTCCTCTCGCAACTCCCATTCACTGAGCTTAAAATTGATCGCAGTTTTGTGCGAGATCTTCACAAGAGTGGTCGTCACCAAAGCATTGTTCGTGCGACCACGGACATGGCGCGATCACTGGGGGTAATGGTCGTTGCTGAGGGCGTGGAAACCGAGGAAGCGGAGACATTACTGCGACGTTATGGTGTCGATGTGTCACAGGGCTATTATTACTCTCGGCCGCTTCCGTTCCAACAATATCAGGCTTACGTTGAGCGCATGGACAGCGTGCAACCGACCACGGTGCTAAGAGAACAAAATATACGCTCGTCCTCAAGTGGATAAGAGTGGGTACATTGCATCAACCTAATTGCAATGCATCACGTAAATGCCCATTGGCTTGCTGAAGCCGCTGCCGTGCCGTCGCCGGGTCTTGCTCCGCTAAAATCATAAAAATGGCGACCTTCACCTCACCATCTGACTGTGACAGGGCGTGTGTTGCGGTGTGTTCTTCACATCCTGTCGCTTCCATCACGATCAACGTGGAACGGGTAACCAGTTTATCGTTGCTGGCTTTTACATCGACCATCAGGTTTTGATAGCACTTGCCCGTCTTTATCATGGCGGCGGTGCTCAGCATATTTAATACCAGTTTTTGTGCAGTGCCTGACTTCATTCGGGTTGAGCCTGTGAGCGCTTCAGGGCCAACTTCGGGCGTAATGGCAATCTGGGCGTAGGCGTTAATGGCGGCATTGGGGTTACATGACAAAGCGACCGTGACTGCGCCGACTTGCTTGGCGTAATCGAGTGCACCGATGACATAAGGCGTGCGGCCACTGGCGGCGATACCGACCACCACATCCTTCGCGGTGAGGCCTTGTGTGACCAAATCCGCTTTACCTGCATCTGGGTTGTCTTCAGCGCCTTCTTGGGCGACGAACATAGCAGGCTCGCCACCGGCAATCAGTCCTATGACTTGCTGGCTATTCACCCCAAAGGTGGGCGGGCATTCGGCTGCGTCAAGCACACCCAGTCGACCACTTGTCCCTGCACCGATGTAGATAAGACGACCGCCTTGGTTAAAACTTGCCGCAATCGCATCGACCGCTTTTGCAATCGCGGGGAGCTGCGTCTGCACAGCGGAGGCTACGCCCTTATCCTCTGCGTTAATCATTGTCACCAAGCCAAGTGTGTCTTGTTGGTCGATCGTCAGTGTATGTGGGTTGCGTGTTTCTGAGAGTAAGCCTTTTAGCTGGTCGACGCTGGGGGCTGACATAATCGTTCCTCAGTAAGGTAGATAAATGGCACCAAGACAACAGGCTTGTGTTGCGCCAGTCACGGCGGGCACATTGCCTGGTTGGTGATTAAGGGTTTGCCTAGCCAGCCAAGCAAAGGCAATGGCTTCCATATCGTCGCAACTGATCCCGGCATCGTCAGTTTGTGCAATGGACCATTGCGGAAGTGCCTGTTGTAACGCATGCATCAATGCCTGGTTGTGCGCGCCACCGCCACACACGAACACTCGGCCACGTTCTAATGGACGGATCGCTAACGCGATACTTTCGGCAGTCAATGCCAGCAAGGTGGCTTGCACTTGGTCTGGAGAGAGTGAAAACGCGAGCAGGTGACGGTCGAGCCAATCGAGATTAAAGTATTCCCGCCCGGTACTTTTAGGAGCCGGACGTGAGAAGTACGCGTCGGATAACAGGCGGTTGAGTAAGGGTTGATACGCGCAGCTGGTGGCTGCCCACTCGCCATCTTTGTCATAGGCTTGGTGACGGTGACGCTGCGTCCAGGCATCCATCAACATATTCCCTGGACCCGTATCATAGCCATATAAAGGGCGATCGGGACAAATCATTGATACGTTGGCAATACCGCCAATATTCACTACTGCGGTGGCTTGTTCGCTATCGGCAAAGTAATCATTGTGAAAGGCGGGCACCAAAGGGGCGCCTTGACCGCCATACGCCATGTCTTTACGCCTAAAATCAGCGACAGTGGTAATGCCGGTTCGCGCCGCAATCACATTGGCGTCGCCAAGTTGCATGGTGAATGGATAATCGCCGCTCGGTTGGTGATAGACGGTTTGACCATGACAACCGACCGCCGCGACATGTTTAGGCAGTAACGCCGCTTGTTCAAGTAGGGTATTGATGGCATTGGCGTAACACTCCCCTAAGCGGCGATCGAGTTCGCCCAAGGCTTTGACTGACATCGGATGACCTCGGCTCAAGGTGATCACGGTAGCTTTAATATCCTGCGGTAGCGGGTCACTATGGCGAGCAATTGACTCCACGTGGCCGGCTTGAGTGAACCGGACAGCGACGACATCAATGTTATCTAAGCTCGTCCCTGACATAACACCTATGTAGATATCGGCGGCGGGTTGTGGCATCGGGTGCTTCCTTACAGTAGTCCAGCGATAAAATGACGATAAGAACCAAGGTACTGAGTATAAACAGATTGCGATAAGTGGCAAAGTGCTTGATGATCCCTTTGAGGTACTGGCGCCTTGCAATAGTGAATGGTCTGATTGGACGAATATAATCAAAGTGGTTGTCAGTGGGTTGACAAGAGTATGAAGGAGAAACGATGGGACCGGTTTGGCTAGATGTGCACACCGAGCAACTTGATAACGAAGAGAAAGAAATCTTGGCACATCCCTCTGTGGGAGGCGTTATTCTATTTGCTCGCAATTATTTTGACTCCGCGCAGCTGCGTGCATTAACTCAGTCAATACGCACAGCGGCGGGGCGCGATATCCTCATCGGTGTTGACCAAGAAGGGGGCCGTGTTCAACGGTTTCGCGACGCGTTTACCCCCATACCCGCAGCGCAGTCTTATGGTGCGTTAAGTGCGAGTCCAGCGCTCGCGGAGCAAGCGGGTTGGGTGATGGCAATGGAGCTGATCGCTCATGGGATTGATCTCAGTTTTGCGCCTGTGCTGGATTTAGGATTTGGATGTGCGGCAATCAAAGACCGTGCCTTCGGTGCGACACATCAAGCTATCACTGACTATGCTGGCGCCTTTGCTAAGGGTATGCGCGTGGCAGGCATGGCCACCACGGGCAAACATTTTCCTGGACACGGTGGGGTGAAAGAAGACTCGCACTTAGTGACACCTGAGGATACGCGCGATATTTTGCACTCAGACGACTTTGCGATTTTCCAATCGTTTATTGCGCGGGGGCTCGTGGATGCGATGATGCCTGCCCATGTTATTTACCCGCAACATGATGCCTTGCCAGCCAGTGGCTCGCCGTACTGGCTTACCCAGATTTTGCGCCAGCAACTTGGGTTTAAAGGGATTATTTTCTCGGATGATTTAAGTATGGGCGGTGCGCATTTGTTCGGCGACGCGCCCGCGCGTGCCAAAGCGGCGCTTGATGCGGGATGCGACATGGCCTTGATATGCAATGACCGCCACAGTGCGGTGTCGGTGCTCGACGCTTTGCCCATTCAGTCGATCCCTGCTGCTGAGACATTGCGGGTGAGCCAATCCGTGGAGTGGCAACGCTTACAGCAAGATCCGCGTTGGCAGTCGGCACAGCGTGAGATTAAGCGACATGCGGAAGAGTGGCAGGCGCAACAAGCCTGAGCGAGTGCACCAGTGTCAACGTATTTCAGGACGGGACACAACAAACAAAAAAGGCAACGTCATCACGTTGCCTTTATCCTATTAATGACGAGTGCATGCACCGCGAGTCTTGCCTCGCGATTAGCGGTCTTCTCCGAAATAACTGTCGTCGTGTTGCGATCGGGAAGCGCGCTTATTGTTGCGCTTCTTGTCTTTTTTGCCGCGTGGCATATCGTCATCAAAATCGTCGTGGTGGCGAGATTTAAACTTCTCTTTATGTTGCGAGCCGTGTTTTAACCATTGATCCCACTGTGCCATGGTGGTGTTTTCCTAACGCTTGTTGATTGTCGGTGCTATGTGTAGCCGGAGTGTTAGACACATAATGTTTGCCTAACGATTCTAAGATAGCCTAAAAATTGAACGTCGACTAGTGAAATAGGCGTGAATTTACCGATTTTTTCTGAGCACTTATAACTGACCGGTCGATGATACTAACTCATTGATTAGCGGGTTTTTATCGCTGTTAGTTAGCCAGGTAAGGTAAAGGGGGTGGGTAAGAATATGGCCGTGATCAATAAGATGGAGTTGTCCGTTGTTCAGATAAGGGTGAACTGCCAGTGACGGCAGAAACGCGACGCCGCCGTGCACGAGTAAATAGTTTAATGCCAGTTGGCATGACTGGGTATGTAACACGGGTGAGCGTTGTAGTGGCGCAATTTGGCTTTGCTCAAGTGAAAAGCGAGTTCCCCAATCAAGATAAACCAGCGGTAGCGTGTCGCTCGTGTCCAGTGTGAGCCCCGGTAAATGGCTAACTAACTGAAGTTGATAATCGCCTAGGTGGTGTGATTGTAACCCTTCAAGCTTAGGCAGCTCTGAGGTCAACCCGGCATCAATACGTTTTTCAATCAAATGGCGTGCTAGCAACTGGGCGGGTGTCGACTCGGCACGGATCAACCAGTCTGGGTGCGCCGCACACACGCGGTTGACCCATGTGCTGACGCCATCGAGTTCCCACAGCATCGGGGAGGCGGCAAGCGTGAGTTGTGCGCGCGCGTGCTGCATCGCACTGACGTCCTGTTGGGCGCGCTGCCACGTTTGCAGCATGGTTTCGGCGTAAGGAAGTAAGCGCTCACCCGCATCGGTCAGACGAACATTATTGCGCTGACGAACAAACAGTGATGTATCTAGCTGGGTTTCTAGTTGTCGAATGCGAAAGCTCACAGCGGACTGGGTCAGGTAAAGGTTTTCCGCTGCACGACCGAAGTGACGCGTCTTGCTCACTTCAATAAATGTACGCAGTAGTTGAATGTCCAATGGCGTTTTCCTTCTCGGCGATATCGGGCATTTAGACAAAAAACTTCGATGCACGTCAAGTGAATGCGCGCGAGGTGGATCAGAGCATCAGATCTGCCAGTGTCAAAGGGCGTTCGGTCAAGCCAAGCCGTTGGGCTGGGGTGAGATGCGCGCGGTCTTGCCAACATAAGTTATGCCATGCGCGATAGATATCCAGCAGGGGCAATAGCCCACCAGGGCGCAGTCGGCGTCTCGGCTCATTGACCAATAATGAAAACTGCTGGTGGAAGTGTTGTTGATATTTTTTCAACGCATCACAGCTTGCATGGGTTAACCAATAGGCCTCTTGACCTTTGTTTTGGCCATGATCACAGATTGCTTTAGCACCGTCGCCACTGCGAGTAAAGGCCCAACGGTCACGCCACCAGCTTAGCAAAACGATATCAATTTTTTCTGGCTCTGATCCGGGCTGCCAACCGGCATCCTGCTCGACGTATACATGGCTGACGCGCTTATCTCGAATATCGGCCTCGAAAACGGAGAGGCAAGCAGAGCGCAATAAGGGCTCTTGCGGCGAAAAAACCACAATTTGCTGCCAATGCTCGATTAACGGCTTGAGGTTGAGGTAATGCGCATACGTGGTGTATTGAGGGCGGATCAACGTGCCGCGATTAGGATAAATAAAGTGCAGCGGCTGCGTATAGGGGTCTTCGACATTCGAGCGAGCAAAGACGTCGCGGTATTTGGCATCCACTCGACCCAGTAATCCCTCTGGGCGTGCCACTGTATCTTGCGGCTGACCCGCACTGTGCGTCGACATAAAGCGACAGTCAGGCTGATAAGGGTCATGATGTGTGTGCAAGTGGTGATGGTCATCCGTATGATAATTCACATCTTGTTGCAGCACGTAGCCACTGTGCGCTTCTCCTGTTGCCAGCCATTGCACGCCATTGTCGCTCTTGGGTTGCAAGGCGGTGTGGACACTGGCCAGATGGCCGGTTGAGGTATCGGCTAAAAACCGGCTGTCGTAAGCGGCAAGCTTTTGTCGGCAGCGCGCGGCTATTTGGTTAAGATGGTCGTAGAAGGTTTTCGGGTTCAGTGACAGTCTTCGGCAGATGTCACGTACTGTGTGGCCAGTAAAAAGAAACGCTAACAGCTTTTGCTGTAACTCACTTTTTTTGTTGACCCCAGACCAGCGGTCGACAAAGGTGCTTTGGCAGCTTTTGCAGCGATAACGCTGACGATCGCCACTATAGCCGAACGCATGATAACAATGCCGATGCGTGAGCACGGGTTTACCTAAATGCTCACATTCTGGGTTGGTACAGGCGCACAAACCATCGGCATGAAGTTGACGCTGAGCAATCAGCTCAGCTTGAACATCATGGTTATTTAACAGTGGAGGAAACGCGCCACACTCTCGGCACACCAAGGTTGGGCGAGCAGGATTGGTGTGTTGAACCAAGTAATCTTGCTCATCTTTCGACCCAAAGTTGGGACAGGTGAGTGTTTTACAAAAGTTTAGCTGTAATTCACCGGCTGCAAGAGGCAGCTTACTGCTTGACACGTTTCCTCTGACCAACACTTACAGGTTGATCGCGGTTTCTAGCGAGACCGTCATCATCTCGTTAAATGATTTTTGACGCTCGTCAGAGCTTAGTGCTTCGCCACGGATGATATGGTCAGACACGGTTAGGATGGTGAGTGCACGCGCACCCAGTTCAGCCGCAACACCGTAGATGCCTGCCGCTTCCATATCTACAGCGAGGATACCTAAGTTATCCATTTTGTTGAACAAATCACCTTCTGGGCTGTAGAACAGATCGGCAGAGAAGACGTTACCGACACGCACAGACACATTCTGCTTACGTGCTTCGCCCACGGCCGTTTCCAGGAGGTGATAGTCAGAGATAGCCGCGAAGTCATGGCCAGCAAAGCGTGTACGGTTTACTTTCGCATCCGTGGATGCGCCTTGTGCGATGATGACATCCATCAGTTTGACATCGTCTTTAACCGCACCACAGCTGCCGACGCGGATCACGTTCTTAACACCGTAATCTTTGATTAGCTCATGCACATAGATTGAGCAAGATGGGATCCCCATGCCGTGACCCATGACAGACACTTTTTTGCCTTTGTAGGTGCCGGTGTAGCCGAACATGTTACGTACGTCGGTGACGCGCTCCGCGTTCTCGAGAAAGTTTTCGGCAATGTACTGCGCACGCAGCGGATCACCAGGCATGAGGACAGTTTCAGCAAATGCGCCGTCTACAGCATTGATATGTGGGGTAGCCATAGTGTGCTCCAATTATCTTTAGTTAAGAGAAAAAGCGTTCGATCACAGCTTGGTAAGCCATGCCGCCAAGGTAGATACCAACAATGCCCATGATCCCAGAAATCACCGGGGGAGCAGGCAGTGGTAACTTGATCGCGCTGAAGAAAAAGCCAACAATGGCGCCAGCGACGACCGCAAGTAAAATTTCGTTCATTATAACCCTCAAACATCTAGTTAGGTGCAGTCCAGCTCAAATCGGTACCCAAATTGCGACAGTCATAGCTGTCTTTATTGTCTTTTAAGTGGTGCCGCATGAGATGAGTCCAGTGTATGTAACCCATGCGCATTTACGCGCGATCTTGATCACAACTATCCCCATATTAGCGCGTAATGGCCACAATGATTACCAAATATGTTGATAGTGTCGATGCAATCGCTTGCGTTTTGGTCAAATGGCGCGGTTTTATCGCCTCTCAGATGCGTGATGATGACGAATCAACAGCAGGTAGCCGATTCAWTTGCGGTTTTTTTGCGCAGGATCAAAACAGTTTTGGTAAGCGTAACTGGCATCGCCGGATGAAAGACATGATGACTGGCCTTTGCGTGCGAAACCTATTGCCTCATGCCATGCGCTTAATCAATAACACTATAAATATGAATAATTCTCACTTCTATTCGTGACTTGTTTATTCAACTGCGTTAGCATTCCACCACCGATTTTTGCGAGGAAAGGGCTATGCAAGCTTTTCGTTCATTTTTTCCATTTATTTTTCTCACTGTTTCTTTGTTGTTGAGCAGCCAGGCGGCCGCAAAAACCATCACCCATGCGATGGGCACCGTTGAAATCGACGGCGTACCACAACGCGTCGTTGTGTTGGGGCAGGGCAGTTTAGATGTGCTGGATCGCCTCGGTGTTGAGCCTGTTGGCGTGGTGAAGTCTTTAATGCCGGATTATCTTGCCAAAACCTATCAAGACGATAAGTATGTCGCGGTCGGGACGGTGAAAGAGCCTGATTATGAGGCCATTTTCACCGCTAAGCCGGATTTGATCATTGCGGAAGCGCGTATGGCCTCGCTCATGGATGAGTTAGAAGAAATCGCTCCGACAATTATGTTTCGAGCGGACTACGAGAATTACTGGCAAAGTGTGCAAGCTAATTGGCGCATGCTAGGCGAGGTGTTTAACAAGCAAGAAAAAGTCGCCGCGATCATTGAACAAATGAATACCAAAATCGCGCAGACCCATGATAAAGCGGTGGCAGATAACTTTAACGCGTTGATGGTCATGAGCAACGGCAGTAAAGTGGCGATGTTCGGCGAGAATAGCCGATTTGGTATGGTGTTTGATGAGCTAGGCTTGAAACCTGCGAAAAGCGATGATGTAGAAGTGGCAGGCTCACACGGTAATTTGATTTCGTTCGAATATATTGCCGACGCCAACCCAGATGTCTTATTAGTCCTTGATCGTGAGCAGGCGATTGGGGAAGGTGAAGGCAAGGCAAAAGCGCGTTTTGATAATCCTTTGGTCAACAAAACGCATGCTCACCAACAGCAACGTATCAGTTATCTCGACCCAACGGCGTGGTACATTACCATGGCTGGCATGACGGCGATGGATAAGATGATCGATGATGTAAACCGCGTGCTTTAATCATCATACGAGAAACAAACAGACCCAGGCTGGCCCTGGGTCTTTGTGGTTATAGACCTCAACGGTAGTGATTCTGTGAAGTATCTTTCTATTCCTGTCCTCGTGGTGCTGGCGATCCTGTCGATATCCATTGGTGTGGCGCACGTGTCCTTCGCGAGCTTGTGGGCGGGCGATCCAGAAGCGTGGACAATTTTTACCACCAGTCGTATTCCTCGGTTACTGGCTATCTGTTTGGCTGGTGCGGGTTTAAGTGTGGCTGGACTCATCATGCAGCAGATCTGTCAAAACCGCTTTGCCGCGCCCGACACTACCGGCACCATTGATTGTGCGCTGCTGGGTTATGTGCTGACGTTGGTTGCGTTTGGGGGCGCCAGCCAATGGCTGGACTTGTCCGTTATTGTGGGGATGGCGATGGCTGGCACTTGGCTATTCGTCCATTTTCTCCAACGACTGAAGTTTAAAAATACCGTGCTGGTTCCCTTGATTGGCATTATGTACGGCAATGTCGTTTCTTCGCTAACCCAGTTTTTAGCTTATAAGTACGATCTGATTCAAACCTTGCAAGCGTGGACGGTCGCCAACTTTTCGTCGGTGCTCGCGGGAAATTATGAAGTACTCTTTGTGGCTATTCCGGTATGTGGTATCGCCTATGCGTATGCCAGCCAATTCAGCGCCGCCAGTATTGGCGAAAGCTTTGCCAAAAACATTGGCCTTGATTATCAAAAGGTAGTGCTATTCGGTGTCATGGTGGTCGCGTTGCTGTCGTCCGCTGTGGTGATGATTGTTGGGGTCATCCCCTTTCTTGGCTTAATTGTGCCCAATGTTGTCTCGCTTTTTATGGGCGATAACATTAAACGCAACTTGCCTTGGACGGCCTTTTSGGGTGTGGTGTTGGTGTTGAGCTGCGACATTCTGGGCCGTGTCATTATCTTCCCTTATGAAGTCCCGATTGCGATGATCATTTCTATCTTAGGCGGTGCGGTGTTTATCTATCTAGTGATGAGGGACAAAGCGAATGCGTGATGGTATCAAGCTTTCCCTGGTCGCTATGGGTGTGGTGCTCGTGGCGGGGTACTTTTTGGGGCATGGATTAACGGCGGATAATTACGCGTATTTTCTTTCGCGACGAACCCCTAAGGTTTTGGCAATCACGTTGGCTGCAGTGGCCATCTCTGCCTCTTCGCTGGTGTTTCAAACCATCACCAACAATCGGATCCTGACCCCTTCGATTCTGGGCTTTGATAGTTTATACGTTCTCTTGCAAACCGTTTTATTGGTGGTATTTGGCTCAAGTAGCGTATTGCTGATCAATGCGTACGCGAACTTTACCGCCAGTGTGGTGTTAATGACGGTAAGTGCGACTGTGTTGTTCACGCTTTACTTTCGTCGACATCGCGCCAACATCTATACGCTGCTGTTAATTGGTATTGTGTTAGGTAGCGTGTTTGGCAGTATCAGTCAGTTTTTTACCTTGTTGGTCGATCCGAGTGAGTTCGCCATCCTGCAAGATGCGATGTTCGCCAGCTTCAACAATGCTAATCGTGAGCTGGTCTATGTCAGTGTACCGGTCTTAGCCGCCTGTTTGCTGGTGCTATATCGATTTAGCAATCAGCTTGATGTGTGCTTGTTGGGTGAGGATAACGCAACCAGCCTTGGCATCGATACGCGCCGACTCACACTGAAAGTGATGATGGTGATTGCGGTGATGATTGCCTTATCAACTGCTTTGGTTGGACCGGTGCTCTTTTTTGGTTTGATTGTGGTGAGCCTCGCACGACAAATGTTTGTCAGTTATCAGCATCGTTTTTTAATTGTGGCCACCAGCGTGTTGGCCGCCTTTTTGCTGTTAAGTGGCCAGTATGTTGTCGAACAATGGTTTGGGTTTGAGACCACGGTGAGTGTGATCATTAACTTTGTCGGTGGCGGTTACTTTTTGTATCTACTGACGAAAAACAAGTTTTAATATTATGATTGAATTAATTGGATTATCGAAAGCTTATGGCCAAACACAGGTGGTCAATCAAGCCAGCGCACTGTTTCCACTCGGTAAAGTGACCGCTATCATTGGTCCCAACGGGGCTGGGAAAAGTACGCTGCTATCGATGGCGAGCCGACTGACAGACAGTGATGCCGGTGAGGTGTTGATTGGTGATAAACCACTGAGTGAGTGGAGTAACCAGGCGTTGGCGCAGCGCTTGGCCGTGTTGCGTCAAGCGAACAACGTCAATATGCGTTTTCGGGTGCGTGAGTTGGTTGCATTTGGGCGCTTTCCGCATTCCAAAGGGCGGCTAACCGAACAAGACAACGCGGTGATTGATGACGCCTTAGCGCAACTCGGGCTGACAGAGTTGCAAGAGCGCTTTATTGATCAGCTCAGTGGCGGTCAGCGTCAAATGGCATTCATTGCCATGGTGGTGGCGCAAAACACCGACTATGTTTTCCTCGATGAGCCACTCAACAACCTCGATATTCGTCACTCTGTGGCTATTATGAAAACGGTACGAGAGTTGGCACACCGATACAACAAAGCGGTGGTGGTGGTGATGCACGATATCAATTTTAGCGCGTGCTACGCCGATAACATGATTGCGATGAAAGCGGGTGAAGTGGTTGCCAGTGGCCAAGTGAAAAATGTGGTGACTAAACCCATCATGGAGCGGATTTACGAGATTGATTTTGAAGTCGAGGAGATAAACGGGCAGCGCATTTGTCTGTATTATGGCTCCGCCACGCCATCGATGGCCGCTGCAGAGACTTAAGCGTGTTGTGAATGACTAGCCGCTATTAGCGGCTAGTCGTCTTAGTGTGCTTTGGCCTCTTTGCGTTTGTTCGCCGCTTTTTTAACGGGTGCCCGAGTCAGCCACCAACTTGCCAGTGAGCCTAAAGTGACCATGGCCACACCTTGCCAAAAGGTGAGCGTCAACGAAGTAGAAAGTAGTACTGCCGACAATAAGGTCGATAAAATAGGGATGAAATAGGATAGGGTGGCCAAGACCATCAAATTGCCCTTGAGAATACCTATATTCCACAGCCCATAACCGCCTCCCATGGCGAGTCCAGCGAGCAGCACATAGCCGCTGGTTTGCCATGAAAGATGCATAGCGGGTGCGTCAGAGGCGAGATAGCCCACCCACAAAGTGATCGCGGTGGCACAGAAAAACCAGGTGATCCCGTTCTTACCCTGCGCGCGCATCTTGGTGAGGTTGCAGTAAATCGCCCAAATAATCGCACCGCTAAACGCCAATATATAGCTAACCGGGTTCGACTGAATGTTGGCCACAAGGTGAGACCAAGATACGCCTTGCTTGCCTCCTACTGTCCACACCACGCCCATAAAGGCGACGACTAACGCAGGATAGAGCCACAGGCTTACTTTCTGACGGGTCAAAATAACCGAAAACAAGACCGTTAAGCACGGCCAGAGGTAGTTGATCACCCCCATTTCGATCGCTTGGGTGCGGGTATTCGCCCAAGCCAATGAGAGCGCTAAGCACAATTCATACACGACAAATAAAACGCCGCCAATCAGCAAATATTGGCGCGGGAAGGTGTTGAGTTTGGGGAGGCCGACGACGACAATCAAACAAAGAGAGGCAAGCGTATAAATCGCCGCTGCGCCACCGAGTGGCCCAAGCAGTTCGGTGACATGACGGATAAAGGCGACATTGCTGCTCCAAAGCATGATGGCGCCGCATCCCGCCAGCGTATATCGGTTCATGAGGTAGCCGTCCAAGCAAAACCTCTAAATTGCCTTTTTTATTGGACGTGTGCAACCACCATCGCCACTGCGTATTAGGTGAATGAGTCAAACAGTAGTCGGTGGTCGTCGGGCACCGTCAGTGACTCGGCGGTGTGAGGGTATGCGTGGCAAGCAGTGTATCAAGCGGTGTTGGGTAGTCGATAAGAAACCCTTGCACGTAGTTAATGCCAATTTCTTGTACGCAGGCAAGTTTTTCTTCGTCGGAGACCCATTCCGCGACCGTTTTGTAACCCATGGTGTCACAAATGCTGACAATGGACTCCAGTATGACGCGATCGATTTTGTTTTCTCGGTCGGTCAGGTTAGCCACAAATTGGCCATCAACTTTAACCACATCCACATTGAACAGCTTTAAGTAATGAAACGAGCAGAGACCGGCACCAAAATCATCCAGCGCGACATGCGCGCCATGGTGGCGTAGTTCGTCGATAAAAGAGACGGCTGCGTTTAAATGACTAATGAGTGCTGATTCAGTGATCTCAAAACACAGTCGCTCGGCAGGAAGGACGGAAGCGCTTAATAGCTGTTTGAGTTGTGCCTGAAATTTAGGGTCACTGATTGAGTTTGCTGAGAGGTTGATGTTGAACCTGAGTCCTGACTCTGCCAACTCCGCGGCGCGCGTATTGAGCACATAGTTCACTACCCAGCCATCGATATCGCGAATGTAGCCAAAGGCCTCGGCAGCGGGAATAAATTCCCCCGGATTCATAATATTACCGTCGGTATCTATCATGCGTATTAATAGTTCGTACCAGTGTTCAACCACAGGCCCCTGTGCGGGTGCCACCTGTTGGCCATAGAGCGCAAAGCGGTTTTCAGTCAGTGCTCGTGTAATTTTCCCCACCATTTGCATGTCACTGTGGCGTCCCTGCGCGGTGCCTGAGATATCGTTGTAATCCACTATCTGGCCGCGTCCTGCCGACTTGGCCTCATACATCGCTACATCGGCGCGGCTCATCAAATCCGAGAGGGTTAATGTCGCATCGTTAACATCCACCAGACCCACACTGGCACTGATGGCAAAAATGCGCTCGCCATAGGAGAAAGACAAGTGTTCAAGCTGTTTGATTAAGTCGGCGATCGTATGTTTCGCGTCGCGCATATTGCAGTGCGTGAGCAGCAACGCAAACTCATCACCGCCCAAACGCGCCACCACATCATCACTGCGTATGTTATCGGCTAAGGCTTGTGACACTTGGCATAGGACTTCGTCACCGGCGTGATGGCCGACCGAGTCATTGATGATTTTGAAAAGGTCTAAATCGATAAACGCTAACACGGAGGGCGATTGGTTCTCGCTGGACAGGTGATTTTCCATGAGGGTTTCAAAGGCGCGACGATTGGGTAGCTGTGTGAGCGAATCATGATTGGCGTTGTAGTCTAACTGTGCCATCAGCGCATGCTCATCCGACACGTCTCGCAACACAAACACATAGCCGTGTTGACCGTTTTGGTTACTGGTCAGTGGAGACATAGCCACCGATACATACAGGCGTTTGCCGCCCGCGATAACCAGTTGGTAGGCGTCTTGTATTTGGGTTTCAAAAAAGGTCTCTGTTTGTTGACTGCTAAAACTGGAAAGCAACACCCGTTGCTGGTTGTTGTAAAGCTCGAAAACCGCGTCCACAGGTTGGCCGAGTGGCAGCACGCTATCATTGGCAACAAGCCACTGCGCGGTGTTGTTGAGGTAGGCCAAGTTGCCCTGATCGTCGATGGTGATCACCGCATCGTTGATGGAGTTCATCACCACATCCAGCTGTTCACGCTCTTGGGCCAGTGCGTGGTTAAGCTCGTTGATTTCGGTATTGTCCCAATTGGCGCCGATCATCCGTACCGTGTTGCCATTATCGTCTATTTGTAAGCTGGCGAGAGCACGGATGTAGCGAATACGCCCTTGACTATCAATGATCCGAAACTGGGTATCGAGTCGTTGATGATGCGTAAGCGCGTCCTGGAGTGTTTGGTTGATCGTCTCTGCATCATCTGGATGAAGACGTTGCTGCCAGGTGGCGAGTTTTTCACTGCCTTCGGCCTCGGGGACATCGTAGAGGCGGTACATTTGTGCGTCCCACTCTAGCTTGTCTTCGTTAACGTGATACTCCCAAATACCAATATTGGCCGCTTTTGTCGCGGCTTCTAGGCGGCGGCGTAAGGTGTCTGTTTGCCGGTTAGTTAGATACTGCTCAGTGATGTCAATCACGGTACTCAAGACGGTTTCGGTTTCTTCCCCCGTTTGCCGCGCCGATGATTGGCGTAGATAGCGATAGGCGTTCGCGTCATTATTAAACCGGAATACCTCTACCATCCGATCGGTGTGTTTGTCGACGAGCAGGCGCATAGATTGTTCCCATGCGGCGCGATCGTCTGGATGTATGCGACTGACCCAGTCTTGGTAGGTGCGTATCTGTTTGGCATTGATGCCGAGCAAAGGCGCGGACCACCCAGAAAACAGCAACGCACCCGTATGAATATTGAGTTCAAAGACGGCAAGTTTGTTGATATCGAGGGCAAAACGCCAACGTTCAAGCCAGCGTTTTTGTTCACGTTGTGCCGCTTTGAGTGCGTTGATATCCTCGATTTGGCTGATCAAGTGAGTCACATGACCAGCGTGCTTATCCCGGACAGCGGTGAGCGAGAGCCGTCCCCATACTGTCTCGCCATCGGCACGTACAAAGCGCTTTTCCAATCGCTTATTATCAGAATGACCCATGATCAGATCGCTAAAATATTCCCTCAGCGAAGATTGGTCTTGTGCTCGCGTGAACAAAGAGACATGCGAACCGATAAGCACGCGGCGCTCACAGCCAAAAAACTGCGCCAAACTGGCGTTTGCTTCTTGGACAATACCTCGCGGATCCAGTATCGCCATCCCTATCAATGAGTTGTGCATGGCTTGCGTGAGCAGCGAGTGCTGCTCAATGTGATGCCGTTGATGACGTCGATAGCTATACGCCAGCTGTGTCATCCCGACGCCTATCACCAAGGTCGCGGCCGCGGTGACTAAGCGCGACAAGGAGACTTGGTGTTCACTGTCGATATGGAAAGCAAAGACACCGATCGCAGAAAGGAGGTCAAAACTGACCACTGACAAGGCGATAGTGGCAAGGCCTATTATTCTGCTTTGCAGTGTGGCAGCAATGAAAAACAAGCCTGTCAGCGCGATGAACGGATAGGGGAAAGCATAAAAAAGCAAACTAATCAGGACAAACAGCGCGAGACTGCCGCTGATCATTGTCGATGGAGAGGGAGCCGGTCGATAGAGCTTGTCGAGAGTGTCTGTGTATAGCCGCTCTTTGAGCGCTAAGCATAGCGGAAATAGCGCAACGAATCCGATAAATTCACTAAAAAACCAGCGTACTACATAGTAGTTAAACCCGTGTTCATTGAAGGCGGATAAAACATAGCCCCCGAGGAGGGCACCGACAAGCGGGCTCATAACGGCTGTTGGCATCAGTCCGCGGATAAATGGCCACACACCGTGCAAAGGGTTGCCATAACGCCGGCGCATCATAAGGTATAACGTACAGCCCGTGAAGGCGGTTAATGTATTGATGGCCGCCAGCTTAAGGCTCAGTAGGGATGGGAGCCCCATGACACTGTCTGCTGCAAATACGCCGATAAAAAAACCGAGGGTGGCTAGGGCACGCGCGCGGTGAGGAAGGCTGGCCAGTGAGAAAGCGCCCACGGCGGAGGCATACCAAATGACGGCAAATTCTTCACTCTCGGGAATGACGGCCAACGAAAAGCACACCAGCGAGAAACTAATTGTCATCAATACCAAAAAGGCGTGAATCGCCTGGCGCACTCGTTGATGGCGGGGCATGGCTCTCTCATTAATTACAATGACCTAGCTGTAGCTTAGCGCATTTTGTCTTAGAGTTAACGACCTTTATTGCCTTTCCGCTACCTTTGTCGGTACTGACTTGTTGCCCGCCGTATTGAGAGGCACCTGCATCCTATTAATTGTTTGGTTACTAGCGTCTCAGATCTAATGCTTTAGTCGAAATTTGATCACTTTCATCGCTATTGAGTGTGAAGCATGGCATTAGTAATCAAAACGTGGCAGTCCTGTGTGTCGTGATACGACCGCATGCCATGACATTGGATAAAATCGGTTCAGTGAGGAACAAAGGTGGCTCGATGACAGGGAACGCAGCGAACAAACAATCATGGTTTTGGGTTGTAATAGGCACCACGTTGACACTTTTAGTGTTAGTGAGTTGGCGCTTTTTTTCTGAGCAGTTTTATACGGTAGCGGGACTCCTCGCCTGCCAAGCGCTCGTGACCGTGTTGGCGATGAAAGTGTACTCGTCGGCACCCAAGGTGGTACCGGGGCAAAATACCGAGGAAGAAACGCAAACGCTGCCGATGAAAACAGTCGGACGGCTGGCAACGCGCGCCACCATGAATGCCATGAATGCGGCGGAAGTCTCGCATCGCTCGGATATATTAAAAACGCGATTAACCGAACAGTTTTCTTCTGTGGTCGAGGTCACCGAGACCGCGCAGCATATCGAACAGACTTTGTCTCACACCTGCCAAGCGCAGGCGGCGTCTGTTGAGCAAGTAACGCGCATGCGAGATTTGAGCTTGGAGGGGGCCGATAAGCGCACCGCCTCAATCGCGGAAATGCGTGATATTAACCAAAAAACGGCTGAAACAGTGGCACGTATTGAAGCGCTAGACGCCAACGTCAATAAAGTGAGTGATGTCGCACAGGTCATTGATGCGATTGCAGAGCAAACAAACCTATTGGCGTTGAATGCCGCCATTGAAGCGGCACGAGCGGGAGAGCAAGGGCGTGGCTTTGCGGTGGTGGCCGACGAAGTGCGTCAGCTTGCGCAGCGTACGTCACAAAGCACCAGTGAAGTTGCGGCGATCATAAAACAAATCATGACAGAGTCGAGTAATGTGATGACCCATATTCAAACGCTGTCATCGGATGTCGAGGCGGGGACGTGGAATGTTGAGAGGGTGGGAGAGATTTTAACCGACCTCTCGTCCAGAGCCGATCAGGTTGAAGCGGCCGTGAGACAAATGGCGGATGGATCGTCACAAAACAGTGCAAGCCTTGAGCAAATTGCTTCAGCATTGACCCAAGTGCGGACTGGACTAGAAGACAGTGATAACCAGGTCATTGCGCTGAGCCAAGAAGCGGAAGGCTTGATGGAAACCACCGAAAAAACCAATGCCGTTTTCGCTGAGCTGTCAGAGGCGAGCCCACATCAACGCTTTTTTAAAGCAGCCAGCTTATGTCGTGATCGTATAGAGGCGGCGTTTGCACAAGCCATTGAGCAGGGTGAGATCAGTAAAAGTGATTTGTTTGATCGCCACTACCAGCCGATCGCGAACACCGATCCTAAAAAATATACCACCCGATTTGATAGCTTGTGTGATCGGATCTTACCGCCTATTCAAGAGCCCATTCTTGAGACAGATGAGAACATTGTTTATGTGATAGCCAATGACAACCATGGCTACGTCCCCACGCATAATCAGCGCTTTTGCCAGCCTCTCACCGGTGATTATGCGCAAGATATCACCGGAAACCGGACTAAACGCTTATTTGATGACCGAACAGGTAGGCGTTGCGGTC
The DNA here is from genome assembly GCF_001996005.1 of Salinivibrio siamensis. Classification (GTDB taxonomy): domain Bacteria; phylum Pseudomonadota; class Gammaproteobacteria; order Enterobacterales; family Vibrionaceae; genus Salinivibrio; species Salinivibrio siamensis. Next base: position 5,691 of record NZ_MUFB01000012.1, on the reverse strand, counting down.
AACATACTGATACCATGTTGTTGCAGACCTACAAGCGCGATACCGGTGAGGTAATGCATGATCTTTCTGTTCCTCTTTTTGTTGCAGGTCAACATTGGGGCGCAGTGAGAATGGGGTATTATCCACCGGTATCGGCGGATTAAGCGAAAAGGAGTAGCAATGAATCCAGTTGCGATTGTAACCGGGGCAAGTGGCGGCATTGGCCGTGAGACGGCAAAACTATTGGCACAGCGTGGCTATGCCATTTGCATCAATTATCTTAGCAACAGTGAATCTGCTTTTGCGCTTGTTGATGAGCTTCAAGCGATTGGTGTCAATGCGATTGCGGTTCAGGCGGATGTGTCGAGTGAAGAGGGCGTTAAACGCTTATTCAGCGAAGCAGACAACCGTCTGGGAAATATCACTGCACTGGTGAACAACGCGGGGATCATGTTGCCACAGTCGACGGTGAGCAGTATGGATGCCGATCGGATTAACGCGATGTTCCAAGCGAATGTCACTAGTGCCTTTTTGTGCTGCCGCGAAGCGGTACACCGCATGGCGCAGTCCCGCGGCGGGAACGGTGGCGCGATTGTCAACGTATCTTCCGCAGCGGTAAAAACCGGGTCGCCCAATGAATATGTTGACTACGCAGCCACCAAAGCAGCGCTTGATACGCTTACCATGGGGTTGGCAAAAGAAGTGGGGCGTGAAGGCATTCGTGTGAATGCAGTGCGGCCAGGACCCATCGATACGGATATGCATGCCGCAGGCGGTGAGCCGGATCGCGTCGCCCGTGTCGCGGATAACATTCCACTGGGTCGCGGTGGCTCTACCCTAGAAGTGGCAGAAATGATTGCTTGGTTATTATCTGATAATGCCTCGTACTCGACAGGAAGCTTATTTGATGTGGCGGGCGGCATGTAGCTTTATTTTTTCATCAATTTGTAAGTAACTTGGGCTTTCTCCTGTCTATGATTAATAAGGAGGAGAAAGCCAATGGTTGAGAGCATGATACCCAGTTTGGCGACCTTACCGTCACTGGGTTTATTTTTTGTCATTATATTTGCCTCGTATGTTTTTGAGGACGGTGCGATTGCGCTAGCCGCTTTTGTAGCGGTTGAGTCGGTCTTAGCGTGGCACACGGCCTTGTTGGCGATTTTCCTGGGCATCGCAAGTGGTGATATTGCCCTTTTTTTACTGGGTCGTTATGCGCGGCGTTATCGCGGTTTACGTGCCCGTTTATTGTTGATGAAAGGAGTGCGAGACGCACGCCACCTTTTACGGCGTCACGCTTTTTTTAATCTTTTCCTTATCCGCTTTATCCCCGGTTTAAGAACAATTACTTATAGCCTCAGCGGTTTTCTCGCGATTCCGCTCAGCACCTTTTTATTATCCGTTGGTATTGCCACCGCCTGCTGGACAGGATTGATTTTTTGGGGCGCATTCACGATTGAGCACAGCGATTGGCTGGCAGAGAAACAACTGACAGGTTGGGCGTTTGCGCTCTCGATTGTCTTGCTGGTGCTGATTAATCGTTTTCTCCGTCGCCGCGCGTTGCCAACACCACCAAAAGGATCGCTATGACAAAGCCTTCGGTGACGCTTGTCGGCCAAGCTGGCATGCCCCACTATTCTGTGTCACGGCCGTTAGGCTGGTTTGAGTTTCTGCCTGCTTGGTGTTTCTACACGCCCGTCGCGGTTCAATCAATCGGGCTTGGCCTCTACTATCGCAGTTTGACGTTGCCGTTGATTGCTAACCCGGGGATCCGTCTCTCAGGGATGGTCGGTGAGGCGAAATCAGAGGTGTTTGCCCAAGCGGGCGACACGGCGCAACGATACATCGCTGCCTATTGGCGATGGACGCGGCCCAATGCAATCACCCCCAGCATTAAAAAAACGCTACTTGCCGAACTTGCGAAGGCAGGTATCGCTATGCCGCTGGTGGCTAAGCCGGACAAAGGCTGTCGAGGGGCTGGCGTTCAGCGTATCGATACGGAAAAAAAGCTCTTTGCTTATATCAGCACATTTCCTCCCGACAGAGACATTATTTTCCAAGCATTGGCACCTTACGACGCGGAAGCGGGGGTTTTCTATATTCGCTATCCCGGCGAGGAAAGTGGGCACATATTCTCCCTCGGGTTGAAATATTTGCCCGCCGTGATCGGTGATGGCAAGCATACCTTAGCCGCGCTTATCCAGCACCATGATGCCGCCTCTGTGCGCGGACACCTTTATCATCAGCGCCACCACCACCAGCTTGATGACGTAATACCAGCGGGCGTACGTATTCCGTTAGCCTTCTCGGGTAGCCACTGCCGCGGTGCCATCTTTAAAGATGGGGCGGCTTGGGTGACGCCAGCGTTGACGGCAAAAATGGATACGATCGCGAAAGACATTGATGGTTTTTACTTCGGTCGCTTTGACATCAAGTTTCGCGATATGGCGTCGTTAAAGAAAGGAGAGGCGCTTTGTATTGTTGAGATCAACGGCGCGAGTAGTGAGCCGGCGCATATTTGGGACAGTGAGGGGAGTTATTTCCAAGCCATCAGCGCACTTTTGCATCAATATCGGCATTTGTACCATATTGGTGCGCGCTTGCGATTGCAGGGACACAAACCACCCTCTGTGTTTGCTTTGCTCCGCGCATGGTACCAAGAAAGGCGCTGGATGAAGCAATACCCAGAAACGGACTAAAGCGGCATGACATCTGCTTGAATGAAGATGATGGCGCCAAATTGCCGCAACATGTACTAAGGTGAGGGTATGCATTCGAGTCTAACCAAAGCAGATAGTGCGATTATTAGTGGTAACCTGGATGTGGCTTATCAGGCACAGCAGCTACTGACGAGTGTTACGAGCGCGGCTTATGGTCGTATGCGGGCCGATGGATTTACCAGCACCATTGGCCAACATATGCGTCATGCGCTTGATATGTATTGGGCCTTACACCAAGGAGAGGGTAGTGGCGTGATGAATGCAGATGGACGCCGGCGAGGCCATCGCGTAGAAACCGATAAATCTCTTGCCCAAGCTGAGTGGCAGGCCATAGCCAGCTGGTTACATACGCTGTCTAGTCAACAACTCGAGCAGTCGATACAAGTGTCGACACAGGTCACCTTGTATGCCTCCAATACAGTGACTACCCCCTCAACCATAATGCGTGAATTGATTGCCGTGGCCAGTCACGCCACTCACCACTTTGCTATGATGCGCACAGCCGCATACGATCTGGGGGAAGTGTTGGATAAAGAGATCGGCATCGCTGCAGCGACGGCAAGTTATCAGCGAGAGCAGCACCCATGTGCACGCTGACATGGTTGACCTCAGAGCAAGGGTTTGAACTGTGTTTTAACCGTGATGAGGCACGAGGTAGAAGCCGTGCAATACCGCCGAAAGTCTATCAAATAGCGGGAACACGCGTACTTATGCCGATTGATCCTGATGGGATGGGCACTTGGATAGCGGCGAATGAACATGGGTTATTGGTCTGTTTGTTAAATGATTATCAAGGTCAACCGTCTGTTGTGCCCAAGCGCAGTCGGGGTCAGCTGGTGAAATCCGTGGCGAGGGCAAGCGATCTGTCTCAGGTGGCGGCCATGGTGACAGAGCATGAAATGACGGATTTTGCGCCTTTTACCTTGTTGGTCTTTAGCCCGGTGAATACCGATAAGACCCAACACGCGGCGTGTTCACCGGTGGCTTGGCAGTGGAATGGACGCACGTTGCAAGGTATCGACTGTGTGCCACCTGTTGTCTCCTCTGCGGTGGTAGCAGATGACGTACGTCGCACGCGCTCAGCGCTCCTCGCCGCAAAATTGCGTGATTCATCTTCTTCCGCCCATGCGCTACTCGATTATCATCGAAGCCACGAGCCAGTATTGGGGAGTTTATCTGTGTGTATGCACCGAGAAGACGCCAGTACAGTGAGTTTGACACATATCTGCGTGAACGCGGATACCGCAAGTATGTATTACTACGATGGTGCCCCGTGTCGGGTCAGCAGGCCATTAGTGGCCCACTTACCCCTCGAGGTTGATCCTACTATGCCACTAAAAGCCAATACTGGTTCCGACGTTTACTGAGCTGGTTTCCGCGGTGCCTCTATCGGCATAAGTGAACTCAAACGCCATTTTGGGGCCGACGGTAGGCTGTAGTTCAAAGCCCACCGTGCCTGTTGCGCCCCAGCCAATATCTTTATCTGAACCGAACTTTGTTTGATAATAATTACCACCACCGCGCAAATAAACATTGCCCATGCTCATGGGGACATTGATCTGCACTCCCACCGGAATATAGCTTGAGGTGAGTGTTGTTTCTGTACCGTTACTATTGTCGAAATCGGCACTGGTTTGGCCGTAGCCGCTGTAAAGGCTTGTGTAATCGGTGACACGTAAGGTGCCGTTAATTTCCCAAGTGTGGCCTGTTTCTGTTTGTGTGCCGTACCTGACATCTGTGATACCGGCACTTGCGCCAATACTGAGCGGGGAGGTTTGCGCTTGTGCGGTTGTGGCCAGCAACATACCAGCACACAGTGTGGCGAGCGATAAACGTTTGGTCATAGTAACTATCCTTTTGGCCGAGCGTGCAAATGACGTCATAGATTCAGTATAAGGCGTTAGCGGCGGGCGTACACCAAGCTTGAGTGATATTTGTGCTTTAACGCTGTCTGGCGACAAAGAATCATCATGATCGATTTCAAGTCTGAGTGAGCAGTGCTATTGTAATGCCCCTTGTATGTCAGCATGAACGCATGCGTGTTTGTTTCTCAAAGGGCCCTACAAATGAAATTTGCTGTTCTCGATCAAGCGATCTACGACCACCTTTACCGTGATATTGAAGCCTTCCGCACCACCTTTGATTTGCCCTGCAATGATCCTGACTCTCTCGATGACAAAGCCGATGATCTGCACACGGCGTTGGCGGTCGAGGAAATGACAGAGCTTGCGGAAGCCGACTCGCTGGTTGAGCAAGTGGACGCTATTGTTGATAGTGTTTATGTGCTGATGGGACGTGCTGTTCAAATGGGCGCGCGTGGCTATCGAGAACAACTCGAAGTGAGCTACATGGTTGATATCTTGCTTCAAATCGCCTCGCGCCTAGGTGTTGATTTTGTGACCTGTTGGGATGAGGTGCATAGCAGCAATATGAGTAAAGTCTGTCGCAATCAACAAGAGTTTGCCGACACCCAAGCGTTTTACGCGCAAAAAGGCATTGATGTTGTCGCCAGTCCCAAAGAAGATGGCATCATCGCCAAATGTGCCGCCGATGTCAGTGTCGACGGCAAGCTTATCCGTGAAGGCAAGGTGATGAAATCGGTTTACTACCGCCCCGCTGACCTTGCCAAGTGTGTGATGGCCGAGTTGGCGTAGTCCCACGCTTCTCGCCTGCCCAAAACGCCACCGTGATTAGCGGTGGCGTTTTTGGTTCGTGAGAAGGAATACCGGTTAGAGTGAAAGCTCTCATCGCGGTGGCCCGAGGCGAGGTTGTCATCAAAAATTGTCACAATTCAGATTGCTGACGAACCCCGCCTTTTTAGGCGGGGTTCTTTTTGATAAGCGGCCGTAGGCCGCGATCGCGATATTTTTTGTTAGAGAGTGGTCGCTACCGACCAACGCCCAAATTGGCGGATAGAAGCCAATTTGCCTTATATCCGCCATGTTAAAGCCGCATTTTCTTAGATAGCTCACCACTAACGCTATCTTCTATCTTC